>CAJMSQ010000006.1 GCA_905216095.1 uncultured bacterium | reverse complement strand
GGCAAACCTCCAAAGTGTTTATGGACCAATAGGAGTGGAAACTCTTCGAAAATTTGCACTTCTATCTTGAACTTACAGTCGGCGGGGCGTACATGGCTTGTAGTTTCGCCTACATGCAGGGACGGGAAAGGCTACATGGCATGTAGTTTTTCCTACATGCCGGCTACGAAATACTATCATAGGGACAGTTCCGGGCGGAAACAGGGCTCGGAATACAGGAAACGGGGCAGATTGCAACAATCTGCCCCGTTTCCTGTTACAAAGATAATACATTTTCCGGCCAAAAGCAAATTGTGTTAAAATTCCAGACGGGCACCAAACTCTTGTGCGTATTGTTTTTCCCCCCGCTCCCGACGGGAGATAAACCGAGATATGGCTTGCTTATTACATTGTTTTGAAATAAAAACACTTCTTTTCTAAAATATATGCTTAACTTTGGGAAAAATTTCTCTCCGAGGAGTTGCGGACGGCATTCCCGGCATACATTCCCCCGAATGGCCGGGACAGGTGTCCGCGCCCCGCTTTCCGCCGGACCGGAGAACATCAGACACATCAGTTGTATATGGATTGGGTTTACATCATATTGGTATTCTTAGCTTCGGCTGCCATCGCTGCGCTCGTCATGCCGCAGATTATTCATATCTCCTACACGAAGAAACTGTTCGACAAGCCGGACCATCGCAAAGTGCACATAGGCACCGTGCCCCGGTTGGGCGGTGTGGCGTTCCTGCCTGCCATCATCATGAGCATGTCCCTGCTGACGGGCGTCTACCTGACGCGTAACGGGAATGCCGGCGTGCGGTATCTGCTCGACCCGGGCCTGGCTTTGGGCATCTGCGCCCTGACGTTGATTTACTTTGAAGGCGTGGCCGACGACCTGACTGACATAGGCTATCGCGCCAAGTTCTGCTGTCAGTTTGTCTGTGCGGCGATGATGGTCGGCTCGGGTCTTTGGCTGAAGGACCTGTACGGCCTTTTCGGCATCCATGAGTTGCCGGCGGTCGTCGGTATGCCGGTCTCGGTGCTTTTCATTGTCTACATCATCAACGCCACCAACCTGATAGACGGCATTGACGGGCTGGCTTCGGGCCTCAGCATGATGGCGTTCCTCTTTTTCGGCATATTGTACTTCCTTTGGGGGGCGTTCATTTACGCCGCACTGGCCTTTTCGGTGCTCGGCGCACTGGCCGTCTTTTTCGTCTACAACGTCTTCGGCAGCATAGAACGCCGGCGGAAAATCTTCATGGGCGACTGCGGCAGCCAGTGCATAGGCCTGCTGCTGGCCTTGCTGACCATACGGCTGACCCTGTGCCCGCAACACGACGCCGGCGCGCGCTCCGATGCATTCGTCATGGCGGCCTCGGCGCTGCTTGTGCCGTGCTTTGATCTGATACGTGTCATGTTCGGACGCATCAGGAGGGGGACCAATCCTTTCCTGCCCGACAAGACGCACATCCACCACAAGCTCATGGCACTGGGAATGGGGCCCCACTCCACCTTATGCGCCATCCTGCTGGTTGCCTTGTTCTTCCTGGTGCTCAATTTCGGGCTGCTGCACGTGGTGGACGCGAACATCCTGCTGGCCATCGACATTGTGCTGTGGACCGCCGGGCACGTATGGCTTTCCCGAAGGATAAGGAAGAAGTCCGCACACTGAGGATACACCCGGCAGCCGCCGGAACTGAAACACTACCAAACCGACACTTATGAGAAAAGTTGCACTTATCACCGGCATCACGGGGCAGGACGGTTCCTTCCTGGCCGAATTCCTGATTGAAAAGGGTTATGAGGTGCACGGCATCCTGCGCCGTTCCTCCTCGTTCAACACGGCACGCATCGAACACCTGTACCTCGACGAGTGGGTGCGCGACATGAAAAAGTCGAGACTGGTGAACCTGCATTGGGGCGACATGACAGACTCCTCTTCGCTGGTACGCATCATCAGCGACATACATCCTACCGAAATCTACAACCTGGCCGCACAGAGCCACGTGAAGGTGTCGTTCGACGTACCCGAATACACCGCCGAGGCCGACGCCGTGGGCACGCTCCGGCTGCTCGAGGCCGTGCGCATCTGCGGGCTTGAGAAGACGTGCCGCATCTATCAGGCGTCCACTTCCGAGCTCTTCGGCAAGGTGCAGGAGGTGCCCCAGCGCGAGACAACGCCTTTCTATCCCCGCTCCCCCTATGGCGTGGCCAAGCAATACGGCTTCTGGATTACGAAGAACTATCGCGAGAGCTACGGCATGTTTGCCGTGAACGGCATCCTCTTCAACCACGAGAGCGAACGGCGCGGCGAGACTTTCGTAACCCGCAAAATCACACTGGCGGCCGCACGCATCAAGCAGGGATACCAGGACAAGCTCTATCTCGGAAACCTTGACGCACGGCGCGACTGGGGATATGCCCGCGACTACGTGGAGTGCATGTGGATGATGTTGCAGCACGAAGTGCCCGAAGACTTCGTGATAGCCACCGGAGAGATGCACACCGTACGCGAATTCTGCACACTGGCTTTCGCCGAACTGGGCATCCGGCTGGAGTGGAAAGGCACGGGCGTGGACGAACAGGGCATCGACACGGCGACGGGCCGCGTGCTCGTGGAGGTGGACCCCAAATATTTCCGCCCGTGCGAGGTGGAACAGCTGCTGGGCGACCCTTCGAAAGCGCGTACCGTGCTGGGATGGAATCCTACGAAGACACCTTTTGCGGAATTGGTGCGCATCATGGTGGAGCATGACATGAGACACGTGAAGAAAATCCACCTCAAGGTGCAGCTTGACGACTGACACTGCCGACCGGCACGGCGGAAACGCCACCGTGCGCCGACGCCGGCAGGACAAAGTATAGGAACATGATAGACAAAAACAGTAAAATATACGTGGCAGGCCATCGCGGACTGGTCGGGTCGGCCATCTGGAACAACCTGCAGGCACGCGGTTTCAACAATCTGGTGGGCCGCACGCACAAGGAGCTGGACCTGCTCGACCCCGTGGCCGTCCGCGGTTTCTTCGATGCCGAACGGCCCGACGCCGTGGTGCTCGCCGCGGCCTACGTGGGGGGCATCATGGCCAACTCGCGTTTCCGCGCCGACTTCATCTACCGCAACCTGCAGATTCAGCAGAACGTCATCGGCGAAAGCTTCCGCCACAACGTCCGCAAACTGCTGTTCCTGGGCTCTACCTGCATCTACCCGCGCGAGGCGCCGCAGCCCATGACCGAGGATTGCCTGCTCACATCGCCCTTAGAGTATACCAACGAGCCGTATGCCATAGCCAAGATTGCGGGACTGAAGATGTGCGAGAGTTTCAACCTGCAATACGGCACCAACTACATCGCCGTCATGCCGACCAACCTGTACGGTCCGAACGACAACTTCCATCTGGAGAACTCGCACGTGCTGCCTGCCATGATGCGCAAGATACATCTGGCCAAATGCCTCTGCGAGGGAAACTGGGAGGCCGTGCGCCACGACCTCGACCTGCGCCCCGTCGAGGGCGTGGACGGGCAATGCGACGAAAGCAGGATACTTGAAAAACTGGCCGGCTACGGCATTGCTCCGGCTGCCGTGACCTTATGGGGAACGGGAAGCCCCATGCGCGAATTTCTCTGGAGCGAGGACATGGCCGATGCCTCCGTCCACGTGTTGCTGAATGTGGACTTCAAGGATACTTATACAGCGGATACGCGCGAAGTGCGCAATTGTCACATCAACGTCGGTACGGGTAGCGAGACCGACATACGCTCCGTGGCGCACAAAATAGCGGCAACCGTCGGCTTCAGCGGCGAAATCCGTTGGGATGCCACGAAGCCCGACGGCACCATGCGCAAGCTCACCGACGTCAGCAAGCTCCACCGTCTCGGTTGGCGGCATCGCGTCGGACTGGACGAGGGCATACGCCGCCTCTATGCCTGGTATCTGGACAACTGAGTCCGGGAACCGGGCTGCCGGCCGCGGCATAGACGCCTCCGGCGGCGCAAAAACGGCGGAGAAATGATTTTAAGCCATGCGGATGTGCCGCACATTCAAAAAAGTTACTAACTTTGTTGCGCAAAAGCCGCGCCTGTGGCGAAATTGGTAGACGCGCCAGACTTAGGATCTGGTGTTTTGCGACGTGTAGGTTCGAGTCCTATCAGGCGCACAATAAGGAGAAAGCAAACAACTGCGGAGACAACCGGTTATCGCTTTCTCCTTTTTATTTTCAACTCCCTGCAACCGTCACCACAGCCCCGGACAGGAAACGCCGACCACAGGAATATTCTTCATAAAACGGGGAAAAGTTTCGGGATAACCTTTTTTTCCGTAACTTTGTAAGGCTATCACAGCATTTCAATATTGTTTATTATAAAAAAGACTTGTAGAAAATGAGTTTTTCCGGCTTCAGGGCTTCGGCCCTCTCTGTTGTCGTGTCCGCCATGAGCATCGGAGTGTCGGCGGAAACGCTTCCCGACACGCTTTCCCGCCGCCCCGACCATGTGAACAACGCGCTGACGCCGCATTTCCCCGTTGTATTCAACCAGGACGGCGGCTCGTGCGGCTCGGCCTCGCGCATAGGCTATATGTTCACGCACGAAATCAACGCTTTCCGCGGCACGGACGCTTCTCTGCCCGAAAATGTCTATCCTACCCACTTCACCTGGCTGCTCACCAACAGTCATTCGGGCAAGGAAGGCATGGCTATGGCCAACGGCGTCCCCAATTCGGTCGTTTACGGCGGACCTACCTATTCGCGGCTCTTCGGCAATCAGGACTGCGCCGCGGCCGATTTCGGCTGGATGCAGGGTTATGACAAATGGTACTCGGCCATGTTCAACCGCATCTCGCACAATTCAAACAGTCCCTACGGGGTGGACACCGAAGCCGGACGTGAATACGTGAAGAACTGGTTATGGAACCACCTGGGCGACACACAGTTTGCAGTGGGCGGCATTGCCGGAATCGGAGTTGCCAGCGCGTGCAGACAAGGCAGCATCCCCGACGACAGTCTCGGCACAAACCGCGCCGCCGGAGTGGTGGGACAGAAATACGTGACCCGCTGGGGCGACGGCGTAGACCACGCCCTGACCATCGTAGGCTACGACGACCGCATACTTTTCGACCTTGACGGAAACGGTATCTGCGGCGAAGCGGAAAAAGACGAGCGGGGCGCATGGATTATCGTCAATTCATGGGGACGCGGATGGGCAAACGGCGGTTTCATCTACTGTCCTTATAAATACGGATACCCCGTCCGGCAGAACGAGGGCGGCGCATGGAAACCGGAGTTTTACCATGTACGCAAGAATTACCGCCCGCTGCGCACGCTCAAGATACGCATGGACTATTCACGGCGCAGTGAACTGAAACTCCTGGTGGGCATCTCGTCCGACCTGTCAGCCACCTCGCCCGAACGCACCGTAGAGCTGGAGCATTTCAAGTATGCAGGCGACGGAAGCAACAACCGCAACAAGTTCGGCGTGGAAACCCGTACGCCGATGCTGGGCCGGTGGGCCGACGGAGTACATGAGGAGCCGATGGAGTTCGGATACGACCTGACCGACATTTCCGCGGGCTTCGACACGCGCAGGCCGCTGAAATATTTTTTCATCATCGCATCAAAGAAAGACGCCATCGGTGCCGGGAAGGTACATGCCTGTTCCGTCATCGACTACGAGTTCGACAGCCTTGGCACCGAGACACCTATGAACGACGGAAAAGGGCTGCGCATCGCCAACCACGGAGCAAAGACCACGCTCACGGCGGTGGTAAACGGCGAGCCCTATTATGCGCCGCGCAACCTGAGGCTGAGTGACGGCGGAATGCTCTGCTGGGACCGGCCGCAGGCCACCTGCCACCCGCTGAGCGGATATGTAGTGCTGCGCGACGGCCTTCCCGTCGATACGGTCACGACAGCCGCGTACGCCCCGGACAGCCTTTCGGGCACCTATACGGTGAAGGCGGCTTACGCAGATGCCCGTCATCTCTCCGCACCTACCCTTCCCGTCGTTCCCGGACGCCGGACATCCGCACCGGTCCACGGGGCTATCGACATGCACGATGCCGGTTTCACGATACCGGAAGTCATGAAGGAGCACCATGAACGCGCGACAGTGGAATATTGGCTGCGGCCCCGCACATGGCGCGACTGGAACCAGTCCATCGGGGCCGGTTGGGGGAACTTCCTCATCCATGCTTCCGACGGCTACACGGTGGCCAGCGGCTGGAACACCGATGCCCGCACCGACCCGAAAGTATCTTCCGCCGTCATAGGCCGCTGGACGCACTTCGCACATGTCGTGGCGGGCGACTCGCTCTTTGTATATATGGACGGGCAACCCGTGGATACGCTTGTCGCAAAGGGACATTCCGGTCTCGGAGGCTTCGGTAACTGGGATTTCGGCAGGGACAAGGCCGGCGGCATGGACGGTGAGCTGGCCGAAGTGCGCATCTGGAATTGCGCCCGCAGCGGGGAAGAAATCCGCAACTGCATGAACAGTGTGTTCTCGGCCGCGGCATTGCCGGACGAACTGCTCTCCTACTGCCGCGCAGGCCGCGGACCGGGCGACTCGCTCGTATGGACCGACGTGACGGGCCGTGCTCTGACGATGAAGGACTTCGGCACATGGCGCGTTGTGGAAGGCGGTCCGCGTCTCGAACCCTCGACCGACTACACAGCGGACTTCGACCTGCCCGCCGCCCCCGTGCGGCCCGGCGAGGTTTTCCGTCTGAAAAGCCGGCTCGGCACGGGGCTGACGGCATCGGGATGGCGCATTCCGGCGGCCGGCATACGGCTTGACTCGGCGCGCACGGCGGAGTTCATCCTACCCCGTGCGGGAAAATACGAAGTATGTCTGTACGGAACAACACCGGCGGGCGACACCGTCACGGTGAGCAAGACGATAGAGGCGAAGAAGCCCGTCATCGATGCCGCTTTCCGCCTGTCCGCCGGACGGATGTCGGCAGGCGAGCGCGTCACCTTCCTGCCCGAACATCCCGTTGCGGGAGGCCGTTACGCGTGGCACATGCCCGGCGGCGACAGGACGTCGGCCACCACCGTCAATGCCGCGGCCGCTTACGAACAGGCGGGCGACTACCAAGTACGGATGGTCGTGACCGACCCGACAACCGGGCGCAAGCGCAGCTCCACACGCCGCTTCACCGTGCATACCGCCGTGCCGAAAGCTGATTTCGAACTCTCCGACATGATTGTGCGCCGGGGCAGTACGGTCCGGCTCCGCGATGCCAGCCGTTTCGCCCCGACATCGTGGAAGTGGCACGTGGCCGGAGAGTGCGACACCCTGCTTGCCGAGGGACGACAGGTGGAAATGAAACTTGAAAAGCCGGGAGTCTACGACGTAAGCCTGGCTGCGGGAAATGAGGCAGGCACGGGCGAGGCGCTGCGCCGCGCGGCCTTGATTGTATGCAACGCCGACAGCAAAAACGGTCTGAACTTCTCTTCGCCGGAAGCTGCCTTGCAGACCGTCCGCGCCCCCTACGACGAACCGTTGCAGGCCATGACGCTCGAATGGTGGATGAACGCGCCGCTGGCCGCGGCCCACGCCGGTTTCGGCCATAGCGCGGGCACGTGGCAAGTGCAGTCCGACGCCGAAGGCCGCCTTTCGCTGACGGCCGACAGCGTCAAGGTGACGACGGACAAGGGCTTCGTGCTGTCCGACCGCTGGCACCACTACGCCTTGGTGCTCGACAGCGGCAAAGTGGCCTTCATCCGCGACGGCCGGCAAGTGTGCAAGCGGGAACTGAAGAACAAGCAACGTACCGTCGGAACGCTTCCCGTACTGCCGGCCCTGACCGTCGGCGGTCCCGGACGCCCGATGAATGCCGTTATCGACGAACTGCGCTTATGGGGAAAGGCATTGAGCGAAACCGACCTGCGGCGCTATGCCAACGCACCGCTGGCCGACCCGCACGAGGCGGCACAGCGCGACAGCCTGCTCCTGTATTATGACTTCAACCAGAGCGGCGGCGACGTGCAGGACCGTTCCCCGCGCGGCAACACGGGACGCCGGTCCGGCTTTGGCCCCGACGGCGATGCCTGGGGCCTGTCCTCGGGCGTGTTCAGCCTGTCACCGTCTGACGCTTCCCGCTGAAAAGTTTCTCTTATCGGGACAAAACAATCCCCTTGCCGGTCTTCGTGCCGGCAAGGGGATATCTTTTTCCACCTGCCACGGGGATAGCGGGGTATTCTCCCCTATCGGTCTTCCGCCCGCCGGGCTGACGGACCGCCATTACCCTTTTGCAAGTTCAAGAATGCGTTGCAGCGATTTTTCCTCGCCCACCACCCACATCGTGTCACCCGTCCGGATGACGTAACCGGGCGTAGCGAAAACCAATGTGCCGTTGTCGGCCTCGAAGCCTACGGCCATGCAGTGGTACTCGCTGCGTATGCCGCTCTCGCGCAGGGCTTTCCCGCAAAGAGGCGACTCCTGCTGGATGACGGCGCGGCGCAACACAAGACGATGCGCCATGTCGTCGGGCGTGACCTCGTACCGTTCCGACCCGATGCGGCGGGCCAGCACGTCCAGCCCCGCGTCGTCGCCGATAACCTCGATGCGGTCGCCCGGGAAAAGCCGGGTATCGCCGTCGGGAATGTTCAGACGGTGCTTTCCCCGCAGGATGGCCGCAATCATCACGCCCTCGGAGTGTCCCAGGTCGAGTTTGCGCAGCGTCAGCCCGCCCCAAAGCGAATCTTCGGGCACCTCCAGCCGGGTCATGTGCACGTTGCGGCGCAACAGACGGCGGGCATATCCCGGTTTGCCGCGGCCCTCGGCCTGCGCCCTGGCCTCACGCGAGCGCAGGTTCTGCATGAACGTCCGCTCCATACGGATGCTGACAAACTTCACGCGGCGCGAGGCCACCATCAGGGAGACGATGACGAGCGAAACGGCGATGTGTATGCCCCAATGCAGGGGCGACAGGAAATTAAGTATGTGATAGACCACTCCCGCCGCGATGGCAAAGCGTACCGCGAGCGTCAGCCAAAGTCCCATACGGTCGGTACGGCTCCGGGCGCGCAACAGTTTGAATTCCTCGGAATGATTTTTCCGCATCACGATGGCCCGCAGGAACGGCGATACGGCCGTCAGCGTCAGGATGCCGCATACGGCGTTTCCGGGCCAGTGTCCGAGCGTCGTCCGGCAGAGCGGAAGCAACGCTCCGAAGGACAGTCCCACCGCAGCCACGCTGAGGGTGGCGTATGCGCCCGCCTGCAGTGACAGTGCCTTGAGCAGCGTAGGCCAAGGCCGCTCCCTGCCGCTCTGCTGACGGCGGTCGCCGCGGCGGTCGAGCCGTCCCAGCACGCCTGAGGGCATCAGCCGCTCCACCAGCCCGTAGGCCGGACCGGCCGCACGTATCATGTAGGGGGTCAGAAAGGTGGTAATGATGGATACCGCCACGACAACGGGATAAAGGTAGCGGCTCGTCACGCCCAGCGTGAGGCCGAGCGAGGCTATGATAAAGGCAAACTCGCCTATCTGGGCCAGAGAGAAACCGCACTGCATCGCCACCTTGAGCGGCTGGCCGGACAGGAGGAAACTGCCCGTACCCAGGAACACCTGTCCCACGAGTATGGCCGCCGTAATGGCGCATATCGGCAACCAGTACTCGCGCAAAACGGCGGGGTCCACCAGCATACCGACCGACACGAAGAAGATGGCGCCGAACAGGTCCTTGACGGGACTGACGATGCGCTCGATGTTCTCGGCTTCGACCGTCTCGGCCAGGATGCTGCCCATCATGAAGGCGCCGAAGGCCGTGCTGTAGCCCGCCTGCGCGGCGATGACGACCATCAGGAAGCACATGCCGATGGCAAAGACCAGCATCGTCTCGCGGTTCATCCATCTCCCGGTCTTCCGCAACAGGGTCGGGACCACGTAGACGCCCACGATGAACCACAGGATGAGGAAGAAGGAGAGTTTCAGCAGGCTTTCGCCCAATTCCCGCCCCTCGAAGTCGCGCGAAACGGCCAGCGCGGAAAGAATGACCATGAGCAAAATGCCCAGTATGTCCTCGAGAATGAGGACGCTCAGCACTTCACCGGCAAACTTCTTCTGCCGCAGGCCGAGGTCGTCAAAGGCCTTGTAGATGATTGTCGTGGAGGACATGGCGAGCATACCCCCGAGAAAAAGGCTGTCCATGCTGTTCCAGCCGAACAGGTGCCCGACGCCGCTGCCTACGCTGATCATGCAGAACATGACGCTGCAGGCCGCGATGACCGGCCCTATGCCCATCTTGACTATCTTCTTGAAAGAAAACTCCAACCCCAGCGTGAACATGAGGAAGATGACACCTATCTCGGACCACGTGGCTATCGAGCCGGCGTCCTGTACGGACGGCATGTAGGGAATGTGCGGACCGGCCAGGATTCCGGCGACGATGTAACCCAGCACCAGCGGCTGCCGCAACCGTTTGAAGATGATGGTGACGGCACCGGCGGCGATAAGTATCAGCGCCAGGTCGGAAATGAGTGCGGGAAGGTGTGTCATGCGATGCAAGAAGGATTTCAGCCGCGCCGGGCCGTCAGCTCACAGATTTTCACCACGACCTCGGAGGCCTTTTCCAGCGAGGGAACGGGCAGGAACTCGTGCGGGCCGTGGAAGTTGAGGCCGCCGGCGAAGATGTTCGGGCAAGGCAATCCCTTGAAGGACAGTTGCGCGCCGTCGGTGCCGCCGCGGATGGCACGCACCACGGGCACCACGCCGCACGCCTCCATGGCTTCCTTGGCAATGTCCACCACGTGCATCACCGGCTCCACCATCTCGCGCATGTTGCGGTACTGGTCCTTCAGTTCGACCCGCACCGTGCCTTCGCCGTATTTGGCATTGACAAAGCCGGCCGCGGCCTGCACGAAACGCTTGCGGGCCTCGAACTTCGCGGCATCGTGGTCGCGGATGATGAAGGTGAGGACGGCCCGTTCCACGCCGCCTTCCATCCCGACGAGATGGTAGAAACCTTCGTACCCCTCGGTGGTCTCGGGCGTTTCGGAGGCAGGTATGAGTTGCGCCACCTCGGTCGCGACGCGCGCCGCGTTGATCATTTTACCCTTGGCATAGCCCGGATGCACGCTCACGCCGGTCACTTCGAGCCGGGCCACGGCGGCGTTGAAATTCTCGAACTCCAACTCGCCGATTTCCCCGCCGTCCATCGTGTAGGCCCAGTCGCAGGCGAATTTTTCGACGTCGAACTTGTGCGCGCCCAGGCCGATTTCCTCGTCGGGATTGAAGCCCACGCGCACGCGGCCGTGCTTGATTTCGGGGTGTTCCAGCAAGTAGGCCATCGCCTGTACGATCTCGGCGATGCCGGCCTTGTCGTCAGCGCCCAGGAGCGTATGTCCGTCGGTCACGATGAGGTCTTCGCCCACGTGGGCGAGCAGTTCGGGAAACTTTTTCACGTCGGTGACGATGCCGGCCCCGGCATCGAGCACGATGTCCGTGCCGTCATAATTCTTCACGATGCGGGGCTTCACGTCCGCCCCCGAGCAGTCGGGACTGGTATCCATGTGGGCGATGAAACCTATCACGGGCAGCGGCTTGTCGGTGTTGGCCGGCAGTGTGGCATACAGGTAACCGTTTTCGTCGAGTTCCACATCTTCCATGCCCAGGGCCTTGAGTTCCGCCTCGAGATGGCGGGCAAGGGCAAACTGTTTCTCCGTGCTGGGTGTGCGGCCCGTATCTTCGGCCGACTGGGTGTCGAAACTGACGTACTTCAGGAATCTTTCAACGATGTTCATATTGGATGTTTTTTTGTAAATATCGATAAGGTGAGGGATTGCGGGCATCCCGTCGCCACAAAATTAGTGAAAAATCCCTTATGCGCCCTTATTCCCGGGCGATAATTTGGGCCTCGACCGCCGAATCTGCGGGATGCGGACACGGACAGCGGGATGCCGGCGCACGACACGGCGCGGGGCGGCACCCGACATTAACATTTTTAACTTCAGTTACGTAAATAAATGTAAACAAAATAGGGCTACGCACACGTAGAAGGCATCTATGTGCGCGCGAAAGGCTTCCGGTTCAAAATAGAAGGCATGTATTTTTGCGCAGGATGCTTCTAAAATTTTCTACATGTGCATGTAAATCGACTCATAAGGGGCTTATTTACACGAAAAAAGGCGGTACGCGACCGCCTTCTCTATTTCCTGTACCACAAAGATACAACATTTTTCGACGAAAAGCAAGAAATGTTAAAATGGGCCTGCGGCCCCGAAAGCACAACCGCAGGACGGTATTCGGGCAGGCCGGGCCTGCAAACACCGGGATGGCATCAAGAGGAAGAGAAAAGGCACTCAACGAACAAAACAGCACCTCAAAACGTCATTTTTATAACCAAATGATTGCTTTTCTCTTATTTTATTGTAACTTTGTCAATCGTTAAGCGAACAAAGCACACGGCAAGCCGGCCGTAACACGCACGACAGCTTGACCGAACCCACATCACGAACCCCTTACATTTATCACAAAATCACATGGCACACGACATCGAAATGCAGAGACGCTTCTACCGGGATTTTCCCGCACGGGTGGCCAACGCCCGACAGGCACAAAAGCGGGCGCTCACGCTGACGGAAAAGATTCTATACGCACACCTATATAATAATGGTACGGTCGGACAGACCTTTGCCCGCGGGTGCGACTACGCCACATTCCGCCCCGACCGCGTGGCCATGCAGGACGCAACTGCCCAGATGGCGCTGCTGCAATTCATGAACGCCGGCCGCGATGCGGTGGCCGTACCCTCGACGGTGCATTGCGACCACCTGATTTGCGCCTCCGACGGGGCCGGCATCGACCTGCCCGCAGCCAAGGAAACAAACAAGGAGGTCTACGAATTCCTGCAAAGCGCGGCCGCACGCTACGGCATAGGCTTCTGGCGGCCCGGCTCGGGCATCATCCATCAGGTGGTGCTCGAAAACTACGCTTTCCCCGGCGGCATGATGGTCGGAACGGACTCCCACACGCCCAATGCCGGCGGACTGGGCATGGTGGCCATAGGTGTGGGCGGTGCCGACGCCGTGGACGTGATGACGGGCATGGAGTGGGAACTCAAGATGCCGCGCATCATCGGTGTCCGGCTGAAGGGCCGCCTGCGCGAATGGTGCACGCCGAAGGACGTCATCCTGCACCTGGCGGGACTGCTCACGGTGAAGGGCGGCACCAACGCCGTCATCGAATACTTCGGCGAGGGCACGGAATCGCTTTCATGCACGGGAAAAGCCACCATCTGCAACATGGGCGCGGAAGTCGGGGCGACCACATCCGTCTTCCCCTACGACGGACGCATGAGCACCTATCTCCGGGCGACTGGACGGGCCGAAACGGCCGACTTGGCCGACAGCGTGGCCGACGAACTGCGGGCCGACGCGGAAACAGCCGCCGACCCCGAAAAATTTTATGACCGGGTCATCGAAATTGACCTGGACCGGCTCGAACCTTACATCAACGGACCGTTCACGCCCGACGCGGCCTGTCCCGTCAGCCGCATGGCAGAGCGCGTCAGGACGGAACAATTCCCCGCCGAGGTGGAGGTATGCCTCATCGGCTCGTGTACCAATTCCTCGTACGAGGACCTGGCGCGCGCCGCTTCGGTCATGAAGCAGGCGGCAGCCGCAGGCCTGAAGCCGCGCGCGCAAATCATCGTGAATCCGGGCTCGGAACAGATACGCGCCACCGCCGAGCGCGACGGCATTCTGCCCGCACTGCGCGAGGCGGGAGCGGTGGTAATGGCCAACGCGTGCGGCCCGTGCATCGGACAATGGCGGCGCAAGACCGATGACCCCGTGCGCCGCAACTCCATCGTAACGACATTCAACCGCAACTTCGCGAAGCGGGCCGACGGCAACCCGAATACGCACGCCTTCATCGTATCGCCGGAAATGGCAGTCGCCTTTGCCCTGTCGGGACGGCTGGACTTCAACCCGCTGACCGACACCCTCGAAGGCGCGGACGGCACAAGCCTGCGGCTGGCCGCACCCTGCGGCGACGAACTGCCGCGCAAGGGCTTCGCACCCTGCGATGCCGGATACACCGCCCCGCAGCCGGGCAGTCCCGCCCCCGTCATCCGCGAAGGCAGCGAGCGGCTGCAGCGCCTCATGCCCTTCACTCCGCCCGCCGACAACGATTTCAGCGGTTTGCGCCTGCTCATCAAGACGAGCGGGAAATGCACCACCGACCACATTTCCATGGCAGGCCCGTGGCTGTGTTACCGTGGTCATTTGCAGAACATATCGCGCAACTTGCTGATGGGAGCGACAAACGCTTTCAACGGACAGACCAACGCCGTGCTCAATGCACTCACCGGACAGACGGAAGCCGTTTCGGCTGTGGCCGAAGCCTATCGCGACGCCGGTTCCGGCAGTTTCGTCGTGGCCGAAGACAATTATGGTGAAGGCTCAAGCCGCGAACACGCGGCCATGGAACCGCGCTACTTAGGCGTAAGACTTATCCTGGCCAAAAGTTTCGCGCGTATTCATGAGACGAACCTGAAGAAACAAGGCATCCTGGCCCTCACCTTCGCCCGCGCAGCCGACTACGACCGCATTGCGGAAGGCGACCGGCTGGCCGTAAACGGTCTGAAAGACTTCGCACCGGGCCGGCCGCTGTCCCTGACCGTCACCCACGCCGACGGCAGCCGGGAGGAAATCGAAGCACGCCACACCTACAACGACGTACAGATAGGCTGGTTCCGCGCAGGCTCGGCACTCAATGCCGGAAACGCGGGAAACTGATCTTTTACACCTTATATAAATATCACCAAGCACATCATGAGCAGAATCGAAATACAGAAAGGTGGAACGCTCGCCGTTCCCGACCACGTGACCATACCGTTCGTGACCGGCGACGGCGTAGGTCCGGAAATCATGCCCGCCATGCAGGCGGTCGTAAACGCCGCCGTGGCAAAGGCATACGCCGGCCGGCGCGCCATAGAATGGATGGAAGTAGAAGCGGGACAGGCCGCCTTCGACAGGACCGGCACTTACCTGCCCGAAGAAACGATGGAAGCCTTCCGCACCTGCCACATCGGCATCAAAGGCCCGCTGACCACACCCGTCGGCGAGGGCATACGCTCGCTCAACGTGGCTTTGCGGCAGGGCCTCGACCTGTATACGTGCCTGCGGCCGGTACGCTGGTTCAACGGGGTCAGTTCTCCGGTGAAGCATCCCGAGCGCGTGGACATGGTAGTCTTTCGTGAAAACACCGAAGATATTTATGCGGGCATCGAATGGGAATGCGGCACGCCCGAGGCCCGGCGTTTCATGGACTTCCTGCGCGGGGAGATGGGCGTCAGCAAGGTGCGCTTCCCCGAAACCTCGTCGTTCGGCGTGAAACCCGTATCCCGCGAAGGGACGGAACGCCTGGTACGCGCCGCCTGCCGCTATGCGCTCGAACACAACCGCCCGACCGTGACGCTCGTGCACAAGGGAAACATCATGAAATTCACCGAGGGCGGTTTCAAACGCTGGGGCTACGAGGTGGCGCAACGGGAGTTCGGCGACGCTATCCGCGACGGACGGCTGACGGTGAACGACTGCATCGCCGACGCCTTCCTGCAAAACGCGCTCATCAAGCCCGAAGCGTATTCCGTCATAGCGACACTCAACCTTAACGGCGACTACGTGTCGGACATGCTGGCGGCACAGGTGGGCGGCATCGGCATCGCGCCGGGCGCAAACATCAATTACGACACGGGAAATGCCATCTTCGAGGCCACACACGGCACGGCGCCCGACATTGCCGGCAAGAACATGGCCAATCCCTGCTCGCTGATTTTGTCGGGCACCATGATGCTCGAACACATCGGCTGGACGGAAGCGGCCGGACTGGTCACCGACGCGCTGGAACGTACATTCGCCGACGGCAGGGCCACGGCCGACCTCGCCCGCTTCATGGATAACGGACAGGCACTGGGCACCCGCGAATTCGCGGATAGCCTGACACGAAACCGTTGACCGGCGGGTAACAAAACGCAGACTCCTGTTTTTTCACACCAACACAATCTTACAGACACATGGCAACCACCTCTAAGAAAGAATACCTCATCTACAAGCTCTCGGACGAGATGAAGAGCTGCATAAAGATAGACGGCGAACTGTTCAAGAAGCTCGACGTGAAACGCGGCCTGCGCAACGAGAACGGTACCGGCGTGCTCGTGGGACTTACCAACATAGGTAACGTCGTCGGCTACGAACAGACGGCCGACGGACTGCAGCCCATCGAAGGCAAACTCTATTTCCGCGGTTACGAGATAGCCGACCTGGCACACGCCATCATGAAGGAAAAACGCTTTGGCTTCGAAGAGGTGGCCTATCTGCTGCTGTCGGGCAAACTTCCCGACGCGGAAGAACTGCAATCCTTCCGCGAACTCATCACGGACAACATGCCGCTGCAGCAGAACACCATCCTGCACATCATTGAGCTGGAGGGAACGAACATTATGAACATCCTGGCACGCAGCGTGCTCGAGATGTACACGTTTGACAAGCAGCCCGACTGCACTTCGCGCGACAACCTGATGCGGCAAAGCATCGAACTGGTGTCGAAGTTCCCGACCATCATCGCCTATGCCTACAACATGCTGCGCCACAAGCAACTCGGCCGTTCGCTCCACATACGACACGCGCAAGAGAACTACTCCATCGCCGAAAATTTCCTGTACATGCTCAAAGGACCGCGGTTCACGGAACTCGAGGCCCGCACCCTTGACCTGCTGCTCATGCTTCACGCAGAGCATGGCGGCGGTAACAACTCCACATTCACCGTGCGCGTCACGTCCTCGACGGGCACCGACACGTATTCATCCATCGCAGCCGGCATCGGGTCGCTGAAAGGACCGAAACACGGCGGGGCAAACATCAAGGTGAGCGACATGGTGGCGCATCTCAAGGAGAATATTTCGGACTGGAGCAATGAAGACGAGATTTCATGCTATCTGCGCCGCATTCTCCGCAAGGAAGCCTACGACGGGACGGGCCTGATTTACGGCATCGGGCACGCGGTCTACACTTTGTCCGACCCGCGTTCCGTGCTGCTGAAGGAAATGGCGCGCGAGCTGGCACACGAGAAAGGCCGCATGGAGGAGTTCGAATTCATGGAACGCCTGGAACGCATCGCCATCCGGACGGTGTATGAAGAGAAAGGCAAGAAAAAGACGCTTTGCGCCAACGTGGACTTCTATTCCGGCTTCGTTTACGACCTCATCGGGCTTCCCGTCGAAATTTACACCCCGCTGTTCGCCATGGCCCGCATAGTCGGCTGGTGCGCCCACCGCAACGAGGAGCTCAACTTCGAGGGCCGGCGCATCATACGTCCGGCCTACCGCTGCGTGGCCGACGTGAACGAGTACGTTCCGCTGGACAAGCGATAATCAGCAGCGCGTCTTGCGGGCGCAACCGGGACAAAGCCCCTTCAACACGTAGTTTGCCGTGTGCAGATGGAAGCCTTCGGGCAACGCCACCTCGGGTATGGGCAGCCCGCGCAGGCAAAAGGTGCGCCGGCAGCGTTCGCAGAAGAAATGGGTGTGCAGGTCGGACAGACCGGCGTGCACATCCTCGCCGCAATGACAGTCTTCCGCGCACAAAGCATACTTGGACTGCCCACTTCCGTCGTCCACGGCGTGCACCAGATGGTGCTTGAGAAAAACGGAAAGGGTACGAAAAACCGTGGACTTGTCTACTGTGCCGAGCCGGGCCTCGAGGTCGCTGAGCGACAAGGCACAGTCGGCCTGCCGCAAGGCACGCAGGATGAGCAACCGCAAGGCCGTCGGCCTGATGCCGCGATGTAAAAGCATTTGTTCCGTATCGTCCATAACCGCAAGTGAAGTTAAAGCCTATCTTATATAAAGGAATCAATCCCTTTGTGCAAAGGTAAGCAATTATAACCGGACGGCCGGCCGTCCGGCACAAAGTTTAACAGCTTTTTCCTGTCCGTGCGCCATTGCGCGGCCGGCGGCTGCGGGGCACAATCATGCAGAATCGGCCTCCACTTTGCCTTTATCCGAAAAAAAGTCCTATCTTTGTCCGTGATAAACACAACCTTAAATTCTAATACACCTTTATTATGGCTATCGAAAAGACACTCGTACTGCTGAAGCCCTGCACCATGCAACGCGCACTGGCCGGAGAAATCATCGGAATCTTTGAAAAGAAAGGTTTCAAGATATGCGGAATGAAAATGATGCAGCTCAGCGACGAGTTGCTCAGCGAACACTATGCGCACTTGTCCGGCAAGCCTTTCTTCCAACGTGTGAAGGACTCCATGATGACGGCCCCCGTCGTGGCCATGTGCCTGGCGGGCGTGGACGCCATCGCGGCCGTACGCGCGCTGGCCGGTCCTACCAACGGCCGCAACGCCGCCCCCGGAACGATACGCGGCTCCTACTGCATGAGTTTCCAGGAGAACATCGTGCACGCCAGCGACTCGCCCGAGACGGCCGCCGTGGAACTGGCCCGTTTCTTCCGTCCGGAAGAGATTTTCGACTGGGACCAGTGCACGTTCCCTTACCTTTACGCCAACGACGAGTTCTGAAACACCCGCCGGCGCATGACTACGAGCAACGCCGTCCGTCCGGAAACCGACAAGGCATCCGGGAGGACGGCGTATCCGTCCCCGGAAAATCATCTTCCGGGGAATAAAGAAACGGGATAACGGGCATGACCGACAATGGATGCGGCGGACAAAGGCGCAACATAAGTCCGACAATTATCCGCTAAAGGAGTAATAACATGAATGACCGGGATGCGGATAAGGTGTCGGACTTATCGAAAAAATTGAAGAGTCGCCACTCTCCGGGTTTATAGTTTTCTCTCTATCAAAGGTATTGAAGCCTTTCGCGCTTCAACATCCTGTATCTGCGAAGCAAGACTTACAGACGCTCACAACAGGTCGAAACGTTCGCGAAGTTTGGAATAGAACCTGCGGCTGGCAAACAATTCTATATCCTCGTAGGGCGGGCAGAACCTGCAACGGTGTGTGGTGTTCTCGACAGCCGTCAGATAAACGAGATTGACTATGCTGCCGGAATTTATCTGCACCAAAGAGGGGTTCAGGGCCAGCAGTTCGTCGGCCGACATGCCTACCCGCAGGCGATAGGACGAGCCGTCGGTCAGCGTAAGCAGCCAGGTGCGCTGCGCACGGATGTAGCGGGCCATGAGTATCTGCTCGACCGACAGCAGAAGCAGCTCGCTGACGGTCTGTACGGCCACCTTGCGACGGGAACTGTCCGTGATGGCAGCCGGTACGCCCGTGGCAGAAAAAGTCAGCGGCAACTGGGCCAGACGCGTGAGCACGGTGCGCAGTTCCTCTTCCTTATAAGGCTTCAGCAGGAAGTCGGATGCGGAATGCCGTATGGCGTCCAGCATGTAATGCCCGTAGCCTGTATAGAAGACGACATGGAACGCGAACGAGATGCGCGGACGAATGGAGTCGAGAAAGTCAAGTCCGCTCTTCCCGGGCATTTCCACATCGAGGAACAACACGTCCGGCTGCAACTCCAACAGGGGCAAAGTGGCCTCGGCATAGGATGAGAACGCATAGACCTCACTTATCTCCGCACTGCGGCGCAGGTCATCGACCAGTACCCGCAACGACTCGCTCTCGTCATCGACGACGAAAGCCGTAAGTTTCTTATGGGTGTTATTGACCGGCATACACTGAATCCTCCTCGTTTCGTTTGCAAAAATACAACTTATTTCACAATCGGGAACCGGCATTTCAACCCCACCACACCCGGAGATGCGTCCGGCGTGCCCATGCGGTCAAAAGTCCTGCCTATTCGGCAAGAAGTTTCGGAAAGGCCGGAACGGAAACCGGGAAGGCGCACACGCGCCGGAAAGAAAGGCGCAGGGACAGGCAGAATTAACATTTTTAACTTTTCCGCCCTGAAAACGGACGCGATATGTATCTCTTTTTTCTCCACATATAGGGACGGAAGAGACTACATGCCATGTAGGAACAACTACATGGCATCTGCTTTTTCCTTTCATAGGGACAGTTTTGAGCGGAAGCAGGCCTTGTTCCAACAAAAAAAGGACGGTCTTCACCGTCCTCCGCACTTACGCAGTGCAAAGATAATACATTTTCGGCCCGAAAGCAAGAAGTGTTAAATCGCCGCAAGGCAAATGTTAATTTATCGGCTTTCCCGTGAAAACAGACGTCTAAAATGACGTACTACGGCCGCACGTGCGGAATTTACCCCCCCAATTTCCGGGAAACGCCCCTTGTCCGGAGTTTCCGCACCATAGGCATAGGGCACGTAGATGTGTATTTCCGTACCGTGAAGCGGCGGCTGCAGCCCGACGATGCGGAACGTGGCCTTGTCGGGACAGCCTTCGTTCAGCAGTTCCAGGGTCCGCGACAACACGCGCACGCCCAGTCCCGTCCCGCTGTCGGACATGGCGTTGCGCGTGGCATTGACCCCGTCGCCGTTGTCGGCCACACAAATGCTGAAACCGTTGCCTTCCTGTTTCACGTCTATGCGTACCCTGCTCTCTTCCGTCAGTTTCGAAAAAGCATGTTTCAGTGCGTTCTCCACGGGTATCTGCAACGCCATTGCGGGCAGCATGGCCCGGTCTGCCGGAAAGCATTCATCGACGCACCACTCCACATGCGGGCGCGCCCCGTTGGAGCAATGGAACAGCCGGACATAGCGTTCCACCTTTTCCCGCTCCTCGACGAAAGGCACCAGCAGGCTTCCGGTCACGGGCAGGCTGTCGCGCAGCACGTCGATGAGCAGTTCCATCGGCTTTTCCAGTTCGGGATAAGCGCGGAACTTGGGCAGGACCGTGTTCAGGACATTGAAAATGAAATGCGGCGAGAGCCTGTTCCGGACAACGTCCATCCTCAACCGTGCAATCTGCTCGAGCTGCCGGCGATAGCGCCGCTCGTTACGCCGTCTCAATATGATGATGACGACAACCGCGCTCAGTCCCAGCACAAGCAGCCCGGCCGCCACGGTCATAATCAACGAATGCTGCCGCACCGACTTGATTTTGTAGCCCGAGATAAGGACTTGCTGGTGCAACAGCGTCGTGTCGCGGACATAGCGGGCATTGATTTCGACAAAGTTGTTTATCATGGTCCGGCTGCGCAGCGAGTCGTAGAGCGAACGTGCCTGCGACTGATACGCATAAGCGGACCGCCAGTCACCGCGCTGCTCGGCATAACGGCGCAGGCGGTCATAATGAAGGGCTATGTATCGGGGCACGCTCACTCCGGCCGTATCCAGGGCGGGCGACAACAGACGTCCGGCATCCGCCATGCGGTTTTCGGCCATCGCAAGTTCTATGCTCAGGCTGCGCAGATAGAACAACAGCGACGGATCGGCGTCGGGATGCTCCGCCACAAACGCTTCGCCCGACACTATATAGGGACGTGCCGCCGACGGATTGCCCAACCGGAGATAGGTTTCGCCGATGTTGGCCCAACAGTGCGCCAGCATCATGCCGTTATCCATGCGGCGGGCCAGGCGGTATCCCTTCTCGAACGAACGGAGCGCCTCCTCGTAACGGGACTCGAAGAAGAAACAGTTTCCCGAAGTCATGTGGAAATAATACTGTCCGTACTCGGTCTCGGCGTCCAGCCCCTTGCGCGCCTCGTCAAGGAAGTGATGGGCTTCCTTGAAGTTCTCGAGTTGCAGATAGACGGAAGCCAGTCCGGAATTGATGGCCATGAGGTCGCGCCCCATCCCGAGCGAGTCGGCCACAAAATGCGCCCGGCGGTAAGCGGCCGCCGCATCGGCTATGCGGCCGAACTGCAAATCGGCATCAGCCAGGTTGATGCAGGCGCTGACCAGCTCACGGCGGTCCACAGAACGCTCCAGGAGCTGACAGGCACGCTCATAGCACCAACGGGCCGAATCGGACCGGCCGGCAAAATAGTGCGCCACGCCGCGATGGTTCCAGGCCATTCCGGCCAGGTCCTCGTTACCGAGATGCCGGTCGCACCAATTGATGACCGCCTGCCTTTTGCGCCGGCTATTGTCCGAGTCGCCCTGCACTTGGCAGACCACAGCCCTGAACAAATCGACACGCAGCCACGCCGCGGAGTCGGTCAGTGTACGCTGCAAGACGGCCAGGGCGGAATCCGTGCGGGCCGGTTCGGAGTAAAGTTTGTCCAGATGCGGACGGATGAGACTGTCTATGTCGGCTGTGGTGCAGGGCTCTTCGTTATGTCCGCATGCCGCCGCGACGACAAGCAGACCGGACATGACGGCCCCATGCAATAGTTTTTTCCGGATAGTTTTCATTTCATCCGCAAAATTAGGCTTTTTTGCATAAGCCGGGAAGAGAATCCGGGTTTAAGCCTACAGAAAGATTAAAAAAGTCATAAAAAACAGACAAGGTGTGTCACAAAAGTCACATTTGTGCGTTATTCATATAAAACAACCGCACTTCGGCAAGTCCCGGAGCGCCATAAATTATAAATATATGAGACGAACTTTTGTACAGGCCCTATTCCTCATGCTGCTGGCCGCTTTCACCGCCACAAATGCCCTGTCACGGAAAACCTACACGACGGCATACGAAAAGAAAAGCTACCCGCTGCCTTCATTCAAAGCCATATCGGCAAGCGCAGGCATCGACGTCATCTTCTCTCCCGGCCAAGGCAGGCAGAAAGTCGAGGCCGAAGCCGACAGGAAACTCCTGCCCTACCTCAGCCTGACGGTAAAGAACGGAACGCTTGTCATCGGCATGAAAAAGACAAAGCCGCTCATGAACAAGTCCATCATTGTGCGCGTGTCGGGCAACAGGGGCATTGACGAACTTCAGGCCTCGTCCGGAGCAGAAATCGAAGTCACCGGCCCGCTGAAAAGCAACGGGGAACTGCGGCTGTCGGCCTCAAGCGGAGGTGAGATACATCTGAAGAAAGGCGTGACCTGCACGACACTGCAAACCGGCGTTTCGGGCGGCGGCGAAATGGAAGTGGAGAAGATAACCTGCAAGACCCTGCGTGCCGACGCCTCGGGAGGAGGAGAAACCGAGCTGAAAGGCATCTCGGCCGACAACATACGGGCACAGGCCTCAGGCGGCGGTGACATTACCCTGTCGGGCATCTGCCGCCGGTCGGCCGACCTCATGGCTTCAGGCGGCGGTGAAATCGACGCGGAAGAGCTGAAGGCCGCCCATACCACAGCCAAGGCTTCGGGCGGTGGCGAAATTTCGTGTTATGCACGGTACTCGCTGACAGCTAACGCGGCCTCAGGCGGCACCGTATCGTACAGAGGAAATCCGACACAGGTAAAACGGGAATCCAAACAGGGGATACGGCACAAGAAATAACCGGAAATTAAGCGAAACAATATACCACCGTTAAATTAAACATTGTGTAAAAACGCGCGTGCTGCTTCGAAGCGAGTTCGAGGCAGCACGCATTCTTTTTTATCCCGGCACGCCGTGACAAGCGGCGCGGGCGCTATGCGGAAAAACTCAGGGACAATCAGAAGTGCAGGCGCACGTCCATGCCGAAATGACGGGGTACGCCACGCTGGGCAAAGCGCCGGCCGAAACTTTCGAAGGCGAACGTATCGTAATCCGTACCGGTAAGGTTCTTGCCCCAAAGCTCCACCGACACGCCACCTGCCAATTCGACCGACAAGGTGGCTCCCACACGGGCGTAAAACGGCTGGCTGAAACTGTTGGCCTCGTCCCAGTAGAAACGGCCGGCGGCATCGAGGTTCATACCCGCGGAACAGGCCTTGACGACCCGCCCGCCGCAGGGCTGACGATAGACGAACGAAGCGCCAAGCGTATGTTCGGGCACAAACGGAACGCGGTTGTCCGAATAGTCCACACGCTCCCCTTCCGTCTGTCCGAGGTCGTGCTCCGTGAGCCGCGCATCGGTATAACCATAAGCGAGGGAGAGATTCAAACGGTTGGAGAAAAGCGACGAACGGACCGACAACTCCGCACCACAGCTCCGGCTCTTTCCGGCATTCACCATGACACGTCCCATTCCGCTATCTGAAAAACGGGCCAGCTGCTGGTCTTTCGTGTTCATGTAGAAGAAAGTATAATCCACCCGCAGGGTACGGTCCAGGAAGGTGAGATGTCCGCCCAACTCATAGTTCCATGACTGCTCCGGACGATAGGCCAGGTCACGCACATCCGGGCAGGAAGGCATCCGGGCATCGATAGCCGCGTTCATGCCTTTCAGCGCATTCTCTTTCGCAGGTTCGGGCAAAGGCAGGCGGCCAATGGCTTCGGCGGCATAATCGCGCACTCCCGACATCATGGCCCGCCGCAACGACGTCTGGGACAGGTCGGAATAGCTCTGGATATTATAACCGCCCGAACGATACCCCTTCGACACGGCCACATATACATTGCCGCGGCCGCTGCGATGGTCGTACTGCAAAGCCAGCTTGGGCAACAACTGCCAGGAATCGTCGCGGAGACGGCCGTCCAGCACAGGCTCGGCCCCAAGTGCGGACGGCGGCATCATTGGCGGCATGGCAAAGGTATATCCGACCGGCCCGCCGGTGCCCGAACTCAGCTTGAGTTCGCGGTGGTCGTAGTCGAGACGCGCACCCACGATGGCCGACAAGCCGCCGCCGAGCTTCACCGTGCTTTGATGGAACAGCGCCGCATTCAGCACAGGCGTACGGAAACGCGCATCGAACGGCAGCACGCCGTCCGTAAGGCGAAGCGACATGGGAGCAGGCAGTGCCGAGGCGAACAAGCCGTTCAGATAATCCACGCCGTCGGCATAGAAATTGACAGGACAGCCGGTCTTCAAACCTTCATACATGAAAAACAGTCCGGACGCCCACTGCCAACGCCGGGCCGGCACACTCTTGACGGAAAGTTCCTGCGTGAGCACCTGCATACGCTGCCGCTGCTCCAGAGAAAAGACATCGGCCGCCGTAAAATCCTGGTCCATGAACATACGGTCCTTCAAATACTGGAAGGATGTAATGGAAGACAGCACCACATCAGGGCGTTTCCACTCCACACTGAGGCCTGTGTTCAACAGACTGCGGCGGTACTCCGACGGACGGTTCTGCTGTATGACACCGGGCAAGGCTTCGGTCGAAACGTCATCGGCATCGTCCGCCCCACCCATATAATAATAAGGACAGGCCTGCTCGTCACTGTACTCGTAGGCGGCGGTCAGGTCAAGGCGCAAGTCGGCCGACGGACGCCAGGCCAGACGAAACTTTCCGCCGCCCGCATCCGAAGCATCCGCACTGCCGCCCGAGAAGACATTACGATAGAACCCGTCCTGCCCTTCATAGAACCCGCCGACAGAAAGCGCGACCCGCTCCGACGGACGCATATAGGCGACGGCCTGAGCCTTGCGACCGCCGTTACGGGTCGAAGCCCCGACCGACACATCAGCCCCCTTGCGCACGAACGGGTCGGCCGTAAACACGCGAATCAGACCGCCCATCGAATTTCGCCCGTAGAGCGTGCCTTGCGGACCGCGCAAAACGTCCACGCGCTCCACATCTATGAACGAGAAATCATAAGCCGACTTGTCGGCAAACGGCACATTGTCCACATAAAGTCCCACGGCCGGCGTATTGATGCGCGAGCCGATGCCGCGGATATACACGGCCGACGTCAGGCGCGAACCATAATCGGGCATGTAGAAGTTAGGCGCATAGGCCGACAAGCCTTTCATGTCGGCCACGCCCAGCGACCGCAAATCCTTTTCCCCGAACAGGGAAGCCGAAACCGGCTGCCGGCGCAGGCGGGATGTCTCTTTCGGCGAAGCCACCACCACGGCCTCCTCTATATCGACCACTTTCACCGAATCGGCCCCCGTCTGCGCCACGGCTTCCCCCGCGACACACAGCAGAGCCAAGGGCCACACCGTCATTCTGTTCATCATCATTGTCATTTTTCCTCTTTCTTTTTTTATATAACCGGCTGCAAAATTATACATTCCCCGCCGTCGCCGCAATCCTCATTTATTAGGAAATGACCGTTTCCGGCCGCTCCCGTCCGCCGACCAGCCGCACAAACCGAAGAACCTGCGGCCCGGGGGGACAATTTGTGTGTCTATATTTTGGTGAAACGGGAACTTATTGCCAACTTTGCGGTTCAATTATTACATTCAGCTCTACAAAAAATGAGAAAAACAGTCACTCAAATTGCAGCAACAGCCATGGCACTGCTGCTTTCATCCTGCGGCACAACGGGCAACAGCGGCATGGGACTGGGCAGCATCCTGCCCGGCAGCGGCACCGCCGCCGGAACTTCCGCCGGAAGCACGCAAACAGGCGGTACCGCCGGGAAAGTCATCGAAAGCCTTATCGGAAACCTGCTCAGCAACTCAGCCACGCTCACGCAGAAGGACCTTACGGGCACATGGCAGTATGTCGGTGCCGACTGCGCCTTCAAATCGGAAAACTTCCTGATGAAAGCCGGCGGCGAAGTGGCGGCCGCGAAAATCGAAGAGCAACTCAACACGAATCTGGCCAAGGTGGGCATCAAGTCCGGCACTTGCAGTTTCACCTTCAAGGAAGACAATACCTACTCCGCCAAGATTGGCGGACGCACCATCAGCGGAAACTACACCATCAATACCCCGGAAAAAACCATCAAGATGACCTACCTCGGCGGCATCGGCACCATGACACCGCACGTCGTCAAGACAGGCCGCAAAATCAGCCTGATGTTCGAAAGCGACAAACTTCTGAAACTCGTCAGCGCCGTTTCCGCCCTTTCGGGAAGCACCGCCGTACAGTCGCTCGGCACGATTGCAAAATCCTACGACGGCATGTACATCGGAATGCAACTCAGCAAATAACCCCCTATCTCCATACAAGAAATAAGCCGCTGCCCGAAAAAACCCATCCGGCAGCGGCTTGTTTGCACATCTATGCCGGGCATCGCAGCAGATTGCAGCCCACGTCCGCACACCGTTTGCCGATAAAAGCGTATCTTTGTCCCCGTCAGGGGGGGACGAAGACCCCATCCATTAAAAACAAAAGCCATGTACTACATAACCAAACGCCTTGAAATAGCCTTCTCGCACCGGCTCCGTCTGGACTACGAGAGCAAGTGCACCCGCCTGCACGGACACAACGCCATCGTCACCCTATACTGCCGCGCCGAAACGCTCGATGCCAACGGCATGGTAGCCGACTTCACACACATCAAGCGGAAGATAGCCGACCGGCTCGACCATCAAAACCTGAACGAGCTGTTCCCCTTCAACCCCACCGCCGAGAATCTGGCCCGCTGGATATGCGAAGAAACACCCCGGTGCTATAAAGTCTCCTTCCAGGAATCGGAAGGGAATGTGGCCCTGTACGTAAAGCCCGGTTTCGAGCGCGAAGCGTTATGAAAGAATACCCCATCAACGAAATATTCTACTCCCTGCAGGGCGAAGGCCACCACGCCGGCCGCCCAAGCGTCTTTGTGCGCTTTGCCGGCTGCAACCTGCGCTGCCCCTTCTGCGACACGCCTCACCAAAGCGCGACCATGATGACCGCCCGGCGCATCGTGGAAGCCGTCGCCGGCCATCCCGCCCCGTGGGTCATACTCACCGGAGGCGAACCCACCCTTTTCGTCACACCCGAACTCATCGCCGCGCTGCACGACTGCGGCCGGAGCATCGCCATCGAGACCAACGGCACGCGCCCCGTGCTTCCCGGCATCGACTGGATAACCCTCTCGCCCAAAGACACCTTCGTACAGGGAGCCGAACTGCGCCAACGACGCTGCGACGAGCTGAAAGTCGTCTACACCGGCGCCACGCCCGCCGCCTACGCCGACATCGACGCCGCCTACCGCTATCTGCAGCCCTGCGACACCGGCCACGCCCCGCGCAACCGCCACCTGCTGGAGGAGGCCACGGCATGGTGCAAGGCGCACCCCGAATGGAGTCTTTCGGTACAACTGCACAAGATTATCGGCATCCGGTAAACGGCAAACATCATCAGGGGAAAGTAAAAATCACACATAAAAGAGGAGACCCGGCACCGTTTCTGCGGTGGCCGGGTCTCCTCAAATTTATTCTCTCGGGCTGATTACCGTTTCGGGAACGGCTTTATCTCACAAGTATCTTGGACGCAGTTCCGTCGGCACGGCGTACAATGTAAATTCCCGGCGCAGACGGCGAAGCCACACGCACACCGTCGATAGTATAGATGCCGGTTACAGCGGCACGACCGCCCTTGTCGGCTTCCATTTCTTCGATACCCGTATATTCAACGTCCACACCGATGGCGTAAATCTTGACGTAGTCGGTCACATCCTGCGCGGCGGCACGCGACTGACGGGCCGACGACTGAGCGACGGCGTTGTCGGTAGCATAGACATATACATAGGTGTCGGCAGGCACGTTATAGTTCACGGTAACATTCCCCTTATTGGGCTGTGTGAACGTCCTGGGCTCGCCCTCGCCTATCTTTACGCTGATTTGTCTGGCCCCAATCGTCAGGCAGTCTATATTTATCACACCGTAACCCGAGGAGACCATGGTCACCAGTCCGTTGAAGCGGTTGGCCAGGTCGGACTTGCCGGGGGCCATGCCGCCGATGGCAGCGGTTTCGTCCGCGGTATGGGCGGAGAACAGGATGATGCTGCCGTCCGTACGGTCGAAAGCGTCAAGCTTGTCTATGGTCACGTAGACGTCGCCCACCACGGCGTCGGTCAGGTCGGCGTCGTCGGCTACGTTATCCTTGAACGTCGTGTTCTTGTTCTCCACGGCGGGCGAAATTTCCCCGATGGGGACGATGCAGGATGCGAGGTTCGACCACGACGGATGCTGCCTGTACGCGTCTACCGCAGTGGCAGGCACTCTGACCTGCTTGACATACCTCAGCGTGCACTCCCTGGCACAATCAAGCGGCGTTTCGGAGGCGCACGTAACGGTTATGGGCGCGTCGGGAACGATATTACTCAGCCAGTATTGGTGCATATCCTCTATTGTAGAAGCCAGATAGAGCGTTTTCAGTCCCTTACATTCGTTCAAAGCCCCATATTCAACGGTTGTTACCCCTTCGGGGAAAGAAGCGACCTCCAAGGATGCACAGCGCGAGAACGCCCATTCGCCGACGTACTTCAGTCCCAAGGGCCAATGGATGTCTTTCAATGCGGCGCAACCACTGAAAGCGTACCCCTTAATGGTATGGATGTTGTCGCCAAGACCTATGTACGCCAGATTCGTACAGCCTTCGAAAGCCCTTTCCTCGATGATTTCCACGCTTTGCGGCAACACCAGTTCCGTCAGGTCGGTATTATTCGTAAAAAGACCTTGGGGAAGGCGGCGTACCCGGTCGCCCAGCGTGACTTTTTCCACGCTACGCATATTCAAGCCGTATTCCGTATCTGCGTCAATGGCATTGTAGGCCATGTTCCACAGGGCATCACAATTGGAGAAAGCAGACGGACTGATGTATTCCACGGATTCGGGAATGACCACCCTGGCTAATTTCTCACAGGCATAGAATGCGTCGGAATGGATGCGTTTCAGGTTCGGCAGATTGGGGAGGGACTTGATGCCGGAACTTGCAAAAGCACTCTCTCCTATGATTTCGATTGATGCAGGCAGCGTATAGTCGCCCGCCGATACGTATTGAAAAAGGCCGCCGCCGAGCATCACGGTCCCGTCCTTGACGTTGTAAGCCGTACGGCTCTGGTCCGTCACCTCATAAGCCACCTTGCCAATGTATCTCACGCCGTCAATCGGTTCTATGCCGCCGAGGAACGGGCAATTCGAGAAGCAACCGCCACCTATCTCCCTTATCGACGACGGCAACTGCGCTTCCGCGATGGGGCAGCTCGCAAAGGCGTTCGCGCCGATGTATTTCACGCCTTCGCCGATGCTGATGCGTTTCAGGTTCGTATTGACAAATGCCGCCGGGGCTATGGAGTCGGTCGGGTAAGGCAGGTCCAGTTCCTGCAGGGTGCTCCATGCGAACGCGCCCTCGCCTATTTCCACCTTTTTGTCGAAGCGTATGGCGCCGAGACGGGTATCCGCAAACGCGGATGCGCCTATCTTTTCAACGGACTTGGGGAAGTCGTAAAACTCGACAGGGCTTCCGGAAAATGCCGATTTGCCGATAACGGTCACTCCGTCGTGAAGTATCACGTTTTTCAGGCTGCCGCAATAGGCGAACGCACTCTCGCCGACTTCCTGAAGACACTTGGGCCAGACTACGGTCTTGATTTTTGAGTTTTTGTAGAACAACGCGCTCAGGTCGTTGCGGTAACAATTGTACCTGTAACTTCCGGGACGGCCTGTCGGCACAGATTCGTCATAGTTGTCCGCGCTGAAGATGTACTGATAGGTATATACAGTCCCCATTCCCGCCTCGGGAGCGACCACTCTCACCTTGTAAGGCGTGCCGTCATAGTCGAAGGTGAGGTCCGAAAGGTCAATATAAGTCAGTTCGGCCACACGTCCTTCGGCGGCACAAAGATATGCGAGGTCCTCTCCGTTGATTCGGCCGTGCAGTGCCAGCGATTCGATGACGTCTACGTCCAAATCGACGAGTTTGGCCTTCAGCCCGCCGGGCGTGACCGTCACGTCGCAGGTGTTTTCGGGCCTTTCGGAATTCTCCTGTACGGGAAAGGTATAAGTCTGTGCCGGACTCAACATCATTCCGCCGTTGGCGACGATGAGGCCGGCCCGGATTGTCGTATTAGAAGCCACGTGAACGGGCGTACCCGTATATTTGGCCGAATGGCGGGTAGGTTCTGTACCGTCCGTCGTGTAGACCATGATATAACGGGATGCGTCATCATAGTAGCAATAACTGCTTCCCTGCGAAGTCAGCGTCACATCAATCGGACTGAAATACTCGCCCGACGGGTGCGAATAGGTCACAGGCTGGTTATCGTCAAACTTCATGACACCTCCATAGGCATACCCGAGCCTGGTTATCTTGACATCGTGACTCACAGTCAGGGTCAGGCGGCTATCAGGCCCCAAACCGTACGCATATAAATAGGACATGGCAACACGTTCCGAATAGGTGGACGAGCTCAGTTCTCCGTTCGTAATGGTCAATACATGGTCTTCTTCTGTCGAACCGTCCCATTCTCCCCACGGCTCCATGCCTATGACACATTCGGCATTGCCAATCAGCTCGGGAACCGCCGGCAGTGTCACCGAACCGCCTTTCCGGACGACGATGCACTGCTCGCCGGCATACACATTGTCGAATGTCCATCCGTCGGGATGGTCCAGTTGCGACGTTACAAGCTCGGCCGTTCCGGCGGCATTACCGGCCACGTTCCGGAATGTCTCCAGAAAGACCGCGTCATCCGACTGGGCGAGCATTTGCCCCAGACACATGGATAGGGCAAAGACAAACGTAAAGATTCTCTTCATAAATGATAAGATTAAATTGATTTCCGCTTATGTTTTTTCTCTCAAATCCGAAAAATCCGAAAGGCGGGGTTCAGCGAATAGCCCCGCCTTTCTTGATGTATCCCTTTTCGACGGCCTTGACGATAAGGTCTACGGCATTGATGGCGCCCAGTTTCTGGAAGAGCGCGCGCCGGTGTGCTTCGATGGTATTGTCCGAAACGAAGAGCGCGGCGGCTATCTCGCGCGTGGTCTTGCCTTGTGCCATCAGGTGGAGCACTTCCAGCTCGCGCGCGGTGGGGTGCAGGTTGTTGTCGCCCGCGGCGTCGAGTATGGCGTGTACGGCTTCACAATAATAATTACGGCCGGCAAGGATTTCGTCCATGGCGGTAATGATGTCCTCGCCGTTGCCCGACTTGTAGATGATGGCGTTCACCTTGCACGCCAGCAGTTTGCGGAGCGTCCATATCTCGTCGTGCACGGTGCTGACGATGATGTGGGCGTCGGCATGGCGGGCCTTGACGGCGGTTATCAGCTTGAAGCCGTCCCAGTCGGGCAGTTCGAGGTCTACGACATAGAAGTCGTAGACGCGGCCTGCATCCATGCTCGCAACTAGGTCGGTGGCGGTGCCGAATTTGTCTACTTTGCCCACGCCGTGATTAAGCAGGACGACGTTCAGCCCTTCTCTTATCAAATCGTGGTCGTCTACTACAGCTATGTTCATTTTCGAAAGGATGGACTGTTCGGTCATACTGCTACGAATTCTTACAAGTTGGTTACAATTTGCAAAAATACGTTGTTTGACGGAAAGCCGCAATTACGGTTTTCCGTGGTTTTCCGCCTTTCCGGACCGATTATCGGAACGGGAAGCTGCTTTTCCCCCTCAATTGGCGGCGACATCCGCGCCGATGTCCACGCGCAGGACGAGCTTCGTGCCGCGGGGCTCGCCGGCCGAGAATGCGAGGTGTCCGCCCGCGGCGGCGGCACGGCGCTTCATGGATGCCTGTCCGATGCCGCGGCGGCCGGTGGGGGCGTACCGGCCGTCGTCTTCGACGGTAAGTTCGAGCCGCGTGCCCTCGAGCCGCATATCGACCGTGACGACGGATGCTCCGGAGTGTTTCAGCGCATTGCCGACGGCTTCCTGCACGATGCGGTAGACTTCGAGCGCCGTGCCGTCGGATATTTTCTCCCATGCCCCTTTCGACGCGGTATAGACGATTCCGACCCGGCCGGCATAGGCTTCGCGCTGCTTGTACAGGTGGTAACGCACCACTTCCTCGAGGGTGGCATAGGCGAACTCGGGGGGCATGAGTTCGTGGGATATGCGCCGCACCGACTCGCGGCAGCCCTCGAGCAACCGCGCCGCCGCCGTGGGCGAAACGCCCTTGGCCAGGTTCATGCTGAGCCCTGACAGGTCGTTGCAGATGCCGTCGTGCAGTTCGCGGGCCATGCGTTCGCGTTCGTTCTCCAGTCCCTTGACATACTGTTCCGTGAGCCGGCGGCCGATGTCGGCACGCAAGCGGGAGAATTCCACCTCGCGGGCCATGCGGCGACGGCGCTGGCGCGACACGTAGACCACGAAAGCGAAGACCACGCCCAGCAACAGCACGGCCGCAACAAGCAGCCACATCAGCAGGCGGGCACGGGAGACCTCGCTCTGCGCCAGGGCCAATTCCTTCTCCTTGGTCTCGTACTTCACGGTCAGCTCCCGCAGGCTCTCGGCCTTCTGCTGCTCCCAGATACTGTCGCGCAAGGCGTTGCCCTTGAGCAGGGTGTTGTAGGCATTCCTGTAATCGCCCAGTCCGGCATAGGCCGCGTGCATGTTGTTATAGCAGTCGAAAAGTACGAAAGGCAGCCGGTCGATGCCGTCCAGCCCGAGGATTTCATTGAAAAAGGCCAAGGCGCCCTTCAGGTCGTTTTGCTTGAAACAGATGGAGCATTCGGCCTGATAGTAGACCAGCCGGGCCATGGTGGCCGGTACTTCGGGCATGAGTTCCCGGCACTTGCCGCGCCATGCCTGCGCTTCGATCTTGTCGGGGATGCAGGCGGCGGAAAGCATGGCATAGGCCGCCGCACGGAATGCCGCCTCCTTGTCGCCGGTCTGCAGGGAATAGGCGTAGGCCTCGCGCTGGAAGTGCATACTTCGCTCCACCTTGCCGCAACTCAGCAGGACATTGCCGGCCACGCCATAGAGCATACTTTTCAGTCCGGGGTCTTTGCTCCGTCCGGCCCACGCGCCGGCCTGCTCGGCATGGCGGACGGCTTCGTCCTTGTGCTGCATGTCGAGGTTGAGCACGGCCAGATTGATGTACAAAGTCGCCGTCTCCTCGATGGCTTCCGCGTCGATATGGTTGCGGAAGCCGGCGGAAGTGACAATCTTCAGTGCTTCGTCATAACTCTTCAACGCCTCGTCAATCCGCCCCAGTGAGCGCAGGAAGACGCCTTGCGACGAGAGCGTGCCGACCAGCATCGCGGGATTTCCGCCTTTGCGGGCAAGGGCAATCGCCTCGCTCCCGACAACAACGGCCGAGTCGGTGCGTCCCGCGCCGTGAAGGCTGTCCGCGACATTGCGGAGCCGTTCCAACTCCGTATTTTCCTTGGGCAAAGCATCCGCACATACGGGAATAAGCAATAACAGAAGCAGGGTAAGAAATTGTTTCATGTATCCGTTTTTTATGATTGCAGGTTCAGTGCCGCCCTTATGGGCCGGCGGCGGGCACGGAAACGTGTCACGCCACGTCCCCGCATGGGGGCAAAGTTAGTAAAATACGTGAAATCCAAGAAAATATACAGCCAAGAAACAGAAGCTATACGGACAAAGCCTTGCACACGACAGAAATTTAACATTTGTCCGCCGTGAATTTTAACACTTCTTGCTTTCGGGCGGAAAATGTTGTATCTTTGCAGTACGGAAGTGCAGGGGCGGGTAAAACCGGCCCTTTTTTAGTACCGTACGACCTGCTTTCGGGCAAAACATTCCCTATGATAGAAAAAAATAGCCGGCTTGTAGTTTTTCCTACATGCCATGTAGCCCTTCCCGGCCCTGCATGTAGGGAAAACTACATGGCATGTACGCGCGCACGAAACGTGCACGAAAGTTAAAAATGTTAATGTTCCGGGGTATTCAGCCCCCGTAGGCGCGCAAAAGTCACGACACGGCTGCGTCACGGAAAAGCACAAACGCGCACATTTCCGCCTGCGACAAAGGCGGATTTCGGTTTTTATGCGTAATTTTGCATTTCTGAACAATCTAAACGCACTAATAAATGAAGCGGACATTACTGACCATTCTTTTTTCCACCACACTGGGCGGCAGCCTGTTTGCCGCAGAAACCGACTCCCTGCCACAAGGCGGAACGGACCGCGGCGAAGTCATCCCCGCCACGGCACGGCCCGAACGGAAGGCCGAGGGCACATCGCTCATGCAGATGGCCAAGAAAGCGGACCTCTCCCTGAAATTCGGCGGTTACATTGTCGGGAAATACTCCATCAACGACCGTGCCGGACAGAAGAGCAACGGCGGTTTCGACCTGCGGTTTGTCCGCCTGTACCTGAACGGTTACTGCTTCCGGGACTTCTACTACCGGCTGCAACTCGAAGTGAACGACGCGCCGGGAACGGACAAAGGGCCGCGCATAGTGGACGCATTTGTGGAATGGCAGAAGTTTGATTTTCTTAGAATTAAGTTAGGTCAGTTCAAGCGTTCCTTCGGGTTCGAGAATCCTTACAGTCCTTTGGCCGTGGGCATGGGCAGTTACTCGCAGGCCACCATGAAACTGGCTTCCATCAACGACCGCATCGGCGAGCACAAGAGTTCGGGACGCGACCTCGGCGCACAGGTGCAGGGAGACCTGTTCCCCTCGCAGCGCGACGGGCACAAATGGCTGCACTACCAGGTGGGCGTCTTCAACGGACAGGGCATCAACCACACGGACAAGGACCATTTCAAGGACGTCATAGGCGGACTTTGGATTTCACCCCTGAAGGACCTCGCCATCGGCGGCTTCGGATGGAACGGCAAGTACACGAACGAGGCGTACAAGGACGACGGCACACAGTGGAAGGAAGTTTCGCGCGTGCGCTGGGGGGCCGGTCTGAAGTATGAGAGCGACTGGGTGGTACGGGGCGAATACATGTCGTCCGTAGGCGGCGTGACCACCAACCGGTACGCGCCGATGCGCTCGGACAGCTGGTATGCCACCGTCGGCGTCCCCGCCATGAAGAACCTGAAGGTCTATGGCCGGTGGGACTGTTACCGCGATGCCAAGACCTGGGACTCCATGCAGACCAACTGGGGCCTGAGCGCGAACTATTACCTGGGCAAGAACCTGATATTCCAAGGCAACTACACCTTCACGGACGCACGGGGAGGAGGCATCGGAAAGCATTACAACACTTTCGACATACAGATTTACGCCCGTTTTTGACACACCATCCCCGGCAGCGGCGGCCAACACCGCAGAAAAACGTACCGGAACTTTGCCAATCACGGAAGTTGGCGTAAATTTGCTTCGGAAACAGTCATCATCCCGCACATGGACAACAGACCAAATACCGCAGACGAGTTCAAGACAGTCATGAACAACTGCCGGGAACTATTCGTCAAGAAACTGCACGACTATGGAGCCGCGTGGAGAATCATGCGCGCGGCGTCCATCACCGACCAACTCTACATCAAGGCCAACCGCATCCGCTCCATCGAGGTGAAAGGTACGTCGAAGGTGGGGGAAGGCATCATTCCCGAGTTCATTGCCATCATCAACTACGGCATTATCGGACTCATACAACTGGAGTTGGGCATCGCGGAACGCGACGACCTGACAACGGAACAGGCGCTGGCGCTCTATGACAAGCATTCAGGCGAAACGCTGGAGCTCATGCTCCGCAAAAACCACGACTACGACGAGGCTTGGCGCAGTATGCGCGTCAGCTCCTATACGGACCTGATACTGATGAAGGTGTTCCGCACCAAACAGATTGAGGAACTGGAGGGAAAGACCCTCGTCTCGGAAGGCGTGGCCGCCAACTACATGGACATGATCAACTATGCCGCTTTCGGTTTGATAAAACTTACGATCGAAAAATAAAGGGATACGCGCACTTGGAACATAAGGGACGACACATATTGCGCTTCTGGGGCGTCACGGTATGCCGCCTGCTGCTGGCCGGGACTTTCCTTCTCTCCGGTTTCGTCAAGGCAGCGGACCCTACCGGCATGTGTTACAAACTCAACGCCTATTTCGCGCACTGGGGCATCGGACTTTCGGACAGCGCCCTGCCGTTGTTCTTCCTCGCCATAGCCTTGAGCACCGTCGAATTCCTGTTGGGCATCTATCTCCTGCTCGGCATAAGAAAGAATTTCACCACGGCAGCCACCGCCGTCTTCATGACGGTCATGACGGGGCTCACCTTATATATATATATAAAGGACCCCGTTCCCGATTGCGGCTGCTTCGGCGACGCCATAACGCTGACCAATGCGGAGACCTTGTACAAGAACATCGTACTGCTGGCGGCCTCGGTTGTCCTACTGCTGAAGAAACGCTACCTGGTACGCGTCATCAGCGAGCGCAACCAGTGGATTACGTCGCTCTACTCGCTGGTCTACATCGTACTGCTCAGCCTTTTTTCCGCCCATTACCTGCCTGTGCTGGACTTCTCGGCCTACAAAACGGGAACAGACCTGCGCCGGGCTTATCTGACCGGCAAGGGAGAAGACGGGAAGGCCGTGCCGGAGGAACTGATGACACTAAGTATTTTCGACGCCGACACCGGAGAGGATTTCACAGAAGCATTGCTGAGCGACTCAGGCTATACGTTCCTGCTCACACTCCCCGACCTGAAATACGCGGACGACGGCTGCAACGACATCATCAACGACTTAGTGGACGAGTGCAGGGACGCCGGACACAAATTCTACGGCGTGGCCGGCACTGCGTCGGACCGAGCTGCCGTCAGCGCGTGGATAGACCGGACGGGGGCGGCCTACCCCATCCTGATGTGCGACAACGACGCGCTCAAGGCCATGGTACGCTCCAATCCCGGCCTGCTGCTCATCGGCGACGGCCGCATCAAGGGCAAATGGAGCAACAACAAACTGCCCGATGCCGGCATTGCGGAAAAAGAGAACATAGCTTCCGTCTCACCGCCATACTCCCCGCTGATGAAACTCCTCTTGTGGTTCATCATCCCCCTGGGGCTGGTGATTCTGACCGACCGGTTATGGATTGGCAGCAAACATCTGAAACATCATAGATTCAAACAACGCTTAAAACAAAAAGACATGAGAAAGAAAATCGTAGCAGGTAACTGGAAAATGAACAAGAACCTGCAAGACGGCGTGGCACTTGCCAAAGAGTTGAACACCATGCTGACGGCCGACAAGCCTGTCTGTGACGTGGTCATCTGTACTCCGTTCATCCACCTGGCTTCCGTAGCCGCCGAGCTCAATGCCGAAATCATCGGTCTCGGTGCCGAGAACTGCGCAGACAAGGCCAGCGGCGCCTACACGGGTGAAGTTTCCGCCGAAATGGTAAAAAGCACCGGCGCACAGTATGTCATCCTCGGCCACAGCGAACGTCGCGCTTACTATCACGAGACGGCCGAAATTCTGAAAGAGAAGATCAACCTGGCTCTGAGCAACGGACTGAAGGTTATCTTCTGCATCGGCGAAGTGCTCGAGGAGCGCGAGAGCGGCAAGCAGAACGAAGTGGTGAAAGCCCAGCTCGAAGGTTCGCTCTTCGACCTGTCCGAGGAAGAATTCTCCAACATAATCCTCGCCTACGAACCCGTCTGGGCCATCGGAACCGGCAAAACGGCCACGGCCGAGCAGGCTGAGGAGATGCACGCCTTCATCCGCAACGTCATTTCCGAGAAGTTCGGTGCCGCAGCCGGCGAGAACGTAAGCATTCTCTACGGCGGAAGCTGCAAGCCGAGCAACGCCAAGGAAATTTTCGCCAAGCCCGACGTGGACGGCGGCCTGATTGGCGGTGCCGCGCTCAAGGCCGAAGATTTCAAAGGCATCATCGACGCCTGGAAATAAGCGTCAGTCATCATCCGCACACGGCAAGGTGCGGGCAAAAGCAGCCTGCACCTTGCCTTTTCCCATAAAAAAAGAACTGCCCGTGAAGAACCTCATCTGTTTCATCATGATAGCGTTGGCCGCATGTACGGCCCGTGCACAGTCCCACTACACCGACCGGCTGAAACAACAGGCGGAAGGCGAAGGAAAAGTCGTCATCGTACAGGATGCCGAGCTGGAAAACATCGTGAACAACGTGAAACGCCCCACTGTCCCGGCTTCGGCAACCAACACGCCCCACAGCGGTAAGAGTGAGGGCCACAAAGCGGACAATACCGGAAAAGGAAAGGAAAACGCCGCGGCGGAAAAAACAACAAAGCCCTACACAGCGAAGGGACGTTACCGCACGAAAGCCATCGGCTACCGCATACAAATCTACACCGGAGGTAATTCCCATCAGGACAAGGCCAAGGCTTTCGAAATCGGAGAGAGATGTAAGAACCTTTTCCCCGAGTTGTCCGTCTATCCACGCTTCACCAGTCCGCGATGGATATGCCGCGTAGGCGATTTCAAGAACAGGGAAGACGCCCTCAAATATGCGGGCAAGATTCGTTCCAAAAGGATTTCGACCGAAGTCCACATCGTAAAGTGCGAGGTACTCCTGCCCCGCTGACCATAACTCCACACCGCAAGCCAAATGGAAGACAGATTATCCCGCCTGCAATACCACTATAAGGAAATACTCGGACTGCTCGGCGAACATCCCGAGCGCGAAGGCCTGTTGAAGACCCCGGAAAGAGTGGCGAAAGCCATGCTTACACTGACGCGCGGCTATGAAATGGACCCCGTCGCCGTACTTAACTCGGCCAAGTTCTGCGAAGCGTACAACCAGATGGTCATTGTCAAGGACATCAACTTTTATTCGCTCTGCGAACACCACATATTGCCTTTCTACGGCAAGGCACACGTCGCCTACATCCCCAACGGCTACATCACAGGCCTGTCGAAAATAGCCCGGGTGGTGGACATATTCTCCCATCGCCTGCAAGTGCAGGAGCGCATGACGCTGCAAATCAAGGAATGTATACAGGAAGCCCTGAACCCCTTGGGCGTAATGGTCGTTATCGAGGCCGAACACATGTGTATGCAGATGCGCGGCGTGGAGAAGCAAGGCTCGGTCACCACCACCAGCGACTTTTCCGGCGCTTTCAACCAGGCCAAGACGCGTGAAGAGTTTCTTAATCTCATCGCCAAGCATTGAACCGAAAGCATCCCGGCGGAACCGGCGCGCCTCCGCCGCATGGCGGATTTTTCCAGCTGTGCGGACCGGCATTTCCAGCCGCCTTGCATTTTTAACACAATTTGCTTTTGGCGGAAAAATGTTGTATCTTTGTAGTACAGAAATGTGGAGGGCGACGTAAGTCACCCTTTTTTAATGGAATACGGCCTGCTTTCGGGCAAAACTGTCCCTATCATAGAAAAAATCAGAAGCCATGTAGTTTTTCCTACATGGCTTGTAGTTCTTCCCGGCCCTGCATGTAGCGAAAAGAGAGCGGCATCTCGCAGCCCTTTTTTGTCCACAAAAGTTAAAAATGTTAATTTCACCTGCCGCTGTCCGGACATGAACCCGCCCGTAAAAGTATCTTTCGGCAACAGGAATATGCATTCGGCCGCACATTGCGGACTGCCGCGCAAGCGCAAAACCATCATTGTCGCGATTTTTTCCTTTTCTATAAATTCTTTCTCCACGTTAATAAACTCAAAACGGCGAAAAACAATCGAAAACTATTTGCTTTATATTAGTTTTTTGCCGTAATTTTGCAGTTTGAAATTAGGATACGTCTACATAGCAAAAAGAAAATAATCATTTATAGTCAGAAAAAACATGAAAAAAATCGCTTATCTCACTCTCGTACTGGCATTGGCCACGGCCTGCGGTGACAAAAAGTCGGGAATGCCCGGCAGCAGCAATGACTTCGCAGTCGTAACGGTAAAAGCCACGGATGCAGACTTGAACACATCCTACCCCGCAACCATCAAAGGCCAGCAGGACATCGAAATCCGTGCGAAAGTATCCGGTCACATCACACGAGTGCTGGTGGACGAGGGCGCAACCGTCCGTAAAGGACAGGCCTTGTTCGAAATAGACCGCACACAATACGCCGCAGCCGTCAAGGCAGCCGAAGCACAAATAAACGTAGTCAAGTCGCAGATAGCCACACAGGAACTCACGGTGGCCAACAAGAAAATGTTGCTCGACAAAGCCATCATCTCAAAATATGACTACGACATGGCAACCAACTCGCTGGAAAGCCTCAAAGCACAACTGGCCGCAGCCAAGGCGCAATATCTCAACGCCAAGGACCAGCTCAGTTTCTGCACCATCACCAGTCCGGCCGACGGTGTCGTAGGCGAAATCCCCTATCGTGTGGGAAGCCTTGTCAGCGCCGGCACGGTAGAGCCGCTGACCACGGTCTCGAACATCTCGAAGATGTATGTGTACTTCTCGATGACCGAGAAACAGCTCCTCGGCCTGTCGCGCGAATCGGGCGGCGTCAGTGAAGCCATCACCAAGATGCCGGCCGTCCGCCTTATGCTTGCCGACGGCAGCGAATACGGCAATCCCGGAGTCATCAGCGCCATCTCAGGTGTCATCGACCAGGCCACCGGCTCCGTTCAGATAAGGGCCGACTTCGACAACGCCGGACACATTCTCCGCAGTGGCGGTACCGGTTCCGTCCTCATCCCGACCCATGCTTCCAATGTCATCATCATTCCGCAGAAAGCCACTTACGAGATTCAGGACAAGAAGTTCGTTTACACCGTAGGCAAGGACAACAAGGCCAAGAGCACGGAAATCACCGTCTTGCCGCAGAATGACGGTAAAGACTACGTAGTGACATCCGGTCTGAAAGCCGGCGACCGCATCGTGGTCGAGGGCATCAACAAGCTGAAGAACGAGATGGAAATCAATCCCATCACACCTGCCGAGTCGAAAGCCAAACAAGCCAAAGCGCAGCAGCACATGAAGGACGGCAAACTCCCGACAGAAGAATAAAAAGAATTTGGGAACAAACGCTTGGAAAGGATATTGAAGAACGGCCCGGCCGTTCATACATCCCTAAATCAATAAGTAACACGCACAATGAAGTTAGACAGATTCATTAACCGCCCGGTGCTCTCAACGGTGATATCCATCCTGATTGTCATCCTGGGCTTCCTGGGACTCATATCGCTCCCGGTAACACAATATCCGGACATTGCACCGCCGACAGTGTCCGTAAGCACCACTTACACCGGTGCCAACGCACAGACCGTGCTGAATTCCGTCATCGCACCGCTGGAAGAGCAGATAAACGGTGTGGAAGGCATGGACTACATGAGTTCCACCGCCACCAACACCGGCGCCGCCACCATCAGCATCACCTTCAAGCAAGGCACTGACCCCGATATGGCCGCGGTGAACGTACAGAACCGCGTGTCGAAGGCACAGGGTCTGCTCCCCGCCGAAGTTACGCGCGTGGGTGTCATCACCCAGAAGCGCCAAAGCTCCATGCTGATTATTTTCTCCCTGTCCGACGTGGACAACCTCTATACACCTGAGTTCATCGAGAACTATGCAAAAATCAACATCATCCCTCAGGTACAGCGCGTACAGGGCGTCGGCGAGGCGATGGTCATGGGTGGAAACTACTCCATGCGCATTTGGCTGAAACCGGAAAAGATGGCCGAATACGGACTTATCCCGTCAGATATCTCTTCCCTGCTTGCGGAACAGAATATCGAGGCCGCACCGGGTAATATCGGCGAGCGCGAAGGACAGACCTTCCAGTATACGCTCCGCTACAAGGGACGTCTGAAAGAGGTAACCGAGTTTGAGAACATGGTCATCAATTCTACTCCCGACGGCAACGTCATCCGGCTGGGCGATGTGGCCAAGGTGGAACTCGGACGTGAATCCTATGCGTTCTCAGGCAAGGTAAACGGCAATAAAGCCGTATCATGTATTGTGTTCCAGACGGCGGGTTCGAACGCTACAGAAATCATCCAGGACATCGAAAAACTATTGAGCGAAATCGAAACAGACCTGCCTCCCGGACTTAAGATAAGCGTAGCGCAGAATGCCAACGACTTCCTCTTCGCTTCCATACACGAAGTAATCAAGACCCTTATCGAAGCCTTCATTCTGGTGTTCCTTGTGGTGTTTATCTTCCTGCAGGACATGCGCTCCACGCTCATCCCGACCATTGCCATACCGGTAGCCTTGATTGGTACGTTCTTCGCACTCAATGTCATAGGCTTCTCCATCAACTTGCTGACGCTCTCGGCATTGGTACTGGCCATCGCGATTGTCGTGGACGACGCCATCGTCGTCGTGGAAGGCGTCCACGCCAAACTGGATCAGGGATACAGTTCCGCCCGCAAGGCATCCATCGACGCGATGAGCGAGCTTGGCGGCGCCATTATCTCCATTACGCTGGTCATGATGGCCGTGTTCGTCCCCGTAAGCTTCATGTCGGGAACATCAGGTACGTTCTACCGCCAGTTTGGTATTACGATGGCCATCGCTATCGGCTTCTCGGCACTGAACGCCCTGACGCTTTCGCCCGCGCTGTGTGCCATCTTCCTGAAACCACACAACGAGAAAGGCGAAGAAATAGACTCTACGCTGAAAGAACGTATGGGCATAGCCTACTCTGCCGCGGCAGACACGATGAAGAAGAAGCTGGGCAAGAACAAATTCAATCTGAACTTGCCGCCATCTGTCACCATCATACTGTTGATTATCGCGGTCATAGGCCTTATCTTCAACCTTTTTGATTTCTCCGGCAAGCCCATCATCGCCGCACTGATGGTAGTCATCAGCGTCGTTGCCTTTATGGGACTGATGAGCAAACGCTTCATAAATTCCTTCAACAACGGTTATGACAACATCTTGAAGAAATATAAGAAACGCGTGCTCAGAGTAATCCAGCGCCCTGTGCTGACCATCGCGCTCGTTGTCGCCAGCATCGTGGCCCTTGTCTTCTTCATGAACGTCACTCCTACGGCAATGGTGCCGAACGAAGATACGGGTACGGTGATGGGTGTCGTTACTTTGCCTCCCGGAACCTCACAGGATCGCACCGAAGCCGTACTTACCCAAGTAGACAGCCTTGTCCGCTCCTCGCCCATCGTGGAAAGCAGCACCGTCATCTCCGGTTACTCCTTCATCGGTGGCCAGGGACCGAGCTACGGCTCTATCATTGTGAAGCTGAAAGACTGGGAAGAGCGCAACTCCATCACGGAAAGTTCGACCGTACTCTTTGCCAATCTTTATTTGCAGTCGCAAAAGGCGTTCAAGGACGCACAGGTGTTGTTCTTCCAGCCGCCTATGATTACCGGTTACGGAGCTACGAACGGCTTCACCCTGAACCTGCAGGACCGTACCGGCGGAGAACTGACAAAATTCCAGGAAGTGTCCAACGAATTCATAGCAGAACTGTCGAAACGTCCCGAGATAGAATCGGCACAGACGACATTCAATACGAACTTCCCCGAATATCTGATTGACATAGACCCCGCCAAGTGTAAGCGGGCCGGCATCTCGCCCAGCGGCATCCTGTCTACCTTGCAAGGATATTACGGTGGTCTCTACGCTTCGAACTTCAACCGTTTCGGTAAGCTCTATCGCGTAATGGTTCAGTCCGAGCGAAGCGAGCGTTCCAACCTGGAATCACTCTATAAAATCAAGATACGCAACGGCAAGGGCGAGATGGCCCCGATTATGGAGTTCATCACCGTCACTCCGTCCATGGGACCGGACAACATCAACCGTTTCAACATGTTTACGTCCATCTCCATCAACGGTAACCCTGCGAGCGGCGTAACTTCCGGACAGGCCATCAAAGCCATCGAGGAGGTTGCGGCACAGACCCTGCCTCAAGGCTACAGCTACGAGTTCTCCGGTCTGACGCGTGAGGAACAAAGCAGCAGCGGAAGCAGCACTGCCATGATTTTCCTGCTCTGCTTCGTCTTCATCTACCTGTTGCTCTCGGCCCAATACGAGAGTTATCTGCTGCCTTTCGCCGTATTGCTCTCCGTACCCTTCGGTCTGGCCGGCTCGTTCCTGTTCATCCAGGCAATGGGCGGATTGAACAACATCATTCCCATATTCGGAACAGCACAGAACAACATCTACGTGCAAATCGCCCTCATCATGTTGATGGGACTTTTGGCAAAGAACGCCATCCTCATTGTGGAGTTCGCCCTTGACCGCCGCAAGATGGGCATGAGCATATCCTGGGCAGCCGTACTCGGTGCAGGAGCACGTCTTCGTCCTATCCTGATGACCTCCTTGGCCATGATTATCGGTCTGCTCCCGCTGATGTTCGCATTCGGCGTAGGCGCAAACGGAAACCGTTCCCTCGGAACGACGGCCATCGGCGGTATGCTTATCGGTATGATATTCCAGATATTCATTGTTCCGGGCCTCTTCGTCATCTTCCAGTACCTGCAAGAGAAAATCAAGCCCATGGAATGGGAAGACATCGACAACACTGATGCCGAAGCAGACATACTGCAGTACTCCAAATAAACCGGACGGTACGGGCGGCATCCGTCGTCCGTACCGCTCCCCTAAACTTATAAAGTAGAAACATGAAGATACAAATCATCTGCATACTGGGTTGCTCGGTTCTGCTGAGCGGTTGCAACCTTTACAAGAACTACGAGCGGCCCGACAAGCTATCCCGCACCGAAGGTCTTTATCGTGACACCGTCAGCCCCGATGCCGCGCTCTCCGAGGCCGACACCACCAACTTCGGCACCATGCCCTGGCGCGAGGTATTCAGCGATGCGCAGCTGCAGGCGCTCATCGAGAAAGCCTTGACCAACAATACGAACATGAAAAAGGCCGAACTGAACATCGAGAAGGCACAAGCGGGACTGACCGTGTCGAAGTTGTCCTACCTGCCCTCATTGACGCTGGCACCACAAGGCACCATCAGTTCCTTTGACCACATGCAAGCCACCAAAACCTACACGCTGCCGCTCTCGGCATCGTGGAATCTCGGTTCGTGGGGCTCGCTCCGCAACACGCGCAAGCAATCCGAAACCACCTTGTTGCAGGCCAAGGTAGCCAAACAGGCCACCCAGACTTCCATCATTGCCGCGGTAGCCAACCTTTACTATACACTCCAGATGTTGGACGAGCAGTTGAAGACGACACAAGCTACCGTCGTACTGTGGAAAAAGAACGTGGAAGCCATGGAAGCCATGTTTGATGCAGCCATGGTAAACCAGGCTGCCGTTTCGCAAACCAAGGCCAACTACTACGAACTGCTGGCTTCCGTCCCCGCACTGGAGAAGAGCATCCGCGAAGCCGAGAACTCCCTCTGCCTGCTCCTCGACGAAACGCCGCACGCCATAGGCCGAAGCGCGTTCAACAGCAATGTATTCCCTGCCCGGATGTCGGCCGGCGTTCCCGTACAACTCCTGTCCTACCGTCCGGATGTACGCATAGCCGAACTGACCCTGGCCTCGAAATTCTATGGCGTGAACATCGCGCGCTCCGCCTTCTATCCCGGACTGACTCTGTCGGGCACCGCCGGATGGACCAACAGCGCAGGCATGGGTGTCCTCAATCCCGCCAAGTTCATCGCCCAGGCCGTAGGTTCCGTGGTGCAGCCCCTTTTTGCCAACGGCAAGCTCCGGGCCAACCTGAAGATATCCAAACTCGAGCAGGAGCAGGCCGAGCTTGAATTCCGCGAGACGTTGCTCAACGCAGGCAACGAGGTAAGCAACGCGCTGTCCGAATATCAGACCTGCATCAAGCAGCAGGACCAGCGCGAGAAAGAGGTAGCCGAACTGGAAAAGGCGCTTGAGGACGTCAATACGCTGTTCCAGTACTCCAGCCAGACGACTTATCTCGAGACTCTCACGGCCCAGCAGAGCCTGCTCCAGGCCCAGCTGTCGCTCATCAATGACAAATACAACAAAGTTCTGTCTGCCGTCAAACTATATCAGGCTCTCGGAGGCGGAAGAGAATAACCTTAAACACATACATCCATGATCAGTCCTTTAGCATACGTAGACCCGAGTGCGAAATTAGGCGCAAATGTCGAGGTGAAGCCTTTCGCTTACATCGACAAGGACACTGTTATCGGTGACAACTGCGTCATCATGTCCCATGCCAGCATTCTCGAAGGCACCCGCATGGGCAACAACAACATTGTCTATCAGAATGCGGTCATCGGCTCCACACCCCAAGACTTCCATTACGTGGAGGGCAACAAGACACATGTCGTGATAGGCGATGACAACCGCATCCGTGAAAACGTCGTGATAGCGGGAAGCACCTATCAAGACAAGGCCACCACCATCGGCAACGGCAATTTCCTCATGGACAAGGTACACATCTGCCACGACGTGACCATCCACAACAACTGCATCGTAGGCATCGGCGCCATCATCGCCGGCGAGAGCGAGCTGTTCGACTGTTCCATCCAGAGCAACGGCGCAGTCATCCAGCAGCACGTCCGCGTGGGTCGTTACTCGCTTGTGCAAAGCGGATGCCGTGTGCAGAAGGATGTGCCCCCCTACGTCATCCTGGGCGGCAATCCCGCCAGCTACCACGGCATCAATGCCACGGTATTGAAGAGTGTCGGCGTGACCGAGCGCATACTGCGCCACATCGTGAACACATACCGCCTCATCTACACAGGTAACTTCAGCCTCGAGGATGCCATACTGAAGATACCGGAGCAAATCCCCATGAGTACCGAGATACAGAACATCCTGGACTTTATCAAAGAGGCCAAACATGGCATCGTCCGCCATATAAAGGAAGAACAATAAGTCCTGCGATTCTCCCCATCAGCAAGAACGGCCCGCGATTGCGGGCCGTTCTTGCCGTATGAGGCGGGAAGTCACGCGACAGCCGGTAGCGGATACATGTTTCCCGCACGGTCCGGCCCGCCACGCTCCGCCCGCGAATGCCGCAAGGCTTGCGGGCAAAAACGGACCGAAAAGTACGTTTCCGATGCTTCCTGTCATTTTAACACTTCTTGCTTTCGGGCCGAAAATGTATTATCTTTGCACTACGGAAGTGCAGAGGACGGTGAAAACCGCCCTTTTTTAGTGTCCGGAAGGCTGCTTTTCGGGAAAACCGGCCCTATGACGGGAAAAACTACAAGCCATCTGCTTTTTCCTACATGGCTTGTAGTTGTTTTTATCCCGACATGTAGGGAAAAACACCAGCCGTGTACGTCGCCCTAAAAGTGAGTAAAAGTTAAAAATGTTAATGTCGGGAGAGAGCGGTTGCCGTTATCTCAGGCGCATACGCGCAGGCCGTCAGCGATACATGTCCGGTCACGGTTCCCCGAAAATCCGGAACAGGTCGGTATGACCGTATAAAAAAAGAATTGATTGTCATCACGACAACCAATCTTCATTAACCTTAAATCTAATACCATGAAAAACAATGCAAATATAGCGAGTGACGACAAAAGCTGCAAGCAAGTCGGCAAAAAAAGCGTTCCGTTTAATATTATTTGAAACAAAAGCTCCGCAATTGCCATCCCGGTTTGTCAATCCACCCGCCTGTCACACCGAAAAAGCCCGTATCCGGAAGGCGGATACGGGCTGTAAAGATACAAGACAGGCGTCGGCTATTGCTGATGCTGCTCGCGATACAAATCATTGACGGTCTTCACGGGATTGAACGTCGAAAGCGGAACTTCCACGAACACCGTGTTCCAGTCGCTCATGGCCCCGTTCCACAATCCGGGCAGTTCGAGCGCCTTCAGTTCCTTTCCGTCCTTGCTCTTGTGCGAGATGAATCCCGTCTGCCGGTCCACATAGTCCGGCAGATGGAACTTATTCCCCTTATAGTCCCTGATGCCGCACACCAGGTCCACGGGATTGAAGTGTGTGCCCTGCTCGAACATGTTCTTCTTGGTGACATCGTTCATGTCAATCTGCGAACTCTCGAGTATCTGCGGGGAAATCGTCCCGTCGGCATTGTAAGCCAGGAACGGGCCGCCGCCGGGCTCTCCCACGTTGCGCACCATGCCGCACACACGGATAGGACGGTTGAGCTTCTTGCGCAGGTAAATGGCCATTTCCGTATCTTCCAGCAGTTTGGTTCCCGGGTTCTTGCAACAAAGCTTCTTCTGCACGAACTGCAACATGCCGATAAGGTCCTCCATGTTATAGCTGCCGCTGTCCAGCTTCCGCAGGTATTCGAATATCTGCCGTTGCAGCGAGACGAGTACGCCGGCTATCAGCTTCTTATACTTGACCGTGTCGTCCTTCAAGCGGTCGGGCACGACATTATCAATATTCTTGATGAAAACCACATCGGCATCTATGTCGTTCAGATTCTCGATGAGCGCGCCGTGTCCGCCCGGGCGGAACAACAGACTGCCGTCCTGCAGGCGGAAAGGCGTATTGTCGGGATTGACGGCCACGGTGTCGGTGCTGGGTTTCTGCTCCGAAAAACTCACGTAATAGCCGGCATGAAGTTCTTCCCCGTACTTGGCTGCCTTTTCCTCCACTAAGGTTTCAAACAAGCTGCGGTGTTCGGGCGAGACGGTGAAGTGTACGTACACGTCGTTGTCCTTGTTCTTCGCATAGAGTGCGCCTTCGGCCAGATGTTCCTCCAACGGCGTGCGCGCTCCGTCGGCATAGCGGTGAAACTTCAACAGACCTTTGGGCAGGCTGCCGTAGTTCAGTCCCTCGGGAGCCAGCATGGCGGCGGCGACATCCTTGTACCGGCCGTCGGCAAGCAGGGCGTCGATGCCCTTGCCGTGCAGACGCTCGCAAGCGGCATTCAGGTCGTCAAAGAAAGCGGCATCGTGCAGTCTCGCGAAAAACGTCTTCTCGAAATCACTTGCGGGCCGGTCATGACCGGCATCGAGAAAGGCGAATATATCCTTGAACATACGGCTGGCGGCACCCGAGGCCGGAACGAATTTCACGACCTTGTGCGCTTCTTCCGTATAGCCGTCCCATGCCCGGAGGTAGGTTTGTACCTCTTCCTCCGAGGGGGCGAAGATTCCCTTGCCGGTACTTGCGGCCGCATGTAACTCAAGATAGGGGAAGCCCTTGGCAAAACATTCCAGTTGTCCTCTCAGCTGTTCCTCGCTGATGCCTTTCTGCTCCAATTGTTTCTTCTCGTTTTCCGTAATCATAGGTATTGTGTTTTAAGGTCTTTGGTCTGACAAAGCGGGCCTGCGTCCGGAGCACGCAAATGCCCGTTACTTCGCAAATATACTAAAATCCGAACACTTATGATGCGGTCGGGCAGAAATTATGCCTATCTTAGGTAAAGATAGGAGGCGGCTCGGCCGTGGCAAATACTAAAAACTGCGTTTTTTATTTGTCACGGCACTCGCCTTTGCCTATCTTTGTAGAATACTAACCCTAAACAAATCCATCCGACCATGCACATCCTGTGGAAAACATCGGTGCAAGCCATGCTGATTGCCGCAACCATCTGCTCCTGCACCGCCGACAACAAAAAAGAAACCGCCGCCCCCACCCCGACGGACAGCCTTCCGGCGGCCACGGACGGCGGCGAGGAATGGACCAGAAGCGGCATGAACGGCATAACCGGGCTGCGGCTCGAAACCGACGGGCGGGCCGCAACCGTCAATATGCCACGGCTGCACTACGAGACCTGGGAAAGGAACGGCGACACGCTGCTGGTGAGCGGAAAGGCCGGAGACGGAGACAACGCCGTCGCCGTGACCGACGTCTACATCGCCGACAACGACACGCTGACACTCTACATCGGCGGACAACCGGCCTTGAAATACGTCCGAAAAGCCCGGCAGTGAGACGTTTCATCCGGCAAGCGTGAACCGGCAGAGGGTTTCGCGACAAACGGCAGGGGGAAAGACAGCAATACCGGCTGCCGGCATTGCTCATAAGACAGGAAATCCTGTCAATACTTTATCTTGAAATAATCCAAAGCAGCCTTGTAATCATCTTGAGCGGTCAGACAAGTGTCGGTCAGGTACTCCCGCACGCGAGGCCACTCATGTAGTCCTCTGTAATAGTACATTTTGAGTTCCTCCGTGATGATGAAGGGCACAATACCACAGCGGAGACATTCCTTAAACATAATCAAACGGCCGACGCGCCCGTTTCCATCCTGAAACGGGTGTATACTCTCGAACTGATAATGGAAGTCAAGGATATCTTCCATGCCGACTGTTTTTTTCAACCTGTACGCCTCGAGCAAGGAACGCACGGCCAAACCGACCTTTTCAGGCGGAACGGTCTCAATACCTCCCACTTCGTTCGGAATACGCTTGTACTCGCCCACCGCAAACCACGATCTGGAAGCATCGGATGTCCCGTTTTTCAACAGAAAATGCAGTTGCTTGACCATACGTTCGGACAACGGTTCGGTTGCATACCTGATAATAAAATCCACGCAGCGGAAATGATTGGTTGTCTCAATAATGTCGTCCACCCTGACAGCATCATCCGTAATGCCAATCGTATTGGTTTCAAAAATATAACGGGTCTGGTCCTTCGTAAGACGGCTGCCCTCGATGTGGTTTGAGCTATAAGTCAGGTCTATCTGGGTCCTGTGATAAATCCCCCCCCGCATTCTCATTTCCCTCTGCTCACGCAAGGCTTTCAGCAACGGGGAAATCCTGTTCTTTACGCCTCTTCGCGTCGGCAACAAGGCATCTGCGGGAATACTCCACGTTTTTCCGACAAGCCGGGCGCCGGTTATTTTTCCCTGCATGCAATAATTGCGCACCGTACGCTCGGACAAACCATGAACAGCTGCATACTCTCTTACTGAAACATACTCCATTGTTATCGGCATGAACCATTAAACATGCCTGCAAAGGTACGTTTTCTTGCCGGTATCGGCAAGAAAACGCAGGTTCATTATGGATATTTGAACGTTCAAGCCGCTCCGTCAGCCGAAGATGTAGACGGAACGCTTGCCCATCAGCCGCTTGGCCACGGCCACAACCGTCCAGGAGCAGGCAAAGATAACGATGGCCGACACCGGAATGCTCATGCAGGCGGGCACATGCAGCATAGTCGCCGCTTCATAGCCCAGACGGACAAAGAAATAGTGTATCATGTAAATGCCGAAGCCACATGTCGTGAGGTTGGCCAGGGCTGCCGCCACGCGGGAGCCGGACGGGATGCGCACCATGCGTACCAGCAGAAACCAGGCCACGGTCATCATCGCCACGTTCGGCGTATTGTATGTCCAGAACAGTTCTACCTGTTCGGGAGTGTGTTCCGGCAAGTCCAGTATGTAGTTATAGCCGTTCAGACTCACGGCATAGCCGACGGCCATCAGCACAACCGCGGTGACGAAAGCCACGGCGCGGCGCGGCCGGACGTAGTGTTGCAGATAGTGTCCCAGCAGCATATAACCGCTGAAACCGGCAAAGTAGTAGAAAAGTCCGAACGAGTTCCACTCGCATGTGCCGAAAGCGTAACGCGACACGAACTCGCCGAAGTAGGGAAGCAGCGTGCTCACCGCCCACAGGGCGAGAACGATTTTCTTCTGCCGCCTCGTGGCGCGCTCCACCCATGCGGAAAACACGGGCAGGTAGAGATACAGTCCGACGAGCATGTAAATGTACCACATGTGGCAGGCGATGAAACTGAACGCATAGGGAATGCGCGCCACATGCGCCAGTCCGTCCGCCAGGGACTGGCTGTCGCTCTCCGCCCAGCAGAAAAGTTTCAGCACGATGCCTTGGTCGAAGCCCAGGATGCCCGTCAGCCACGGCGTCATGTAGTACAGGACGGACCAGATGAGGAACGGATAAAGCACACGCGGCAGACGCTTCTTGTAGAAAGCCTCCATCGGCACTTTCACCGGCAGCGAAAGAATGCCGGTCAGCATGACAAAGAGCGGCACGCACGGACGTACCAGCGCCCCCCAGCGCGCTCCCCACGTCAGGAACTCGGGTTCGATACTCGCGTCGGCGGCCCCGTAAGTGGCAGCCGCATTGAAAGGATCGGCCGCATGGCAGCACAGCAACAGGAAAAAGGCGACAAAACGCAACAGGTCGCACCAGACGAGACGTTCTTTGTTCATGTAGTAAATTCTGTTTATAGGATGAAGCGATACGAAACTCTTTTCCCCACAACGGAAACGGCAGGCAGTGCCGTCCGTGTGCCGGGATAAAAGCCGCACAAATGTACATATAAAAAAACAAGCACATGCCGTTTTCGCGAAAAACTTTCCCGCGTCGCCGCGACAGAGGGAAAGTTTGCGGCACACACCGGATAACTGCCGGCAACGGGATGTCACGAAAAGGCAAAAAGGGGAAAGGCACACCTATAATATATATAAGGACAACGCACACCGGTACGACGGCCGTTTATACTGCCGGAAGAGCGCCGAATCCCGCACCGGAAAACGCCCGCAGGCGGCCAAGACGCAAAAAAAAGGCACACACGACGGGCCTACGCGCATTTTTGCGTATCTTTGTCCGCAAAAAGTTTAACAAGATACAAAAAAGCAACATGGGAAAAGTATTGATCATCGGTGCGGGCGGCGTGGCCACCGTCGCCGCCCACAAGGTAGCGCAGAACAGCGACGTGTTCAGCGAAATCATGATAGCCAGCCGCACCAAGTCGAAGTGTGATGCCATCGCCAAAGCCATAGGCCGCGACGACATACGCACGGCACAGGTGGACGCGGACAGCGTGGAGCAGCTCGTAGCGCTCATGAACGACTTCCGACCCGACCTGGTAATGAACCTCGCCCTGCCTTATCAGGACCTTACCATCATGGAAGCCTGTCTGCAATGCGGATGTTCCTATCTGGACACGGCCAACTACGAGCCGAAAGACGAGGCCCACTTCGAATATTCATGGCAATGGGCCTACAAGGAACGCTTCGAACAAGCCGGACTCACGGCCATCCTCGGATGCGGATTCGACCCGGGCGTCACCAGCATATACACCGCCTACGCAGCCAAGCACCATTTCGACGAAATACAGTACCTGGACATCGTGGACTGCAACGCCGGCGACCACCACAAGGCTTTCGCCACGAATTTCAACCCGGAAATAAACATTCGCGAGATTACACAGAAGGGCTTGTACTGGGAAAACGGGAAATGGGTGGAGACAGAGCCGCTCGAGATACACCAGCCGCTCACCTACCCCAACGTCGGACCGCGCGAAAGCTATCTGCTGCACCACGAAGAGATTGAAAGCCTCGTCAAGAACTATCCCACCATCAAGCGGGCCCGCTTCTGGATGACTTTCGGACAGGAATATCTGACGCACCTGCGCGTCATACAGAACATCGGCATGGCCAGCATCGTGCCCATCGACTACGAAGGACATCAGATCGTGCCCCTGCAATTCCTCAAGGCCGTGCTGCCCAATCCCCAGGAGTTGGGCGAGAATTACGAAGGCGAGACCAGCATCGGCTGCCGCATACGCGGACTGAAGGACGGCAAGGAACGCACCTACTACGTCTACAACAACTGCTCGCACCGCGCCGCCTACGAGGAAACGGGTATGCAGGGCGTCAGCTACACCACGGGCGTACCGGCCTGCATCGGCGCACGCATGTTCATGCTGGGACTGTGGAAGCGGCCCGGTGTGTGGAATGTAGAAGAATTCGACCCCGATCCCTTCATGGAAGAACTCAACAAGCAGGGACTGCCTTGGCACGAAATCTTCGACGGCGACCTCGAACTTTAATACGGACGGGAGACACCGGCTTCGACATTAACATTTTTAACTTTTATATACAAGGAAGGGGGACGTATCCCCCTTCTTTTTTTCTCTACATGCAGGGGCGGAACGAACTACATGGCATGTAGAAGCGACTACATGCCATGTAATTTTTCCTATGACAGGGATAGTTCCGGCCGGAAGCAGGCCTTATACCACTAAAAAAGGGCGGTTTTCACCGTCCTCTGCACTTCCGTAGTGCAAAGATAATACATTTTCGGCCCGAAAGCAAGAAGTGTTAAATCGCCGCAAGGCAATTGTTAAAATGGCAGGGAGACCCGAAAACGTCCTTTACGGTCTGTTTTTGCCCACCCCCATACCGGCGTTTCACAAAAACTGCAAAATGTATGCGCAAACCTGTATGCGTGTCGTTTTTTTCCATTATCTTTGTACGAAACAAAAAGACAGGAAAATGAATATCGGAGACATGGCGCCCGACGTGCTGGGACGCGACCAAAACGGGGAAGAAGTGAAACTGGCAGACTATGCCGGAAAACGCATAGCGCTCTACTTCTACCCCAAAGACAACACATCGGGATGCACGGCCGAGGCCTGCAGCCTGCGCGACAGCCACGAAGCGTTGCGCGCGGCGGGATATGAAATAATCGGCGTGAGCGTGGACAGCGAAAAGTCCCACCAGAACTTCATCGCCAAGCACGGACTGCCCTTCCGGCTCGTGGCCGACACGGACAAGCGGCTGGTCGAGACGTTCGGCGTATGGGTGGAGAAGAGCATGTACGGCCGCAAGTACATGGGGACGGCACGCACCACTTTCCTCATCGGCACGGACGGCCGCGTGGAACGCATCATCGGACCGAAAGAAATAAAGACAAAAACGCACGGCGAGCAGCTTCTGGCCGCAATAGCCGGCTGACATCGGGGCGGAACGCACCCGGACAAACCCAACAGACACCAATAACGAACAACACCACACACAGACAATGGCAAAGAAAGAAGAAGAAATGGACGGCTGCGTCAGCGACAAGCTGAAAGCGTTGCAAGCCGCAATGGCCAAGATAGAAAAAGACTTCGGCAAGGGGTCGATCATGAAACTCGGCGATGAAAAAATAGAGGAAGTGGACGTCATCCCCACCGGAAGCCTCGCCCTGAACGCCGCACTCGGCGTGGGAGGTTATCCCAAAGGAAGAATCATCGAAATATACGGACCGGAAAGTTCCGGAAAGACGACACTGGCCATCCACGCCATAGCCGAAGCGCAGCGCAACGGCGGAATAGCGGCCTTCATCGACGCCGAACACGCCTTCGACCGCTTCTATGCCGCCAAACTCGGCGTAAACGTGGACGAACTGCTCATCTCGCAACCCGACAACGGCGAGCAGGCACTCGAGATAGCCGACCAGCTCATCCGCTCGTCGGCCATCGACATCATTGTCATCGACTCCGTGGCCGCCCTCACGCCGAAAGCCGAAATAGAAGGCGACATGGGCGACAACAAGGTAGGCCTGCAGGCACGTCTCATGAGCCAGGCGCTGCGCAAGCTCACATCCACTATCAACAAGACCAACACCACGTGCATCTTCATCAACCAGCTGCGCGAAAAGATAGGCATCATGTTCGGCAACCCCGAGACCACCACGGGCGGTAATGCCTTGAAATTCTACGCCAGTGTGCGCCTCGACATCCGCAAGGTGACGACACTGAAGGACGGAGACACGCCCATCGGCAACCAGGTGCGCGTCAAGGTGGTGAAGAACAAGGTCGCCCCCCCCTTCCGCAAGGCGGAATTCGAAATAACCTTCGGCGAGGGCATCTCGCACATAGGCGAAATCGTAGACCTCGGCACGGAACTCGGCATTATCAAGAAGAGCGGTTCGTGGTTCAGCTACGGAGAATCGAAAATCGGACAGGGACGCGATGCCGTCAAGCGTCTGCTCAAGGACAACCCCGAACTCTGCGAGGAACTCGAGGCCAGAATAGCCGAAGCCCTCAAGGAAAAACAGGACTGACACAGACCTGCGCACACATACTACGGCCTCTCCCGCACAAACACACGATGCGGGAGAGGCTTTTTCTGCACATCACAGACACGACACATCCCTTGGAACACCGGAAACGGCGGTGCCGGAGCACACGAAACAGTAAAAAAGACGGAAAACCGTTATTTTTGTCACATTTTTCCGATTTTAATCATCTTTATACAAAAACATATATTACCTTTGTCCATAAGGAGAATCCTTAAATCAAACCACCCCTCACCGAAAGAGGGCCTAAAAACAACCGAACCATGAAAAAGATTTTCACCCTGGCCGTCGCAGCCCTGTTGCTCGCAGGCTGCGCGAAGAAAGACCTCAAGACGCAATTCCTTGAAAAGGCGGAAGAAACCACAAAAGCCATAGGCGAAGCCAAAGACGCAGCGGAATATGCCGCAGCCGCAAAGGAATTTGAAAAATTCTGCAAGGACAACGAAAAAGAATTCGAAGAAATCGGCTTGGACAAGGACGAAGAATGCAAAAAAGCCATGATAGAGTTCGCTACCGTTACATTGGCGAAAGGTATCGAACTGAAAAAGAGCAAATAATCCGACAAAGGAATAACTTGCACAAATCCGGCACGGGCCTCCCTCGGGATTCCCGTGCCGGATTCTTTCATAATCGTCCGTAAGACAGGCCCGGCCGGCCGCCTCAGTCCGCTTCGGGCAAAAAGCCCTGACGCCGGAGCGCCGAGAGCAGGCCTGCCGACATCGACTCGTTGGCCTCGCGCGTATAACGCAGGTCCGTGAAAATCTGCGCCAGCGTCTCCTTGTTGTTTATCCTCAGGAACTCCAGATTCTCGGGCAACGCCTCACGCGCGGAATAATCCCGGTCGATTTCGGCTGCCGTAAAAGGCTTGTACGTCTCGGCATGGACGACAGCCGACAAGGGCAGGCGGTCGCTCTGCCGGGGCATCTCGGCGGGCCAACCCAGCGTGACGGTGGCCACCGGCATGACCAAAGGCGGCAGTTCCAGCAGGTCGATGATTTCCGACGGGCGGTAAATCGTCGTCCCGAGGTAACAAAGTCCCAGCCCCTCGGCTTCCGCCAGCGTGCAGAACGTCTGGCAGTAAAGCAATGCGTCGGTAGCGGCATTGACAAAAGAGAGGAAATTGTCGAAACCGGGGTCGGCCGCGCGATGGAGACACCACTCGGTCGTACGATGATAGTCGGCGCAGAACGTAAGCACCACAGGCGCCTGCTCAACCATAGGCTGGCCGAAATGCAACGGCGACAAACGGCGCTTCATCTCCGCATCGCGCGTAACGACAACACTATACAGTTGCAGGTTGCCCATGGTCTGCGTGCGCTCGGCCTCCTCGAGCAAACGCGCAAGCAGTTCTTCGCTCACACTACGTCCGGAATACTTCCGGACAGAACGGCGGTTCTTGATGAAATCCATACGATAAAAAGATTGATGCGGGCACAAAGATAGTGAAAGGCGAGTGCCGCGGCAAATTAAAAACGCAGTTTTTAGTATTTGCCACGGCCGAGCCGTATTTTATCTTATGTAAAGATAGGCAAAGGCGAGTGCCGTGACAAATAAAAAACGCAGTTTTTAGTATTTGCCACGGCCGAGCCGCCTCTTATCTTATGTAAAGAAAACGAAAGACGGGCGCACAAACATCAAAATTGCTTTTATTTTTTTACACCGAGGAACTTCCGGTTTCCACACACCGCGCAAAATGACAAGAAGCCGGTAAAACGACGTCTCAGACGGCAGCCGGACACCGCTTCTACCGGAGTTTTTCCGCACAGCCTTAAAAAAAGTAAAGCCGGATGCCATTTTTTTCGTCAAAGTCCTCAACATTCCACTATTAGTTTGTATTTTTGTGAATTGAAAAAGACATTCCGGTTCAACGGCAATACATCCAAAAAACTTAACATATACTATGACATTAATCAAATCCATTTCCGGTTTTCGCGGCACCATAGGTGGCCGCGCGGGAGACACGCTTAATCCCGTGGACATCGCCAAATCCGTATCGGCATATGCCAGTTTGCGCGAAAAAGTAATCAACAGAACGTTCCGGCGCAAGGTCATCGTAGGACGCGATGCCCGCATATCCGGCGAAATGGTAAGCCACGTCGTTTGCGGAACGCTCATGAGCATGGGATTCGACGTAGTGAACATCGGCTTGGCCTCGACGCCGACAACGGAACTGGCCGTCACGATGGAAAAAGCCTGCGGCGGTATCATCATCACCGCAAGTCATAACCCCCGTCAGTGGAATGCGCTGAAGTTCCTCAATGAGCGTGGCGAATTCCTGCCACCTGCCGAAGCGTCAGAGGTTGTCCGGCTGGCCAACAACTGCGATTTCGAATTCACCGACGTAGACAGTCTGGGCTGTTACACCAAAAACTTCAGCTACGACCAGCGTCACATCGAACTCATCAAGGACCTCGAACTGGTAGACGTAGAGGCAATCCGTCGTGCCCACTTCACCGTTGCCATTGACACCGTGAACTCCGTCGGCGGAATACTTCTGCCCAAATTCCTCGGCCAGCTCGGCGTAACTTCCGTAACAGGACTCAACACCGAACCGACGGGTGACTTCGCCCATAACCCCGAACCGTTGAAAGAACACCTCAGCGAAATCCGCAACCTGCTGCGCAAGGGACGTCACGACATAGGCTTCGTCGTCGATCCCGACGTGGACCGCCTGGCGCTCATCTGCGAAGACGGAACGATGTTCGGCGAAGAAAACACACTCGTCGCGGTAGCCGATTACGTGCTCCAGCACACACCGGGCAACACCGTCTCCAACCTGTCGAGTACGCGCGGACTGCGTGACGTGACCGAGAAATACGGTTGCAACTACACGGCAGCGGCCGTCGGCGAGGTGAACGTTGTCACCAAGATGAAGGAAACCGGCGCTGTCGTAGGCGGAGAAGGCAATGGCGGCGTCATCTATCCGGCCGCCCATAGCGGACGCGACGCTCTCGTAGGCATAGCACTCATCCTGACCTATCTTGCAAAGACCGGCATGAAGGCTACCGAACTGAGAGACTCTCTCCCGAAATACTTCATCGCCAAGAACCGCATCGACCTCGACCCCACGACCGACATCTTTGCCATCCTGAAGAAAGTAAAAGAACTTTACAAGGACGAGACCGTGACGGACATCGACGGAGTAAAGATAGACTTCGCGGACAAATGGGTTCACTTGCGCAAATCAAACACAGAGCCGATCATCCGTGTATACTCGGAAGCGCATACCATGGAAGAAGCCGACGCTCTCGGCAAGCAAATCATGGATATCGTGTACCAAATGACTCAAAAATAACTTTCGGGAAAGAATAGATTACTGAAAGAAAGGCGGAAAAGTAAGCCGGCCGGACTTACGATTCCGCCTTTCTTTTTTTTCATTATTTCCGGACCCACACACATTATTATATATACACCGACATGCAAAACAAGAAACTCCTCCTGCTGGCACCGGCGCTGCTGCCCGCCGTGGCCGCCGCACAAGGACGCTACAATATCGTCTATATCATGACGGATGACCACACGGCACAGATGATGTCGTGCTACGACAACCGATATGTGGAAACGCCAAACCTTGACCGTATCGCCCAAGACGGCGTAAAATTCGTGAACAGCTATGTCGCCAACTCGCTCTCCGGGCCCAGCCGCGCCTGTATGCTGACCGGAAAGCACTCCCATAAGAACGGATTCACCAACAACGAACATGGCATCTTCGACGGCACGCAACAAACGATGCCGAAACTGATGCGGCAGGCCGGATATGAGACGGCGATTGTAGGGAAATGGCATCTCGTCAGTCTGCCCACGGGCTTCGACTACTGGAACATCGTCCCGGGACAAGGTGACTACTACAACCCCGACTTCATCACCATGCAGAACGACACGGTGCGCGAGAAAGGATACATTACCAATATCATCACCGACAAGGCCATAGACTGGATGGAGAACAAGCGCGACCGTTCGAAGCCGTTCATCCTGCTCATTCACCACAAGGCCTGTCACCGTTGCTGGCTGCCCGAACTGAAATACATCCGAGAGTATGAAGACAAGACTTTCGCCCTGCCTGAAACGTTCTACGACGATTATGCCGGGCGTGAAGCCGCCGCCGCGCAAGAGATGGAGATTGGAAACAACGACCACATGGACATCGTTTATGACACAAAGATGTATAAGCCGGGCCAGAACACACGTCTGACGCCCAACTACATGGCTATGATCGGCCGTCTCGACAGCAAAGACCGCGCATACTACGACTACTTCTACGATTCACTGTCCACGGAATTCAATTCCCGCCATCTGCAAGGAAAAGAACTGGCGGAGTTCAAATACCAGCGCTACATGCGCGACTATTCCAAGGTGCTGAAGAGTCTGGACGACAACGTAGGCCGCACGCTCGACTACCTGAAGCAGTCGGGGCTGCTGGACTCCACGCTCGTGGTCTACACTTCCGACCAAGGGTTCTACATGGGCGAGCACGGATGGTTCGACAAGCGCTTCATGTATGAGGAGTCCTATTCCACGCCCCTCGTCATGCGCCTTCCCGAAGGGCTGAAAGGGCACGGCGACATACAGGAAATGGTGCAGAACATCGACTACGCGCCCACTTTCCTCGACATAGCCGGCGCTCCGATACCGTCCGACATCCAAGGCCGCTCGCTATTGCCGCTTCTCGAGGGGAAACACCCGAAGGACTGGCGCAAAAGCCTGTATTACCACTACTATGAATATCCTGCCGAGCACAGCGTGAAGCGTCACTACGGCGTGAGCACTGCCGACGGCTGGAAACTCATTCATTTCTATCAGGACAACAACAGCTGGGAGCTTTACAATCTGAACGAAGACCCTTCCGAGCTGAACAACATCTACGGAAAGCCCGGCACGGAAAAGGTTACGAAACGCCTGATGAAGGAACTCGTAAAACTGCAAAAGGAATACGACGACCAGACGGCCTTGAAACTCAACAACCAATAAGGCTGCGACACCCTGCATACGACACACATCGCCGACTCCCGCACACAGGAGCCGGCGATGTCGTTTTTTGACCGGACGCGACGGCATCTCCGGTCCATAAGTTCCATTCCGACCCTGCACTGCCGGGGCTTTATCGGGAGTTACGCTTGCCGGCAGCGCCACAAGCCGCAACTGCAAAAAAGCGGGCACCGGAAAGAATCCGATGCCCGCCATGCAGCATCTGCTGTCGCTTATTTATTGGTAAACTGCAGTCCGTCTCCCGCCGCGCGCACCACGATGGGGCGCGACTTATCCACACTTCCGGCCAGCAGAGCCTTGCTCAGGTCGTTGAGCAACAGGCGTTGCAAAGCGCGCTTCACAGGTCGTGCGCCGAACTCGGGGTCAAAACCGGCCGATGCCACAAGGGCGATGGCGTCGTCGGCCACTTCGAGCGTCACGCCCTGGGCCGCCAGCCGTTTCACGACACCTTCTACCTGCAACCTCACGATCTGTTCGATTTCGCTGCTGTTCAGCGGCTGGAACATGATGATGTCGTCAATGCGGTTGAGGAACTCGGGGCGGATGGTCTGCTTCAACATGTCGAACACGCCCTCCTTCGTCTCCTGCAACAGGCGCTCACACTCTTCCCGCACTTTGCCGGACATGCTTTCGAAGCGTTCCTGAATGTATCGGCTGCCAAGATTGGACGTCATGACGATGATAGTGTTCTTGAAGTTCACGACACGCCCCTTGTTGTCCGTGAGACGGCCGTCGTCAAGCACCTGAAGCAGCACATTGAACACGTCGGGATGCGCTTTCTCTATCTCGTCGAACAGCACCACACTGTAAGGCTTGCGCCGCACGGCTTCGGTCAGCTGTCCGCCCTCGTCGTAACCGACGTATCCCGGAGGCGCGCCGACCAGGCGGGACACCGTGAACTTTTCCTGATATTCGCTCATGTCGATGCGCGTCATCATGTTCTCGTCGTTGAAGAGAAATTCAGCCAGCGCCTTGGCCAGTTCCGTCTTTCCCACACCTGTCGTTCCGAGGAAGATGAAAGAGCCAATGGGACGCTTGGGGTCCTGCAAACCGGCACGGCTTCGGCGCACGGCATCACTGACGGCGGCAATGGCTTCGTCCTGTCCGACGACGCGGCGGTGCAGTTCCGTCTCGAGGTTCACCAGCTTGTCACGCTCGCTCTGCATCATGCGCGACACGGGAATGCCGGTCCAGCGGCTCACCACGTCGGCAATGTCGTCGGCCGTCACTTCTTCCTTGACCATGGCCTCGGCTCCCTGCCTCGTCTTGAGTTCCGCCTGCACGGAAGCTATATCCTCCTGCAGCGAGCGCAGTTTTCCGTACCTGATTTCGGCCACCCGTCCGTAGTCTCCCTCACGTTCGGCCCGCTCGGCCTCGAATTTGAGCTGCTCCATCTGCTGTTTGTCCTGCTGGATGCGGTTCAGCAGCTCGCGCTCGCCTTCCCACTTGGCACGATAGGATTTCTCGCGTTCCTGCAAGTCCGTGAGCTGTGCCGCTATGGCATTCAACTTTTCGTCGTCGCCTTCCCGCTTGATGGCCTCGCGTTCTATTTCGAGCTGCCGTACCTTCCGCATGATTTCGTCCAGTTCCTCGGGCTGCGAGTCGCGCTCCATGCGCAGCTTTGCCGCGGCCTCGTCCATCAGGTCTATGGCCTTGTCGGGCAGGAAGCGGTCCGAGATGTAACGGTGCGAGAGCGAGACGGCGGCAATCAGGGCATCGTCCTGGATGCGCACCTTGTGGTGGTTCTCGTAACGCTCCTTCAGTCCGCGGAGTATGGAGATGGCGTCTTCGGGCGTAGGCTCGCTGACCGTCACCGTCTGGAAGCGGCGTTCGAGGGCCTTGTCCTTTTCAAAGTACTTCCGGTATTCCTCGAGCGTGGTTGCCCCGATGCTCCGCAGTTCGCCGCGTGCCAGCGCGGGTTTCAGTATGTTGGCGGCGTCCATGGCGCCTTCGCTCTTTCCCGCCCCTACGAGGGTGTGGATTTCGTCAATGAAAAGAATGATGCCGCCCTCGGCGCGCGTCACTTCATTGATGACGCTTTTCAGTCTTTCCTCAAATTCGCCCTTGTACTTGGCGCCTGCGACGAGCGCACCCATGTCGAGCGAGAACAGACGCTTGTCCTTGAGGTTGTCGGGCACGTCACCGCGCACAATTCTCTCGGCAATGCCTTCGACGATGGCCGTCTTGCCCGTACCCGGCTCGCCGACAAGGATAGGATTGTTCTTGGTACGCCGCGACAGAATCTGGAGCACGCGCCTTATCTCCTCGTCCCGCCCGATGACCGGGTCAAGCCGTCCCTCGCGGGCCTCGGCCACGAGGTCGCGGGCATACTTGGCCAGCGCCTGGTAGGTATCCTCGCTCGACTGCGACGTAGCCTTTTGCCCGCCTCGCAGTTCCACGACGGCCGCTTTCAGCGCATCGGCCGTCATACCGGCGTCCTTGAGCATGTGCGAGGCCGTTCCGCCCGCTTCGAGCAGGGCAGAGAGCAAAGCCTCCAGCCCCACATAGGTGTCACCCTCGCGGCGGGCCAGCTCGCCGGCCTTGAGCAGCACGCCGTTGGCCTCGCGGTCAAGATAAGGCTCACCGCCCTCCACACGCGGCAGCCCCTGCAAGTGGCTGTCCACGGCGGTCTGCAGCGCATGGGCATTGACACCGGTCTTTCCCAAAAGGAACTGCACGATGTTTTCTCCGGCAGAAAGAACGCCGGCCAGCAGATGTACGCTCCCGACGGCCTGCTGCCCGCCGTCGGTGGCACGGTTCACGGCCGCCTGGACGGCCTCCTGTGCCTTGATGGTAAAGTTTTCGAAGTTCATAATAGTGTCCTCCTTTTTTATTAATATATGCCTATGTCCCTGCAAACGCCTTGCCGCCCCACCCGTCCGGCCTGTCCCGTAACATACCTTAGCTTTTCCCGCCGTTTTGGCAGCAAACGGCCCGCATGAGACCGCAATATGTGCCATTCTGTCGGGTCGTACCCCAAAATGAGGCAAGCACCGGAGGCCGGACCGGACACCTGCACGGACCGGCCCCGCAGACAGTCTTTTCCACATTAACATTTTTAACCTCCGTTACGTTAATAGAAGTAAACAAAACGGGCTTGCGTACACATAAAAGGCATCTATATGCGCGCAGGCTACTTCCATTTTCGCCTACATGTGCATGTAAAAAATTTTAGAAGCAGCCTATTTTTTTCTACATGCACATGTAAAGGGCACTTGGAAGCAGCCTGTTTACACGAAAAAAGGCGGTCTGAAACCGCCTCCCTATTTTCTGTACTACAAAGATACAACATTTTTCGACCAAAAGCAAGAAATGTTAAAATGGGAAAGGGCAAACGGACGGCACGACGGACCAAAGAGAAAGCAACACACGGGCCGGAAGAGAAAAAACGGGGAAAGGCACAACTCTTTCGTGAAAAAAAACTAACTTTACACCCATTTCTAACCCATAGGACAATGTTTCACGCATGAGAAAGGCGTTTTTCTTCTTATTATTCCTCAGCTGCCTGGCAGCTGCCGCCCGGCCGGGCACCGCTCCCAAAAGGGAATTCCGCGGGGCATGGATACAAATCATCAACGGACAGTTTCAAGGGATGACCCGGGAGCAGATGCAGGAAAACCTGACCCGGCAACTCAACACGCTCGAAAGCTGCGGCGTGAACACCATCATATTCCAAGTGCGCGGCGAGGCCGACGCACTCTACGAAAGCCCCTATGAACCGTGGTCGAGATTCCTCACAGGCACACAGGGAAAGGCACCCGCGCCCTACTGGGACCCGCTGGCGTGGATGGTCAGCGCCTGCCACGAACGCGGAATGGAGCTGCACGCCTGGATAAACCCCTTCCGCGCCAAGACCAAAGGCACGAAGGCCCTGTCTGAACGCCACTTCTGCGTCCGGCATCCCGGCCGCTTCTTCGAATACGACGGCTTGTACATCATGGACCCCGGACTGCCCGAAAACCGCGAGTACATCTGCCGCGTGGCCGCCGACATCGTGCGCCGCTACGACGTGGACGGGCTGCACATCGACGACTATTTCTACCCCTACCCCGCAGCCGGACACGTCATTCCCGACGACCGCACTTTCGCCACCTACAACAACGGACTGACGGACCGGGCAGACTGGCGGCGACACAACGTGAACAGTTTCATACAGATGCTGCACGACAGCGTGCGGGCCGCCAAGCCGTGGGTGAAGTTCGGCGTTTCGCCCTTCGGCATCTATCATAACAGCCGCAACGGTGCGGAAATTCCCGGCAGCGACACGAACGGGCTGCAGAACTACGATGACCTGTATGCCGACGTGCTGCTCTGGATAAACAAGGGCTGGGTGGATTATACCGTCCCGCAGATTTATTGGGAGATAGGGCACAAGGCGGCCGACTATGACCGGCTTATCCGCTGGTGGGCGCGATATGCGTCGGGCCGGCCCCTTGTCATCGGACAGGACGTGGAGCGCACGGTGCGCGCCGCCGACCTCAGGAATCCCTCGGTCAATCAGATGCCCGAGAAGATGCGGCTCCAGCGCACCTTGCCCGGCATCAGCGGCTCGTGCCTGTGGTACTCGGCCGCCGTCGTGCGCAACGAGGGCAACTATGCCACAGCCCTGCAACAGGAATACCACAAGACGCCCGCCTTGCAGCCGGCCATGCCGTTCATAGACAGCAAGGCGCCGGGCAAGCCCCGCAAAATGAAAGCCATCTGGCTGCCTGACGGATACTTCCTCTTCTGGACAGCACCGAAGGCCAGGCATGAGATGGACAAGGCCCGCAACTATGCCGTCTACCGCTTCGGACCGGGCGAGCGCATCGACACGGACGACGCCTCACACCTCATAGCCGTCACACCGAAGAACTTCCTCAAACTGCCTTACGGCACAGACAGCGGGAAATACACCTACGTGGTCACCGCGCTCGACCGCCTGCAGAACGAGTCGAAAGCCGCGAAGAAGAAAGTAAAACTCTGACACCATGCCGCCGGCGGACATCCGCGTACCGCCGGCGGCCATACGAACATATCCACATCAACGGCCGCGACCAACGGCCATAAGGTCTGACACCGACATGAAAGTCATGAAATTCGGCGGCACCTCGGTAGGAACCGCCAAAAGCATCCAAAGCGTAAAGAAAATCGTCGAAAGCGAGAACAAGCCCGTCATCGTTGTCGTTTCGGCCCTGGGAGGCGTCACCGACCGCCTCATACAACTATCGCAACAGGCGGCCCGGGGCGACGGGAACTATCGTGCCGTCACCGAGGAACTGCGCACACGCCACCACGATATGGTCGCCGCAGTCATTCCCGCGGACAGACAGGACGAACTCTGCGAAAAACTCGACGCCCTCTTCGACGAACTGCGCAGCATACTGCACGGCGTCTTCCTCATACAGGACCTGACGCTGAAGACCGCGGACGCCATCGTCGCTTACGGCGAGCGGCTCTCGTCGCTCATCGTGGCCGCGCTGCTCGACGAGGCGGTACACGTCGATTCCCGTAACCTCATCAAGACCAACAGGCAGGGCGAAAAGCACATCGTGGACTTCGACACCACCAACCGCCTGATACGCAACACGCTGTCGGGCATCCGCACGACGGTTGTCATGGGCGGCTTCATCGCGACCGACGTCCGGACGGGCGTTGTCAGCAACCTGGGGCGCGGAGGTTCGGACTACACGGCCGCCATCGTAGCCGCCGCGCTCGATGCCGAGGGACTGGAAATCTGGACCGACGTGGACGGGTTCATGACCGCCGACCCGCGCGTCATACCCACGGCCTACACCATCGACCAGCTGTCTTACGGCGAAGCCATGGAGTTGTGCAACTTCGGGGCCAAGGTGGTCTATCCCCCGACCATATATCCGGTGTGCGTAAAGAACATCCCCATCTACGTAAAGAACACCCTGAACCCCTCAGCCCGCGGGAGCGTCATCCGCAGGGACGCGGAAGCATCGTCGCGCCCCATCCGCGGCATATCTTCCGTGAACGAAATGAGCATGGTCACCGTCTCGGGACTCTCCATGGTCGGCGTAATCGGCGTGAACCGACGCATATTCACGACACTCGCCGAGGGCGGCATCAGTGTCTTCATGGTGGCGCAGACTTCGTCGGAGACCAGCACCTCCATCTGCATGACACCGGCCGACGCCACACGTGCCTGCCGGTTGCTGGACGCGGAATTCGGACAGGAGATAGCCGACGGGGCTATGAACCACACGCTCCGCACCGACAACCTCGCCACGGTGGCCGTCGTGGGCGAGCGCATGAAAAGCACGCCCGGCATCATCGGACGGCTGTTCAGCGTGTTGGGCCGCAACGGCATCAGCATCTGCGCGACGGCATGCGGCGCGCTGGAAATGAACATCTCCTTTGTGGTGGAGCGGAGCCAGTTGCGCAAATCGCTGAACGTATTGCACGACAGCTTCTTCCTGAGCGAGCACGAAGAACTCAACCTCTTCGTGTGCGGCACAGGTACGGTGGGCAGCAGCCTGCTCCGGCAAATTGCGGCGCAGCGCGACCTGCTTATGCGCGAAAAGGGCCTGCGCATCAACCTGGTGGGCGTAAGCGGACGCAGCCGCGCGGCGTTCGACCGCAACGGCATCGACCCGGCCCGTTACGCCGAGGCCATGAACACCGGAACGGGCGGAGGCGTGGAACGCATGGTGGAAGAAATCCTCGACATGAACATATTCAACTCCGTCTTCGTGGACTGCACGGCCGGCCCGGAGGTGGCGGCGCAATACGAACGGCTGCTGCGGCACAACGTGTCGGTGGTGGCCGCCAACAAGATTGCAGCGTCGTCTTCGTACGACAACTACGCGCGGCTGAAGCACATAGCACGCGAGCGCGGCGTGAAATATCTGTTCGAGACCAATGTAGGCGCGGGTCTGCCCATCATCAACACCATCAACGACCTGACCGGCTCGGGCGACCGCATCCTGCGCATCGAGGCCGTGCTGAGCGGAACGCTCAACTACGTATTCAACACGCTCTCGGAGGACATCTCGCTGAGCCGGGCCGTACGCATGGCGCAGGAGAACGGCTACAGCGAGCCCGACCCCCGCATAGACCTGTCGGGGAAAGACGTCATACGCAAACTCACCATACTCGTGCGCGAAAGTGGCTACCGCATCGAGACCGACGAGGTGGAGAGCCGGCTGTTCATCCCCGCTGCACTGTTCGACGGAAGCCTTGAGGACTTCTGGGCACACCTGCCGGAACTCGACGGGAAGTTCGAGCTTGAGCGGCGCAGACTGGCGGCCGAGGGCAAGTGCTGGCGTTTCGTGGCACAGTGGGCCGACGGAAAAGGCAGCGTAGGCCTGCGCGAGATTGAACAGGGCCATCCATTCTACGACCTGGAAGGCTCTAACAACATCATCACCCTGACCACGGAACGCTACCGCGAGTATCCGATGCTCATACAAGGCTACGGCGCAGGCGCGGACGTGACGGCGGCCGGCGTATTTGCCGACATCATGCGCGTGGCCAACATCTGACGGGCGAAAAAACAGGACAAAGAGAACCTGACATTAACATTTTTAACTTTTCGGGGGCGGAAGCGAAAGCCGAAGTCCCCGTTTTGTTATCCCGAAACAGGGATAGGAAAAACTACAAGCCATGTAGGAAAAACTACAAGCCGGCTATTTTTTCCTATCATAGGGACAGTTTTGCCCGAAAGCAGGCCGTACGGTACTAAAAAAGGGCCGGTTTTACCCGCCCCTGCACTTCCGTAGTGCAAATATACAACATTTTTCCGCCAAAAGCAAGAAGTGTTAAATCACCGCGAGGAAAGTGTTAAAATCCCGGCGGGCATCAGATTCCTGTCCGTATCGTTCTTTTTTCCGGCCATATTGATTCACGGCCGGACGCAGACATAGCGGGCCATGTCAGGCACGACCGCCATCGCCGGCTGCGAGGTATGATTTTTTTAATAACTTATACGACAAATCCTTAGCCGTAAAATTCGCCACAAACGTAAAAAAGTGTTGGCTATTCCGAAAAAAAATAAGAACTTTGTAATCGTTTTACGACAGAAAAGCACACGTAAACAAATGGAGAAACTGGCCGCCGACAAGTGGAACGCTTGTTTGGAACACATACGCACACAACTGGACGCGAAAGAGTTCGGTACGTGGTTTGCCCCCCTTGAACTCGTGGAGTACAAGGGTGACAAGCTCACCGTGAGCGTACCCAACAAGTACGTGGGCGACTACATCCGCGACCATCATCGGGAACTGGTGGCCGGTGCCTTGGCCCGGACTTTCGGAAACAAGACCCAGCTGATATGGCGCAACGCGGAGGCCGTGGCACAATGGGAACGGGACGAACAGCGCCGCATGAAGCAAATGCCGGCCCACACCGGACCGACACCGGGCGCGCAGCAGCTCCCGCCGCTCTCGCCGCAGCTCAACCCGTGCTATACATTCGAGAACTTCGTTGAGGGGAAAAGCAACAAGCTGGCCCGCGCCGTGGCGCTCTCCATCGCCCAGAACCCGGGACAGTCCACGTTCAACCCTTTCTTCGTGTACGGCCCGTCGGGCGTGGGCAAGACCCACCTGGTCAATGCCATAGGCGTACGCCTGCGCGAGCTCTATCCCGAAAAGCGCGTGCTGTTTGTATCGGCGCACGTGTTCAAGACACAATACACGGACTCCGTCATCCACAACACGACCAACGACTTCATCAACTTCTACCAGTCGATAGAAGTGCTCATCATAGACGACATACAGGAAATCACGACGTCGAAAACGCTGCAAACGTTCTTTCACATCTTCAACCACCTGCAGCAGAACCGCAGGCAGCTTGTCATCACTTGCGACCAGCCGCCCGCATTGCTCAAGGACATGGAGGAGCGTATGCTCACCCGCTTCAAGTGGGGCATGATTGCACCGATGGAGAAGCCCGACACGACACTCCGCAAGGCCATCCTCGAATCGAAAATACGCCGCGACGGCTTGTCGTTTCCACAGGACGTCATCCAGTACATCGCACAAAACGTGGAAAGCAGCGTACGCGAGCTGGAAGGCATCATCAACAGCATCATGGCCTATTCCGTGGTGGACAACTGTGACATCGATCTGGCACTTACGGCCCGCGTCGTGGCCAGGGCCGTGAACCTGGAACGCAAGGAACTGACGCCGGAAGGCATCATGCAGCACGTGGCCCGGCAACTCGGCGTGAAGGTGCGCGACATACAGTCGAAAAGCCGCAAGCAGGACATCGTCCAGGCCCGTCAGCTGTTCATGTACCTGGTCCACAAATACACCGACCTGTCCTATTCGCAAATCGGACGCCACGTCGGCGGACGCGACCACTCGACGGTGCTTTACGGCTGCGAGCAGATGGCGCGGCGCATCTCGACAGACGCGAACTTCAGACACAAGGTGGAGGAAATCGAGACCGGACTGAAAAAGTAGCCGGCCACAGGAACGGATACCTTTCCGGACGATAAAGAACAAGTCCCGGGTCTCGGCATGTGAGACCCGGGACTTTCTGTTTCCCGAAAGGACAGCCGGCAGCCTGTCAGCCTTGGAAATAAACGCGCTTCACGCGGGTGCTGACCGATGTCAGTATCTCGTAAGGAATGGTCCCGAGCACGTCGGACAGCACGCTCACGGGAAGATGGTCTCCGAATATCTCGACGGAGTCGCCCTCGCTGCAAGGGATGTCTGTCACGTCAATCATGCAGACGTCCATGCAGATGTTGCCCACATAGGGTGCCTTCTGCCCGTTCACCAGACAATAACAGTTGCGGTTACCCAGGCGACGGTTCAGACCGTCTGCGTAACCGATGGGAATGGCCGCGATGCGCGACGGCCTGTCCACATAGGAGCGGCGGCTATATCCCACGCTGTCGCCCGCAGGCACCTCTCGGATTTGCAGAATCGTGGTGCGCAGCGTCGCGACATTATGCAGCGTGCGGTTGTCTATCGGGTCAATGCCGTAAAGCCCAAGCCCCAGGCGCACCATGTCTAACTGACGCTCGGGAAAACGCTCGATACCGGCCGAATTGCATATATGCCGCAGGATTTTGTGGGGGAAAGCCTGCTGCAACTGCCGCGAAGCCGTGTCGAAAAGCCGGAACTGCTCTTCGGAGAAAGCATCGAAGCCGGGACTGTCCGAACCTACGAAGTGGCTGAATACGGAACGAGGAATCAGAGCGCTCTGATGGCGCAGACGGTCTATGAGGACCGGCATGTCGGTCCGGGGATTAAACCCGAGACGATGCATGCCTGTGTCGAGCTTGATGTGCACGGGGAAGTGCGTTATCCCCTCCTGCCCGGCCTTATGTATGAGGGCCTCCAGAAGAGCAAAGTCATAGACTTCAGGTTCAAGCCCGTACTCGAACAGCAGGTTAAAGGCAGAAAATTCGGGGTTCATGACAATGATTCCCGACGTAATGCCTGCACGGCGCAGTTCCGCACCCTCGTCGGCCACGGCCACGGCCAGATAATCCACTCCCCTGTCCTGCAACGTCTTTGCCACTTCGACCGCTCCCGAACCATAGGCAGAGGCTTTCACCATACAGACCATTTTAGTCTCGGGTCGCAGGAAGGAACGATAGAAATTGAGGTTGTCGGCAAGGGCCTCCAGATTGACATCCAGAGTCGTCTCGTGGACGCGACGGGACAGCATATTGGTAATCCTTTCAAAGCCGAAATCCCTCGAACCTTTGATTAAAACGACCTCATCGCTGAGCCGGTCGAGCAAACCGCTCCGCACCAGTTCGTCTACCGTAAGGAAAAAATGTTTTTCGCCCGAAAAACAATTGCCGGCCGCGGAGATTTCAGCCCCCACGCCTATGATGCGCTCCACTCCCCTGCGCTCCATCATGTCGGCCACGTGGGAATAGAGTTCTTCGGCAGGCAGTCCGCTTTGCAGGATGTCCGAAAGTATCAGCGTAAAGCCGCCCGCCCGTTTCTTGTCGGCGGCGGCCTCGCTCCTGCGACACATGAAGTCGAGCGCAATATCGAGCGAATTGATGTCAGAATTGTAACTGTCGTTGATCAGTGTGCATCCGCGCACGCCTTGCTTCACCTCCAGACGCATGGCCACGGGCTCAAGCCGCTCCATCCGGCGGGCTATCTCGTCGGAAGCCAGGCCCAAATACAGGCACACGGCCAGACAGTGCGTACAGTTCTGCACGGAAGCGTCGTCGATGAAGGGGATGCGCACAACGCCCTGCACACCTTTATATATATATATGAGGGTCGTGACATCGTTCCCCTTTTCCACTTTTTCCACATACAAAGGTGCAGACGGATTGTCCTGCGACCAGAAGAACCGCTTGCCGGCATAGCCGGAACGTTCCACGCAACCGGCAATTATTGCGTCGTCGCCACAATAAACCAAAACCTCGCTGTCTTTGAACAGGGATAGTTTCTCGAGACATTTCTCCTCAAGTGTGGAGAAATTCTCCTGATGTGCCGGCCCGATGTTGGTCATCAGGCCAATGGTAGGCTGCACGATGGCGCGCAGGGATGCCATCTCGCCGGGACAGGATATGCCGGCCTCGAACACGGCCACGCGGCTACGCTCGTCGAGCAGCCACACCGACAGCGGCACACCTACTTGCGAATTGTACGAACGCGGGCTTCGCACCACGGTCATGCCGGGAGACAGCAGCTGATAAAGCCACTCCTTGACGACGGTCTTGCCGTTGGAACCGGTTACACCCACAACCGGAATGTCATACTCCTCGCGATGGCGTTCCGCCAGGCGTTGCAGTGCCTTCAAAGGGCTGGGTACGAGCAGGAAATTGGCATCCGGGTAATCGTGCGCGGCATTTTCGGGCACTTTCCCCACCACAAAATTGCGCACTCCGCGACGAAAGAGGTCGGGAATGTAGTTATGACCGTCGTCCCGGCGGGTCCGCAAAGCGAAGAACAGGGTTGTTTCGGGAAAAGACAGGGAGCGGCTGTCCGTAAGCAGCCAGTCGATGTCGGCATCTGCCGTTCCGAAACGGTGCGCTCCTATGAGCGCCGTTACTTTCTCCAAAGAATAGTGCATGAGATAGTCTTATTTTTGAGCGGACGGGCTTTGCGTTGCAAGCGGCCCGCCGTTATGGGTTGCTGAGTGTATTTTATTCCATTTTTCCTCGAACCTGCGTTTCCTTTCTTCCCGTTTCAGCACGAAATCCCGCGCGGCCTCGGAGTCGGGACGCAGCATCCGATGGTGTTCGTCGCGGAGCAAGGCCGCCTTTTCACGGGCATACTCGTGCAGTTCGGGCGCAAAGGCCCACTCACCGAAGCGTTCCCAGACGTAATCGACCGCCTGCGCGGAAGGATGCAGCATGTCGGCGTCATAGAAACGGTAGTCGCGCAAATCGTCCACGACCAATTCGTAAGCGGGAAAGTAAGAAGAACAGGCCGTCCGGCGGCAAATGCCGTCTATGGCCAGCATCAGCCGCGCTTTGCTGAGCTGGCTGCCGTGCAGGCCGTACTTGGCATAGCGATAAGGGCTCACGGTAAAGACTACATGAAGGTGCGGGTTTACGCACGACAGCCGTTCGAGCAGACAGACCCAGCGTTCCACGATGTCCTCCACGTTCAAGTCAAATTCCTCATAGTCGCCGGCCGGCTCCTTATGGCAATTGGCCACGACCAGACCTGTGGTGCGATGGCGATAGGCACGGGCCGTGCCGAAAGTGATGCACAACAAGTCGGCAGCGCGCAGCATCCCGCGCGCCGGGAGCAGGCGTTGCCGGATGCGGTCCTCGCATCCGCCGCGCGTCTCCGCCGAGAAGTCGCCCGCATGACGGCGGCTGTGCCAAAGTCCGTCGCGGCCTTCGAACAGGCAGTCGCAGCCTGTAGCCTCGTCGTCCAACAGCAACTCGACCGAATCGGCGATAGAGGCGGGATTATAAAGCACACCGAACGGATTTGCCTCCACATGGCCGTCGGGCAATGCGGCATGGAGTCTGTCACCCACATGGGCGGCAAAACAAGAACCGAGCAAGACCACACGCGATGCAGGCGTAAGACGCACGGGACCGGCATCCAATTTGACGATTGTACGGAATTTCATCGTTTCGTCCTTATCTTACAGCGGCAAAAGTACGGAAAAAACACGTACACCTGCATAGGTATCCGCGTTTTTTCCGCATCCGGCACGAGATTGTCCGCAGGTATTCCGTGGCAGCGGACGATAAGGACAGACCGGGCGGCAACATTTTTGAACAACATTAACCGCCGCGGCACACAATATTATATATAGAAATCCGTCTTAGTATATGTACACGGCCACCAACAGCGCATACGGACGGACAAGACGCACATCGGAGCAACGAAATTGCAGGGTATTGAACTTTTCCGTATCTTTGCGCGAAATAGGCTGCACCTCGACAATCAGAAATATGACAATAACGAAATACCGGCCGCGACATACGACGGCTTTACTCAGACATACGCGCGCGCAACTGCTGCGGCAGGCCGTCACCACACTGCTTCTCATCGTCTGCACCACGGCAAGCGCGCAGCAGCGGGTACGGATTTACGGAACGGTAAAGGATGACAAGGGCGACCCCGTGGAGCTGGCTTCCGTGCGGGTGCAGGGACAGCCCGTCTTCACCACGGCCGGGCTGAGCGGGGAATACTCCCTGTACTGCACATCCCGCGACACGGTGACCGTAGTCTACTCGATGATAGGTTACGAAACCCGCAAGCGGACACTTTCCGCCCCGCGCGACTCCGTACGTATAGATGTGATGCTGCCCCCCTACGGTGTGACCACACTGGGCGAGGCGGTCGTACAGGGACAGGGCGTGCAAACGGGAACGATGCAGCGCGTGGAACAGCCCGAGACCAAGCTGATGCCGTCGGTCACGGGCAATGGCGTGGAGGAAGTCATTGCCACGCAGGCCGGAGTATCGACACACAGCGAACTCTCCTCGCAGTATAACGTACGAGGCGGCTCTTTCGACGAAAACTGCGTATATCTCAACGGCATAGAAGTATACAGACCGTTTCTTGTCCGCTCGGGACAGCAGGAGGGGCTCAGCATTATCAACTCCGACATGGTGGAAAGCATCGGTTTCAGTTCGGGTGGTTTCGAGGCACGCTATGGCGACCGCATGTCATCGGTGCTCGACATCACCTACAAGCGGCCCGAGCGTTTCGAAGCCTCTGCCCAGGCCTCGATGCTGGGCGCGGGCACATACGTGGGCTGGGGAAACAAGAAAGTAAGCCTCATGACCTCCGTACGATACAAGACCACGCGCCACCTGCTCGGCTCGATGGACACCAACGGCGAGTACAATCCGAACTTTCTCGACTACCAGGCCTACATTTCGTGGCGGCCCAACAGCCGTTGGTCCTTCGACGTGCTGGGTAACATCTCCGACAATCATTACAACTTCGAACCCGAGGACCGCGAGACCAAGTTCGGCACGATGATGAACCCCAAAACGTTCAAGGTGTACTTTGACGGAGAAGAGAAAGACTATTTCAGGACCATGTTCGGCGCGGCCACGCTGACACGGCACTTCACTCCGAACACGTTTCTGGCCCTGCAGCTGTCCTCCTTCGCCACCAAAGAACAGGAATATTACGACATAAGTGGAGAATACTGGCTCAACGAAGCCACCACGCAGGACCAGCTGGGCGTCGGGACGTATATGGAGCACGCCCGGAACCGGCTCAAGGCGAACGTATTCAACGTCGGACTGCGCTTCCGCACACGCATGAAAGGGCACACCCTGCTCAGCGGAGTGAACTGGCAGCGTGAGCACATCAGAGAGAATGCCCGGGAGTGGGAAATGCGCGACTCGATGGGCTACTCCCTGCCTTTCGACCCCGACAAGCTGATGCTGATTTACAGCCAACGCTCGAAAAACGAACTGACAACGGGCCGCGTCGAAGCATTCGTACAGGACGCATGGCGTTTCAAGACGGGAGCGGGACTTTTCAACCTGACATACGGCCTTCGCCTGTCGCATTGGAGCTGGAACAGCGAGACACTCGTATCGCCACGCCTCTCGTTAGGCCTCCTGCCCTCATTCAGCGACCACTGGACCTTCCGTTTTGCCACGGGAGTCTACTATCAGGCACCTTTCTACAAGGAACTGCGCGACACGGTTGTCGTGGCAGGAACAGCCGGCGTGGAGCTGAACAAGAACATCAAGTCGCAACGCTCCATTCACTTCGTGCTGGGAAGCGACTACACGTTCCGGATGATGAACCGTCCCTTCAAGTTCACCGTCGAAGCCTATTACAAGGCACTCTCCAACCTCATCCCTTACACGATGGACAATGTCCGCGTCGTCTACTACGGACAGAACATGTCGAAAGGCTATGCCGCGGGCATCGACTTCAAGCTTTTCGGCGAATTCGTGCCCGGAACGGATTCGTGGGTGACATTCTCGCTCATGCGCACGCAGGAAAAGCTGAACGGCCTGTGGCTGCCGCGCCCCACCGACCAGCGTTATAACTTCTCCCTCTATTTCACCGACTACTTCCCCGGCACGGACCGCTGGCTGCTGACGCTGAAGGCGGCCTTTGCCGACGGTCTGCCGTTCGGGCCTCCGCACACGGGCCGCGAGAAACACACCTTCCGCGCACCGGCCTACAAGCGCGTGGACGTGGGCATGAGCTACCGCCTGCTGGGCGGCGGCAACAATTCGCCATACCGCCGGTTCGACCGGTACATCAAGAACGCATGGCTCGGTATCGACGCGTTCAACCTGCTGGACATCAAGAACGTCAATTCCTACTACTGGGTAACGGACATTACGAACACGCAACACGCCGTGCCCAACTATCTGACGGGCCGCCAGCTGAACATCCGCCTGAGCGTGGAATTCTGAAAAGAGCGGCAAGCGGCCATTCACGGACCGGCAGGCCTGCGATGCGTCTGTGCGGAACGCCGGATGCGCCCGACCGACATTAACATTTTTAACTTTCACTCACTTTCGGCGCCGCGTACATGGCTTGTAGTTTTTCCTGCATGCAGGGATAGAAAAGACTACAAGCCATGTAGGAAAAAGCAGAAGGCATGTAGTTTTTTCCACCACAGGGACATTTCATCCCGGGAAACGGGCTTTTTTACACGAAAAAAGGGGCAAACCACGCCTGTCCCTGCACTACCGTAGTGCAAATATACAACATTTTCCGCCCGAAAGCAAGAATTGTTAAAATCGCCAAAAGGCAAATGTTAAAATCACAAGGAGGACGAAACCACAGGGCCGCCAGGACCGTTTCGCGGATTTATTGTATCTTTACATGCAGGATAGATAATCAATTATTCCATATCTGCTTAATACACAAATAGCGAATACTTTAGTAAAACGTTGTTGGTAACGGTTGGGCGACAGCGGTACTGCACCAATCTTCAGCATTATGCTCTGCCAAACGCCCCCAATACAGGGATAGCCAAACTTCTTGATTGAACCAAGGATTTGACTACTTTCTAAGTTATAACTCCATTTGACAGTTATAAATAGTCATAATTAGTCGTATTTCAGTCATAATTTATGGATTACGACTTCAAAAACCATGTTCGACCTTCGGGATGAATCAATCCAATCTCTTTCATCTCAGAAAGAATATTGCCAATCATACGTTCTTGTTGCTCATGTGTCTTATTTTGTGGTAACACCTCTTTCAAATATTCCCAAATAGCATCACGCTTTGCTCCGATAGAACCTGCATTCTGCAAATATTGTATAATCATTTGCTGAATCTTAGCCTTATCAAGCCCCCTGTTTCGAGTGTATTCAGGTAATTGTCGCGTCTTCTTAGCCACATCAATTGAAATGCGGTAATCTGTTATATTTCCTTCTAATAATCCTTTTTTCAATAGAGAAACTGCATTATTCTCGGAAATATGACGTCCCTTTTGTACGGCATCCAACAAGATACAATCCTCCAAGGTCAAAGAACTATTTTCTTTCAGCAACTTGGTGTACTTTTCATTAATGGAATTACCATATATCCTTACACCTACTTCTTTGTTCAAAGCATCTATTTCGTAATCGGGCATCGGGAAATGACGACGCCATTGTTCATTAAACATTTTCTTGATCCCACGACCGACCGTATCAATCATATTGAAATTGACCATTGCACGACAAAGACATTCATTCCTGAAATGGCGTTGTGGTCCTTTGATTGCTAATGCTCTCTTCAAAGTGCCGGGGATGAAACTACCTCCGTTTTCATAGTACAGATGGCCTGGATTTTCTACGAAGTTGATTCGTTGCTGTAGTGTATAATCTTGATGTGCAATGGCATTGTGGAGTGCCTCTCGAATCGTATAATCATCATATTGCTTCATTGTATTAGGAAACAATGTTCCTCCAGGCAATTCCCTCATTGTCAGGTTACGTATTTTACTCAGAATTTGATCCACAGTCAGAATGAATGGAGCAGTAAAATGTTCGTAATCCACTACCTCTTGGTGTTCATCACGTAATGTCCACGTTACCTCTACCACAGCAGGGCGAAGCTTAAATACTGATACAGGTTTGCCCAAAAGAATGATGGCTGCACGTGTCAGTTTTCCGTCAATCATAACACCGCTATTGCAAAGCAATTCTTCTACCGGCCATGCATCTACTTCCTCCGATGGTATTTTTGAGGCATGAACTTTCTTGAACATCACACGGGCTTTGGCTATTGCCAGTTCATCAAGGTCTGCCAATGTAGCGTTGGGAACAATCTCGGCAGACCAATCTTTTGCTTCAAATATAGGTTCTTCAAGAATGGCGGAAAGTCGTTCTTGAGTCATTTCTACCAATGAATCTTCTACACGTTGCCATGCTTTCTTATGTGCATATACAGGACGACGGGGCAAATGCTTGGGGATATGAATTACCCACACTGTCTTTTGCGTGTCTTCCGTTATATATTCACTGATGTCAAGTCCTTCCGAGGAAAGGTTTGTACAATGCTCCATTAATTTCCAAACAGCAGATTGTGCATTCAAGTTAAACTTCGTAAGGTCAGTACCCACGATCTCCAATGTTTGATCCTGTACTCCAATAACAAGATGGCCACCCTCCATATTGGCAATGGCCGACACATAAGAAACAACATCGTTTTTCTCATCTCCTGCAAACGAGTTTTTCAAATTCTTCATTTCTTTCCATTCACAGCAAGCATTTTCCTGTGGATATTCACGAAGCAAATATTGTTGAAGTTCTTTTGAGGTCATAATTTCACTTTAATATTCCTTGAACTCAGTTCTTAAATTCTGTCCAATCCCCGCAATTATATACACTTGACTATTATGGCATCCGCCAACATATAAGGAATTATTGCTTCGGTACAATATCAACACTGACAATAATATTTAATTTAAGAGCAATCTTCTCTACTAATCTTTTTAGATTTTTCGTACTATGATTTAATAATAAGAAATATCCATTACTCATTGGGTGCTGAAATTTGCGGTATTCTTCACTGAGTTTCTTACTTATCAATGGTATATCTTTTCTTCCTCGCATATTTAAGGACGCAACCCGGGTTATACCAATATTCTCTACAAATACCTTAAATGTAGATACTGAATCATGCTCCATAATAATAGAACCATCATCAAAACTTAACTTAAGCTTACTTGCAGGTCTTTTTTCATGATTGTCTTTTTTAACAACAGGAATATTTACTATATTGCATTTATTAGCACTACTCGTTATATGATATAACAGATTTGCCTTTTTAAGAAATTTTGGGAACAATGTCCCCCATTGATTATTTACTACAACTTTTGTTCCATCAGACAAAGTTATTATTTCATTCTCTTTTAAGAAATATCGTTTCCGTAAATCAGGTTGGGATATAATTCTTTCATTCACGGAAGATAAAGTTCTAATTACCCCAAGAGATTTTGTATGTAATTCTGCAGGAAACTGCCTTTCCAATTCTTCAAAATTCACATTGGGATTATTTTCAACATAATACTTTATCAATTCTAATACAAATCTCCTCTTGCAATGGAATGTTATCCCATCAAAAGAGAAGTAAGCATCTTGAGGATTGCTTGTATCCCTTAATGCCGGAGAAGAAGTAACAATCACTTGCGATAAATTATGATTATACTTCCAATTTATACTTACTTCTAATTTGCTTAGTTCTGCATTTAATACTTCATCTTCAAATCCCTCTTTGGTGAATTTTTCTTTAATTAAGGTAATGATGTTTTTTGCTGCATTACTGCTAAAAAAGAATTCATTCAAACGCTGCTGTAAATTGTTGCGAGCTATGATTTGATTATAGCGCTCTTTACAGAAGTCTTCTAAAGAAGTTATATCAAATTTTCCATATGAAAGCATTTCGCAAAATATATCTCCATTAGCATCATCTTTACGAAATTCTACCTTGAAAACACTGATAGGACTATCAAAATCATTCGGATTATCATAATATAATTGAATATTCTCACCTATATATAAACCAATATTTAATCTTAATTGACGCATATAAGACATCAACTGAGACTCTTGTTTAATATTGCAAATATTATTCGGGCGTTTAATTTCAATGGGCAAAACCGGAATACCATTTTTATAAAGCACAATATCTGGACGTATGGAGTTTTTATGTCCGATGTTTATCGTTACTTGAGATTGCATAGTTTTATTAGAACTTCTCCAACCTAAAAACTTCAAACAATTTTCAATCTCTTGTTGATATTTAGGCTCAGTAGTATTACACTCTACGTATGGCTGTAAGGTTTCTACTATTTCAATCCAATTATCATTCATAACATTATGTTATTTTGTTGATACAAATAAATCTTGAACACCAACCTCCAATAAGGTTGCAATCTTCACGAGTGTTGCCAAATCGGGCTGTGCTACATTTGAACACCATTTAGATATAGTTGACGGATTTTTACCCAATTGCTCCGCCAACCATTTTCCAGTTCGTTTCTTTTCTACAAGCACTATTTTAATACGGTTTATATCCTCCATTATTATCAATTTATTGAACTTATCGCAAAGGTATTTATTTAATTGAGAATAAAAGAATATTCGCCCAAGAAAAATTTGTAGCTCTGCAAACTTCTCCTCCAAGGTAAGGGTAGTAACGAGGCTTTTCATTGGCTTTTGCTAGTGCAACTCTTGGTAAACACTGTTAAATCGACAACAGGCAACATTCTTTCCCCATTTCGCACTTATTTTCGTTTCTTTGTTGTATTTTTGCTATAGATAGCACCTAACAAGAACTTCAACCATCGTGGAGAACATTGAGATTCAGCAGGCAAGACGCATCATAGAGGAAACCGGAACGAACCTGTTCCTGACGGGAAAGGCCGGTACGGGAAAAACAACTTTCCTCAAGCGGTTGCGCAACGAATGCCCCAAAAGGATGATTGTACTGGCCCCTACGGGCATCGCAGCCATCAATGCGAGCGGCGTCACCCTGCACTCGTTTTTCCAACTGCCGTTCGCACCGTTCATACCGGGGGCGAACTATAACCGGGAAAGTTTCAAGCTGAACAAACAAAAGATAAAGCTCATCCGGAGCACCGACCTCATCGTCATAGACGAAATCTCGATGGTGCGGGCCGACTTGCTGGACCACGTGGATGCCGTCCTGAGGCGCTATCGTGAGCGGGACAAACCTTTCGGCGGCATCCAGCTGCTGATGATAGGCGACCTGCAACAGTTGGCGCCCGTGGTGAAAGAAGAGGAATGGGCCTTGCTCAGACAATACTACGACACGCCGTTCTTTTTCGACAGTCGCGCACTGCGGCAGACGCACTACGCGACCATAGAACTGCAACACGTTTACCGACAGAGCGACCCCGCATTCGTGGAACTGCTCAACAGGATACGTTCCGGACAGGCCGACGATTCTACGCTGCAGGCACTCAACACGCGCTACATACCCG
>CAJMSQ010000005.1 GCA_905216095.1 uncultured bacterium | reverse complement strand
AGAACAGCACTTTGAATGTACTTCTTGCCATACTCGTTTTTTTGTTTGCAAAGTTAAATATCAACGAGTTAAACCTTGATACGCAAAACGGAGACAAACGGTGCAATAGCGTCCTACATGTGTTAAATCTTACATCTTCTTGGGTAATGATTTGCAAACCGTTCTCCTGCTATATTCTACTTTTTCTTGCATTTTCTGCTTTTTCGGTTTGTCCTCATCTGACACCGTAACGACATTGGTATAAAGTCATTTAGCGTCATTTCTCCAATTTCCCGAGGTTATTCCAGCATTTATGCGTAACTTTGCAGCTACGCCACCGGTCACCGTACCGGCGGGCCAAACATTCCCGGCTAACATGAACGCTCCCCTTACCGCATCCGAATTGCCCGAAACACTCTATCTGCGACTGTCGGAAGACAGTCTTTGCTTCGCCCGATACGAACACGGACGCGAACCGAACTTCGTTTTCTCGCCTTACCGCGTAAGGCCGCAGACCTCACTCGCCGTAAACCTGCGCGAGGCCTGCCGGACGGAAGAGATACTGAAGGCTCCCGTCAGCCGGGTATACGTTTTGGTGGTGGCGGCCGTCACCGCCGTGCCCTTGGCCGACTTCCAGGAAGAGGATTGCGGACGCATACACGGTTTTTGCTTCCCTTCCGAGCGGAAACGGCGCGTGTTCTACGACATCCTGCCCGCCAGCAACGTGGCACTGCTCTTCGCGCTCGACGAGGATATATGCCGGGCCATCGAGGATATGTTCCCGAATGTCCGCTACGTTTCGGCACAAACGGCCGTCTTACGGCATTTCGCGGAAAAGGGGATGGCTTCCGGCAGCAAGCGGGTGTTCGTCCACCGGCACGGACATGTGGCCGACGTGGCCATTTACGAGGACCACAGACTGCTTATGCTGAACACATATGCCGCCAATGAGGCGGTCGATGTGGCCTACTACACGCTGAACGCCGCACAAAACCTGGGTGTGGACTGCACGACAACGCCTTTCTACGTGACCGGAACAATGGAAGACCGCGACAACGCCGCAGCCGAACTGCAGAAATACGTGGCGGAAGTCTGCTCCGTCAATCCTACGGGAGAGTTCAACCGACATGCGGCAGCCGTCACGCCCGACGTGCCTTACGACCTGACGGCATTGCTCGCCGACTAAGCTTTTTAACAGAACGCATGAGAGTCATCACGGGAAAATACAAAGGAAGACATTTTGACGTGCCGCATACTTTCAAGGCGCGGCCTACGACTGATTTCGCGAAAGAGAATCTTTTCAATGTGTTGCGCGCCTATATCGATTTCGAAACAACCACCGCGCTCGACTTGTTCGGCGGGACAGGCAGCATTACCATAGAGCTGCTGTCGCGCGGATGTCCGGCCGTGGTCACCGTGGAGCGCGACCGCAAGCACGCAGCCTTCATCAGCAACTGCCTGCGTGAGCTGAAAGCCGAAAACGCCACCCTGCTATGCGGCGACGCGCTGCGCTTCATTGAACGCGGAAGGAAGAGTTTCGGTCTCGTCTTTGCAGACCCGCCCTACGCCCTGCCCGAACTGCCCGAGCTGCCTGAACGCATCATGCGGAGCCAGCTGCTGGAAGACGGGGGCTTGCTCGTTTTGGAACACGGCAAGACACAGGATTTCTCCGCGCGGCCCGATTTTCTGGAGCACAGAACCTACGGTAGCGTGAATTTCTCCTTCTTCCGGAAAAAAGAAGAAGCGGAGAAATAATGATTCACACCCGAAATTCTTTGGGCCACATGCACATAAAGGCCAAAGAAAAATCGTAACTTTGCATCCGAAAACGTTTTTACTCATATCTACCATTATGTCCGGAACAAAAAAAATCAAGACCGCACTGGTTTCGGTCTTTCATAAGGACGGCTTGGACAGTATCCTTGCCAAGTTGCACGCAGAAGGCGTGGAGTTTCTCTCAACCGGCGGCACGCAACAGTTCATCGAGTCGCTGGGATATCCCTGCCGCAAAGTAGAAGATGTGACCTCCTACCCCTCTATATTGGGCGGCCGCGTCAAGACATTGCATCCCAAAATATTCGGCGGCATCCTGGGACGACGCGAACTGGAGAGTGACCGCGCACAGATGGAACAATACGAAATCCCAACCATAGACCTCGTCATCGTAGACCTGTATCCGTTTGAACAGACAGTAGCCAGCGGAGCATCGGAAGCCGATATCATCGAAAAAATCGACATAGGCGGAATCTCTCTCATACGCGCCGGAGCAAAAAACTTCAACGACGTGGTCATCATCCCCTCGAAAGCCGAATATCCCCTGCTGCTTGAAATTCTCGAGAAGCAAGGCGCACAGACGACATTGGCGGAACGCCGCGACTTTGCCAAGCGTGCTTTCGGCGTAAGCAGCAGTTACGACACGGCCATCCATGCTTACTTCGCGCGTTAAGAATCATCGTAAAGCCTAAAAGCAATGAGCATATTTTCAAAACTATTTTCCTTCACGCAAGAGCTGGCCATAGACTTGGGTACGGCCAACACAATCATCATCAGCGACGATGAAATTGTTGTGGACGAGCCATCTGTCGTCGCGCTCGACCGCAACTCCGAAAGAATGATTGCCGTGGGAGACCGCGCCAAGCTGATGTATGAGAAGACCAATGACAAGATTAGAGTCATCCGCCCCCTGCGCGACGGCGTCATAGCCGACTTCAACGCCTGCGAACAAATGATGAGAGGTCTCATTAAAATGGTAAAGAGAGGCAAGCGGCTCTTTTCTCCTTCGCTGCGCATGGTCATAGGCGTTCCCTCAGGCTCGACCGAGGTTGAACTACGTGCCGTCCGCGACTCGGCGGAACACGCGGGAGGACGGGATATCTTCCTGCTTTACGAACCTATGGCCGCAGCCATCGGTATCGGAATAGACGTAAACGCCCCCGAAGGCAACATGGTAGTGGACATAGGTGGCGGTACGACGGAAATTGCAGTCATCTCCCTCGGCGGACTCGTATCCAACAATTCCATAAAAATGGCCGGCGACGACTTTACCGCCGACATACAGGAATACATGAGCCGGCAACATAACGTGAAAGTGAGCGAAAGAATGGCCGAACGCATCAAAATCCACGTCGGGTCGGCACTCACTGACTTGGGGGACGAAGCTCCCGAAAACTATATCGTAGACGGTCCGAACCGAATCACGACCATGCCGATGAAAGTGCCTGTCGGTTATCAGGAGATTGCACATTGTCTGGAAAAGTCGATTGCAAAAATCGAGCAGGCCGTCATCAACGCTTTGGAAAAGACACCTCCCGAATTGTATGCCGACATTGTGAAAAACGGAATCTATCTTACCGGTGGCGGAGCCTTGTTGCGCGGTCTCGACAAACGGCTGACAAACAAAATAAACATCCAGTTCCACGTAGCAAAAGACCCGTTACTTTGCGTGGCCCGCGGCACAGGCATCGCGCTGAAGAACGTAGACAACTTCACATTCCTCATGCGATAAACTGCCACAACCGTAACCGGCATTTGAAACCTCGGACGACAAACCGTCGCCCGGGGTTTCAATACCCAACGGCCATACCGGCCGAGCTTTCCGCATTCAGCTTCTTCGTATCATGTATAACCTGCTGGAATTCCTACGCAAATACCATTACGTATTCCTGTTCCTGTTGCTCGAAGGCATCAGCCTGACAATTCTTTTCCGCTTCAACAGCTACCAGGGACACATCTGGCTCAGCTCAGCCAACGCAACGGTAGCCTCAATAGACGGTATCTACTCCGAAACATTGTCCTACCTGCAACTGCGCGACGTGAACCGGGCACTGACAGACGAGAACCTGCGACTGCAACGCGAAAACGAACTGCTGCAAGAGGCCTTGACGGACGCTACAAAGGACACCACGCTGACCGAAAAGCTCATGCGGGCCGCATTGCAGGACTATCAACTGATTCCGGCCAAGGTTGTGTCCAACAGCAACGAACGTGCCAACAACTACCTCGTGATAGACCGCGGCGAAAGTGACGGTATACGACCCGAGATGGGCGTGGTTGGCGGAGGCGGAATAGTCGGAATCGTTTATCTGACCGGTGAACACCATTCCCTGGTCATACCTGTGACGAACAAGAAGTCGAGTATCAGTTGCCGGGTGCGCGGACAGCGTTACTTCGGTTACTTGCAGTGGGACGGAAAAAGCTTTCGCAAGGCCTTTGTGGACGACATCCCGCGCTATGCCCACGTAAAGAAAGGAGAATGTGTGGAGACAAGCGGCTATTCGTCCGTCTTCCCTCCCGGCATCTTCGTGGGACGTATCGGCAACATCAGCAACTCGCCCGACGGACAATCCTACAAACTGGACATCAACCTGGGTACGAACTTCGCCAACCTGCGTGACGTGAACGTAATCGCCACTCCCTACAAAGCGGAAATAGACACGTTGCGCGTACATGCCGCCGAAGCCGACGCAGGCAGCCAGCCGTAACGCCCGAAACGGCTCGCGGCACGGCGAGATGCGACTTTGCCACAGGCAAAAGCCTTGCGGGCAGACACAGATGCCATTGCAAAACCATTTCCACGTAAAAAGAACACACCGGCCCTGTTTCCCCGAACGCCGGACCTTGAACACAGACTCCCAACAGACGCATGATACACACTATCCTCTCACGAATCGGTTGTTTCTTCCTGCTAATCCTGCTTCAGGCCTTACTTTTCAATCATATCCACATCCTCGGTTACGCCACGCCCCTGCCCTACGTCTATTTCCTGATGATACTGCCCAACACGACGCCGCGATGGGTACATATCCTCACGGGATTCGGACTGGGAATGGCGGCAGACCTTTTCACCGGAACGCCGGGAATGGCTGCCTCGGCATTGTGTGCCACGGGACTGCTGACCACGCCGTTGCTCAAGGCGTTCTCGCCGTCCGACCACGAGGACGACACGTTCCTGCCCTCGATGCGGACCATGGAGAAGACCGGTTTCCTGGAATTTGCTTTCTGCCTCACACTCATACACTGCACCTTGTTCTTCGGCATCGAAGCTTTCTCTTTCTTCGACTGGCAGAAACTGCTCATCAACATAGGCGGAAGCACATTGCTCACCCTGCTTGTCATCATCGCATTCGAGTCTGTCCGCAACCAAAAGGCGAAAAGATGACGCCGGACAGCGGGCAGAAAACCGTATCCCTATTCTTCTTACATGTCCAACGAAGTAAATTTCAGCAATCGTAGGTTCGTAATCGGCGGCATCGTAGTGCTGACCGTCATTGTGTACCTCATACGTCTCTTCACGCTCCAGCTGATGAGCGACGACTATAAGAAAAATGCCGACTCCAACGCATTCCGAAAAGACATACAGTATCCTTCGCGCGGGCTCATCATGGACCGCAACGGCCATCTGCTCGTCTACAACGAGTCATCCTATAACATAATGGTCGTCATGAACGACCAAAGAGGAGTGGACACCCTTGATTTCTGCAAAACCGTGGGCATCACGCGCGATTTCTATGAGAAACGGATGTTGGAAATCAAGGCCCAGACCAATTATTCCCGTTATACTCCCCAGCTCTTCATGAGCCAGATTCCCGCAGAAGAGTTCTCGATGTTCCGGGAAAAGTTATTCCGCTTCAAAGGCTTCTCGGTGGAAAAACGTTCCATGCGCCGCTACACCGAAAACGTAGGCGCGCACTTCCTTGGCGACGTGGGCGAAGTGAACGAAAAGGACATCGAGGAAGACAACTACTATCAGAGCGGCGACTACATCGGCAAGCTCGGCGTGGAACGTTCCTACGAGAAGATGCTGCGCGGCGAGAAAGGTATGCGCATCATGCTGCGCGACGTCCACGGCCGTACACAAGGGCGCTACAAGGACGGCCGGTACGACAAAGCACCCGTACCCGGAAAAAACATCACCCTGAGCATCGACCTCGAGCTGCAGCGGCTGGCCGAGCGGCTGCTCCGGGGAAAACTCGGTGCCATAGTGGCCATCGAGCCTAAAACGGGCGAAATACTCTGCATGGCCTCGTCTCCGACCTACGACCCGCGCTGCATGGTAGGCCGCGACCGCGGCAAGAACCACCTGTCGCTCAGCAAAGACCCCATGAAGCCCCTGCTCAACCGCGCCATCATGGGAACCTACCCGCCCGGCTCCACATTCAAAATCACGCAAGCCATGCTCGGGCTGCAGGAAGGCAGCATTACGCCCGAAATAGCCTTTCCCTGCCACCACGGATTCAATTTCAAGGGCCTGCACCTCGGATGTCACGGCCACTCGTCGCCCATCAATCTGGTGCCGGCCATAGGAACGTCGTGCAATGCCTATTTCTGCTGGAACCTCTACCGCATGTTCAGCAACAAGCCCAAGTACGGCACGATACAGGCCGCCATGACGCGCTGGAAGGACCATCTTGTGGCCATGGGGTTCGGCTATAAGCTCGGCGTGGACCTGCCCGGCGAGAAACGGGGCATGATTCCGAATGCCGAATACTACGACAAACATTACAATGGCGCGTGGAACCCGCTGACAGTGATATCCATTTCCATCGGGCAAGGAGAGGTAACCGCCACGCCATTGCAGATAGCCAACCTGGCCGCGACCGTAGCCAACCGCGGACACTACTTCGTGCCGCACATCGTGCGGAAAGTGCAGGACGGACAGATTGACCCGGCCTACAAGACGCCGAAAAAGACACTCGTAGACCCTCATTGGTACAACTATGCCGTAGACGGTATGCGCAAGGCCGTACTCGGCGGAACGTGCCATGCCGCCAACCTGCCCGGCATCGAGGTCTGCGGAAAAACCGGCACGGCCCAGAACCGCGGACACGACCATTCGGTGTTCATGGGCTTCGCGCCGAAGGACGAGCCCCGCATAGCCGTGGCCGTATATGTGGAAAACGGCGGTTTCGGTGCGGTCTACGGCGTACCCATAGGCGCTCTCATCATGGAACAATACCTGAACGGGAAACTCTCGCCGGCCTCCGAAAAGAAAGCCGAGAGCTTCAGTAACCGACACATCAAATACACGGACAATGCCAGATAATTCACACCGCTCTCCCCTGTTTTCGGTCGATTGGCCCGTAGTGCTCATCTACCTGCTACTGCTTGCGTTCGGCTGGTTCAGCATCTGCGGCGCCAGCCACGAGTTGGGCGACACCGATTTCCTGAGCTGGAGCACCCGCACCGGCAAGCAACTTGTATGGATAAGCTGTGCTCTCGTCCTCGGCTTCGTGATACTCATGACCGACAACCGATATTTCGACACATTGGCCGACTTCCTGTATTGGGTCATGATGGTCATTCTGCTCATCACGCCGTTCATCGCCAAGGACATCAAGGGCTCGCGCTCGTGGATCAGCCTTGGCGGCTCCATCAACCTGCAGCCAGCCGAACTGGCCAAGTGTGCCACGGCGCTGGCCCTGTCCAAACTGATTGACGGATATGGGTTCACGCTCGACAAGATGCGCAACTTCGGCCGCGCGGCCGCCCTGGTACTGCTTCCCATGCTGCTCATCGTGTTGCAGCGCGAGACGGGTTCCGCCCTCGTATACCTGGCTTTCTTCCTCATGTTCTACCGGGAAGGAATGCCCGGCGCGTTCCTTTTCGTGGCCACCGCGGCCGTCGTCTACTTCATCGTGGGCATCCGCTTTTCCGACGACATCCTGCCCTACACGGACACGGCCATCGGCGAATTTTCCGTACTGCTCATGATATGGATATTCACCATCGGCATGGTACAGGTCTATTGTCCCCGCAGCCCCCACGCCCGCCGCATTTTCCTGTGGGGCGGCACCGTCATGGCAGGCACCTTGCTGGCCTCGCGCTTCGTGGCTCCGTTCGACGTGGCCGGCGTACAAATCGCCGTTTGCATCGCCACCGCCCTGTATCTCGGCTGGCAGGCATTGAGCGAAAGCATCAGCAAGTATGCTTTCATAGGGTTGTTCACGCTCGGGTCCACGGTATTCCTCTACACGGCCGATTATGCGCTGAACAACATACTCGAACCCCACCAGCAGACCCGCGTCCGCGTACTGCTGGGCATGGAAGAGAACCTGACCGGTGCGGGCTACAACGTGAACCAAAGCAAGATTGCCATCGGTTCGGGCGGGCTGGAAGGAAAAGGGTTCATGAACGGAACGCAGACCAAACTGAAATATGTGCCCGAACAGGACACCGACTTCATTTTCTGCACCGTGGGCGAGGAAGAAGGCTTCATCGGCTCCGCCGTCGTACTGGCGCTCTTCACCGTCCTCATACTTCGCCTCGTCCATCTGGCGGAAAGGCAGTCCACACGCTTCGCCCGCGTCTTCGGGTACTGCGTCCTGAGCATCCTGTTCTTCCATGTGCTCATCAACGTCGGCATGGTCATGGGACTGATGCCGGTCATCGGCATCCCGCTGCCCTTCTTCAGTTACGGAGGCTCCTCGCTATGGGGATTCACCCTGCTGCTGTTCATGTTCCTGCGCATGGATGCGGGCAACAAGTTACGTACAAAATAACACCTCCCCGGGATAATCCGGGTACAACCTGAAAGATATGTCACAAAACAACATAAGCAAGAAACAGGTCATCCTGTATGCCGTGACGGCTACCCTTATCATCGCCGCCATCATCGCCTTGAAAATCCGCACCGGACAATCCGCTTCCGGCGATTGTCCCTCCCCCGGAAAGGCCGTACCTGCCAACATCGCCAGGCCCGACACGACCCTGACCGAAACGGCGATACCCGAACAACCCGACACCACGCCGGCAGCCGCGACCGACCTCGTGGGCCGCGACACGCGGCAGGCAGCCGAAGCCGGAGCCGAGGACGGTTATTGGAACGGATACCATGACGGCGCGGCCGGCAACGACGACCGCAACGAGTATGACGAGACATCCGACTTTCCCACAGCAGCCGAGCGGGCGCGCTATGCCGAAAACTATCGCGAAGGCTACGAACGCGGCTACCGCGAAGGCCGTTCGGGAACCCGGCCCGACGAAACAGAGGACTGAACATTAACATTTTTAACCTTTCTACACTTTTCGGCCCGCGTACATGGCTTGTAGTTTTTCCTACATGCCGAAACAAAAAACACTACATGGCTTGTAGTCGTTCGTACATGCCATGTAGTTTTTCCCGTCATAGGGCCGGTTTCTCCCTGAAACGGACTTAAAGATACGAAAAAGGGGCGGTTACGCACCGCCCCTGCACTTTCGCAGTACAAAGATAATACATTTTTCGCCCGAAAGCAAATTGTGTTAAAATCGCCGGCAGCCGTCCGCGCCCGTCGGCCGGCCCATGTCCGAACACCCCGCGATACCTTTTCCCACACCCGCGACCGGTCTTGTCCGGAAGGGCTTCGGCCGCGCCCGACTGCCGGACAGGCATATCGAAAAGCGGCAGCCGAAATGTTTCGACTGCCGCTTGTGTCGGAAAGAGGCGACTCGAACGCCCGACCCCTACGTCCCGAACGTAGTGCGCTACCAACTGCGCTACTTTCCGAATGCGTGTGCAAAGATAAGAGTATTTTTTGTATTGAGAAAGCTTTATCCTATTTTTTTACAATCAGGTCTATGACGATTTTGGGCTGTTCCGGGTCGTTCGTGATGAGCAGCACCCGCCGTCTGCCCTTGAAGTAATCGCTGTTTTCATTGACCGTAATCTTGATTTTGCCGCTTTGTCCGGGTTTTAGCGTGCGCTTGCCGATGCTTACGCTGATGCCGGGATTGTACACCTGGAGGGCACGGATGACCAACGGGGACTTGCCCGTATTGGTCAGCGGCAGTTCGCATTTCAGCCTGCCCTTGTCACCCATTTCCCCCATGTTGATGGTCGTGCTGTCAAGGTGTGCGACGGGCCGCAGGGCGAACTGTTTGCCCGACATGTCCTGTTCGGGCAACAGGGTGGCCGACACGTAGATTTCATTGTCCTTGTTCACGCGGTCGCCCGGGTATCTGCTCATATATATATTGGTCTGCGTCAGTCCGAGACCGCGGAGCCGCTCGCTGTCGAGCGTGATGTGGACGCGGCCCACGCGGCCGGGACGTATGACCTCGGGGTCGTATTCGGCCACCAGGTACTTGGGCAGGTGCATCAGTTCGGGCGTGAACGATGTCTTGCCGGCATTGAAAATCTGGAGCGTCTTGGTCGGTTTGTCCCCGTGGCACACGTCATCGAATTCCACGTTGTCGCTGTCCAGATATACGTTCCCGACGTGATAAGGAAAGTCTCCCGTATTCTCTTTACGCTCCATGGCGACGCTTCCGCTCAGCGTAAGGTAGACAGGCCGGTCGTCCGCATTGGTGTAGACGGCTATCTGCTTTTCGAAATGTCCGAGCAACTCGGCGTCGAACGTAGCGGTGACAAAACCTTTCTGACCGGGCGCGATGGCGTTGCGCGTCCATTCGGCGGCCGTACACCCGCAGTCGGGATGCACTTCCTTGATGACAAGGTCCGATTTGCCGGTATTGGCTACTTCGAACACGGCCTTGCCCGGCGCGTGCCACAGGAGCGTTCCGAGTTCGTGGCGCTGCGTCGAAAACCGGGCCACGGGCTGGGCCGCCAGGCCTGCGGCCGTCAGCATGAAACAGGTGATGATGGGAAATATGCGGTTCATAGGAATGTGTCTTTGCAGGGAAAATGCGGCCCGAACGGCTTCGGGTCAGCGCAAAGTTAGGGAAAAAAAGTGGAATAGCTTTGGTGTTTCGATGGAAGTTACCTATATTTGTTCGCAATTTCGGATTTTTTCATCTTTGATATATACATGAAACTGATTTCTTGGAACGTAAACGGGCTGCGGGCTTGTTGTGAGAAAGGCTTCCGCGAATCATTCGCCGCGCTCGACGCCGACGTATTCTGCCTGCAGGAGACAAAGATGCAGGCGGGACAGCTTGACTTGTCGTTCGAGGGATATGAGAGCTACTGGAACTATGCCGAGAAAAAGGGATACTCGGGTACGGCCGTCTTCACGCGGCAGCATCCGCTCTCGGTGACTTACGGACTGGGCATCGAGGAGCACGACCGCGAGGGGCGCGTCATCACGCTGGAGTTCGACGCATTCTTTCTCGTCACGGTCTATACACCGAACTCGCAGGACGGACTGCGGCGCCTCGACTACCGTATGCGGTGGGAGGATGACTTCAGAAAATACCTCTTGCAGCTTGACGCGAAGAAACCGGTGCTCGTCTGCGGAGACCTGAACGTGGCCCACCGGGAGATAGACCTGAAGAACCCGAAGACGAACCGCCGCAACGCGGGCTTCACCGACGAAGAGCGCGAACGTTTCTCCGTCCTGCTCGACGCAGGCTTCGTGGATACGTTCCGGCACTTCTATCCCGACGCGACGGACCGGTATTCCTGGTGGTCCTACCGCTTTCGTGCGCGGGAGAAGAACGCAGGCTGGCGCATCGATTACTTCCTTGCGTCCGGGCGGCTACGCGACGCGCTGACCGGTGCCGCCATCCACAACGAGATATACGGCTCGGACCACTGTCCGGTCGAACTGACCGTACAGATTTGACGGCAGAAACGGAACAATAGATACCTTACATAAAAACAGATAACAATGAAAGAGTTTTTCAAACAAGTGGCAGCCGTCGTTGTCGGTATGATTTCCGTCATGTTCCTCATGGGACTGATGTTCTTCATACTGTTGGGCGCCATCGTAGCCGCCGGCAGTTCACAACCGGAACTGCAGAAAGGCAGCGTCTTGCACCTTAAACTGGAAGGCGAAATCGTGGAACGCGCCGAAGAGAACCCGTTGGACGCATTCTTGCGCAATACCTCCGCAGCGTCACAAGGCTTGGACGAAATCCTGACGGCCATCAAGGTGGCCGCAACCGACAAGAACGTGTCCGGTATCTACATCGAAGGCGGTGCCGTCAGTGCGGACTTTGCCTCCTTGCAGGAGATACGCCGCGCCCTGACCGAATTCAAGAAGTCCGGAAAGTTCATCATGGCCTACGGAGATGTGTACACACAAGGCGCTTACTACGTGGCCAGTGCCGCAGACTCCGTCCTTGTCAATCCTTCCGGCATGATAGACTGGCACGGCATCGCCTCGCAACCCATTTTCTACAAGGACCTGCTGGAAAAGATAGGTGTGAAGATGCAGGTGTTCCGCGTAGGAACGTACAAGAGCGCGATAGAACCTTTCATCCTCACGGAAATGAGCCCTGCCAACCGTGCACAGGTAAGTTCGTTCGTCTCGGACATCTGGACATCCGTCTGCGCCGACGTCTCTGCCTCGCGTAAGCTCTCCGTGGATAGTCTGAATGCTTTCGCCGACCATTATATTACGCTCAATGACGCTTCCGTTTACGTGCAGAAGCATCTGGCCGACCGCCTGACCTACATGGACGAGGTGCGTGACCGCCTCCGCGCCCGTGCAGGTGTCGGGAAACTGAACCTCGTCACGCCGCGCGAATTGGCCAAATGCAAGCCTGCCGAGACCGGACGCGACGGACAGGTGGCCGTTTACTACGCCGCCGGCAATATTGTGGACGCCGAAAGCAACGGAGGCCTGGGCGGCAGCGCCGAAATCGTGGGCCCGAAAGTCGTGGCAGACTTGGACAAACTCATGAACGACGACAATGTGAAGGCAGTAGTACTCCGCATCAACTCGGGCGGCGGCAGCGCATACGCATCCGAACAGATATGGCGCGCCGTGACGCAGCTGAAGCGGAAAAAGCCCGTGGTAGTCTCGATGGGCGGTATGGCCGCTTCGGGCGGTTACTACATGTCGTGCGCCGCAAACCGTATCATAGCCGAACCTACGACGCTGACCGGCAGCATCGGCATCTTTGGAATGATTCCCGACGCGAGCGGACTGCTCACCGAGAAGCTGGGTCTGCACTTCGATGTGGTAAAAACGAACGAGTCTTCCGATTTCGGTACCGTGTCACGGCCGTTCAACGCCAACGAGAGCCGTGCCATGCAGGCCCACGTGGAACGTGGTTACGCCTTGTTCCTGAAGCGCGTGGCCGAAGGCCGTGGCATGAAAGTCTCCGCCGTGGACAGCATCGCGCAGGGCCGCGTCTGGACAGGCCGACAGGCTTTAGGAATAAAGTTGGTGGACAAACTGGGAACGCTTGACGACGCCATCGCCGAAGCGGCTGCCCTGGCCAAAGTGAAAGACTACAGCATCACAACGTCTCCCGCCGCGACAGACTGGATGCAGAAGCTGATAAGCGAATCGAAAGACGGATATATGGAAAGCCGCCTGCGGGCTGCGCTCGGCGAATACTATCTGCCGCTCAGCTTCGTCCGCGGACTGCACCGGACAGAACGCATCCAGGCACGCATTCCTTTCGAACCGAATCTCTATTAAAGCCTTATACCCGTCCCCGGATGCCGAAACCGTATCGCGCGGCCGGCACCCGGGGACGCTCTGCAGCGTTGCAGACGGACGAAAGACCGTTTCCGGTCTCCCGGCAAGGCTTCCGCGAACCCGTTTGTCCGACATCCGGGCGCGTAGGATACACCTTATTATATATACAAACATGTTGCTGCGTCTCATCCTAATGCCTTTCGCCCTTGTCTACGGCTGCGTAACGTCTGTGCGCAACCTGCTCTTCGACATCGGCGTCCTGCGTCAGCGCAAGTTCCCCCTGCCGGTGATTTGCGTGGGCAATCTGGCCGTCGGCGGCACAGGTAAGACGCCCCACGTGGAATATCTCATCCGCTTGCTCTCGCCCCGTTGTTCCGTAGCCGTACTCAGTCGCGGCTACGGCCGGCGTACGCACGGTTTTGTGCGGGCCGCGCAAGGCGTGACGGCGGCCGAACTGGGCGACGAGCCGTTCCAGATGCACGACAAGTATCCTGCCGTCACCGTCGCCGTGGACGAGAACCGCTGTCACGGAATAAACCGTCTGCTCCACGGAGCAAACGCGACGCCCGACGTGGTTTTGCTCGACGACGCCTATCAGCATCGCTACGTCCACGCCGGACTTTACATCCTGCTCACCGAGTACGGACGACTATATGCCGACGACTGCCTGCTGCCTGCGGGCCGCTTGCGCGAAAGCCGCCGCGGGGCACGCCGCGCACGCATTATCATCGTGACGAAGTGCCCGCCCCGTCTCACCGTCACCGACATGGAGCGCATCAGACGGCGGCTGCGTCCGACCGAAGGCCAGCAACTGTACTTCACCACCCTGTCATACGGCACGCCCCGCCCGCTGGTCGGAAACGAAAGCCCGGCCGGCAGCGGAAATGCGGCGACAGCCCTACTCATCACGGGCATAGCGCATCCCGGACCGCTGCAACGACACCTTGAGGCGCAGGGAATGAAGGTCCGGGCCTTGACTTTTCCCGACCATCATGCCTTTACGCCGGCAGACGTGCGACGGATGAACGACGCCTACGCCAAATTGCCCGACGGGTCGGCGGCCTACACCACCGAAAAGGACGCCGCGCGTTTGCGCCCCCTGGCCCGCTTGCTCTCACCCGCCTTGTGCGCGGCACTGCATGTGCAACCCGTCGAAACTACATTCCTCAACGAAACATCCGACAAGTTCAACCAAACAATCATCGACTATGTTACAAAAAATTAAAGAGACGGCGCAGTGGATAAAAGCCCGCACCGCCGCCGCTCCCAAGACTGCCATCGTACTGGGTACCGGACTGGGCCGCCTGGCCGCCGAAATCGAAATCATAGATGCCTTCCCCTACAGCGAAATCCCTAACTTCCCCGTCTCGACCGTGGAGGGGCACAGCGGACGCCTGTTGTTCGGACGCTTAGGTGGCAAGGAAGTGATGGCACTCGAGGGCCGCTTCCACTTTTACGAGGGCTACGACATGAAACAAGTGACCTTCCCCGTGCGGGTCATGCACGAACTCGGCATCGAGAACCTTTTCGTGAGCAATGCCGCGGGCGGCGTGAATCCCGACTTCGAGATAGGCGACCTTATGCTTATCCGCGACCACATCAACTTCCTGCCCGAGCATCCGCTCCACGGACCTAACTTCCCCACAGGCCCGCGCTTCCCCGACATGAGCGAGGCCTACGACCGCGCATATCTCGACATGGCGCGCGACATCGTCAGGGAAAAAGGCATTCACGTGGTCGAAGGCGTTTATCTCGCCACGCAAGGCCCCACTTATGAGACACCTGCCGAATACAAGATGTATCGTACGTTCGGCGCAGACGCGGTTGGCATGAGCACCGTGCCCGAAGTCATCGTCGCACGCCACTGCGGCATCCGCGTGTTCGGCATCAGCATCATCACAGACCTGGGAGTCGAAGGAAAAATAGTCGAGGTCAGCCACGAAGAAGTGCAGCGCGCGGCAAATGCAGTGCAGCCCGTCATGGCAGAAATATTCCGCGAACTCATACGCCGCATCTGACATGTCCGTACGCCGATTCCCGTCGCAGCCGACCCTGTTTGCGGCGTTGCCGACCTTATTGTTCCTTTTCCTGTCCCTGTCCGCACGGGGACAGGATTTTGATTATCTTTTCGCACGCTTCAGACAGGCCGCCGTGTTCGACCACAACTTCCCACGGGAAAAGGTGTACGTCCACTTAGACAACAATTCGTACTTCGAAGGCGAGACTTTGTGGTTCAAGGCCTACGTGGTGCGCGCCTCGTCCCTGTGTCCCGCCAACCTGAGCCGCGTCCTCTACGTCGAACTCCTCAATGCCGACGGCGTACAAGTGGAGCGCAAGCAACTGCGTATAGACAGCCTGGGCCAGGCACACGGGGAATTCCTGCTCGACCTGCCGATAAAAGCCGGTTTCTACGAGCTGCGGGCCTATACCCGCGAGATGGTGAACTGGGGAACGGAGGCCTGTTTCTCGCGCGTCGTTCCCGTGTTCGGCAAGCCGCACGAAGCGGGCGATTTCTCCGCACTGACCATCCGCAGGCCCGAGACCGAGCAGCAACTCGCCCCGTCACATCCCCGCACGTTCCTTTTCGGCGGCGCCAACCGCGTCACGGCCGAGTTCTTCCCCGAAGGCGGACAACGTGCCGGGGGCATGGAACAGCGCATCGCCTACAAACTGACCGACGGCCGCGGCAAAGCGCGCACGGACAGCCTTTTCGTCTACGACGACGCCGGGCAGCTCATCGGTGACTATGCACCCGTGCACGACGGCATGGGATTCATCACACTGCCGGCCGCATCCGGCCGCGGCTATGTCCGTGTGGGAAAAGAGGGACGGGGTGAAAAGTTCGATTTGCCCGCACCCGAGCCTGCCGTTCCATACGTCCTGCGCGCCAACCCCGCCCCCGACGGCGTCGAGGTACTGGTGTCGGGCGGCGCAGATGCCTCGGGACTGCTCGGACTGGCGGTCACGTGCCGCGGACGTGTCTGCTATTTCGACACACTTACCGTGGGTGAAGGCGCTGTCGAGCTTTTTGTGCCGAACACGTCCCTGCACGACGGCGTGAACCGCATCGCGCTGTTCGACAAGACGGGCCGGACGTACTGCAGCCGCCTGGTCTGGAAAAATTCCCTCGGGCGCGACCTCAGTCTCACGGTGCGGCAGAATGCCGAAAGCTATAAAGCTTTCTCTCCCATAGCGTTGGAGATAAACCTGAAGGACAAACAGGAAAATCCCGTACAGGCCGTCTTCTCGATGTCCGTCCGCGATGACGCCGGCGAGCTGGTACGCCGTCCCGGCACGGACCTTTCGGTAGACATGCTGCTTTCGTCCGAACTGAAGGGCTACGTACACGCTCCCGAATACTATTTCGAAGCCGACGACGCGCCGCATCGGTACGCGCTCGACCTGTTGCTGGCGGTGCAGGGCTGGTCTGCCAACACTTTTGCACAGATGTGCGGGCGCGACTCCTTCGAACTGCCGCAACCCATCGAAGACAAACTCACGCTCAACGGCCGCGTGCTGCGCGACAACAATAAGGAAGTGCCCTATCCCGGCCTGTCGCTGAACCTGAAGATGTACTCACGCGCCGGCGGCGCCCTCGAGGGAAGCGCTGTCACGGACAGCCTGGGCGCTTTCGCCTTTGTGTCGAACGTGGACTACGTGGGAGACTGGATTGCGCAGATTACGACGAAGAACGAAAACGGCAAGCGCAAGTGGAGCCGCGTGGTGCTCGACCGTTGGTTCAACGTAGCGCCGCGCACGTTCGGGCCAGACGAGCTGAACCCGCTTCCGCCGACGCGTTCCGCCGATGCCGCAGCCGACTACCGCCCGGAACTCTTCGCCTGGCGCGACACCATCCCCCATTTGTTGTCATCCATGCTCGGCGAAGCCCACGTCGTGGCCAAGGGCAAGTATCGCGGCTTCACGGGCAACCGTTATACGTACAACGGCGGCGAACATAGCGGCATGAAGTACGCGGACATTTATTACAACATCGAGCGCGAGGTGGAACTGATGAAAGACCGCGGCCGCTCCGTGGGACTTATCTGGGACTTGCTCAACGAACTGAACAGCAAGTTCCGGCACACGTCCTCCTCTCAAACGGTTTCGAGCATCAGCGGCGGCGACACGAAATCGTCGGGCGGGGAAACTTCGGTCGGCCTGCAGCCTGCGACGACCGAAGAGCAGGGCTGCATCGTCCCCGACGGCGAAACTTTCGACTTCAACTTTGGCGGGAATTCGGCCGTGCTGTTTGTGGACAACGTCTACAAGGAGTATGCCGACGACATCTGGGCCGACGAAGTGAAATCCGTAGTCATCATGACGAATCCCAATGCCTGGCGCCGCTTCATGCCTTCCGAGAAGTACGCCGCCCTGCAGTCGCGCAGCAACCGCCCTGAATATGCCGTCTTTCTGTATTCCCGTCCCGACTATGCCCTGTTCAAGACGCGCCGCGGCACGGACAAGCGCATCATTCAGGGATATGCACAGCCCAAGACCTTTTACCAGCCCGACTACCGCAGCGCCGATTTGCCCGACATGTCCGACGTGCGCCGCACGCTCTACTGGAATCCCTGCGTGTCCACCGATGCCGCCGGCCGGGCCTCGGCCGTGTTCTTCGGGAATGCACGCGACGGGTTGCGCATCCGCATTTCGGTGCGCGGCATCACGCAGGACGGCCGTTTCGTCAGCTTCGACCAATGAGCCGTCCGCCGCTCCGTCCGGACACTCGCCCCGATTAATTGAAAAACAAGCCTTAAATCAGGATAAAACACTTACTCTCCATGAACGAGAATACTGAAAAGAAATTACACTCCCCTGTTTTCCGCACCGGTATGCACGGTGTCATCTTCGGCCTCATAGCCGCCATCTGCTACGGCTTCATTCCTTTGTTCGCCCTGCCCATCTGCCTGAGCGAAAATCCCGCCGACCGCATGTCCACCCCCTCACTGCTTTTCTATCGTTTCCTGTTCGCGACAATTGTCGTGGGGGCATACATGCTCGTCACGCGCAAACCGTTCCGTGTCACGCGGCCCGAGATGGTGACGCTGGCCTATCTGGCATTTCTCTCGGACGGTTCCGCGCTTTTCCTGAACGAGGGTTACAACTACCTCAGTTCCGGAGTGGCCACCACCATACATTTCATGTACCCTGTGGTGACGGCGGTCATGATGATGGCTTTCTACAACGAGTCGCGCAAGTTATCGACGATAGCGGCCGTAGGCATGGCCGTCATCGGCGTGGGCGTGCTGTCCTGGCAGCCCGACGGCGGCGCGCCCAACTGGCACGGTGTCGTCATCGAGATGATTTCCGCATGTTGCTACGCCCTGTACATCATCCGCGTGAACCGTTCGCGCGTCCGCGACATGGACGGACTGAAGCTCACGTTCTACGTCATGGGCATCGGGGCGGCCATCTTCGCGGCCGAAGCCATACGCCAGGATGATTTCCAGACCATCTCGACCGCCACGCAGGCCGGCAACCTGGCGATGCTCGTACTGGTCTGCACGGTCGTGACCAACCTGTGTCTGGTGGCAGCCGTGAAACGCATAGGCAGCACCATGACAGCCGTCATCGGCGCGCTCGAACCGCTCACCGCCGTGACCATCGGCAGCATTGTGTTCGACGAGGCCGTCACCTGGAACGTGCTGGCGGGCATCGGCCTTATCATTCCCGCCGTGCTCATCGTCATCTTCACGCGGGGACGCTGACACAGGCACACGTTTCTGCCGTTCCGGCAGTGCAGGAACGGCAGAACGGCCGCCTTACGACATTAACATTTTTAACTTTTGTGCACAATCGGGACGACGTACATGGCTTGTAGTTTTCCCGACATGCAGGGATAAAAAGAACTACATGGCTTGTAAATTCCACTACATGCCATGTAGTTTTTCCCATCATAGGACCGGTTTCTCCCTGAAACGGGCTTACGGATACGAAAAAAGGCGGCTACGGCCGCCTTTCCCTGTTTTCCTATACAAAGATAATACTTTTTCGCGCCAAAAGCAAATAGTGTTAAAATCGCGGATGGCTTATGGTTCTTGTTTCCGCCCTGTCAGAAAGGAGCGGTTGCGTTTCCGCCGATACGATACACCGATACGATACGACCATCCCGCATCCGGAGGTGCGGATGCGGGATGGCGTGTTGTCCGTCATGGGGACGACGGATGTCAGGCCTGCGCCTTTATCCAGTTTACTATCCATTGGCCCACCTCGCGCGTACCGTAAGCGGCACCGCCGGCCACCTGGATTTCGGGAGTGCGGACATTCTCGTCCAGACTTGCATCGACGGCGCGACGTACCAGTGCGCCTTCCTCGCTCAGCCCGAAGTATTCGAACAGCATCGCTACGGAAAGAATCTGTGCCAGCGGGTTGGCTATGTTCTTTCCCTTGGCCTGCGGCCACGAACCGTGGATGGGCTCGAACACAGGCGTGCTTTCGCCGGTCGAGGCAGAGGGCAACAGCCCCATCGAGCCGGTGATGCACGAGCCTTCATCGGTCAGAATGTCGCCGAAGGTGTTTTCCGTCACCATCACGTCAAAGAATTTCGGGTCTTGAATCATGCGCATCGCGGCGTTGTCCACGTACATGTAGTCTGTCTCCACATCCGGATACTGCGGGGCCATTTCCTGTGCCACCTTTCTCCACAGACGGCTCGATGCAAGTACGTTGGCCTTGTCCACGACCGTCAGGTGACGGTGGCGGCGACGGGCGTATTCGTAACCGACCTTGAGGATGCGCTCCACTTCTTCGCGCGTATATTTATTGGTGTCGTAGGCCATGTCGTCGCCCTCGTGTTTCTCGCCGAAGTACATGCCGCCCGTGAGTTCGCGGATGCACACAAAGTCGGCGCCGTCCACGAGTTCGTCCTTCAGCGGCGACTTGTGGACCAGACATTTGAAGGTCTGTACGGGGCGTATGTTGGCGAAAAGTCCCAGTTGCTTGCGCATGGCCAGGAGCCCCTGCTCGGGCCGTACGCGCGCCGCGGGGTCATTGTCGAACTTCGGGTCGCCTACGGCCGAGAACAACACGGCATCGGCTTCCTTGCACACGCGGAGCGTCTCGGCAGGAAAGGGATCGCCCACCGCATCAATGGCGGCGGCGCCGCAAAGTGCCTCCTCGAACGACACTTCGTGCCCGAACTTCTCACAAACGGCCTTGGTAACGGCCACACCCTGCACGGAAATCTCCGGACCTATGCCGTCGCCGGCCAGAACTGCAATCTTAAGTTTCATGATTATGCTTGTATTAAAATTTATCCTTGTGTCGGACGTTGCCGTCTCCCGTTGCGGGAACGATTGCCCGTAGCTTCGATTGCAAAAATATACATTTCCGCGCGATTGGCCGCGCTTTTGCTCGTTTTCTTTGCTGTTTACTTTCGCATTTCCACTATTTTCGTAGCCGGTTGCTCGCGGTTGCGGCGTTCGGTCTCGCATACCACGCGCTCGGCCAAGGTGCGGAAAGCCTCGCCGGTGGCGGTGTTGTCGTGTACGGCGGCGGGCTCGCCCTCGTCTCCGCTCTCGCAAATGCTCTGTACGACGGGTATCTGTCCGAGCAACGGCAGCTGCATTTCCTCGGCCAGCCGGCTTACGCCTTCGCGGCCGAAGATGTAGTAACGGTTGTCTGGCAGTTCGGCGGGCGTGAACCACGACATGTTTTCCACCAGCCCAAGGATAGGCACGTTTACCTTGTCATTGCGGTACATGTCGATGCCCTTGCGCGCGTCGGCAAGTGCCACCTGCTGGGGCGTGGACACGATGACCGCGCCCGTAATGGCCAGGTTCTGGAGCAAAGTGAGGTGGATGTCGCTCGTGCCCGGCGGCGTGTCGAGGATAAAATAGTCCAACTCACCCCAATCCGTGTCAGCAATGAGTTGTTTCAACGCGTTGGACGCCATTCCCCCGCGCCAAAGCGTGGCGGTGTCGGGATTAACGAAAAATCCGATGGAGAGCAGTTTCACGCCGTACTTCATGGCGGGAATCAGAAGCTGCCTGCCTTCTTTTTCCTCGGCAAAGATGCGTTCCGCCTCCATGTGGAACATCTTCGGCATCGAGGGCCCGAAAATATCGGCGTCGAGCAAGCCGACCTTATATCCGAGCCGGGCAAGCGCAACGGCCAGGTTGGCGGCCACGGTGCTCTTTCCGACACCGCCTTTGCCCGAGCTGACGGCGATTACATTGCGCACCTGCGGCAGCATCTTGCCGGGTTCGGGCCGCCGGGCCTGGGTTGTCTTGACGTTGATGGTCACCCTGACGTCCTTGTCCACATAGGTATGGATGGCGGTCTCGGCGGCTTTGACCACCGACTTTAGGAAAGGGTCTGTCTCACGCTCGAAAAGGAGGGAGAAAGATACGCTCATGCCGTCGATGCGCAGGTCATCTTCTACCATCTCGGCTTCCACCAGGTTTTTCCCCGTACCCGGGTAGCGCACGGTGGCGAGTGCGTCTGTTATAAGTTTGGGATAGAGTTGCATGTATGGTTGTTTAATCGTTGTAAAAGTTATCTGTTCCGAAGCGGATGCCGGCTTGTTCAGCCTATGGTGACCATCGTCGCACCGAAACCGTACTCGCGGAACGATGCGTCCTGATACCGGCATTGCTTGTAGCGGGCTTTCAGTTCCTTGATGAGGGCATTGCGCAACACACCCTCGCCTTTGCCATGGATAAACACGATGCGGCGGTCCTTTTGCCTGAGGTGCTCGTCCATGGTTCTGCGGAAAATCGTGAGTTGATGCTCGAGAATGTCGCGCGGCTGCAATCCCGCGGTCGTTTCGAGCAACTCCGCGGCGTGCAGGTCCACTTCAAGGGGCTTCGAAGGGTCATCTTTTTCAGTCTTTCGGGCGGGTTGTCGCACGGGGCGCGCTTCCTGTGCGTGTTCGGTCATGGCCTGCGCCAACGCTCCGGCGTCTATGGTCACACCACGTGCCGGCCGATCGTCGCGTATCAGGTCGATAAGCAAAGCCGGCTGCCCAAAGAAGTCCGTCTGTGTGAAGGAATGCAGTTTGTAGAACTTCGTCACGTCCGGGCGCAAGGCCACGTCGAATACCGGTTTGGGCAGGTACGTCTTGTCACGTTTGAAGGCGAACGCCTGAAATGCCATCCGCTCCATTCCGGGCAGCATGTCGCGCCGGAATTCCTCGAGAAAAAGTTTCGTATTCGGCTCTACTTCGTCCTCATGCCATACTTCGGCCGCCGCACCTTCCGGTCTGGTGAGCGCGAACCGCACGTGATAGTTGCTGTCATTGACCAAATAGGCCTCGAAAGCCGTGTTCGAGAAATCAAGCCTATTGACGGGGACAAAAGCCAGGTACAGGTTGAGTTTTTCCCCGCCTCTGCGCTCCAGAGGCTTGGGGCGGAAAGTCACGGGCCGGTCGTCGTCCGGCTCATCGGGGATTGCCGCCGGTGCGGAAGCGGCCTGCGTCTTCGCCGGTCCGTTTCCCCCGCTCTTTCCGGCGGGTTTCGGAGTCCGGGCTATATTGTAGTCGTCCGTTTCTATCACGACACACTCGCGTCGAAGCATCGGAATGTCGAATCCGTCGGCATCCCGCACGATGACAATGTCTTTGTCTTGAAAGCCGCTTACCGTTCCGCCGCCGACAGCGTCGAGGAAGCGCACCTTATCGCCTATTTTCATTCTCTTATATATATTATAGGTGTAACTGAAGTACAAAGTTAATGATTTTTCCGCACAGGCCGAAATACTTTTTCCGCCATGTGCGTGCGCCGGTCCGCCATGTACGCGCGTCTGTCCCCTGTGTCATTAATTCTACCGCTTTCGTTTTGCCCTTCACATGGCTTGTACTAACTTTGCAGCCGTAAAAAAACAACCGTTACATCATGCCTGTGGATACGCGAGACATACAAATCAAAGACTACACCTATGAGTTGCCCGACGAGCGCATAGCCAAATACCCCAAAGCCGAGCGCGATTCGTCGAAACTGCTCATCTACCGCGACGGGGAAGTCAGCGAGGACATCTTCCGCAACTTGCCGGAGCACCTGAGTGCCGGGACACTCATGATTTTCAACAACACAAAAGTGATTCGCGCCCGTCTGCATTTCCACAAGTCCACGGGTGCGCTCATCGAGGTGTTCTGCCTGGAGCCGCATACCCCGTCGGACTATCAACTGTCCTTCGGGCAAAAAAAGCGGGTCACGTGGACCTGTCTTGTCGGGAACCTGAAAAAGTGGAAGGATGGTTGCTTGCAGCGCGTCATAGATGTAGGGGGCAGAAGCATTACCCTTACGGCCGAGCGGCTGGGGCCGAGCGGTACGGGACACGAGGTGGCTTTCGCGTGGGACGATGACGAGGCAACTTTCGCCGAGGTGCTCGAAGCCTGCGGTGAACTGCCCATCCCGCCTTATCTGAACCGCGAGACGGAGGAAAGCGACCTGCGGACTTACCAGACGGTCTACTCGAAAATTAAAGGCTCGGTGGCGGCCCCGACGGCGGGACTGCACTTTACGCCGGGCGTATTGCAGGCCCTCGGGGAGCGAGGTGTGGAGCTGGACGAAATCACCCTGCATGTGGGAGCGGGTACGTTCAAGCCCGTGAAGAGCGAACGCATTGCCGACCATGCCATGCACGCGGAATGGATTGCCGTAAAGCGTTCCAGCATCGAGCGGCTCATCAGTTACGGCGGCGAATGTGTCGCGGTGGGGACAACTTCCGTGCGCACGCTCGAAAGCCTGTACTATGTAGGCGTACTCATCCGGCGTAACCCGGACGCCGAGCCCGATGACCTGCACGTGCCCCAGTGGCTTCCTTACGAGTATGCCGCATCCGGCGAAAGGCAACTCACCACCATCGAGGCGCTAAACGAGATTATCGGTTACCTGGACCGGCACGGAGCGGACACGCTGCATACGGCCACGCAAATCATCATAGCACCCGGTTACCGTTTCCACGTGGTGCGGAAAATCGTAACCAACTTCCACCAGCCGCAGAGTACGCTGTTGCTGCTCGTTTCCGCCTTTGTCGGCGGCGACTGGCGGCGCATCTACGACTACGCCCTGGGGCATGGTTTCCGTTTCCTGAGTTATGGTGACAGTTCCCTGCTGGAACGCCGCGACCCGCCTGCCGACAATGCCGCGGAGATGCTGCCGTTAGTTACGCCCGACGGCGAGGTGACGGGAAGCGCCACACGGGGAGAATGCCACGGGCCGGCGCGTCCGTTGCACCCTGTCGTACATCTGCATGTGTTCAACAGCAGGGGCGAACTTTACCTGCAGCGGCGTCCGCTGTGGAAAGACGTACAGCCGGGCCGCTGGGATACGGCTGTCGGCGGGCATGTGGCGCTTGGCGAAACGCCCGAGGAGGCTTTGCGGCGCGAGACGGCGGAAGAAATCGGACTGGCCGGCTTCCGGGCGGAATTTGTCGAGCGGTATGTCTTCGACTGTCCGCGCGAGCGGGAACTGGTACACGTGTACCGTGTCACGACCGACGACCTGCCGCAGCCGAGTGCCGAACTCGACGGCGGGCGCTACTTTACGGCCGAGGAAATCCGCAGCCGCATCGGCACAGGCTGCTTTACGCCCAACTTTGAACAGGAGTGGACGCGACTGTTCGGGCAATAAGGCGTTCGTGATAGGAGAAAAAAGAAAAAGTATGCGGGAACAAATCCGGATTTGTTCCCGCATACTTTTTTATTATTGTACGTTTCGGCCGGCGCAATCCGCCTCCGCGCGTCAGAAACCGTAAGGGTTCATCGCACGATAACGGGCATTGACCTGGTCCTGCAGGCTTGAAAATTCGCCGTCGATGCTTTTGGCGGCCTCGGGCTGCAGTTCCAGCGCCCGTTTCAGGTCGTCTGCCGCTCCGGCCTCGTCGTGCAAGGCCAGCCGGACGCCGCCCCGCCGCTTGTAGGCCTCGGCAAAGTCGGGCTGCAGGGCGATGGCTTCGTCGTAGACGGCAAGTGCCCGGTCGTAAGTACCTGCCGCCTCGTGCAGGCCGCCCAGGCGGAGCGTCGCGTCGCGGTCGAAGGGATTGGTTTCGAGCAACCGGACGAACACGGCCTGCGCCTCGTCGGTCCTGCCCGTCGCGGCCAGCGCGTCGCCGTGCAGCAACAGCGCGTCCTCGCCGGCAGCCCCGCCGGCGTTCAGGCGTTCCGTGTCGGCCAGCACCTCGTTCCACTGTCCCATGTCTGCCAATACGCGGGCGCGCAAAAGGCGTGCCGCGGCATCTTCCTCGTCGGTGGCGAGCGCGCGGGTGAGGAGGGCGACCGCCGAAAGGGCATCCCCCAGTCCGCGGGCGGCTTCCGCAGCCAGGCGGACGGCCCGCGGCTCGTCGGGGAAGTCGGCCATGAGCGCGTCGCACGCGGTCCGCATCGCGGGGAAGTCGGCCGTGCGTCCCAGTGCCCGGGCCAGCAACAGGCGGACCTCTACATTACGCGGTTCGGCCGCAGCCAGGCGTTCAAGGTGCGGCCTCGCGGCGGCGTATTCCTGCATTCCGCAAAGGCATTCGGCCATGTAGCCCGTCGTCCTGAGGTCTTCGGGTTGCATTTCCAAGGCCGCAGCGAAACACTTCGCGGCATAGTCCGCCGCCCCCATGCGCATGGCGCGCACTCCGTCGTCGCGCAGCGTCTCGAACCGGTGGCGTTGTGCCGTCTGCTCGCGGGCTGCTGCGGCGTCGGTGCCTTCCGTCGCGTCGTCGCGCCGTTTCAGGAAGTCGAACAAGCCCATGCCGTTATCCGTAAATGACCTTTCCGTTCTCGTCCTCGTAGGGGGCGAGGTCCTTGGCATACTGGTTCATGGCGCGCAGGCTCATACCCATGCTCGAGAAGCCGCCGTCGTGGAAGAGATTCTGCATGGTAACCTTGCGTGTCAGGTCGGAGAACATCACCACGCAGTAGTCCGCGCACTCCTCTGCGCTGGCATTGCCGAGCGGAGACATCTTGTCGGAGAAATCCATCAGGTTGTCCATGTCCTTGATACCCTTTCCGGCCGTCGTAGGCGTGGGCGACTGCGAGATGGTATTGATGCGCACGTTCTTTTCGCGGCCATAGATGTAACCGAAACCGCGGGCGATGCTTTCGAGCATACTTTTGGCGTCGGCCATGTCATTATAACCGAAGAATGTACGCTGCGAAGCCACGTAGGTCAGGGCGACCACGCTTCCGCCCTCGGCAATGGCGTCCTGCTTCTTGGCCACCTGGAGCATCTTGTGGAAGGAAATGGCCGAGATGTCGAGTGTCTTTTGCAAGTATCCGTAGTCCAGGTCGTCGTAGGTGCGGTGCTTGCGCACGTTGGGGCTCATGCCGATGGAGTGGAGCACGAAGTCTATCTTTCCGCCCAGCACGTCCACCGATTCGGCAAATACCTTTTCGAGGTCTTCCACGCTGGTGGCGTCGGCCGGGATAATGGTTGCGCCGAGCTGTTCGGCCAGACTGTCGAGCGTACCCATGCGGAGCGCCATCGGCGTATTGCTCAAAGTAATCGTTGCGCCCTCGGCAACGGCTTTCACTGCTACTTTCCATGCGATGGAGTCCTCGTTGAGCGCGCCGAAGATGATGCCGCGCTTACCTTTCAATAAGTTGTGAGTCATTTTTATTCGTCTAAATCATTAAAATGCGGCACAAAATTACGGCTTTTGTGCAAATTGAGCAAGTTTTTCCTTGGAAAACAGCCGTTTTTGCCCCTTCGGCCCGCCCGGACAAGGCTTTCCGGCCCGTGCGGATGCCTCACAGCGCGGAGTGAGATTAACATTTTTAACTCCCGTTACGTAAATAAATGTAAACGGAATAGGGATACAGACACGTAAAAGGCATCTTTTCGCACGCGGAAGGCTTCCGGTTCAAAATAGAAGGCATGTATTTTTGCGCAGGCTACTTCTAAATTTTTCTACATGTGCATGTAAATCGGCCCGTAACGGGCTTATTTACACGAAAAAAGGCGGTACGCGACCGCCTTCCCTATTTTCCGTACCACAAAGATACAACATTTTCGGCCGAAAAGCAAGAAGTGTTAAAACGGCAGGCGCATAGCCGGCCGCAGCTGCATCGCAGTCATAAAAAGATGTATTTTGTGAGATTTTTTTACAAATTTCTTTCATTTTGTTTGCGGGGTAAAAACTTATGATTACTTTTGCCAAAAATAAGAGAATACATCCATGAGTTACGCCACGTCGTTTTACTTTTACTTTTATGCTTACTTTGCTTCACAGGCAGAGCGGGACGTTGCGTGCCAGACGATATAAAGAAACACGAAGCCAAGGAATCCCGCTCCCACACCAAGGAGCGGGATTTTTCGATAAAGGAGAAACATGATAAAGATAGCGATACAAGGCATCAGGGGCTCGTTCCACGACATTGCCGCCCACGAATATTTCGCGGACGAGGACATCGAACTGATTTGTTGCAGCACCTTCGAAGACATATTCGCCGCAATGAAAGCCGATGACACGTGTCTGGGCCTCATGGCCATAGAGAACACCATAGCCGGAAGCCTGCTGCACAACTACGAACTGCTGCGCGAGAGCGGAGTGACCATCATCGGCGAGCACAAGCTGCACATAGAGCACAGCATCATGTGTCTGCCCGAGGACAACCTCGGGGACATCCGCGAGGTGAACTCTCATCCCGTCGCGCTGGCGCAGTGCCGGGAGTTCCTGGCCGGACATCCGGGCATGAAGGTGGTGGAGGCCGAAGACACGGCCGGCGCCGCCGAGACCATCAGCCGCCTGCGGTTGCGCGGACATGCGGCCATCTGTCACGCAGGTGCCGCGCCGCTCTACGGCATGAAGGTGTTGCGCACCGCCATCGAGGACAACAAGCACAACTACACGCGTTTCCTGTTGCTCTGCGACACCTGGAACGCCGACCGGATGCGCGACCCGCACCACACGGACAAGAGCAGCATCGTCTTTACCCTGCCCCACGAAGAAGGCTCACTGTCGCAGGTGCTCAGCATCTTCTCTTTCTACAAGATAAGCCTGACCAAGATACAGTCACTCCCTATCATCGGCCGCGAATGGCAGTATCTGTTCTACGTGGATGTGGTCTACGACGACTATATCCGCTACCGGCAAAGCATAGATGCCGTGCGGCCGCTCACCAAAGAGCTGACCATACTGGGGGAATACTGCGGAAAATGAACGACGGGGCGGAAAGGCTGCCTTATATATAAATGTGTAAACAGACAAAAGCATGAACGGAACAAACGACATAGCAGCCGCGACACACGGCAACGCACTTACGGGCATCCGGCCGGCCGACCGGCTCGACAGCGTACAGGAATACTATTTCTCGCGCAAGGGAAAAGAAGTGGCACGCCTCAATGCCGAGGGACGGGACATCATCTCGCTCGCCATCGGAAGCCCGGACCGTCCGCCTTCGCCGCAGACCGTCGAGACGCTCTGCACGGAGGCGCGCCGCGAAGATACTCACGGCTATCAGCCGACGACGGGCATTCCGCAGTTGCGCGAGGCAATGGCCGGCTTCTACGACAGATGGTTCGGCGTGAGCCTCGACCCGCAAACGGAAATACAGCCACTCATCGGTTCCAAAGAGGGCATACTGCACGTCACGCTGGCTTTTGCGAACCCCGGAGACAAGGTCCTTGTGCCCGATCCCGGCTATCCCACTTACACATCCCTGTCCCGCTTGCTCGGATGTGAGGTCGTGAACTACAATCTGCGCCCCGAAAACGGCTGGCAGCCCGACTTCGACGAACTCGAACGCATGGATACGAGCGGCGTGAAGCTGCTTTGGACCAACTACCCGAACATGCCGACGGGAGCACCTGCACGGCGCGAAACATACGAACGCCTCGTAGACTTCGCCCGCAGGCGCGGCATCGTCGTTATCAACGACAATCCGTACAGTTTCATCCTGGGACACGAACATCTGAGCATCCTGCAGATTCCCGGCGCAAAGGAATGCTGCATCGAGTTCAACTCAATGAGCAAAAGCCATAACATGCCCGGCTGGCGCATAGGGATGCTCGCCACCAACCCTACATTCATCAACTGGATTGTCAAGGTCAAGAGCAACATAGACTCGGGCACGTTCCGCCCTATGCAGCTTGCAGCGGCCACGGCATACGCAAACAGTGACCAATGGCACGAGGAAGCGAACGTCGAAGTCTATTCCCGCCGGCGCCGGACGGCCGAAGAAATCATGCACACGCTGGGATGCACGTTCGACTCCGGACAGGTAGGCATGTTCCTCTGGGGACGTATACCCGACCGTTACGCGGATGTGGAGGAACTGACCGAGAAGGTGTTGCACGAAGCCCGCGTCTTCATCACACCGGGCTTCATCTTCGGAAACAACGGCCGCAGGTACATCCGCATATCCCTGTGTGCGACCGAAGAGAAACTGGCCGAAGCCCTGCGGCGTGTGCAGGAAGTCTTCGGCCGTCCGGCAGACAAGGACGCGCAAGCCTGACCCACACGTTGCGGGATGCCGTAACAGGAAATCCTACATCAGAATAAATCATAAGAAACAAAAACATAAGAAATCATGTCACTCGAATTAGAACCTCTCAAGTTACCGGGCGTCGATGCCAAGCGCCCAATCGTCATCTCCGGTCCCTGTTCCGCAGAGACCGAAGAGCAAGTAATGGACACCGCAGCCCAGCTTGCGAAAAAGGGCATCAAGATATTTCGCGCCGGAATATGGAAACCGCGTACCAAACCCGGCGGTTTCGAAGGCGTAGGTACCGTCGGACTGCCGTGGATGCAGCGTGTACAGCAGGAACTCGGTATGCTTGTGTCCACCGAGGTGGCCACCCCGCGCCACGTCGAGGCGGCCCTCGAAGCCGGTCTGGACATCCTGTGGGTCGGAGCCCGCACGGTGGCCAACCCGTTTGCCATGCAGGAACTGGCGGACTCGCTGAAAGGAGTGGACATCCCCGTCCTGGTGAAAAATCCCGTGAACCCCGACCTCGAATTGTGGATAGGCGGGCTGGAGCGCATCAATGGTGCGGGCATCAAGCAGCTGGGTGTGATTCACCGGGGCTTCTCCTCGTACGACAAACGCCTGTACAGAAATCTGCCGATGTGGCACATACCCATCGAATTGCGCCGCCGATTCCCGTCGCTCCCCATCTTCGGCGACCCCAGCCATATAGGTGGCGCGCGCGAGCTGGTGGCCCCGCTTTGCCAACAAGCCATGGACCTCGGCTTTGAAGGCCTTATCATCGAAAGTCACTGCAATCCTGACTGCGCCTGGAGCGACGCCAAGCAGCAGGTGACACCCGATGTGCTCGACTTCATCCTCGACAAGCTCGTCATACGCAGCCAGTCCGAAAGCACGGAAAGCCTCGACGCCCTGCGCAGGCAGATTGACGAACTCGACAACTCGCTCATCGAATTGCTTTCCAAGCGTATGCGCGTCAGCCGTGAGATAGGTCAGTACAAGCGGGAGCACGATATGACCGTCGTACAGACGGGCCGCTACACCGAGATACTCGAGAAGCGCGGCGCACAAGGCGTCCTGTGCGGCATGGCCGGCGAGTTCGTGAAGAGCATCTTCGAGTCCATTCACGAAGAAAGCGTGCGCCAGCAGATTGACATTATGAACAAAGACTGAGAAAGCCGGTCAGTGAAAAAATATCTTCAAAAAGAACAACCAACATGAGGATTCTGATACTCGGTGCCGGCAAGATGGGCTCGTTTTTCGTAGACCTGCTCAGTTTCGACCACGAGACCGCCGTTTACGACATAGACCCGCGCCGGCTTCGCTTTATGTATAACACGCAGCGGTTCACCACGCTCGAAGAGATAGAAGCCTTCCGGCCCGAACTGGTCATCAATGCCGTGACGCTGAGATACACGCTCGATGTCTTCCGCAGCGTGATACCGCATCTGCCGTCCGATTGTATACTGAGCGACATCGCTTCCGTGAAAACGGGGATGCACGAGTTCTACGAACAATGCGGCCACCGCTACGTCTCCACGCACCCGATGTTCGGGCCTACCTTCGCGAACCTCGGCGCGCTCAGCAACGAAAACGCCATCATCATCAGCGAAGGCGACTACATGGGGCGCATATTCTTCAAGGACCTGTACGGCAAGCTCGGACTGCACCTGTGCGAGTACACCTTCGACGAACACGACGAAACCGTGGCCTACTCGCTGAGCATCCCGTTCGTATCGACGTTCGTCTTTGCCGCCGTCATGAAGCATCAGGATGCACCGGGAACGACGTTCAAGCGGCACATGAAGATTGCCCGCGGCGTGTTGGGCGAGGACGACTGCCTGCTGCGCGAAATACTCTTCAACCCGCGGACGGGAGGACAGGTGTCGAAAATCCGTGAAGAGCTGAAAGTGTTGCTTGACATCATAGACCGCAAGGACGAAAAAGGACTTGACGATTACCTGAAGCGCATCCGCGAACACATCAAATAGGGATGCGGCCGCAGGGCATGGAGTTCCGCTCCGCCGGCGCGGAGAAACGCACCCCTGCAAGCCATCTGCGATTTTAACACTATTTGCTTTTGGCGCGAAAATGTATTATCTTTGCACTGTAAAAGTGAGAAAGGCGGCCGTAGCCGCCTTTTTTCGTGCCCGTAAGTCCGTTTCAGGGAGAAACCGGCCCTATGAAAGAATTTCCTACATGGCATGTAGTGGAAATTACAAGCCATGTAGGAATTTTTGTCCCTGCATGTAGGCAAAACTACAAGCCATGTACGCCGCGCCAAAAGTGCAGAAAAGTTAAAAATGTTAATGTCGGACGAGCCGTTTCCCGGCTTTTCGTGAGGCAAAAGAGCGTGCCGCCGGATGCTGTCTGCACAGTCCGGCGGCACGGGATGTATGCGGAGGGCCGGAACTAAAAGCCCAGCAAATCCTTGAACAGGTAAAACAGCATGGGCAATACGAGTGAGGGCAACAGGTTGATGGTCTTGCAGTCCTTGATGTTGAGTACGCCGAGCCCGGCCGCGGCAATGAGCACGCCTCCCACGATGGAGACTTCGGAAATCAGCTCTTCGGAGATGAAAGTGGCCGAAATCTTCGTGATTCCATAGATGACCAGCTGCCATACCAGCACGGCGACGGCCGTGAGTGCCGTTCCGAAACCGTAACTCGATGCGATGACAATCATGGTCACGAGGTTGAGCGTCGCGCCTGTCAGCAGATAGGTATTGTCACCATAGAGCACGCACATCACGGGTCCCATCATCGACAGCGTACCCACGCAGCAGAGCAACACGCCCGTGGTGATGCCCTCGGCCAGGTCCGACCCGCCCGAAACGGCCTTCGTGGCCCGCTCCATCCGCTGGTCCAGACGCAACACGGTGCCGATGAGTCCGCCCACGGCAAGGCAGAAAATGAACAATACCGGATACTGCGATTTCTGCATGTTGCCCATGGCAACGTTCACGCCCAGGACGAGAGCCGCCAGGCCCATGGCCGTGTTGAGCACGGTGATGTATTTTTCGCGGATGCCCCGCTTGGCCAGTGCTCCGATGGCACTGCCGATGACTACCGCAATGGCAGGAATGGTTAATGCGTACATGTTTTTCTTTTTTAGGGCACAAAGTTACGACAAATATCCGGTCCGCCGTCCTTGGCGCGCCTCATTTCGTGCCGGCCGCGGGGTACGCGCCGCTATGCCTGTTCCGCGAAAGCCTTGTGGAACTCCACGACCGCCTCTATGCCCTTGCGGAAGATGTCGAGCCGGAAGTTCTCGTTCGGAGAATGTATGGCATCGCTCTCCAGCCCGAACCCCATCAGCACGGTCTTCGTGCCCAGCACACGCTCGAAGTCGCTGATGATGGGTATGCTGCCGCCGCGGCGGACGGCCAGCGGACGTCGGCCGAACGCTTTCTCGAATCCGCGCTCGGCAGCCTTGTAGGCCGGCAGCGTAATGGGGCATACATAGCCCTCGCCGCCGTGCATGGGCGTGACTTTCACGCGGACGCAGGGCGGTGCGATGCGTCTGATGTGCTCTGTAAAGAGCTGCGAGATGCGCTCATGCCGCTGGTGCGGGACGAGGCGGCACGACACTTTGGCGTAAGCCTTTGAGGGCAGCACCGTCTTGGAGCCTTCGCCCGTATATCCGCCCCAGATGCCGCAAATGTCGAAGGACGGCCGGCACGAGTTGCGTTCCAGCGTGGAGTAGCCCTGTTCGCCGCGCAGCTCGGCCACGCCTATGGCTTCTTTGTAGCGTTCCTCGTCGAACGGGATGTCGGCCAACATGCGGCGTTCCTCGGCCGAGAGTTCCTCCACGTCGTCATAGAAGTGCGGAACCGTGATGCGGCCGTTCCCGTCCGTAATGCCGGCGAGCATTTCGCACAGGACATTTATCGGATTGGCTACGGCTCCGCCGAAGTGTCCGCTGTGCAGGTCGCGGTTCGGGCCGGTCACTTCTATTTCCCAGTAGGCCAGTCCGCGCAGTCCCGTGGTCAGCGACGGCAGGTCGGCACCCAGCATACTCGTGTCGGACACCAAGATGACGTCGGCCCGCAGCAGGTCGCGATGACGTTCCAAGAAAGCCGCCAGACTCGGCGAGCCTATTTCCTCTTCGCCCTCGAAAATGAATTTCACATTATGTTTCAGCAGACCGTTGCGCACGAGAAATTCGAACGCCTTCACCTGTATCATGGCCTGGCCCTTGTCGTCGTCGGCACCACGTGCATAGATGCGTCCGTCGCGCACCTCGGGTTCGAACGGCCGGCTCTGCCAAAGTTCCAGCGGTTCGGCGGGCATCACGTCGTAGTGGGCATATACGAGCACCGTCGGGGCTTTCTCGTTTACCTTCTTCTCGGCGTAGACCAGCGGATTGCCGTCGCTCGGCATCACTTCGGCCCGGTCGGCGCCGGCGGACAGCAGCAACTCGCGCCAACGCTCGGCACAGCGCGCCATGTCGGCCTTGTGCTCGGGCAGGGCACTGATGCTGGGAATGCGTATCAGGCTGAAAAGTTCATCAAGGATGCGGGGTTCGTTTTCCGCAATGTAGTTTTCCAAATTCATAACAGACATATATAATAAAGTGGATGTACGTGTGCGCCACACGGCCCCGTGGCCGCGGGCGGCTATCGCACATATATTTTCTCGGTAATGCCGCCCTGTCTCCGCAGGTAGAGGCCCGGGCGTGCGGGCCTCGGCACCCGGCGGCCGTCAGGTGTATACCAAAGTACCGGCAGCGGGGCGGCAGTCACGGCGTCAATGCCGGTAGCGGTTTCGGGCACGGTGAAAGTGACCGTTTGCCGCACGGTCCACGGACATCTCACCTTGAGCGTGTAACTGTGGCCCGGGGTAAGTCCGTCGAAGCGCATCTCGGCCGTCTCTTCCCGGCCTTCCGGCAGGTACGAATACAGCACATGGGCCACGTAGGAAGCATCGTCCACCGAAGCGGCGGCGGCCTGTGTTCCGTCGGCGGCGGTTATCTCGAACGTAATGCGGTGTCCGGCGCGACCGGGCCCGGGATTGGCGACACTTGTCCGCACGACAGTCTCTCCTTCCGCGCCGAAAGTGATTTCGGGCACGGCGAAAGACAATTCGGGAAGCACGGCTGCGGTGATGTCTACCGGCATCTCGAACGGAACGGCCCTGTCATCGGGCGACAGACGCAGCATCCGCCGGCCCGCTTGTCCGAAGTTGGCGTGCACAAGCCGCTCGCAACGCTCGCCGGACCGCAGCGTGACGGTCGTGAGCGCCACGTAGTCGGCATCGGCAAAGATGTCCTCGTCGGTATCGCCGTTGGTGAAAATTTCGAATGGCGTGGTCAGCGTCTGCGACGCGGTGTTCCTGAAGTATATCCTTATGGGCGTCGTCTTTCCCGTCTCGGGAGTCTGTTCCAGATGTATCGAATCGACAGCTATCTCCAGCCCCGTGCGTTCCAGCGTGTCGGGAAGCGTCACTTCGACGGGGTCGGGATGCAGGAACAGAGCCTCGATGTTGATGGAAAAGCCTTCCGTCATGCCCGTGTCCGTGATGTCGGTTCCCGGCTCGGCGGCATTGAGCACGTCAAGGCGGAAAAATCCGTCGTACCTGCCGCCCTCGCCCCAGTTCACGTGGTAGAGGCCGTTGCTGTCCCGCCCGTCAAGCACGAAGGCATGCCCGTTAGTTCCCTGTCCGAAGCCGGTAAGAACGACGGGCCGCCCGCAGCGGATTTCGTTGCCGAGCATCTGCTCCCACGCATCGGGGGCATACTTGTAACTGTCCGCATAGTGCGCGTATCCGAAGCCGAAGGCGCGCCGCAGTGTCTCGTCAAGTCCGTCGATGCGGGCACCGCTTGCGTCCGGGCCCCACCGCATGTGCGCCGCCATTCCGCAATAGTAAGCCAGCCGTGCCACGGCATCCGCCTCCTCGGGCGTATAGGCCTGGCGGTCGTAGTCGTCGAGTACGAGCCGTGTGTCCACGCTTGCGCCGGGCAGAACGTCGGGCAGTTCGTAGTGGGCCGTGGACCAGCCGTGCAAGGTGTCGGTCAATGTGACGGTACGCCGGTAGTAAGCGATGACCTGCTCAAGGGCAGTGGCGACGCACCCTACGAGGCAGCGTCCGCCGGACAGGCTTCCGTCGGCGTAGCGGTAATATGGGCATTCGTTGTTGTAGGGCGCGCCCTGATGGTGCCGCGTGGTCAGGAGCGGAGGAACGGCCTCGGTCGCACCGGCCGCCGGGACAGGTGTCCGTTCCGCCCGCAAAGACAACTGCCGTGCGTAGAGCGAAATAAGTCCGTCGAGGGATGCGGGCAGCGGTCCGCCGGCCAGTTCGCCGTAGCCCAGTACCGCGGGCAACCGGTCGTCGGCCGCGGCGAGGACAAAGCCTTCCGTTCCGGCCGAGAACAGGTATGCGGCGGCATTGCGGGCCACCAACCGCACGCCGGCGGCTTCGGCGCGGGCTTTCTTCGCGTTGCCGTCCGTTGTCCGTACGGTCCGCAAATGGGCAAGCGCCACCCCGCGCGCCGTTTCCACGTCGATGGGTCCGGCAGTTGCCGGGAGCGTCGGGAGCAGCAGGAGGAAAAACAGAAGGAAGACTTGTTTCATGGCATGAAGATGGTGGTTCGGCCGGCCGCCCATGCGGTCAGAGCAGCGGTGACAGTATTCTTGTGTAAGATTCCATAAGGCGGTTAAGCCGCGGGCGGCGTTTCCATTCGCTGAGCCTTATCTCGCGGCAGTCTTTCAGGTCGTTGAGGAAATTGTCGCGGCAGGCCGTCGCCCCCGCCTTCCCGTAAAGGAACACGTTGGCCTCGAAATTGTTTTCGAAGCTGCGGAAGTCCATATTCGACGAGCCTACCGTACACCAGTCGTCGTCGGAAACGGCACACTTGGCGTGCAGGAAGCCGTTGCGGTATATATATATGCGTATGCCGGCCTGCAGGATGGCTGAGAAATAGCTGTCGTTGATGTAGCGCAGCCAGAAGCTGTCCGGTTTTTCGGGCACCATCAGCCGCACGTCCACCCCGCTCATGGCTGCTGTCTGCAGGGCCTGGAGCACGGGTTCGGTAGGCATGAAGTAGGGGGTCTGTATGTAGAAATAACGACGTGCGCGGTAAATGGCCCATGTCAGTCCGAACATGATTTCGGGATAGCGCGATACGGGGTTCGACTGGACAATCTGCAACACGTCGCCGCCGCCTGTTGCCGCCGAGGTCCGCGGTGCGGGGAAATAACGCCGTTCGGCGCGGACGGCCCCGCGCACAAAGTTCCAGTCGCTCAGGAAAATGCGTTGCAGTCCCGCCACGGCTTCGCCTTCAATGCGCAGGTGGATGTCGCGCCACGGCTTCCCGCGGCGGCTGACATAGCGTTCGGCCAGGTTCATGCCCCCGATGAAGCCCACCTGACCGTCGATGACGCATATCTTGCGGTGGTTGCGGTAGTTCACCTTATGGGTCAGGCTGGGAAACCGCACGGGCAGGAACGGGCTGACCTTGACACCGGCATCAATGAGCCGACCGAAAAAGCGGTTAGGTACTTTCCAGCAGCCCACGTCGTCGTAGATGAGCCGCACTTCCACGCCTTCCCGCGCCTTGTCCGTCAGCAGGTCGCGCACGAAACGTCCCACGGCGTCGTCCTCTATGATATAGGTTTCGAGGTGTATGTGGTCGGTCGCCGCACCGATCTCGCGGGCCAGCGCCAGCAGCCAGCCGGCCCCCGTCCCGTAGCTGTCGATGCGGTTGTCCACGGTGGGCACAGCCTTGTTCGTACGTTCGAACAAACGGATGAGAGGTGCGTGCTTGGGCGGATACGCCCCGGCGGGCAGGCGCGACACCTCGCCCAGCATCCGTTGCGTGAGCAGGTTGTAGAGGCGCTTGCCTATGTACCTTTCCTTGCGTACGTTCTGCCCGAAAAAATAAAAGATGATGAGGCCGATGACGGGAAGCATCACCAATACGATGGTCCACGCTATGGTCTTGGCCGGCTGCCGGTTTTCGAGCAGCACCACCGTGACGGTACTCGCCACCAGAATGACATAAACCGCCAGAACCATCCATATGAAAAATGTCGTCCACATGCCTTCAACTATGTAAGGGCAAAGCTAATAATAAAATACGAGACGGCCAAACGGCCGCCTTATCGCCCGAAGAATGCCGGCCGCCTTGACAATCGGCCCGCGGTGATTTTAACATTTCTTGCTTTTCGGCCGAAAATGTATTATCTTTGCATTGCAAAAGCGCGGGGACGGCCTGAAACCGTCCCTTTTTCGTGCCCGAAAGCCCGTTCCGGGGAGAAACTATCCCTATGACGGTTTTTCGTAAGTGGCTTGTAGTTCGTCCTACATGCCATGTAGTGTTTTCCGGCCCTGCATGTAGGATAAACTACATGCCATGTACGCGGCCCCGAAAAGTGTAGAAAAGTTAAAAATGTTAATGTCGTTCCGCCCCGTCACGGACATGACATCCGCCGGCCTTCGTCCGGTCGTTCCACCCTACCCTTGTACACAAAAATCCCCCGCCAGGCAAGTTGCCGTAGCGGGGGATGTACGCGATGCGCGGAGCGGGCTTATTTGGTCAGAGCCACTTCCACGTTGTTCTGAATGACGTCGTTGCCGGGGTATCCGCCTTGTTGCAGATTGCTGTACGCCGTCGAGCCGTCCTTGTTCAGCAGCAGGTAGGCCGGGATGCCGGGCAGGTTGAGCCGGGAGCAGAGTTCGTCCCACTGTTTGTCGGTCAGGCGATAATGGTCGCCCTCGATGGAGGCAATCATCTGCTTCCAGGTGGCTTCGGGCGAGGTCTCACCGGTGACGTAGACGAAGGCGCAGCCTTTCTTCTGCAGGTCGGCCTTGATTTTGTCAATCTCTTTCATGGCCATGCGGCACGGTCCGCACCATGTCGCCCAGAAATCGATGAGCACCACCTGTCCGGCATAGTCCTTCGTGATGGCCGTCAGGATGTCGTCGCCGCTTATTGCGGGTGAGATAGTTTTCACTTTCGTCGCCGCGGCTTCCGGCTGTTCGTCCGAAGCGGTGCGGGCGGCAGTTTCGGCCGCTGCGGCGTCAGTAGCCGGCCGGTCGTTCCGCGTAGCACATCCGCTGCCGGCAAAAAACAAGGCGCAGACCGCCAGAATCGTTATTTTCTTCATTTCAATACGTGTTTTTTGGTGATTAGTCCGGTACAAATTTATCAAATCCGGCCGGTGCGGCCAACTGCATAGGGTTATTTAACCTCGTAAAAGGCTTTTTGGGAGACGAATTCCGATAAATACGGATTTTATTGCTACTTTTGGGCACAAATTTCTTACAGAATGAAAACATTTCTACACGTGGCCGATATCGGCCCATTGGACAAGGCGCTCCGCGAAGCCGCCGAAATCAAACAGGACCGTTACCGCCATGAACGGCTCGGGCATCACCGCACAGCGCTCCTCATATTCTTCAACAACAGTCTGCGCACAAGGCTTTCCACACAAAAGGCCGCGCGAAACCTGGGCCTCGATGTCATTGTGCTCGACGTGAACCAAGGCGCGTGGAAACTGGAAACGGAACGCGGCGTCGTGATGGACGGCGACAAGAGCGAGCACCTGCTCGAGGCCATCCCCGTCATGGCCTCGTACTGCGACCTGATAGGCGTGCGTACCTTTGCCGGCCTGCACGACCGTGAGGCGGATTACACCGAACAGATACTCAACCAGTTCATACGTTACAGCGGCAAGCCGGTGTTCTCCATGGAGAGCGCGACGGCACACCCGCTGCAGGCGTTTGCGGACCTCATCACCATTGAGGAATACAAGGAACGTGCGCGCCCGAAAGTGGTGCTGACGTGGGCGCCCCACCCGCGCGCGCTGCCGCAGGCCGTGCCCAACAGCTTCGCCGAGTGGATGAGGGCGGCCGACGTGGACTTTGTGGTGACGCACCCCGAGGGATACGAACTCGACCCCCTGTTTGTGGGTGACGCACGTGTGGAGTACGACCAGATGAAAGCCCTCAAAGGGGCGGATTTCGTCTATGCCAAGAACTGGAGTTGCCCGGGTGTGACACGCCGCGAGGCCTATGGGGAAATCCTGTCCAAGGACATGGACTGGACAGTGACGGCAAAACACATGGCTGTGACCAACAACGGACGCTTCATGCACTGCCTGCCCGTGCGGCGCAACATGATTGTGTCGGACGACGTCATCGAATCGCCGCGCTCGCTCGTCATTCCCGAGGCGGCCAACCGTGAAATATCGGCGACCGTGGTACTGAAGCGTATGCTCGAGGCACTCTGACACCCATAGACAAAGGCAACCGGCCCGGCAGACGGAACTCCACGCGCGTGGATGCACCGCCTGCCGGGCCGGTTGCCTTTTTGGGAAATCAATATACGAGGATATCGTAGCCGCCGTGCCATTCCCGGCCGGCACCGAGGCGGTTGATGAAAGGCCTCTCGCTGACATCGCCGTCAAAGCCTATGGGGTCGCACAGTCCGTACCACGGTTCGAAGCAGACAAACGGGGCGTGCTCGTTCTGAGGTGCCCATACCAGCCACACGGGCGCGGTGCTTTCCACCCGCACAAGGGGACTGCGGTCCTTGCGCAGGAGCGTGACGGCCGAAACCTGGCCGCCGGGCAGAATCAGCGCCTCGTTGGCAAACGTCCCGACGCAGACAGGGACATCGCCGTCGGCACCCGTGGGGACGGGAAAGTGTTCTGCGAGCGTGCAGCCCTGCTCGGCGGCACGCAACAAGTGGTCCGCACGGCCCGTGAAGCGCAGAAATCCGCTCACCGCCTCGTCTTCCGAAAAGTCGGGCAGCGAAAATCCGGGGTGGCCGCCCATCTGGAAGAACATGTCCTCTGCGGAGTCGTTTTTCACGCGGAACAGGACGCGCACACGGCGGCCTTCCAGCACATATTCCACCTCTACGCGATACGGCCACGGGAAAACTTCGGCCTCGTCGGCCGTCCGCTCGTGGGCAAAGGTGATGCTGTTTCCGCTGCGGGCCGCCACTTCCCACTCGATGCGGCGCACGAAACCGTGTTTCGGCATGTTGAAAGACTTGCCGCCATATCTGTAAACGGCATTCCACATGCCGCCGACCGCGGGAAAGAGTATCGGCGAACGGCCGCCCCAATATTTCGTGTCGCCATGCCACAGAAGTTCGCGGTTGGCACGCTTGTCCGTGAGTGTCTGCATTTCCGCACCGACCGGACTTATTGTCAGAGAGAGTTCCTGATTGCTGATTTTTTCCATGATTACGTTTTTCTTGATAGAGTCACGGACAAATTTACGCAAAAGCCGCCCAACATGGTGCAAAAGGACCGAAAATATTCGCACATGCCCGAAACAGCCACCGGACTGCGGGCGACAAAAGCCGACGACGAGAAAAACAAAACCGGACCGCAGCCGGGCTGAATAAAAGTCTTAACTTTGCAGTCGCAAATACGTATATAAAAACCGACAGACGGCGTTTCCGCCGTCCAGATGGCATGAAACAACTTTCCCATCCCTATCTTTCAAAACATTCGACGGGCACAGCCGTCATCACCCTGCTGCTTGCCGGCGCTTTCATGGTGAAACTCGTCAGGGCCTGCGGCGTAGACCGGATACTCACCGACTTCAACGGCTTCGGCTACACGGAAATGCTGATTAACTATGAAGGAGGCTTTGTCCGCCGCGGCCTTTTCGGGCAGTTGCTTTGGGAAGTCTGCGCGACCACGGGTCTGTCGCCGTTTTCCATTGTCATTACGGTCTGTACCGCAAGTTTCGTGGCCGTTGCCGCGTTTTTCGTGCGACGCTTCCGCCGCGAGGGCTTCTCCACGTGGTTCCTGCTCTCGCCGCTGTGCTACAGTTGCGTGGAGTTCATCATCAGGAAAGATTACCTGTGCTACCTGCTTGTACTCGCCATCTTCGGACTGCTCGGCGGCAAAAGCCGGACAGCGCCGCGTTTCGCACTCGTCACCGCACTTTCGCTGCTGGGACTGTTCCTGCACGAGGCATTCCTGTTCTTCGGTGTGCCTCTTGCCGCCCTCTTCATGCTGTCCGACAAACGGCTGCGACGGACGGGCGTGGTTTTTGTTCTGCTGACGCTGGCCGCGTTCTGCACACTCTGCCTGTACAAAGGCAGCGGGCAGACGGCCTATGCCATCATAGAGTCGTGGAATACGTTGCTCCCGGCACGACAGCACCTCGTCTTCATGGAAGACAACAGCATAGGTGCGCTCACATGGGATACGCTCGAAACGATGAAGTTCCATCTCAGGACAAATTTCCACGGTTACGATTCGTTCCGTTACCTGGGACTTTTCCTGCAACCGGCGTTTGCGCTCTGCGCCTACTATTTTGCCATCAACTTTCCCTTTGTCGTGAACTGCCGGAACACTTCCGACACGACGGGACGGCAAACCCGGCTTTCGCTGCTCCTGATATTCTCGGCCGCATGCCTGTTGCCGATGTTCACGGTGCTGAGTTGCGACTACCCACGCCTGTACCAGTATACCCTGGTCGCCGCCTTCGGCGCCTTCCTGCTGTTGCCGGCGGAACGGATTGACGCCATGTTCCCACGGAAACTGCACACCGCCGTGCGCAACTTCAACCGACGGATGAATGCCGCCGTCGTACCGACCCGCGGATTGCTGACAGGATTGCTTTTCGTACTGGCCCTGCCCGGTTGCGGCTTCGACCTTCCGCTAGCATTCCTGCTGAGCGTGGCCGGCACGTGGCTGAACGGCGCTGTCTTAATCCTGAAAAACCTTTTCCTGACGCTTATCTGATGAAAAACCTGCACCTGGTACGGCTTCTCCGCCCGCAACAATGGCTGAAGAACCTGATAGTCTTCCTTCCCGTGTTCTTTTCGGGTAATTTGTTCGACGCTGCCTGCCTGAAAGCGGCGGCCGGCATCTTCATGACCTTTTGCATGATGTCGAGTGCCGTCTATTGCCTCAACGACCTGCTGGATGCCGAAGCCGACCGCAGACATCCCGTAAAGTGCAAACGGCCTGTGGCGGCCGGCGACGTATCAAAAAGGACAGCCTTGCTCATGGCCGGCGCACTGACCCTGCTCTCGGTAATCGTCTCCCTGTATCTGCCTGTGAACAACCCGCCGGCTACGGCCGCATTGCTGACGGCCTACGCATTGCTGAATGCGGCTTATTGCCTCCGGCTCAAACGATACGCCATCGTGGACGTGTTCACCATAGCATCGGGCTTCGTACTGCGGCTCGTGGCCGGAGGTGTGGGATGCAGCATCTGGCTTTCGCCATGGATGGTATGCCTGACGTTTCTGCTGTCCTTGTTCCTGGCTTTCGCCAAACGCCGCGACGACGTTCTGCTGAGCGAACAAAAAGGCATCATCGCACGGCCAAACATCGTTCGCTACAACCTGCCTTTTCTTAACCAGGTCTTAAGCATCATCGGTACGGCGACCATCGTTTGTTACATACTCTACACCGTTTCGCCCGAAGTGATGGAACGCATGGACTGCGAGTACGTCTACACGACATCCGTTTTCGTGCTGGCCGGAATACTGCGCTACCTGCAAATCACCATGGTGGACCTCAACAGCGGCAGTCCGACGAAAATTCTCCTGAAGGACCGCTTCATTCATTGCTGCCTGTCGGGCTGGGGGCTGCTGTTCGCGGCCATCATCTATTTGTGACGGAAGCCCGCCATACAATTAAAACAATGGGACGACATGAAAAAAATCGCATTCTTCGATTTGGACGGAACACTCACCCGTGGAGATACATTTATCAGCTTCGCCATATTTGCCGTCGGACGCCTGCGCTTCCTTTACTGCCTGCTGCGCGCCGCGCCGTGCCTCGTGGCGTGGAAAACCGGCTTCCGTTCCAATGCCCAAGCCAAACAAACGCTTTTCTCACTGCTCTACAAGGGTATGCCGGAAGTACGGTTCAAGGAACTGTGCCGGCAGTTTTCCGACCGCATCGAACATGATTTGCGCGCCGACACGCTTTCACTCTTGAACGACCACCTGAAAGCGCAGCATGAGATATGTATCCTCTCGGCAAGCATAGGCGAATGGATCCGCCCCTGGGCGACACGACACGGCATCCGACAGGTAATTGCCACCGAAGCCGAAACAGACGCCATGTCCGGACGGCTGACAGGACGCTTTGCCACGCCAAATTGCCACGGCATGGAGAAGGTAATACGCGCAAAAGCCGCCTACCCCGACCTGCAACAGGCGGAAACATGGGCTTACGGCGATTCGGACTCCGATTGTCCCATCCTCGATTTCTCCACCCACGGTCTGAAGATAGACAAAAGCAGGAAATCAACATTTCGCGGCATCCGGTAGTGCCTTTCTACCCTTCCGGTAGTGCCTTTATGCCCTTATTTCCGCCCCAAAAGGCAAATGTTTTCATTTTTTTGACTGAAAAGGAAAAATAAATTTGGTAGTATGAAAATAAGTTCCTATTTTTGCACTCGCTAAACGGGACTAAGACATTTCAGTCTGCGTTCCATGGCAAACCCGTTCGGGGTGTAGCTCAGCCCGGTTAGAGTACGCGTCTGGGGGGCGTGTGGTCGCTGGTTCGAATCCAGTCACCCCGACTGAATATGCGGCAACTGCTTTGAAAGAAGTCAGTTGCCGCATATTTCGTTGGTATATATAAGCACGAGACAGACACAGATAGGACCAAGAATATTTTAGTTGCATGAGACTATCAACCGCATAGCATCAGAAAGGTCCGCCGAAATTCAGCGGACCTTTCTGATGCTATGCGGAGAGGATAGGATTCGAACCTACGAAACGCTTTTGGCGTTTACACGCTTTCCAGGCGTGCCTCTTCAACCACTCGAGCACCTCTCCTTCTTTGGGTTGAAAATTGATTTCCCTTTGAAATCGGTTGCAAAGTTAGTGTTTTCTTTCAAATAGAACGTTTTTTGGAAGAAAAAAGTTTAACAAAAGACAAAATACGCCTCTCGTAGGCCGTAATCTTCCACACTTAGCCGTTCTCATCCATATTTTCAGGGAACATAGGACGCCATCTCGTTTTTTTTGGCTAATTTAGCTTGCCGATTTGGGCGGTCTTCATGCAGGCGGCCCGGATTGTGCGGGGACACAGGTCCCGAAAAGTTGTTCCGAAAATAAGAAAAGATATATATCAATGATTTATAAATGGACTTACGAAGAGTCTTCACCCTCTGAAACTGCTGCCATTGAAGAGTTGGCCAAAGAAACGGGCGTCCATCCGGCACTTGCCAAACTGTTGATGGAGCGTGGCTTTACGAATGCGGGAGCCGTCAGGCGCTTTTTCAAGCCTCAGCTGACGGAACTGCATGACCCGTTCCTCATGAACGACATGGCCGAGGCCGTGGACCGGCTCAACGCGGCGATGGGCCGCAAAGAGCGCATCATGGTCTATGGAGACTACGACGTGGACGGCTGCACGGCGGTGGCATTGGTATATAAATTCCTGCGGCAATACTATTCGAACATAGACTTCTACATTCCCGACCGTTATGAAGAGGGATACGGCATATCCAAAAAGGGGGTAGATTTCGCGGCCGATATGGGCGTGAAACTGGTCATCGTGCTGGACTGCGGCATCAAGGCGGTAGAGGAAATCGCGTACGCCAAAGAGCAAGGCATAGACTTCATTATATGTGACCACCACGTGCCCGACGAGGTCTTGCCCGCGGCCGTGGCCATCCTCAACCCCAAACGCCTTGACAACCGCTATCCCTACACGCATTTGTCGGGATGTGGTGTCGGCTTCAAGTTCATGCAGGCTTTTGCGGCCAGTAACGGAATCGAGTTCAACAAGCTCGTGTCGCTGCTCGACCTTTGTGCCGTCAGCATTGCCTCGGACATTGTGCCCATCATGGGAGAAAACCGCATCCTTGCCTATCATGGCCTGCGCAGCCTCAACACCAATCCGTCCATAGGCCTGCAGGCCATTGTCGAAGTGTGCGGGCTGGCCGACCGTGAGCTTTCCATGAGCGACATCATCTTCAAGATAGGTCCGCGCATCAATGCTTCCGGGCGTATGCAGAACGGACGTGAGGCCGTGGAACTTCTGGTCGAGAAAGACTATGCGGCAGCTCTTGAGAAAGCCGGGCGCATCAATCTTTACAACGAGGCGCGCAAGGACCTTGACAAGCAGACCACGGAGCAGGCCGTAGAGCAGGCCCGCAATCTTCCCGGCCTTGAAGAGCGGCGCAGCATTGTCATCTATAATGAGGAATGGCACAAAGGGGTCATCGGCATCGTTGCGTCCCGCCTTACGGAGCAGTATTACCGGCCGGCCGTGGTGCTTACGCAGAGCGAGGGACTGGCAACAGGGTCGGCGCGTTCGGTTTCGGGCTTCGACGTCTACAAGGCGGTGCAGAGCTGTGCCGACCTGCTCGAAAACTTCGGCGGACACACTTATGCAGCCGGCTTGTCGATGAACGTGAAGAACGTTCCCGAGTTTGCACGCCGCTTCGAGGAATATGTAAATGCGCACATCCTCGACGAACAGACGGAGCCCAGTCTGAACATCGACGCTTATCTGGATTTCCAGGACGTCAATTTCCGGTTCTACCAGCAACTTAAGCGTTTCGCCCCCTTTGGTCCGGGCAACGAAAAGCCCGTCTTCTGCACCCGGCGCGTATATGATTACGGCACGAGCAAGGTTGTGGGACGCGGACAGGAACATATCAAGCTCGAGCTTGTGGACAACAAGAGCAATACGGTGATGAACGGCATCGCGTTCGGCCAAAGTTCACAGGCAAGATACATCAAGACGAAACGGGCCTTCGACATCTGTTACGCGATAGAGGAGAACACCCACAAGCGTGGCGAGGTGCAGCTGCAGATAGAAGACATACGTCCCTGCGAGTAGCGGCCGGTCGTGTGCGGACCGATTCTGAAACCGCATACCATAGTTTTTTTAACGTAATGTCCCATCTTTTTTCCTGCCATCCTTATGAAAGAAGAAACGCCCTCCGCAACCGGCCGAGACGACATGCCGTCCACCGAAGAGAAGTGGAGGGAGACGTTGCGTGCCTACTGGGGGTATGACGATTTCCGCGGCATACAGGCCAACATCATAGGCAGCATCACGTCGGGACATGACACCCTCGGGCTGATGCCCACGGGAGGAGGAAAAAGCATCACGTTCCAGGTGCCAGCCATCATGGCCGGAGGAATGACCATCGTCATCACGCCGCTCATTGCCCTTATGAAGGACCAGGTGGAGAACCTGTGCCGGCGCGGCATCCGGGCGGCCGCCATCCATTCGGGGCTTTCCCGGCAGGAGATTCTCAAACATTTGGACAACAGCATCTTCGGTGCATACAAGTTGCTCTATGTCTCGCCCGAGCGCATCGGGACAGAAACATTCCGGACCAAGTTGCGGCGCATGAAGGTCGCTTTCATCACCGTGGACGAGGCGCATTGCATTTCCCAATGGGGGTATGACTTCCGGCCGGCTTACCTTGAAATCGCCAATATCCGCAAGCTGCTGCCGGGTGTCCCCGTACTGGCGCTTACGGCCACGGCCACGCCGCCTGTCATCGACGATATATGCAACCGGCTCGGCTTTCCGCCTGAAGACCGGCACGTGTTCCGCATGAGTTTTGAACGGAAAAACCTGCGTTACATCGTGCGCCACACGCAAGACAAGGAGGCCGAACTGATGCATATCCTGGGAAGTGTGGACGGCGCGGCGATTGTCTACACGCGCAACCGCAAAAGCACGACCGAAATAGCACGTATGCTTAACGAACAGGGCATCCGGGCAATCAACTACCATGCCGGATTGTCCGACATCGACAAGGACGTGCGGCAAAGTGCCTGGCAGGAAGGGGCTTATCGCGTGATGGTCGCAACAAATGCCTTCGGCATGGGCATCGACAAGGCGGACGTGCGGCTGGTGGTGCACATGGACTTGCCCGACAGTCCCGAGGCCTACTTCCAGGAAGCCGGCCGCGCAGGACGGGACGGGCAGACCGCCTACGCCGTCTTGCTATATAACAAGGGAGACCACGGGAAAATGATGCGCCGCATCCCCGAAACGTTTCCCGACAAGACATATATCTCGGACGTCTACGACAAGCTGGCTTATTTTTTTGAACTGGCCGTTGGCGACGGATACCGGCTGACGCGCGAATTCAACCTGGAAAAATTCTGTCGCGCGTTCCGACTTTTTCCTGTGCCCGTCGTGAGTGCGCTCAACCTGCTGACACGTGCCGGTTACATCGAATACAGGGAAGAGGAAGAGAGTGTATCGCGGCTGATGTTCATCGTGAATCGCGATGAACTGTACGCCCTGCACCGCATGCCGGCCCATTGCGAAGAAGTGTTGCGCGCTACGCTGCGACGATATGGCGGCCTGTTTTCCGATTATGTCTACATAGACGAAGACCTCATCGCGAACGACTGCAGCATCGGCCGGGAAGAGGTTTACGAGGCCCTGAAAGCCCTGACCGCACTGCGCATCGTGCATTATGTTCCGCGGAAACGCACGCCTTACATCACTTATCCGACCCGCCGGGTGGACGTTGGCGAGGTCTGCCTGCCGCCTGAAGTTTACGAGCTGCGCAAAGCAGAATATACCGAACGCGTGAAAGCCATGACAGACTATGCAGACAACGGCAACTGTTGCCGCAGCCGCTATCTGCTGGAATACTTCGGCGAGAAAGTGACTGCCGACTGCGGCCATTGCGATGTATGCCTGGCGCGGCGCAAGTCTCAGACTAAAGGCAAGGAACTGGCCGAAAGATTCTTGCAGGTGCTGGCCGACGGACGGCCTCATGCCCCGTCCGAGCTGTCAAGCGACGGTTTTTCGGAAACAGCCCGCCGCGAGGCTTTCGATATGCTGGTCAAGGTGGGCAAACTGACCTTGCGCGACGGATTTTATGTCTTGAAGAAAAACTGACAGCACGGACAAGCACACGCAAAACCTTTTTTCGGTTACGGAACAGGTACGGGATTTTACCTGCATTTGACCTCCTGCAAACTACATGTACATGTAGGAAAAACTATCCCTATGATAGTTTCAACTACAAGCCATGTAGTTTCTTCTACATGTACATGTAGTTTTCGTTTATGAGTATCAACGAGTTAGAAAGTCCGTTTTTCGAGGACTGAAAAGGCGCTTCCGAGAGACCGGAATACGTGTTCGTTACCGAAAGATGCGGATGACGTATCCATGCAAAGCCCCACTGCGCACCGGCCGCCTACAAATCGGGCCGCTCTCCCTGTTGAGGGGAAGCGGCCCGATGTTGCTTGTTCGGTTAATGGTTTGTCAGGCTTCAGCCACGGGCGTAACCGTTACGACGCTGCGGTCGCGGTTTCCGCGGTGGAAGGAAACAACGCCGTCTTCGAGCGCATAGAGCGTGTGGTCCTTGCCCATGCCGACATTCTTGCCGGGATAGTGAACCGTACCGCGCTGACGGACGATGATGTTACCGGCGATGCACTTCTGACCGCCCCAAATCTTAACGCCTAATCTCTTGGAATGCGACTCACGGCCGTTCTTAGAACTACCTACACCTTTCTTGTGTGCCATTTTCTTCTAATTTTTTAGGGTTAAGCAATAACTTGTTTGATTGACAACTCGGTGAACTGATGACGATAACCGTTCAGCTTACGGTGACCTTTGCGACGCTTCTTGTGGAATACAAGCACCTTGTCGCCTTTCACCAGCGGAGAAAGGACTTCGCATACCACTTTCGCGCCTTCCACTACGGGAGCACCTACTGTAACCGCGCCATTGTTCTCAACCAATAACACTTTCTCAAATTCAACAGTCTGACCGCCTTCTGCCGCGGGCATGTGGTTTACGAAGAGCTTTTTGCCTTCTTCCACCTTGAACTGCTGACCGTTAATCTCTACGATTGCGTACATTATTATATATGTATTAAACGGTTTTTCCGTGAGGCGTACTGTTTCTCAGTCTCTTGTTTTGCCCCGGCGGACACTAAACGGATGCAAAAGTACGACTTATTTTTCACATAAGTATGATTTTCAGCACTTATTTTCTAAAAAAATCAACGGGAACGCTCCAGGCCGGAACGCTTTGAGCGGTTGTAACTGCGATAATCGTCGAGTTCAATCTCTACATCGGGCTCATGCAGTTCGCCCTGTGCGGGCAGCCGGAAACGCATGTATCTTATGTTCAGCCCGCGGGCCAGCCATTGTTGCTCATAGTAGGTCTGTATGACGAGAATGCGTTGCAGTTCCATGTATTCCTCGGCCGCCAGCGTGTGGTAGAGGTCTTCGGTGTCGAACTCCACGGGCAAGGCGTTGGCTTCGGCCATGAACTTGGTGTAGGTGAAGAGGAAATTGCTGTCGGTCTTCACATGTATGAGCCCATTGTCGCGCAGGAAGTGGCGGTAGCGGGCCAGAAAGTAGGTCGAGGTGAGGCGTTTCGTCACTTTCTTCATTTGCGGGTCGGAGAAGGTCAGCCATATTTCCGCCACCTCGCCGGGTGCGAAGAAGCGTTCTATGAATTCGATGTGCGTACGCAGGAAGGCGACGTTCTTCAATCCCTCTTTGAGCGATTCGGTCGCCCCGGTCCACATGCGCGCGCCTTTGATGTCGATGCCGATGAAGTTCTTGTCGGGGAAAAGCCGGCCGAGGCCCACGGTGTACTCGCCGCGTCCGCATCCGAGTTCCAGGACAATGGGATTCCCGTTGCGGAAAAAGTCGGCGTTCCACCGGCCTTTCATCGCGAAGTCGCCCGCATCGAAGGCGGCTGCCTCGAACACGTGCGGATAAGTGGCCATATCGGCGAACTTGGACAGTTTATTCTTGCTCATTCTCCAGTATTTTCTTTACGTTGGTTTCTACTTTTTTCAACTTCGTGCGACAGGTTTTCAACAGTTTCTGCGCTTCCTTGATGCGGTCGCCGAGTTCGTCGAGTCCCAGCCGGTCCTGCTCGAGGCTTTCCACTATCTCCTCCAGCCGGTTCACGGCCTGCTCATACGTTTGTTCGGTGGTATTCATTGATGGTCTGTTTTATCAAGAGTTACGATACTTTTCACTTCTCCTTTGGCCAGTCGTGTGACGATGCGGTCGCCGGCCCTGAGTTGGGAAGCCTCGTGTACGGGCTTCCCGTCCAGCAGTGTGATGCTGAAACCCATGTCAAGGATGCGCTCGGGACCGGCCAGGCGCAGGCTGCGCTCCGCCAAGTCCAGCCGGTGCCGTTCATGGTCGAAACGGCGTTGCAGCTGATGCTCCATACGTGCCGGCATCAGGTCAAGCCGGCGGTTGGCATCGGCCAGCAGACGGCCGGCACCGGAATTTATCCGTACGGACAGGCGCATCAACCTCTCGAGCCGGCGGTTGCCGAAGCGTTCCACGGCCATGCTGAAGGCACTTGCACAAGCGTCGAGGCGTTGTCTGCGCCCTTCCATGCCGCCCAGGGCGGCGCGGGTCAGACGTTCGGCCAGCCGGTTGAGCATCTCCTCCTCACTCCGTCGCTTCTCGATGAGAAAAGCCGCCACGGCGGTAGGCGTTTTCAGACGGGTATGGGCCACGAAGTCGATGACCGTATCGTCCCGCTCGTGCCCGATGCCCGTCAGGACGGGGATGGGAAATTGCGCGACGTTGGCCGCAAGCAAATAGGTGTCGTATCCGTCGAGGTCGCTTACCGCCCCGCCGCCGCGGATGATGACGACGGCATCCCAGTCATCGCGACAGGCGGCCACTTCGTCGAGGGCGGCAATGACGCTCTGCCCGGTCCGTTCGCCCTGCATGACGGCTGCGAAGAGCTGCGTGCGGAACATGTAGCCCGAACCGGCCAGTTGATTGCAGAAGTCGCCGTATCCGGCTGCGCTGCTGCTGGAAATGACGGCAATACGCCACGGGATGCGTGGCAGGGAAAGCTCCTTGTTGAGCGTCAGGACGCCATCCGCTTCGAGGCGGGCCAATATCTCGCGCCGACGGCGCAGCCGGTCGCCGAGCGTATATGAGGGGTCAATGTCGGTAACGTTGAGAGCGTAACCGTAAAGCTCGTGAAAGGAAACGGTAACCTGCACCAGCACTTTCATGCCCGCCGCCAAAGGCTGTCCGGCCACGCGCTCGAAGTGAGCGGAAAGCATCCCGTAGACATTACGCCAGATATTGCCGCGCGCCTTGGCCATCAACGCGCCGCCGTCTGCCGACCTTTCCACAAATTCCACGTAGCAATGGCCGTTTCCCGCCACGCGCAGCTCGCTCAACTCGGTGGTAATCCAATATCGTCCGCCGAGTGTGAGTTCGAGAGTGCCCCGGACGAGCCCGTTCAGTTCGTGCAAAGTGAGCGTTTCCATGTGCTGCGCGCGCGTTCCCTTATATTAATAATGTGTATCCCGGCATCAAACAGGATGTGACTGCGGGATTATTTTTTCTTTGTCAGGAGTTGATAGGCTTTCCACAGGTCGGGTATGCCGTAGCCGTACACATTGTCCGGCGTAGCGGCGTTGTGCCCCGAACGGCATACCGCGTCAATGATTTCTTTCGGGCTTTTGTCGGGACATGCCTGCAGCAGACAGGCCACGCCACCGCACAGAATCGGTGTCGAAAACGAGGTTCCGTTGGCCGTACTCGTGCATCCCGTCATGTCGAGCAGCCATGCGTCCTGCCCCAGTGCCATCACATCGGGTTTCGTACGTCCGTCGGCCGTATTGCCAAGTGAGGAGAAGAGCGTGTTTTTCCGTTCATAGGTCACGGCACCCACGGTGAGGATGTCCTTTGCATCGGCGGGAAATCCGATTTTCTTCCATCTGTCGTTTCCGCTGTTGCCGGCGCTGTTCAGCACCAGCAGTCCCCGGCTGGCCGCCAACGAGGCCGAGCGGCTGTTGATGGCGGTACGGCCGTCCTGCTCGGCGTAGGTGTGCGACGCAAGCGGGTCATCGAATTCATAATATCCCAGCGAGCTGGTGACGATGTCGCATCCCAGGCTGTCGGCATACTCGACTGCGGCACACCAGTTGTCCTCTTCGACAATGTTTTCGCTCTCGGTAATCTCGCTTTGCAGCAGATAGTACGATGCTTCGGGCGCGGTACCCACCAGTGACTGCGGGCGATTGGTCGCCATGCACGAGAGAACCATCGTTCCGTGCTGTTGTTCTTCGTACACACTGCGGCCCGAGCCGGTGAAGTTGCGTGTGCCCAGCACCTTGCAGCCTTGCAGCGCGTCGATGCAGTCGGCATTGAAGAAGCCGCCGTCGATAACGGCGATGGTAATGCCCTCGCCGCGGAAACCGGCCTTATGCAAGCGGTCGGCGGCAATCATCTCGACCTGACCGCGTGCCCTTCCGTAATAACCGTCCACGGTGTCCAGTTTGTTCGCAAGGTAGTCGTGACGGTCGGGGCGTGCAACTACCTGCACGCTGTCGGGACTTTCCCACACCTTGCGCACGGACTTCACGAAAGACAGTTCGGGCAGGCAGCGCGCCAATGCCGAATCAGCGGTTTCCACCACGGCGGTATTGTTCCATTTGCTCACGTGAAGCACGCGCAGGCCGCGCTCACGCAGCCGTTCCACATAGGCCGGCGTCACGGGCAGGTCGTACTCGTCCACCTTGATGCCATATTTCCGTCGGCGCTCCAAGGCTTTGGCCGACAAGAACTCTCCCGGGCGTTTCAGCGAGTAAGTATTTCCTTTCTTGTCGGTAAAATTCACACGGTAGCGGAAGGTCTTTGCCACCTTTTCGTAGGTTGGATTCTCGTCCTGGGCATACAGGCCGGCCGCCATACCCATCAGCAGACAAAACAATAGTGTTCGCATTTCGTTTTAATATTTATATTTCAATTTTCCTCGTTATAGATACTCCTATATATAAGGAGCGGTTCGCACACGGCATTCCATCGTTCAAAGATAGGCGCCGATGCCCTTTTGCGACGAGATGACCGCACCTCCCACGAGTCGCCGGCCCACGTAGAACACGGCGCTTTGCCCCGGTGTCACGGCACTCACCTCACTCTCCGTCCGTACCAGCAGATGCCCGTCGGGCAAACGTTCGACGCAGCAGGGCACAGGATGGCTGTGGTAGCGGATGCGGACACTCAGGCGGGATGTACCGAAAAATTCGTCCTCGTCGGCAATGACCGCGTCTTCGGCCAGGAAAGCCTTGGCCAGCAGTCCGTCGGCATCGCCCAGCACGATGGTGTTCTTTTCCGCATTGAGACGCAACACGTAGGCGGGATGTCCGAGCGCGATACCCAGTCCCTTGCGCTGGCCGACCGTATAGAAAGGCACGCCGAGATGCTCGCCCAGCGTCCGGCCCGTGGCATCCACGAAACGTCCACCGGCCACCTCGTCCGCCAGCCCCGGGCATTCCGTGCGCAGGAAGTCCCGGTAATCGCCTTCCACAAAGCACACTTCCATCGATTCCCCCTGCCCTGCGCGCACGGTCTGCCCTTTTGCGCGCAAGTAGTCGCGCACCTCGTCTTTGGTCATGCCGCCCAGCGGAAAAATGCAACGGTCGATAATCTCGCGGGGAACGCGCCAAAGAAAATACGACTGGTCTTTCCGGACATCGTCACCCATGAGCAGGTATTTCTTTCCACCATGCTCCTCGGTCCTGACATAGTGTCCCGTCGCCATATACGCACACCCCAGCCGGTCGGCCAGTCCGGCCAGCAGGCTGAACTTGAAGTCACGGTTGCAACGGACACAGGGATTGGGAGTGCGTCCCGCGCGGTATTCGTCCACGAAGTACCTGACAATGTTCTCGCTGAAGGGCTTGCGGGCGTCTATCACGTGATGTTCGATGCCCAGCTGCGCGGCCAGTGCCTGCGCGTCGGCGATGAAACCGGGCACGTCACTGCCTGCCGAAAAATGTCCCGGCAGGTCCCAGACGCGCATGGTCATGCCTGCGACCTCATAACCGGCATCCTGCAACAGCATACATACGGCCGAGCTGTCCACTCCGCCCGACATGGCCACGAGTACCTTTTTCTTTTCTTTCATTGTGGCACAAAGGTAATAAAAAAGACGCAACAGACACGACTGCATGGCCTTTCATCGCACCGAAAACGACACAAAACGTTTTCTTGGTTTCCTCTTTATAGAAAATTTAAGAAACCAAATGATACGTGAAAGTTTTTTTACGTATCTTTGCACTAAGACAAAAGAACGCACGCCCAATGAAAGAAGCCCGCAATCACACTGCAACGCTCGACAAAAACCGCAGCCGCGTCATCGAAGTGGCGCAGAAAGCATTCGAGACCGAAGGGATAAAATCCGTGACAATGGATGACATCGCGCACCGCCTTACCATGTCGAAACGCACCATCTACCAACTCTTCGCAGACAAGGAAGACTTGTTGCTGGCCTGTATGCAGGAACACGCGCGGACGGAGCGGGAACGACTGAACAGGTTGGGCGAAGAACTGCCGAACGTCATCCAAGTCATACTCATGGAGTTCAAAACACGCATCAAGAACTTCCAGAAAGTGCAACTCAATATCTTCTCCGAAATCAAGAAGTACCCGCGCGTCATGGAATACCTGCAAACCTCGCGCGAGGCGGGCGTAGCCGATGCCGTGGCCTTTTTCCGGCGCGGCATAGAGCAGGGAGTGTTCCGACGGGACATAGATTTCAACATCGTGTTCCCTGTCATTCAGCAACAGGTGGATTACGTGATGAGCAATGCGGCTTTCAGCATTTACTCCGTGACGGAGTTGTTCACCAATACCGTCATGGTCACCATCAGGGGATGCACCACACCACAGGGAGCGGGCATCATAGACGACTTCATGAAGGACTTCAACAACGAAAACACGGCCGACTGAGCGCGCCCCCGGCCAACCGAAGCCGGCGGCAGCCTGCTTTCTACTCCGGACGGTCATTATAAAAACATGAGCCTGCGACAAATCGACATCTGCCTCACGGTGATTTTAACACAATTTGCTTTTCGGAGAAAAATATATTATCTTTGCAGTGCGAAAGTACAAAGGACGGCTGAAGCCGCCCTTTTTTCGTATCCGCAAGCCCGTTCCGGGGAGGAACGGGGCCTATGAAAGGAAAAACTACATGGCATGTACGAACGACTACAAGCCATGTAGTTATTTTTGTCTCTGCATGTCGGGGAAACTACAAGCCATGTACGCCGCCCCGATTGTGCACGAAAGTTAAAAATGTTAATGTCAAAAACCGGACTCCGGCCGTTCCCGCGCGACATTCCCCGAGGGAAACTTCAATCAAGTTCCTCTACGGCGAACTTTTCGGGGTGCTTGCCTTTGAAAGGTCTGTAATACGCCATGATGGTCCGCATGTCGGCTTCCACATCACCGCTCGGGACAATCGTTTTCGTGCAGCTGATTGTCTTTTTCCCGTAGTCGATGGCGTAGAGCATGATGGGCAGGTCCGCTTTCAGGGCGATAAAATAGAATCCGCGCTTCCAAGTGTGTACGAGCGAGCGGGTTCCTTCGGGCGTGACGGCAAGTTCGAAGCGCCCGGCCGCTCTTGCGTATTCGGCCAGGCTGTCCGTGAGGCTCGACTTGCGGCTCCGCTCCACGGGAACGCCGCCCATGCGCCTGAAGATATAGCCCAACGGACCGACAAACCATTCTTTCTTCATCAGGAAACCGGCCTGGCGGCCGATGGCCCAATAGTAGAGTTTCGCAATAATGAAGTCCCAGTTACTGGTATGGGGAGCCACGCAGATGACACACTTGTCGTGACGCGCGACCGTAACGTTCTCTTTCCAGCCCATGAGACCGAAAAAGAGTTTCCGGCAGATAGCTTGCAGCATGACGGGAGTGCTTGTCCCGTTCCGCCACGCCGGTATCCCGACATGGCGGAACGCAGATTAAACCTTGACGATGGCGTCGCTCAGCGCGTTGGCCTTTTCAGTGAACTCCTCACGCAGTTTCTTGTAGAAGAGACGTTCCTGCCCCTTCTCCGTGTGGCTGATGCGCGATATGTACTCTCCGTGAAGAGCAAGCACCTCGGCCATGATATTTTTCAGTTTCTCTTCTTCATCGTGTCCGCACAGGCTCAGTGCAACGCAGTCAGCGAACAGCTCACCGCAGATGAGGTTGATGCTTTTCTTCAGTCTTCTTCTGTTTGCCATAATGGTAATGCCTCCTCCGCGGCCGTTCCGCCCTGCGAAGTCTTAGAGGCGTTTTTCTAAAAGGTTTCCGTTTGTTTTTATATACTCTGTCCGCCCTTGCGGGCGGCTTCCTGCCGTTCATTCCCGGCAGATGATTTCCATTCCCTTGACAATGGCCTGTTCGTTCATGGGGAGCAGGCGGTGGTGCCGCTCGGGCAAGGTCTTGCGGAGTGCCTTCATGACGTTCTCGAGCGTGACGATGGGATGCACTTTCAGCAGTCCGCCGAGCACGAACATATTGAATCCTTTCATCATCTTCATCTCGGCTGCCGTCTCCATGGCATTCGTGTGATAGCAGGCCACGTCCGGCCGCGCGGGCCTGTCGATGATGCCGAAACTGTCATATATGACGGTTCCGCCAGGCTTAACTTTAGGCAGGAATTTGTCTATCGAAGGCTGGTTGAGCAGTATGGCCGTGTCGTATCGGCTGAGGATGGGCGAGGATATGCGCTCGTCACTGACGATTACCGTCACGTTGGCAGTTCCTCCCCTCTGCTCGGGCCCGTACGCCGGCATCCAAGTTACCTCCTTGCCCTCCATGAGCGCGGCGTAGGCCAGTATTTTTCCCATGGAAAGTACGCCTTGTCCGCCGAATCCCGATATGATTATTTCTTGTTTCATGATGTAGGTGTGCCGGAGCCGGTTCTCCGCTTTCGCGGCAGGCCGCCTCCGTATGCGGTTTGCAGTTATACGTCTTTCAGGTCGCCCACATGGTAGTAAGCGAACATGTTCTCCGCCATCCATTCATTGGCCTTGGCGGGCGTCATCTTCCATCCGGACGAGCATGTGCTTACAATTTCGACGAGATTGGAGCCACGTCCTTGCATCGAGTTCTCGAAAGCCTTTCGGATGGCCCGCTTTGCCTTTCGGATGGCCGCCACGTTGTGCACGCTTTGCCGCGTCACGTAGCACGTACCTTCGAGCTGGGCGGCGATTTCCGTTATTTTCAACGGGAAACCGTGTATCTCGGGAGTTCTTCCATAGGGACAGGTCGCCGTTTTCATGCCCAAGAGCGTCGTAGGCGCCATCTGCCCGCCCGTCATTCCGTAGATGGCATTGTTTACGAATATGATGGTGATGTTGTCGCCGCGGTTCAGTGCGTGGATGGTCTCGGCCGTGCCGATGCAGGCCAGGTCTCCGTCGCCCTGATAGGTGAAGACGAGGCGGTCGGGCCACAGTCTCTTGCTGGCACATGCCAATGCCGGCGCGCGTCCGTGGGCAGCTTCCTGCCAGTCGATGTCGATGTAGCGGTACGCGAATACGGCACAACCGACGGGACTGATGCCGATGGTTTTCTCTTCCATGCCCATTTCGGCAATGACCTCGGCGATGAGTTTGTGCACCACGCCGTGCGAGCAGCCCGGACAGTAGTGCATGCTCACGTCGTTCATGAGTTCCGGCTTCTTCTGTACGATGTTTTCCGGCTTCACCAGGTCATTGTTCATCGTGGCCGGCCGTTCGTTTTCCGGATATATGGTTTCGCTCATGTTCGGGTGTGTATGTAGGTTCTCGAAATATAGTCTTGGTTTCTCTTGTCCTTCTGACGGATGCTTTTGTCCCAGTTTCCGGTCTCCGCGGCCCTGCGTCAGGAATTAGCGGGCCCGTCCTGCTTCCCCTCATGCGGCTTGCCGTCGGATGCAGCCCCGGGGTTGCCGGAAGGGAGTGTGCTCCCGGCAGAGCGCGGATGGCGCGGAGTCTGTTTCATGCCCGGCATACGGAGCATGGCCTCGCACATTTTCACCACTACCGCCGACAGTCCCAGGATGTAGCACCATGTGGGCTGTTGCGGCGACTTCCAGGTGACGAGCAGACCTATCATGGCTGTGGCGGCCATGAGCATGAACACGCCGTTCAGTATGTTGCGCAGGAACAGGCGGTTGTTGTCTTGCCGTCTCTGTGCTTCCCGTTCGGGGTGTTTCAGGCGTTCGAGTATGTCGTTGCTGTTGTCGTTCATCTTTGCGGTGTTAGAATTTTTCAAGTTCGGCGACAATTTCGTCGGGGTCGGGCACAATGCCGCCCAAACGTCCGAAGTGACGCACGGGCACATCTGCATCTGCTGCCGCGCGGACGTCATATACCATCTGCCCGGCGTTGATTTCGACGGTCAGGATGCCTTTCATGTGCTGCGACAACCGGTGTATTTCATTCTTGGGGAAGGGCCAGAGCGTCACGGGCCGGAACAAGCCGACCTTAAGTCCCTTGCGGCGGGCCGTTTCCATGGCCTTCTGCGAGATACGTGCCGCCGAGCCGAACGCGACTATCATGTAGTCGGCATCTTCGCAGGAGATGGTTTCGCAGCGCACCTCGTTGGCCTCGATTTCCCGGTACTTGGCCTGCAGGTGCAGGTTTCTTTTCTCCATTTCCGCGGGGTCAAGTTCGAGCGAGGTGATGATGTTCGGTTTCCTGCCGCGCAGTTTGTGGCCGTTGGCCGCCCACGGGCATTCGCGGGCTATGTCTTCCTCGCTGCGGCGTGGCTTGTAGGGAGGCAATACCACCTTCTCCATCATCTGACCTATTACGCCATCGGAAAGTATCATGGCAGGCGTGCGATAGCGGAAGGCCAGTTGGAAGCCCAGGTCCACGAAGTCGGCCATCTCCTGTACGCTGTTGGGGGCAAGTACGATGACGTTGTAGTCGCCGTTGCCGCCGCCGCGCGTCGCTTGGTTGTAGTCACTCTGCGACGGCTGTATGGTTCCGAGCCCCGGGCCGCCGCGCTGTACGTTCACAATCAGTCCCGGAACCTCGGCCCCCGCCATGTAGCTGATGCCTTCCTGCATGAGGGCGATGCCGACGCTCGACGACGAAGTCATGACGCGCTTTCCCGTCCCGCCTCCGCCGTAGAGCATGTTGATGGAGGCTATCTCGCTTTCGGCTTGCAGCACGACCATGCCGGTCATCTCCCAGGGTTTCAGCTCGGCCAGCGTCTCGAGCACCTCACTCTGCGGGGTTATGGGATAACCGAAGTATCCGTCGCATCCGCAACGTATGGCCGCGTGTGCGATGGCCTCGTTTCCTTTCATCAACATGACTTCCGCTGCGTCGCCGTCCGTTTCCGGTTGGCCCGCCGGTACATCCGGCTGCGCGCATCCGGCATCTGCGCATACGTCGCCGCCGGCGTTTTCCACCGGTGCCGGCGCGGCGGTTTTCGCACCGCCTTCCTTGTAAACCGTTATGCAGGCATCGGGACAGACTATGGCGCACGAACCGCAGCCTATGCACGTATCGGCCACCATCCGGCTGTAGGCATAGCCTTTATGGTTCACCTCGTCGGCGGTCAGTGCAAGCGTGTTCGTCGGACAGGCAATCACGCAAAGGTTGCAGCCCTTGCATCTGTCCGTGTCTATCACGATGGTTCCTTTTGTCTTGCTCATTAATTATAATGTATGGCTGTGGGATGTTTTTCCCTGTCGTTATTCTTTGTATTTGCGGCCTATGGGTTGTAAAGGTCCTTGTGGTAGAAATTCATGATGCCGTCGAGCATATCAATCATTTCCCCGGCCGCAGCGTTTCCGTCGGCCGTCCTGCTGCGCATGAAGCTGTTCATGGCCTTGTGCCAATGCCCGGTTTTCAGGTAGGTGCAGCCTTTCAGGTAATGCAGCTTCGGGTCTTCGGGCGTCTTTCTCAGCGCCATGTCGATGAGAAGCCGTGCCTGCCCGATGTCCCCGCCGTCGATGGCGCGTTTTATGGTATGGTAGAAACTTTCCATGTCCGGCCTGTTTTCAAGCATCACAAAGGTACGTAATTCTCGCTGAAGTGTCCGCTTTTTTGTCTAAATGTTTCTTCCGGCGAGGTTAATTTCTCTAAATTTTCCGGGCCTTGTTTTCTTATCCGACTGATGGTTAAGCGCTTGCAGCTGCGGACAAATTTGTTTCCATTGAAACGTTTTCCGGCTTTTCCGGGGCATTTTTCGGCCCGGAAGGCACATTCCGGCATACGGAAGCCTGTTTTCCGCCACCGGATGCCATGCCGTTCCGCGTGGCCGCCGTGGATTTTAACACAATTTGCTTTTGGGCGAAAAATGTATTATCTTTGCACTACGGAAGTACGGGGGCGGCGTGAAACCGCCCTTTTTTCGTGCCCGCAGGCCCGGTTTACGCCGAATTTTCCCGTGGAAAAGGATTTTCTATGTGCCATGTAGTTTTTCGTACATGCCATGTAGCGTTTCCCGTCCCTGCATGTAGGCGAAACTACAAGCCATGTACGCCGCGCCAAAAGTACAGAAAAGTTAAAAATGTTAATGTCGGTCGGCAACGGAAGCCGTTCCCGAACTCGTTGCCCGCGCAGACGGAAGTCCGGCCGGCGGTGAAGCGTTTCCGGCCGGAGAAAAAGAGACGCGCAAAAGCCGCCTGCACGTTTCCGGCCGGCATCCGCCGGCACGAAACCTGACAAAAAGAGTGCAAATATGCTTTGTCTATGTCAAATAAATACGTATTTTTGTGCCGAAAATAGCAATTTGAAACCATGAGTTATCTAATACGTCCTTCAAAATACCGTCCGCTGCTCGACAAATACGAGACGGAACAGGGTATCAAAGTGATAAAAGAGTTTTTCCAGGAGAATTTGGCCACCGGCCTGCGCCTGCGCCGCGTCACCGGCCCGCTGTTCGTGCTCCGCGGCCTGGGTATCAACGACGACCTCAGCGGTACGGAACGTCCGGTGACTTTCCCCATCAAGGACCTGGGCGACGCGCACGCCGAGGTAGTACACTCGCTGGCCAAGTGGAAGCGTCTGACGCTGGCCGAGCACAATGTGGAACAGGGATATGGCATCTACACCGACATGAACGCCATCCGCGCCGACGAGGAACTGGGCAACCTGCACTCTCTCTACGTAGACCAGTGGGACTGGGAGCGCGTCATTCGTCCCGAAGAGCGCACACTGGCGTTCCTCAAACGCACGGTACGCTGCATTTATGCCGCGCTGCTGCGCACGGAGTTCCTGGTGTGCGAGCGTTTCCCGCAGTTGCGTCCCTCGTTGCCCGAGGACGTGACGTTCATCCATGCCGAAGAACTGCTCAAGCGCTACCCCGGTCTTTCGCCCAAGGAGCGCGAGGACGCCATCACGCGCGAAATGGGCGCGGTGTTCATCATCGGCATCGGTTGCCCGCTTTCCGACAGCAAGCCCCACGACCTGCGCGCGCCGGACTACGACGACTACACGACCATCGCCGAGAACGGGCTGCCGGGACTTAACGGAGACCTGCTGGTGTGGAACAACGTGCTGGGTCGCTCCATCGAACTTTCGTCCATGGGCATACGTGTGGACAAGGAAGCATTGCTCCGGCAACTCCGTGACAGCGGGAAGGAAGAGCGGCTGGGCCTTTATTTCCACCGGAGACTGGTCGAAGGCTCGCTGCCCCTCAGTGTGGGCGGCGGCATCGGGCAGTCACGCCTTTGTATGCTCTATCTCGGCAAGGCGCACATCGGGGAAATCCAGGCCAGCATCTGGCCTGAGGAGATGCGGCGCGAATGTGAGGAACTGGGCATCATGCTTATATAACGAGGAGCGGGCATCCGCCGGTGACCGGAAGCCGGACCGCACGTTCCGAAAGGCATTGCCGCCGAAGCATCCCGCGCTTCGGCGGCATTTTCAATGAAAAAGGGGGACACAGGCCGCAAGTCGGCGCGTGTCCCCCGTATGTATGCGGCAGAGCCTGCCGGCTTATTGCCTCGGAGGCTGTTTCATTTCAATCTCCGTGCTGATGCCGGCCGACGTAAGCGTGAGTTTCGTCCTGCGGTCCTGCTCTGCAGGATTGCTTTCCACGGTCAGCCGCACGCTGTGCTCGCCGGCCTCGAACAACCGGGCCTCGGGTACAATCCACGGATCGGCCGACTGCAACGTCGCACCGTCCTCATAGACCTTGAAAACTATGGTAGTGTCGGTCGTCGTCGGCTTCAGGTTCATGACAAACGAGGGCCTGCGCGTCTCGAAGTCCGCGGTCATGTCGATTTCCCCCTGCGGATGGATGACATTCAGCCACGAAGCCTGCGACACCGGTACGGACAGCGTGTGCTCGTAGGCTTTCACCGACAGCACGGCGGCGCGGTTCTTTCCCGTAACATTGGGCGTGGCGGAAATATCCATGCGGCGGTCGAGGATATATCCCGAAGGAATGTTCTCTGCCTCGGGGCTGACGCTCAGCCAGTCGGCCGAAGGCGTGACGGACCACGAGTCGAGCGACACGATGTGCAGCGTGTCTTCGGTCTGGTCGGCATACAGTTGCAGCCCACCCGGCCTGTCGGGATAAAAATAAGTCTGGTGCGCTTCATTTTCGTCAGACCCGCAAGCCGCGAACAGGCATCCGCATCCGACGGTCAGTACAAATAGGATTTTCTTCATATGGGTGATGATTGTAAAGTTGTCTTATAGTTGGACGGACATGCCTTCCGCGTCAATACCACTCTATGTTCGTGCTGTACGAACTGCGTTTGTCCCACTTCAGGGCGTCGGCCAGTTCGTTGGCCCGGGCGCGGAAGGTGAAGTTGAACGAGGAGTAAGGCCGCAATACGATGGAACACGACATTTCGAAACAGTGTAAGTCGCGCGAGACAGAGGCTGTCGTCATCGAAAGCTCGTGGTAGTCGAAATCATATCCCGAACTGAACGTGATGTTCCAGCCGTCGGCAATGCGCACATAGCCCGAAAAGTTCATGGTCTGCGTGAAAGAATAGGGATAACGCATCCTGCGCACGTTTATCTGCCGTGAGCGGTCCTCGGACATGGTGATGCCGTACGAAACAGTCAGCGACCACGGAATGGAGAAAGCCAGATAGCCGTCCTCGTCCACCTTTGCCTTTTGCTTGGGCTTGTTCCCGCCCTGCCTTGAAGCCTTCAGGTCGGGGTCTACGTTGGCGTCACCCGCGTCTGTCCCGGCATCCACTTTGTCGTTGCCGCTTTCTTCGTCCGTTTTCCTGCCTTTCAGCAATCCGAGGAACTTGTTCAGCGTCTGGTTGTTGAACGTGTAGGAAAGATTCTGCGACATCCCCTGGAAACGACCGAAGCGTCCGTAGCTCCATTCCGTGCGGTTGCTTTTCACCACGCGCCCGTTCTTGTCGAACGCATAGGCGTAAGTGGCGAATACCGCGGCCATGGAGAATGTGTACTTCTTGGAAAGTTTCAACCGCAGGCGGGTCGAGAGGTCGCTCCACGGCTGTTGTTTCGCCGCAAAGTTATAAGAGAGCGTCCCGGACAGCTCGTCGATGAGACTAACCTTGCGTTCGCCTGTCGAATCGCGGTCACTCTTCAGTTTCATCTCGAGGTTGTTCGACAGTGTCATGCTGACCATTCCCTGTTTCGTCCCGTTAGGATAACCGTAGATGCCGTTGGCGTAAGGCGAATAGGTCACCGTGGACACTTCCCCGTTGGCATCGGTGCGCACATAGCTGTCCGTATAGCCGTAGTGCGCGGCAGTGAAGTCGGGCGCGTAGCTGAACGACACTGACGGCTTGAGGACGTGTCGTATGGCTATGATTTTGTCGCCGAAGAGCTTTCTCCACGGTTTGTAGAAGCCGTACAGCGTGGTGTTGGCCGAGATGCCGACGCGCCAGTCGTAGAGGTTGTAGAAGCCGTAACTCGTGTCGCGTTTTTCCTGCTGTGCGGTTTCGTCCCACGAACGCTCGATGCGGCTCATGTACATGAAGTCCCGCAGCTGGAAGTTGGGCGTGATGTTGATGTACTTCAGCACCTGGAAGTTCGCGTCTATGGGGATGCGGTGCTGCATACCGTTCCTCCAGTCCTTCACGAGGTTAGATTTGAAGAGTTTGTCCTCTTTTGTGGTGATGCTGTTGGAGAGTTGTCCCGTGTAGGAGAGGGAAATTTTTTCGTACCAGCGTTCCTTGCCCGCCATCCGCTTGCGCCGGAACGGGTAGAAGCGGTTCAGCGAAATCGACAAGTCGGGCAGTGTCATCGCCACCGACGAGTCGCGCATGTTCTGCGTGAGGTTGGTGGAACCGGAAAGCGTCAGACCGATGTTGGGAAAGGTGTGCGAGAAACTTACGCTCGACGCGCGCGTGCTCTGGGTATAGGAAAGCGGATTGTACATGCTTTCCAGGTTCTTGCGCTCATAGCTTTCGGAGGCGAAGTTCACACGTGCCGAGAACGAAGTGTTGGGGTTGGCTTTCGAGTCCTTACTGTGCGTCCACTGAATCTTCATGCTCTTCGTCACACTATAGTCCGGCATGTTCTTTTCCCCCTCGATGGTACGCAGGTAACTGATGTAGAAATTGCCGTTATAGCGATAGCGTTTCCTGTAATTGGTCTCCGCGCTCAGTCCCCACGAGCCTTTCGTGTATATCTCGCCGAGGACTTTCAGGTCCATGTAGTCATTGAGTGCAAAATAATAGCCTCCGTCGCGCAGATAAAAGCCTCGGCTCGTCTCGTCTCCATAGCTGGGCATGACGAAGCCGCTCGAATATTTCTTGTTGAAAGGGAAAAAGCCGTAGGGAATGGCCAAAGGCAACGGTACATCCTCGACCACGAGATAGGCCGGGCCGAAAACGCTCTCCTTGCCCGGGCGCACCTTGGCGCGCGACAGGGCAAGGTAGAAGTGCGGGTGTTCCGCGTCGCAGGTCGTGTATTGCGCGTGTTGCAGATACAGGGTCCCGTCGTCGGTGCGCTTGGACTGCCGGCTCTGCAAGTAGCCGTTGCCCTGCGTGGTAGCCACGTTCGAGATGAAACCCTTCTTGGTCTTGAAGTTGAAAGACATCCGCTCGCTCCGGTACTCGTCTCCGCCCTGCTTGTACACGGGCTTGTCCTGCAGGACACCCGTGGTGTCGCGCGCGCCCTCGGCATGTACCAGACTGCTGTCCATGGACATCGTGATGCAGGCGGCGTCCAGCGTCATGTCCGTGTACTTCACGTTCGCCTTTCCGTAGAGGTAGGCCTGCCCGCTCTCCGCATCATAGATGAGCGAGTCCTTTGCCGTGTAGGCTATCGGGGCGTCGATGCCGGCCTCGCGCTTCCTGACGCTGTCGGTCTGCACGCTGTCGGCCACGGCGACGCTGTCCGTCGCGAGGGTGTCGGTCTCCGGCGCGACGGTCCTCGTCAGCGCGGTGTCCGGACGGGGCCGGAGGCTGTCCGGCCGCACGATGCTGTCGCGCAGACTGCGGAGGGCATCGCCTTTCACGGTATCTGCCGCGGGCACACGCACATATCCTCCGTTGCCGACGGGCACGGAGAAGGCGCAAAGCATCGTAAAGACTGCGAGCAGGGAGAGTATCGTTGTTTTCAAGTTTCGAGGAATCGCGCTGCTTATTGTTTTTTATCGGGCAAAAATACATAAAATAAATGACACGCGTCCGCGTGCGCACGGGAATTAACGTAAAAAGCCCTGTTCCGCCGGCCGGAAACGCTTCTCCGCCGGCCGGACTCCGGTCTGCGCGGGCAGCGAGGTCGGGAACGGCTTCCGCCGCCGGCCGACATTAACATTTTTAACCTTTGCTCACTTTTGGCGCGGCGTACATGGCTTGTAGTTTCACCTACATGCAGGGACGGGAAACGCTACATGGCATGTACGAAAAACTACATGGCACATAGAAAATCCTTCTCCACGGGAAAATTCGGCGTAAAACGGGCCTGCGGGCACGAAAAAGGGGCGGTTTCACGCCGCCCCCGTACTTCCGTAGTACAAAGATAATACATTTTTCGCCCAAAAGCAAATTGTGTTAAAATTCACGGCGGGCTCTATCGCCTCCGGTGCCTCACTCGAAACGCGCAGCCCATTCCAGGAACTTCCGCACGCTGTCCGCGCCGAATTTCCCCAGACTTTCGGCGGTCTGTCCGACGCTCCGTTCGCGCTCGGGGTGGCTTTTTGAATAGAACTTGTCGGCATAGCAGATGACTTGTTCCTCGAGCGTCTCGGGCAGATAGTCCCCGGGGGGCAAAGGCAGGCCTTGCGCCGCAATGGCTTCGGCGGTCAGCCCCGTCCCCGTATGGCGCTCGCACACACGTGCGGTCCGCTCGTCGCCCTCGCGGCGCATCAGTTCCGCGCCCAGGCGGCCGTGCAGCAGGTAGGGCCGCGTGCCGTGGCAATGGATGCCGGGCGCGTCGGTCAGGAAGATGCCGATGTCGTGCAACATGGCGGCATGTGCCAGAAAGTCGCGGTCAAGGTGCAGTTCGGGATGCTTCCCGGCCACACGGAGCGCCCGTGCGGTCACCTGCCGGCTGTGATGGATGAGCAGACGACGCAGTTCGTTGTCGTCGGGATAATACTTGTGTATGATTTCGAGTGCTGTCATGTTTTCCGTAAACAGGCTTGCGCGAGGGCGGACGGGCATAAGGCCCCGCCTGCAGCCCTGCGATGGTGCCGTGTCCGGGCAAATTTACGAAAAACGGGCGGAGATACCCGCCCGTATGCCGGAAAATCGCTACTTTTGCCTGCCGGCAGGATGTTTTTCCTGCACTTCCGCTTTTTCTTAACCTTAAGCCGAACACTATGTTGATAATAGGAATAGCCGGCGGAACGGGGTCGGGAAAGACTACCGTGGTCCGCAAAATTCTGGAAAGCCTGCCCGAGGGCTCTGTTGCCGTCATACCGCAGGATTCCTACTATAACGCGCAGGACGAACTGCCGCTCGATGTGCGCAAACTGACCAATTTCGACCACCCCGATGCTTTCGACTGGCCCTTGCTGGCCCATCAGATAGAGGAACTGAAGGCCGGGCGCGCCATAGAGCAGCCCACGTACTCCTACCTGACGTGTACGCGCCTGCAGGAGACCATCCATGTCGAGCCCAAGGAGGTCATTATCGTCGAAGGCATCATGACGCTTTACGACAAGGCGCTCCGCGACCAGATGGACCTGAAGATTTTTGTCGATGCCGGACCCGATGAACGCCTGCTGCGGGTCATCGAGCGCGACATCGCCGAGCGCGGCCACCCGCTGGAGATGCTGGTGTCGAAATACCGCAACGTGCTCAAGCCGATGCACGACGAATTCATAGAACCCACCAAGCAATATTCGGACATCATCATACCTAACGGCGGGCAGAACGAACGGGCCGTCGCCATGATGCAGATGTACATCATGTCGGCCCTGAAGGAACAGCGCGTGCAACGCTCGTTGCAGCGAGGTTGAGCAAGATACACATTATTATATATAAGGCGTGCGGGAATGTGACGCATGGACGTTGCCGCACTGCGCGGACCGATTACGCCTTTCCGCACAGTCCGGCTATCCGGCTCCGCAGCCGCTCGATGGCTTCGCGCTTGTCGGCATTCGTATTGGCCGGCAGCGGAATGGTAGTCAGGCGCAAGGCGCGGACCACGTGCGGATCGACGTTCACGTGCAGCAGGTCGTCTTTTCTTCTCCGCCTCAACCCTTTGTTTTCCGCCGTGCCGGAACTTGCCGGCACAGGGTCGGCCGCAACTTCCCCGAAAAGGTCGCGCGGCATGTCGGCATACAGTTGTTGTTTCTTCACATCCCACACGCCGTAACGGTTGAATACGCAGTAGTGAAGCCGGACAAAGGTGTCCATGCACTCGTCCGCGCTGACACGGATGCCGGATTGTTGCAGCAGGACGCGGCGCAGCGTCGTGGACACGTGGTGTACTTCGTTCGCCAAGTTGCGGTGACGGCTGGGGACAGCGGGCAGGAATGTGCGGATGAAGGTTTCGAGCAGCCGGAGGCGTTCTTTTTCTTCCATACCGGCTTGTGGGGCGTCACTGCCCGTTTTCTCTCTTGTATCTTCCGCACCCGGTGCTTCCGATGTTACTTTCATCTGGGTCATGGCGGTGATGGATTTTTATTTTGAGGCCCGTCCGGAGGCCGTCGGAACGGGATATTCGTTTTCACATGCGGGCTTAATGCGCCGTTCATCTTGGCTCGCGCAGCCAGAACGCCCCTTTCACGTCCTTGAAAGGGTATAACAGCAACGGCACCTCGGGAGCGGGCGCGTCGGCCGGCGTTCCCGCATCGCGGAAAAGGCTGCCGCGCAACAGGACATTGCCGTCCGAACCGTCCTCCACTTCTTCCGTCAGTTCCCGGTTCGCGGAGAAGTAGTGCCCGGCGGGCATCTCGCCCCTCATGGCATAGACAAAAGGGCCGCGCTGCACGGCCACGCTGCCGCGGACCGCCTTTCCGTCCGTCTTGCGCCGCAGGACGAACGGCGTGTCCGGCAGATCGAAAAGGATTTCATCGCCGTTGTTCCACTTCCGGTCTATGACCAGAAAACCGCGCTCCGTCTTGGTGGCCAGCAACTCCTTTCCGTTCACATAGACCACGGGCATAGGCAGGACTTCGCCGCCGGCGGCGTACGCGAAGCCGGGGTACGGCCGGCGCATGGCCCACATCGGGATGCGCAGAAGGATTTTGACGGGCGTTTGCTCGCTCTTCATGCCTTCGATGCGCAACTTCACGCGGCCGGAATGCGGCATACCCGTGAGTTGCTCCACGCTGAGCCTGACATCCCCCGCGTCGATGCGCGTGGAACTGTTGGCATAATAATTGATGTAGAGCGTGGCGCCGCCTGGCTCGTAGGCATACATGGTGCCCGCGCCGTTCCGCAGCGCGCGGGCCGCGAAATGCTTTTCGAAAGTCAGCGGTCCTTCGGCCGAAGCCTCGGCCAGCAATGCGTTGAACAGGCTTCGCTCCATGACCTCGGCATATTCCGCCTCGCCCGTCAGCAGGAAGAGCCGCGCAGCCGCCGCAAGCGTGTTGGCAGCCGCCACGGCCTGTGCTCCGGCAGGCTTCCCGTCGTCACCACCCGTAAGGCTGAGTGTGGGCAGAATGCTTTCCCTCCATGCTTTCAGGGCAGCACGGAACGTTTTTTTCGACACCCCGTCCGCACTGAAAGGCGTCTCGGACAGACTACGGTCCACCTTCAGCGCGGTAGACGTGAGGTGGCTGTTGTCAAGCCCCCAGACCAGCGTACTGTCCGCCGGGACAAAACGCAGCGGATGCGGCAAACGGTCCTGTGCCCCGAGTGACAGGCCGACACAGGCCGGCAACAGAATGAGGAGAATGCGGATGAATTTCTTGCGAATCATGGGAGAAGCTATTATATATATAGGTATGGTGCGTTTTATGCCGGACTGCCGCGCCCGTTATACGGGCATGGCACAGCCCGGGAACGGGCCGGAACGAACTCCGTGCCGCACAAAAATACGAATAACTCGTCACGTCGTCCGTTTTTCAGGGAAAGATTTTTCCAAAAAGCCGCCTCACGGACCTTTCCCGGACTTTCACCGGTCCGGCCGGCAGTCCGGCGACGCCATGTCCGCGCCCAAGCGGCTTAAATGCAGAAAAAAAATGAATAAAATCAGAATAAAACTTGCATAAGGCCTCAAAAATGTGTAATTTTGCCGCATATTTATACAAAAACATGCATACTCCAATGGAAAAACGTGCAGACAGAATCAGCGTTTTGCGTATCATACTTGCCAGCAAGGAGGCAAGTAGCCAGGAGGAGATACTGCGTGAACTGGCGCGACACGGTTTCGAGCTGACGCAGGCCACTCTTTCGCGCGACTTGCGCAAGCTCAAGGCTGTCAAGGTGCTGGACAATGACGTCCCGCGCTATGTCCTGCCCGACCATCCCCTGTACAAGCGCACGGCAGGCCCGGGGCTGGCGGCGGCAGTCGTACGCAACACCGGCTTTGAACGCATCGACTTCTCCGGAAATCTGGCAGTGTTGCACACACGTCCCGGCTACGCGGCGGGACTGGCCTCGGACATCGACGCGCATGGCTTGCCCGCCGTGACAGGCACCATTGCAGGCGACGACACCATACTGATTGTCATGCGCGAAGGCACGCAACGCGAAACGCTCATAGACGAACTGACCGCCGTGCTGCCTGCCGTGAAATACACCTTGCCGTGACAGTTGCGGCCGGATGCCTCTGACTTGAAACGAAAATACATATACACAATAATAAATGGAAGAATATAACGACGGAATCAATGTTATCGTGGCCGATGCCTCGCATGAGAAGTATGTCGATACCATCTTGCAGACCATTACCGACGCGGCAAAAGTGCGCGGCTCGGGCATAGCGTCGCGTACCCACGAGTACCTGGCCACGAAAATGAAGGAACGCAAAGCCATCATAGCACTCAGCGGCGAGGAGTTCGCCGGCTTCTGCTACATAGAAAGCTGGGAAAACAAACATTATGTGGCCAACTCGGGACTGATTGTCGTCCCGAAGTTCCGCGGCCACCATCTGGCGACACGCATCAAGCGGCTGGCCTTCTCGCTCTCCCGCCTGCGCTGGCCCAAAGCCAAGATATTCGGCCTTACCAGCTCGGGAGCGGTGATGCGCATCAATACTTCGCTCGGCTACGTGCCTGTTCCTTTTGCGGAACTCACGCAGGATGACGAGTACTGGAAGGGTTGCGGCACACCCGAGGCACCTTGTTGCATCAATTGCGACGTCCTGGCGCGCACAGGCCGCAAGTACTGCGTCTGCACAGGTATGCTCTACGACCCGGAACGGCATCCCGGCGACAAGCTCCCCGCGGAACTGCCACAGGACGTGGTGGACTTTGTGAAGCAGGCCGAGGGACTCGAATGACCAAAAGGCAACCGGCAAAAACAACATTAAGCGCAGTGCCGTCTGACGGGCGGCCCGGATAGAAAACAATTACAGAAATGGCAAAAAAGAAAGTAGTAGTCGCTTACAGCGGCGGGTTGGACACGTCTTACACGGTGATGTATCTGGCCAAGAACGGATATGAAGTATACGCAGCCTGTGCAAATACGGGCGGATTCAGTGAAGCGCAGCTCAAGGCCAATGAAGAGAACGCCTACAAGCTGGGAGCGACGTCCTACGTCACTCTTGACGTCACGCAGGAGTATTATGACAAGAGCCTCCGCTATATGATTTACGGCAATGTGCTGCGTAACAACGTCTATCCCATATCCGTGTCGTCCGAACGTATCTTCCAGGGAATGGCCATCGCCCGCTACGCGAAGGAAATCGGCGCGCACGCCATCGCACACGGCTCCACCGGCGCCGGAAATGACCAGGTGCGTTTCGACATGACCTTTCTCGTGATGTGTCCCGACATGGAAATCATCACGCTCACCCGCGACGGAAACCTCAGCCGCCAGGAAGAGGTGGACTACCTCAATGCCAACGGCTTCCATGCCGACTTTACGAAACTGAAGTACTCCTACAACGTCGGCATATGGGGCACAAGCATCTGCGGAGGCGAGATTCTCGATTCCGCACAAGGCCTGCCCGAGGAAGCATATCTCAAACAGGTGACGGAAAAAGGCACGAAGCGGCTCGAACTCACCTTTGAGGCGGGCGAACTCAAGGCCATCGACGGCGTAAGATACGACGACCCCATCGCAGCCATATGCAAGGTGGAAGAAATCGGCGCGGCATTCGGCATCGGCCGCGACATGCACGTCGGCGACACCATCATAGGCATCAAGGGCCGCGTAGGTTTTGAAGCCGCAGCGCCGGCCCTCATCATCGGGGCCCACCGTTTCCTCGAAAAATACACCTTGTCGAAGTGGCAACAATACTGGAAGGACCAAGTGGCCAACTGGTACGGCATGTTCCTCCACGAGAGCCAGTATCTGGAGCCCGTGATGCGCGACATCGAAGCCATGCTCGAAAGTTCGCAGCGCCATGTGAACGGCACTGTCATCCTTGAACTGCGCCCGCTCTCGTTCAGTACGGTCGGCGTAGACAGCAAGGACGACCTCGTAAAAACCAAGTTCGGCGAATATGGCGAGACCCAGAAGGGCTGGACCGCCGACGACGCGAAAGGTTTCATCAAGGTACTTTCCACGCCCCTGCGGGTATTCTACGCCAACCATGGACAAGACTAACTTTAATGCCCGTCAGGAGCGAGATATGAAGAGACGGCGGCTCACACGCTCCAGAGACGGCATCGTTGCCGGCGTATGCGGCGGAATTGCCGAGTACCTGGATTTCGATCCATCCGTCATCCGTGTGGCCTATGCCGCGCTTTCGGTGTTCTCGGCCGGCTTTCCGGGCCTGTTACTGTACCTCATCATGTGGTTTGTCATACCAAAATCCGACTATAATATATGAATGAAATCATCAAGGTAGGCATAGTGGGCGGTGCCGGCTACACAGCCGGCGAGCTCTGCCGTCTGCTGCTCAACCACCCCGCGGCCGAGATTGTTTTCGTGAACAGCGAGAGCAATGCGGGTAACTTATTGACCGACGTACATGCCGGTCTGTACGGCGAAACCACATTGCGCTTCACCGACCAACTGCCTTTCGACGAGGTGGATGTGGTCTTCTTCTGCTTCGGCCACGGCAAGAGCACACAATTCCTGTCCGAACATTATATACCCGCCGATGTACGCATCATCGACCTCGCGCAGGATTTCCGCCTGACCACGGAAGAGAGCGACCACGACTACGTGTACGGACTGCCGGAACTCAACCACCTGCAACTGCAAGGCGCGCAGCACGTGGCCAACCCGGGCTGCTTCGCCACATGTATCCAGTTGGGCCTGCTGCCCCTGGCCTCAGCCGGACTGCTCGACGGAGACATCTCCGTGAATGCCATCACCGGCTCGACGGGTGCAGGTGTGAAGCCCGCCGCCACGACACATTTCTCGTGGCGTTCGGGAAATATGAGCATCTACAAGGCATTCCGCCACCAGCATGTGCCCGAAATCCTGCAGAGCCTGCACAAGCTGCAACCCTCGTTCGGCGGTTCGCTCGACTTTATCCCCTACCGCGGAGACTTCCCGCGCGGCATTTTTGCCACCGAGGTGGTGCGCAGCGATGCGCCCGAGGCGGAAATCGTGCAGTTGTACAAGGATTTTTACGCCGAAGCCCCGTTCACGCACTACGTGGACAAGGCCATCGACATGAAACAGGTGGTCAATACGAACAAATGCCTCGTCCACGTGGACAAATACGAAGACAAAGTGCTCGTCACCTGCTGCATCGACAACCTGCTGAAGGGAGCGTCGGGACAGGCCGTGCAGAACATGAACCTCATGTTCGGGCTGGAAGAGACCACCGGCCTGCAGCTCAAACCTGTCGCATTCTAAACCAACCCCATCCCCGTTCCGCGACCAAGTATGTCCAAGGTGGCGGAAACCGGACCGGCTGTCGCGGACATTTCCGCCGCGGTCATCAGAAACAACGAAGTTTTGCGCCGCACTTCCGCCGTGGAAGTCGCGCGCAAAACTTCAAAAGAAATATCCATCATCATGAAACTCTATCCTGTCTATCCGCTTTTCAACATCGACATCGTCAAGGGCGAAGGCTGTCACGTGTGGGACAGCAACGGACAACGCTATCTGGACCTTTACGGCGGCCATGCCGTCATCAGCATCGGCCACTCCCATCCGCATTACACGGAGATGCTCGGCCGTCAGCTCGGGCAGCTCGGCTTCTACTCCAACTCTGTCATCAACCGCCTGCAGGAACAGCTGGCCGAACGCCTCGGCAAGGCCTGCGGATATGAGGATTACAGCCTCTTTCTCGTCAATTCGGGCGCCGAAGCCAACGAGAACGCGCTCAAACTGGCCTCGTTCCACACGGGCCGAAGCCGTGTGCTGGCCGCCGGCAAGGCGTTCCACGGCCGTACATCGCTGGCCGTCGAGGCTACCGACAATCCCAAGATTGTCGCCCCCGTCAATGCGAACGGCCATGTTACTTTCTTGCCCCTCAATGACCTTGCCGCTTTCGAGCAGGAGCTGGACAAAGGCGACGTAGCCGCCGTCATCGTGGAGTGCATACAGGGCGTAGGCGGCATCCGCCTGGCATCCGCCGAATTCATGCAGGGGCTCCGTGCCGCCTGCGACCGCAACGGGACAGTGCTCATCTGTGATGAGATACAGTGCGGCTATGGCCGGAGCGGCCGGTTCTTCGCCCACCAGCACCTGGATGTGCGCCCCGACCTGATTACCTGCGCCAAAGGCATCGGCAACGGCTTCCCGCTCGGCGCCGTCCTCATAGCCCCGTGTTTCGAAGCCGCATTCGGACAGCTCGGCACGACATTCGGCGGCAACCACCTGGCCTGTACGGCCGCACTGGCCGTGCTCGACGTCATGCGCGACGAGCATCTGGTGGAAAATGCCGCCGCCATAGGCGACTACCTGCTCGGCGAACTGCGCACGATGGCCGCCTCCGTGCCCTTCATCACCGATGTGCGCGGCCGCGGCCTCATGATAGGCATCGAGTTTTCCGGACCTGTGAAGGAATTGCGCACGCGGCTCGTCAGCGAACAACACGTCTTCACCGGCGCGGCCTCGACCAACATTCTCCGTCTCCTGCCCCCGCTCTGCCTCAGCCGTGCGGAAGCGGACGACTTCCTCGGCCGTCTGAAAGCCGTATTGTGATGTCCTGCCGGCAAGATGCCGGAACAAGAACCTGCACATACCGCACCGGCCCGTCTGAATGCTGTTTCAGGCGGGCCGGTGTGCGTTTTCCTACATTCCGACATTAACATTTTTAACTTTTCTGCACTTTTGGCGCGGCGTACATGGCTTGTAGTTTGGCCTACATGCAGGGACGGAAAACGCTACATGGCATGTACGAAAAACTACATGGCACATAGAAAATCCTTTTCCGCGGGAAAAATCGGCGTAAAACGGGCCTACGGGCACGAAAAAGGGGCGGTTTCACGCCGCCCCCGTACTTCCGTAGTACAAAGATAATACATTTTTCGCCCAAAAGCAAATTGTGTTAAAATCGAAAAGCACGTCGGACGGCCTTGTCAGCGGCCGGCCTCCTTCAACTCGCGCCGCTGCATGGCGGAACGGCTTTTCAGCGCCGACACCTCCACACGTGCCTCTTCGGAATACTCCAAGAAGGAGGCCTCACACTCGCCTTTCAGAACCAGGGTGCACTTCCCGTCGAGCAGGGCCCTCAGGCGGCCGGTCCTGACACAGGCTATGTCGGTGCTGCACGAGCCGACCATTTCGACGGAGACCTCGGGAGCCGAAACACTGTCGGCAACCAGCGCACCCACGCCCGCCACCTCGAGCGACAACGGGCTGGATATGTCCAACCGGCCCAGACGCAGGCATTTTCCGCCGTCGAGGATGAACTTACTGACAAAGGGGGCGTAGATGTCAGCCACGACAACGGCCTTGTCGGGCATACGGTAGCGGCGACTGACAAACAGACCGCACTGCCCGTCGCGGACATCGACCGACACATGTTCCATGACCTCGCGCAAAGCCCGCACCCGGACATACGGAGGCGTACCGGCCGGCGTCTGATGATAGGTGACGTCGGCAAAACAATCGACCTCGACCACCGAGAAATCGTTGGTGCGGACCGTTTTCAGGACAAATCCGGTCGTATCGACCGGTGCCTCGGCCATTTCCTTGACCACGCGGCGGATGTCACGGTTGTCGCACGAGGCCAGAAGCACGATGACGAGCAGCAGACTGCTGACTGTGGGGAATATCTTTTTCATAATGTAGGATAAGACTTGCCGCAGCAAGATGGATTACAGGGGAAACAGGGACAAACAGGCGGCCGGGCGTCAGATGTAGTCGTCAGCGACGTCGTTCACGAAGTCAAGGAACGGTTTCATCAGCCGGAATATCTCGCAGGCGCGGTCCTGCCAGCCTTTTTCAAGAAAAAAGCCGTCGGACACGGCACACGTGAGGAAATACTCGCGCGGCTGCAGATATTCGGGACGGGCGAAGTCGCGCGGGAAACCGGCCGGCAACGTCTTCAGCCTCGTCTCGCCGATGACGGGATGCAAGGCCGCGAGCCGCGGCTCGGTCATGATGGCCTCGAACGCCTCCAGATTGTCCACGATGCTTTGGCGCACTTCGCGCAGAACGGGCGACGGCAGGCAATACGTGCCCACCGAGAGGCAGCAGGCCGAAGGCTGCACGTGCAGATAGTAGCCTCCGTGCAACGACTTCTTGCCCCGCGGATTGATATAAGTGCCGAAATGGGTCTTATAAGGCGTCTTGTCGGCACTGAAACGTGTGTCACGGTAAATGCGGTACAGGGTGTTTTTCACCGGAAGGGCAGCCACTTCCGGCTCGATGCGGGCCACGCGCGCTATCATGTCCTCCGCGACCGCCTCGAAGCGGGCCTTCGCCTCCTCGTAAAGGGGACGGTGCGCGCCAAACCACTCCCGGTTGTTGTTGGCGGACAGTTGGGTAAGAAAATCGAATATCTTTTTCATGACACAAGGATTATCACATTAAACGGATGCGGACAAGGCCGCCACACCACCGTCAGTTGTCACGCCAGAAGGCGGGCATGAAGGGCAGCAACAGGGAAAATATCTCGAGACGGCCGGCCAGCATGAGGAAGGAGTTGATCCACAAAGCCAAGTCGGGAAGTCCGCTCCACGAGTCGAGGGGACCGACCATGTGACCTATGGAAGGGCCGGCATTGCTGAAGGCGGCGATGCCGAGACTGACGGAATCGAGCATCGGGATGCCCATGCACATCATGGCGGATGCACTTACGAAAATAAGCAGAAAGAACGCCACGAAATAAGCGAATATGGTATGACCGACATTCTCCGTGATGGTCATGCGGTTGATGCGCACGGGTATCACGGCACGGGGATGAAGGATGTGCCGGAACTCTCCGACCATCATCTTGTAAGCCGTCAGGATACGCACACACTTGATGCCGCCGCTCGTGGAACCGGCACAGGCGCCGACAGCCGACACAAAGAAAAGCAGCATCCACGTGGAAGGATGCCAGGCCATGAAGTCACACGACGTGAAGCCCGTGGTGGACTGCAGGGAGATGGTGTGGAAAGCCGCATGGCGCAACGCACGTTCAAGCGGATAGCCTTCCGTGAAAAACAAGACGCCGGCCGTGTAGAGTATCGAGAAGACACACAACGACAGGAAGCAACGCAGTTCGCTGTCCTTGAACACATCGCGCCAGCGACGCTTGATGATGAACAGATAAAGCAGGGTGAAGTTGATGCTGCTTATGAGCATGAACACCATTTCTATGTACTCGAGCGTCGGAGAACGGAACCACGCGAGACTGTCCTGATGGGTGGAGAAGCCGCCCGTAGAGACAGTGGACAGTCCATGGTTCACAGCATCGAATTTCCCCATCCCGCCCAGATATAACGCGACGATACAGGTTCCCGTCAGCAACAGATACAGTCCCCACAACCAGCGTGCCGTCGTGCTGATGCGGGGATGGAGTTTGCCAATCTTCAGTCCCGTCGCCTCGGCCGAGAACAATTTCAAATCACCCGTCCCCATAGTGGGCAGTACCGCAATGGTAAAGAAGACGATACCCATGCCGCCCAGCCAGTGCATAAGGCTGCGCCAGAACAGGATGGAGTGAGGAAGCGCGTCGATATTGTCAAAAACGCTCGCGCCCGTCGTAGTGAATCCGGACATGCTCTCGAAAAACGCTGCCGCGATGCGCGGCTCGTGTCCGCCTATGACAAACGGCAACATGCCTATGGCCGAGAACACTACCCACGTGAGCGAAACGATAAGATAGCCGTCGCGACGGCTCATGCGGTTCTCCGCGCCGCGGCCCTTCATCTTGAGCAGCACGGCCAGCAGCATGGCGAAAAGTGCCGGCAGGCCAAACGTCTCGTAGTGCCTTTCGCCATAGAATATCCCCAGCCCCAGACAGGCGAGAAGCAACAAAGCCTCCAGGACAAGCAGGGTTCCGATAACTTTATATACGATTCTTATATTTATCATGGCTTCCGGAAAAACTTACCGCAAGGGTCATCTCAGGAACTTCTCCAGTTGCTTGACGGCATTCTCGAGACAGAAAGCCACAACCGTATCTCCGGGCTGGATCTGCGTCATGCCGTTAATCAGATAACCGCGTCCGTCGCGCACAAGTCCGCCCAGCGTCAGCGTAGCCGGCAACTTGAGGTCCTTCACCGGCTTTTTGGTCAGGCGTGCCCCTTCTTTCACGACGAACTCCGCCACATCCGCATTGGCCACGGTCAGGCTTTTCATCGTCTCTATGTCCGCCTTGAGCATCATCTGATAGATGTGGCTGGCGGCAAATGTCTTCTTGTTGATGATAGAACCGATGTCGAAGCTCTCGGCCATACTGATGTAGTCCGTATTCTCGATCATCGCGACCGTTTTCCTCACCCCGAAACGCTTGGCCGCCATGCAGGCAAGGATATTGGTTTCGGAATTTTCGGTAAGCGCCACAAAGGCTTCCGCATTGTCTATCCCCTCTTCGGCAAGCAGCTCCTGGTCGCGCCCGTCACCGTGCAGGACAAGCACATTCCGCCCGTCGAGCAGTTCGTTCAGGCGCTCGCAACGGCGTACGTCCGACTCAATGACCTTGGCGTGCATATTGTCGGGCAGGTTCCACAGGGTCTGCACCGCGGTGTGGCCGCCTCCCATCACGATAATGTGCTTTACGTCGGGATAGTTCTCCTTCCCGGCCACCTCACGTATGTGTTGCACGTACTTGGGTGTCGTCATGAAATAGGCTACGTCGCCCTCGGTGAGCGCGTCATCGCCGTGCGGGATGAGCGTGTCCCCGCCGCGCTTGACGGCCACGATGTGATAAGGCGATTCCGGGCCGCAAAGTTCGCGCAACGGGATGTCAAGGATGCGTGCCGTCCTGCGGAGCTTCACGCCAAGCATGAGCAGCTGTCCTCCCTGCACCTCCAGCCATTGTCTCACCCAGCTGTGCTTCACGTTGTGGATGATTTCGCGGCCTGCAAGCATCTCGGGATAGATTATCGAGTTGATTCCGACCGTTTTGAAGAAGTCCCGGTGTTCGGGCAAGGTATATTCGTAGTTGTCCACCCGTGCGACGGTCTTGCGTGCGCCGAGTTTCGAGGCCAGGATGCAGCATGTCATGTTGTGGGCCTCATCCGGCGTCACGCCGATGAAGAGATCGGCCTTTCCCGCCTCGGCTTCTTTCAACACAGATACGGAAAGCGGCGAGGCACATACGGTCAGCAGTTCGAAATTGCCGCCTACGCTGTCCAACCTTTCGGGGTCGTCGTCGATGAGCGTGATGTCGTGGTGCTCTTTCGCGAGGAGTCTGGCCAGATGTGTACCGACAGCTCCGGCGCCGGCTATGATGATTTTCATTTTGCCTGTGTTGCTAATTGCTTCAACAAAGTTTTCCTGATGCTTTCCCTATCCAAGCCGACGATGCCATAGAGTTCCGAAACCTTTCCGTGCTCTACGAAGGCATCGGGCAGGCCCAGCCGCGTCACTTCGGGCCTGTAACCGTTGTCGTTCAGCCATTCGAGAACAGCGCTGCCCATGCCGCCGGCGCGTACCCCGTCCTCGACGGTGACGATGCGGTCGAAGCGCCGGCCCACCTCGTCAAGCAGTTCAGTGTCCAGCGGTTTCAGGAAGCGCAGGTCGTAATGTGCGAACGTGCGTCCCGTCTCCCGCTCGGCCTCGGCTATGGCCTGTGCGGCCTCATGTCCTACCGGGCCGATGGTCAGTACGGCACAATCCGCGCCGTCCTTGAGCCTGCGGCCTTTTCCCACGGGTATCTCCTCCAGCGGGCAGCGCCAACGCGACAGGTGGCCGCAGCCCCGCGGATAGCGGATGACGAAAGTCCCCTTCCCGGGCAGCTGTGCGGTGTACATGAGCCGCCGCAACTCGTGCTCGTCATAGGGCGAGGCAATCGTCAGGTTCGGGACAGGACGCAGCGCCGCGAGGTCGAAAGCGCCGTGGTGCGTAGGTCCGTCCTCTCCCACCAGTCCCGCGCGGTCGAGACACAAGACTACGGGCAGGTCCAGCAGGGCTGCGTCGTGTATGATGTTGTCAAATGCGCGCTGTGCGAAGGATGAGTAAATATTGCAGAAGGGCAGCAGTCCCTCCTTGGCCATGCCTGCGGAAAAAGTGACGGCATGGCCTTCGGCGATGCCCACGTCGAAAGCGCGTTCGGGCATTTCCTTCATCAGTATGTTCATGGAACAGCCCGTGGCCATGGCGGGCGTGACGCCCACGATGCGGCTGTTGGCGCGTGCCAGCTCAAGCAGTGTCTCGCCAAAGACATCCTGGAAGCGCGGCGGCTTGCCTTCGGTGTCCTCGACTATGCGCAGGCCGTCCTCCTTGTCGAACTTGCCCGGCGCATGCCACTCCGTGGCGGAACGCTCCGCGGGTGCGAAGCCCTTTCCCTTGACGGTGTGGATGTGGAGCAGCTTCGGGCCTTTCATGTCCCTGATGTTGCGCAACACGCGCACCAGTTCTTTCACGTCATGTCCGTCGGCCGGTCCGAAATAGCGGATGTTCATGCCCTCGAACACGTTCTGACGGTTGGCGAGCAGGGCTTTCAGCGAATTGTTGAAGCGCAAGATGCTGCGCCGCCGCTTCTCGTCGAGCCAGCCCCACGACGTGAGGCGTTGCGACACTTTGAAACGAAGGCGGTTATAGGTATGTCCCGTATTGAGCCGCGTGAGGTAGTTCTTCATTCCCCCCACCGCGCAGTCAATACTCATATTGTTGTCGTTGAGTACGATGAGCAGATTGTTCGGGATGTCCGACGTATTGTTCAGTCCCTCGAAAGCCAGTCCGCCGCTCATGGCGCCGTCGCCGATGAGGGCCACGACCCGCCGGTCTTTCGCCTCTTGTTGCAATGCCGCCAAGGACATGCCGAGCGCGGCCGATATGGAATTGCTGGCGTGTCCGCAGGCAAAGGTGTCGTACGGGCTCTCCAGTGGCGAGGGGAACGGGCGCAGACCGTGCAGCTTGCGGTTGGTCGAGAAGCTGTCGCGGCGTCCGGTCAGTATCTTATGGGCATAGGCCTGATGTCCCACGTCCCAGACGATACGGTCCTCGGGTGTATCAAACACGTAGTGCAAGGCTACCGTAATCTCGACCGCACCCAGGCTCGAGGCGAAATGGCCCGGGTTGAGCGCCAGTTCGTCTATGATGTCCCTGCGCAGCTCTTCGCAGACGGCAGGCAGCTCGTCCACGCTCAGGCGTCGCAGGTCGGCGGGTGAATCAATATGCGGAAGGTATTTATACCCCGTGTCATTTTTCATTTTCATTACCTCTCTAAGGTTTTATCCGGTCAGCGGATTTGCAAAAGTAGCACAAATAAGTTGAAAACCGCCATTTTTTCGGAAAAACTTACGGTCTGCCACGCCCTCGCACGACCTTTGCGCGCACGCCCGCACGGGGTCGAAAACGTGCCCCGCGTGACGAGCTGCAGGAAACGGCTTCCGCCGCCACCCGACATTAACATTTTTAACCTTTGCTCACTTTTCGGGCGGTGTACATGGCTTGTAGTTTTTCCTACATGTAGGGACAGAAAAGACTACATGGCATGTAGGAAAGACTGAAAGGCATGTAGTTTTTCCTTTCACAGGGCCGGTTTCTCCCCGAAACGGGCTTACGGGCACGAAAAAAGGCGGTTACGTCCGCCTTTCCCTGTTTTCCTGTACAAAGATAATACTTTTTCGCGCCAAAAGCAAATAGTGTTAAAATCGCAAACGGCACAAAAGCCGCCCTTCACGCCGTCGCCGCAGGCCGCCGCACGGAGCGGGAAATGCAGGGACGGGAGACCGACGCGGGCACAAGGCCTCACAACCGCGCTATCGCCTCGCGGCAATCTTCCATCAGCCACTTCGGGGTGGACGTGGCGCCGCATACGCCCACCGAGCGGGCATCGCGGAACCACTCCGCGCGCAGGGCGGCGGGGGCATCAACCATGTAGGAGCGGGGATTCACCTGCCGGCAGGCGTCATAAAGCACCCGGCCGTTGCTGCTCTTCAGCCCGCACACGAAGATAACGACATCGTGACGCGCGGCAAAGGCCAGGATGTTGGGCAGCCGGTTGGCCACCTGCCGGCAAATGGTGTCGAAATAGCGGAACGTGGCGGGCGGCTGCACATGGGCCGTGATGTAGTCCACGACACGACGGAAACCGTCGAGCGGCTTCGTGGTCTGCGAGAACAGGCATATGTCGCGGCTGAAGTCAAGGCCGCCCGCTTCCTCGGGACTCTCGATGACGACAGCCTCGCCGCAGGTCTGCCCGACCAGTCCGAGCACCTCGGCATGGCCGCGCTTGCCGTAGATGACAATCTGCGGGCGGTGCGGTTCGTCATATACCTTACGGATGCGACGTTGCAGCTGCAGGACCACGGGACACGTGGCGTCAATGATTTCTATGCCCCGACGCGCCGCCGTCGCATAGGTGGCAGGCGGTTCGCCGTGGGCACGCAGCAACACCTTAGCGCCCTCATCGAGCCGTCCGAGCCGCTCGTGGTCTATCGTGACCAGCCCCAGCGCGCGCAGACGTTCGCACTCGCCGCCGTTGTGCACGATGTCGCCGAGACAATACAGGGACGGGCTCTTCGCCAGCTCCTCTTCGGCTTTTCCGATGGCCGTGGTCACGCCAAAACAAAAGCCCGAATTCGAATCGATTTCTATGTTCAGCATTTCTTGCAGTTTCTTACGGACAACATTCCCCGCACAGCGGCGTGGCTTCCGCCCGCCGGAGCGTACCGGGCCTCAGTCTTCGGCCACCCGCTCGGCAAACCGTTCGTTCAGCCAGGCCTGCTGTTCCTCGCGGGTCAGCAGGCTGTTGTCGAGAACGAGGGCATCGGGGGCCTGGCGCAGGGGAGCGACCTCGCGATGTGAGTCTATGTAGTCGCGTTCCCGCACGTTGGCCAGCACTTCCCCGAAGTCGGCGGGCTGTCCCTTTGCGGCCAGTTCGTCGCAACGCCTGCGGGCGCGCACTTCGTCGGAGGCCGTGACGAATATCTTCAGTTCGGCGTCGGGGAAGACCACCGTACCGATGTCGCGGCCGTCCATGACGATGCCTTTCCCGCGGCCCATCTCCTGTTGCTGCAGGGTCAGCGCGGCCCGCACGAAGGGAAGCGCGGCTACGGGGCTGACACGCGACGAGACCTCCATGCCGCGGATTTCCGCCTCCACGTTCTCGCCGTTGAGCAGGGTCAGCGGCAGTCCCGTCCCGGCATCCAGGCTGAACGACACGTGTACCTCGGGCATCAGGGCCTCGAGACGGGCGGCGTCAAGACCGCCGTCGGGCCGGAACAGGCCGCGTCTCAGCGCAAAAAGCGTAACGGCACGATACATGGCCCCGGTGTCGATGTAGACATATCCCACCTCGCGGGCCAGTTGCTTGGCCATCGTACTCTTTCCGCAGGACGAATGGCCGTCTATGGCTATGGTGATTTTTTTCATGATAAGGAAATATATTTACAGGTGCCGGCTGCGCAACGCGGAAAGGCCCGCGCGGCGTTTTCTCCGGCATTAAAGACTATATGCCACGTTAAACTGCAGCGACGAGGCCGACAGGTGGTATTTCGCATAAGAGGCTCCCAGCTTGAAACGGCTGAGCTGCACGCCGCCACCAAAGGTCAGGCCAGCGCCATGTGCCGAACCGGCGGCCTTCAGCTCGTAGGCACGACGGAAATTGTAGCCCGCACACAGATATATATTGGAGGTCGGCAACACATCCACGCCGATGACGAAATGATTGATGAGCTTCTTGCCGAAACTGAGCCGCTCTCCCTCGGGATGGAAATAGTCGTCGGACGACCAGCGCGTCAGGTCGGTCATCGTGACGGAGATGCGCACCGGCGCATGTGCCATGCCCTTGGTCACACCCAGCTGCATACAGAACGGCACCCGCTCGGTACGGCCGTCGAACGACTTGAGCTGCGCGCCGACATTGCGCAGTACGAACGACGCGGACAGGTCTGTGTCTTCGTCATAGTAGTTCAGGCCCAAATCCACGGCCAGAGCGAAAGCCGAGAAGTCGGCATACCGGGAATAGACCGCCTTCAAGGCAGCACCGCCCGCCCACCTGTCGGAGAGCAGATAGCTGTAAGCGCCGCCGATGACCATATCCTTGGGCGAAAAGCTGCCGATGACGGTTCCCGACTCGTCGGTCTCGTCCATCGAACCGTAGCCCATGTATTGCGCCGAGGCCGCTACGGTGTGCCGCTCGCCGAGTGCTTTCACGAACTGGGCGCCCATCCAGCTGCCCCCGCCGACATAGGGCATGAAGTCCAGGCCCAGGCTTTTGTCACTCACCACCGAGTAGAGCGCAGGATTGGACCAGCCGGCCCAGGGCGTATCCTCGACGACCGAAACGTTCTCTCCGCCAAGACCGGCCGCATGGGAAGAGACCGGCAGCTTGAGCACCGTAAAGGACGACGTGCTTTCCTGTGCCAGGGCCACAGACATAGCGGACAGCCAAAGGAGCAGAATTATGTTTTTTTTCATTTCGCGCTAAAAAATTGTGCTCAAAGTTACTACAAAATTTAGATTTTGGGAGTACATTTGCACTACAAATATGCAGCAAGCCCGCGGCAGTGTCTTCCGACTGCCGCACGGGACGCGCCACAAGGCTTCCGCGACGCACGCGGACGCTTCTTGCAATGACGGGATGCCCGCTCCCCTTATCTTACAGAACGTGAGAAAATCGGATTTATTATCAAAGGAATGGTGTGACTTGGTTTTCGACAAGCGAAACCGGGACTACGGCGCGTACAGGATACGCAAAAACACCGGCAGGCGCTACAGACTGGCGCTTATCGTCGTGCTGTGCGCCGTCATCCTCCTTGTCATCGTTCCTTTCGGGCTTGACCTTTACACCAAATACAAGACACTGACCGGGCTCAAGGGCATAGAGGCCGACATCAAGGAACTGGCGAAGGCCGACAAGAAGGACGGATTCGAGCGGAAGCGCATCTCGGCCGGACGGGCCGCCCCGAAAGTCAGCACCATCAAGGGGGCAAGCGACGACAAACCCGACATTGTCGAAACGACCAAGCAGGAAATCGTCTTCGGCGTCCACGGAACGGAAACGGTCATCGTGGAAGAGCAAACTACCATAGAGGACCGCGACACCATCCATAACAGAAAGCAGACGGAGCTGCCCATAGAAGGACCGCAGCTCACGGCAGTGGAGATTGTCGAGGAGATGCCGCAGTTTCCCGGCGGCCCGAAAGCGCTGATGGAGTGGCTGGACGCACACATCCCCTATCCGCCGGCGTGCATCCGGCAGAAAATAGAGGGCGACATGGAGCTTACGTTCCTCGTAGACAGGGACGGCAACGTCATAGAGCCTTCCGTGAGCAAGAGCCTGCATCCCGAACTCGACCGGGTGGCACTCGGCGCGTTCAAGGTGATGCCCCGGTGGAAACCGGGCCGCAGCAACGGAAAACTGTCCGTGGTCCGCGTCACGATTCCACTGCACTTCCAGCTGCGTTAGCCGCATCCCGCCGAACGTACCGCGCCTTTACCTTGCCTGACCCCGATTTCACATTTTCCAAAATCCCATACTCATGAACTTGTCCGAACACATCGAAACCGCTCTCAAGGGCATCGTCTATCCTGCCTGCCCGGAAGGACTCTATGAACCGATAGCCTACGTACTCGACGGAGGCGGGAAACGACTGCGCCCCACCCTTCTGCTCATGGCTTACAGCATCTTCCGCGACGACTGGCAGCACGCGCTGCCGGCTGCCATAGGCATAGAGACGTATCACAACCACACACTGCTGCACGACGACCTGATGGACCGCGCCGAGATGCGCCACGGACGGCCTACCGTGCACAAAAAGTGGAACGACAATACGGCCGTGCTCTCCGGAGACACCATGCTGATTCTCGCGTTCCGGCACTTCCTTTCGTGTACCTGCCGCCGACAGACCGATGTATTGGACCTTTTCGCGCGTTCCGCACAGGAAATCTGCGAGGGGCAGCAGATGGACGTCAATTTCGAGGAGCGCGACGACGTTACCGAAGAGGAATACATCGAAATGATACGGCTGAAGACTTCCGTACTGCTGGCATGTGCCACCAAGGCCGGAGCCTTGATTGCCGATGCGCCCGACAAGGCCGCCGACGCGCTTTATGCGTTTGCCGAGAAGTTAGGTCTGGCGTTCCAGCTGCAGGATGATTATCTCGATGTGTACGGAGACCCTGCCGTGTTCGGCAAGAAAATCGGCGGAGACATACTTTGCGGAAAGAAAACCTTCCTGCTCATCAACGCGATGAAGCGGGCCGACGAGACGCAATACCGTGAAATCACCACCTTGCTGGCGGACCGCGAAATGCCGGATGCCGAGAAAATCCGTCGCGTCACGGACCTGTACAATGCTTTGGGCATTCCCGAACTGACGCGCACGGCAATCGGGCGTTACCATGAGGCGGCCCATGCTGAATTGCTGCGTTCCGGTCTGGAGGAGACGCGCATCCGGCCGCTGTGGCAATACGCCCAGTCCCTTCTGGGCCGCAAGTCGTGACGCGCACAACGGAGGTACTCCTTATTATATATAGGACAAGTTTCACCCCATGCCGGTTTCCATGTTCATAGATACACATACCCATCTTTATACCGAAGACTTCGACGCCGACCGCCCCGACGTGGTGGCGCGTGCCCGCCGTGCCGGTGCCGGCAGCCTGCTGCTTCCGAACATCGACGAGGCATCCGTGGCGCCGATGCTGCGGATGTGCGGGGAGTATCCCGGGCTTTGTCATCCGATGATGGGACTTCATCCCACGGAACTGCCGCCCGACCCCGCGCCCCTGCTTGACCGCATGGAGCAGATGCTGCTTGCTCCCGGCCATCCCTATGTGGCCGTCGGCGAGACGGGCATCGACCTTTACTGGGATGCCTCCCGCCGCGAAGAACAAATCGCCTGCTTCGACCGGCAAGCCGGTTGGGCGGTCCGGACGGGCCTGCCGCTCGTCGTACACAGCCGGTCGGCGCACCGGGAAGTGGTGGAGACGCTCCGCCCCTACCGCGACTCGCTCGCGGGCGGCATCTTCCATTGTTTCGGAGGGACTGCCGAGGAGGCACACGAGCTGTTGGAAACGTTTCCCACCTTCGTGCTCGGCATCGGCGGCGTCGTGACGTTCAAGAAGTCCGGGCTGCCGGCCATTCTCGCCGCGACCGTCCCTGCCGACCGCATCGTGGTGGAGACGGACGCCCCGTACCTAGCGCCTACGCCCCACCGCGGCAAGCGCAACGAGAGTGCATTCATCCCCCTCATACTTGACAAACTGGCCGAGGTCTATGGAACGACGGCCGAAGATATGGCCCGGCAGACCACGGCCAACGCCTGCCGCGTCTTCCCGCGCATCCGGCCGGTAGCACAACGGCCGGAGGACGAAGCAGAAGCCTGAAAAGCCGCCCCGCCCCCGGGCTGCACCCAAAACAGCGGCGCGCCGAGACCCGAAAGTCCGGCGCGCCGTTATTTTTGTGCCTTGCAGCGATTATTTGATGCCGAGTTTCTTGGCAATCTTGGCGGGGATGGCATCCTTATGTATGAGGATGTTCATCGTCTTGTAGGCCACGTAAGGCTTGGATACGTACCACTTGCCCTTGTAAGGACCATACTCGCCCCAGGAGTTCTTCATCATGAAATATTCCTTGCCGTTCTGGTCCTTGGCTATACCATAGATAACCATACCGTGGTCATCGGTCGTCTCCCAGTTGTCATAGCCCAACTGACGCAGTTCCTGCGTAATCACTTTCTCGCCTTTCGCGTCGGCGGCCGCCTGTTCCTTGTCGGTGGAACCGGTCCAGCGTGCGGCATCCGAGCCTGCGGCATCGGCACCGGCCTTTCCGTCGGGCACAGTGACGATGCCCTCGCGGCTGAATCCCTTTTCGCTCACATCAGCCCCCCAGGCGAAGGTATAACCGTTGCGTACGGCCTGGTCCATTACCTCCATGAACTCGTCGAGCGGCAGGTTGTAGCTCTCGGCCCAGCGCCAGTTGTCCTGAATCTCGAGAATGAACTTCGTATAGAAGGGATGGTGCGTGTAACTCGTCAGCGAGACGTAATCATCCATATTCAGGCCCAGACTTTTGGCGAAGCTCTGCGGCGTATATTTCTTTCGCTGGTACGTGAACTCCTTGGGCAGTTCGCCGAAATAGTTCTTGTAGATGTTGTCCAGGTCCTTCTTCCACATGGGATTGATTTTCTTCTGCTTGCCCTTGGCAATGGCTTCCACATATGCCGAGGCGACGGCATCGAGCTGGTTGAAGTTGAAGAGCGAGTCGCCGTAGAGCGATCCGGGGAAAGGCATGGCATCCTGCGGCACGATGCCCCAGTTCTTGATGCCGTAGGCCACGTCATAGAACGAGCCGCCCTGCGAGAAGCTCACGTCACCATGTGTGCGGATAGCCTTGTCCGCGCGGTCGAGGTAGGTCTGATAGACGATGTAGGACTCGCACAGGTCGTGCTCACCCTTGCCCATGCGCAACAACTCGGCCTCAAAGAATCCGAGTCCCGAGTAGCACCAGCACGTACCGCTCTGGTTCTGGTCCTTGATGGACGTGATGGGATTTTCTTTCACTACGGTAAACACCATAGAGTCCTTCTTGGCCTCTTTCTTGTCCTGCGCCGCAAGACTTCCCGGCAGCAGACAAGCGCATGCAGCCGCGATAAGAACGATTTTCTTCATGTTTTTTCTGTGTTTGTTTTATTTAGTTTTTAATGAAAGCTTTCAACGGTTTTCGGCGATGAATTTCTCCACGTCTTCGGCCTTGTAAGGGATGCGTTCCTTGCCGAGGAAGCGACAGCCGTCCTTGGTAATGAGCACGTCGTCCTCGATGCGTATGCCTCCGAAGTCCTTGAATTTCTCTATCTCGTCGAAACAGAGGAATTCCGCGTTCGTGCCTTCGCTCCGCCACAGGTCGATGAGGTCGGGAATGAAGTAAATGCCCGGTTCGTCGGTCACGACGAAACCTTCCTCGAGGCGGCGTGCGAAGCGCAGCGAGGCCGTGCCGAACTGCGACGACGGGCGTGTCTCGTCATCGTAGCCCACGTAGGTCTGTCCGAGGCCTTCCATGTCGTGCACGTCCATTCCCATCATGTGTCCCAGTCCGTGGGGCAGGAAGAGGGCATGTGCTCCGGCGCGGACGGCCTCTTCGGTGTCGCCCTTCATGAGTCCGAGCGCCTTGAGGCGTTCCGTCATGAGGCGGCACACATCCATGTGCACGTCCCACCAGCGTACGCCGGGCCGTGCGTGGGTCAGCGCCAGGTCGTGGCAGTCCACGACGATGTCGTATATGTCCCGTTGCCGCTGCGTGTAGCGTCCGCTCACGGGCGTGGTACGTGTGTGGTCGGAACAGTAGTTGTGTATCGTCTCCGCGCCTGCGTCGCAAAGCATCAGGCGGCCTGCTTCCAAGGGACGCGGCGACGGGTATCCGTGGAGGATTTCCCCGTGCATCGACACGATGCTCTGGAACGAGACCATGCAGCCGTGTGCCGCGGCGATGCCGTCCAGTGTCCCGCCGATGTATTGTTCGGTCACGCCCGGGCGGCACAGCCGCATGGCGGCGGTGTGCATTTCGTAGCCGATGGCTGCCGCGCGTTCGAGTTCCTCGATTTCCTCGTCTGACTTGCGTGAGCGGAGCTTGACCACGGCCTGTATGAGTTCCGTCGAGGCGGCTTCGCGCTGCTTCGAGGGGTGCAGACCGAACAGGTCCATGAGGAGAATCTGCGTGTCGTGGCGGTAGGGCGGCAGGAAATGGACTTTGCGTCCCGCACGCCGGGCCTCGGCCACGATACCGGCGAGGGCTGATGCCGGAGCTACGGTCTCGGCGCCGCACTCCTCGGCCATGGCGGCGACGGAGTGTACGGAACCGTACCACACGATGTCGTCTATGTCTATCTCATCGCCCACGAGCGTCGCGCGGCCCGTATCGGCGTCGATGACGCCCGCCAGCCCGTCGCGCGTCTGTCCGAAAAAGTAGAGGAAAGTGCTGTCCTGACGGAACTTGTAGGCGTTGGCAGGATAGTTTACCGGGCTATCGTTGTTTCCCGGCAGCAGGATGAGTCCGCCGCCCACCTCTTCGCACAGGCGCCGGCGGCGTTCCACGTAAGTTTCTTTACTGAAAAGCATTCTTCAGGGTATTTTGGGGCAAAGCGGGCCGGGGCTGCCGCGCGTCGCGTGCAGGCCGGGGACCACCCGCCTCTGTTTCATTAAGGAAACAAAAGTAGTACAAAAAAGTGATATACGGAAACGAACGGCCGAAATTAATGTACAATTGTCTTTTCCGCGGCTGCCGGCGAGCCGTCTGCCAGAACTGCGGCAGGAACGCGCCTGCAATTTTAACACTATTTGCTTTTCGTCGAAAAATGTTGTATCTTTGTGGTACAGAAAATAGGGAAGGCGGTCGCGTACCGCCTTTTTTCGTGTAAATAAGCCCGTTACGGGCCGGACTACATGCACATGTAGAAAAAACTGTCCCTATCTTGCGAAAAACTACATGCCTTTTCGTTTTTTCTGAAAGCCTTCCGCGTGCGAAAAGATGCCTTCCAAGAGGTCACAGGCCCGTTCTTTTTACATTTGTTTACGTAACCGAAGTTAAAAATGTTAATGTCGGCCGGCAGCGGATGCCTGCGTCCGCAACGTGGCCGGTCACCTGATTTTTTCGAGATAGCGTTGCGCGGCGGCACCGGCCTTCTGTTGCACCGGACCCATGTTCTGCAAACCCTCTTGCGTCACGAGCGGCGTCACACGCGCCACCTTGCGGCCCAGAGGCGTTTCATAGAAAGCACAAAGTTGCGTGAGTTCATCGAGCGTGTAGTACTTACGGTAGATGGGGACATACATCTCCACCACCCCGTCGTACATGGCGTCGAGCACGACGGCGGCCAGTTCGCGGGCCTGCGGCTCGGTGCAGCCCAGTTGCCCGCGCATCTGCACGTACACGCTTTCCAGCATCGCGAGTGTCCTTTGACGGACGTTCGTCAGCTCCATCACGCGGGCCACGGCCACGGCATAGGGGTCGCCGGCCGGCGTCCGGTCGGCGCTCTGTGCCTGCATCCCTTCCAGCGAGAGGACGGCAAAGCACACGAAAAACAGGATTCTTTTCATCATCATCATATCCGTTTGCACGTGTCCCGCGCAGACAGGCCGGCAAGCGGCTTCCACGCGCGCACGTATGTTAATAATGGCACAAATGTACTTTTTTTCTTTCGGGAAACCGCTATCTTTGCAGAAATTTTCCGGAAGAAGCATGACGAACATGGACTCAAAAATCGGGCTGGTACTTGAAGGCGGCGGGATGCGCGGGGTTTTCACCACGGGCGTGCTCGACTATATGTTGGACAACGGCATCACGTTCGGTTACTGCGTCGGCGTGTCGGCGGGAGTGGGCAACGGGCTTTCCTACATGAGCCGCCAGCGCGGACGGGCCAAGCTGAGCAACATCGACCTCTTCGAGAAACACCGCTACATCGGCATCAGGTATCTCCTGACCCAGGGGAGCATCATCGACCTGGACCTGCTTTATGACAAATTGCCCAATGAAATGCTGCCCTTCGACTACGATGCGTGTTTCGCCAATCCCATGACCTTCGAAATGGTCACGACAAGCTGCCGCACGGGAAAGGCTTGTTATCTGACCGAGACCGCCGACCGCAAACGGTTGCTCGAGGTGACAAAGGCTTCGTGCAGCCTTCCGTTTGTCTGTCCCGTCACGACGGTGGACGGCGAACCCATGCTGGACGGCGGCATCGTGGACTCCATCCCCATTGAGCGGGCAATGGCGACCGGCCATCCCCGCAATGTGGTGGTGCTGACCCGCAACCGCGGTTACCGCTCCGGACAGCGGGACTTCAAGACTCCCCGGTTCGTCTACCGCAACTACCCGCGCCTGCGGCTCGCGCTCAGTCGCCGTCACGCCGTCTACGACAGGCAGCTTGAGCTGACCGAACGGCTCGAGGACGAGGGCCGCATCCTGGCCATACGCCCCCGACGGCCGCTCGAGGTCGGCCTGTTCGAACATGACACGGCAAAGCTTACCGCACTCTACGAAGAGGGATATGCCTGCGCCGCCGAGGCGTTTGAGCGCGCCGGAGCCGACGGCTTTTTTGACAAGGAGGCGGACACGCCCCTGCACGCCGGAGACGGCCCGTCCCACCCCACCGCCACGAAATGACAACCCTGCACATTTTCAATCCGTCGCACGACGAGGCGCTCGCATCCGGCTCGCCGTACTACACTCCCACGCGGGCCGCACGCCTGCTGGGCGCGGACTTGTCCGTACTCCCGGCATGGTGGGCGGCAGACGGCGACGCGGTGCTGGCGGACGAGGGCTGCGCCATGCTGCCCGAGATTCCCGCGCGACGGGGCGTCCGGTTCATACGGCGCAAAGGCTTGACGTCCGGTTTCTGGGCGGAAATCGGACGCATAGAACCGTGGGGCTGGGACGCTTGTCTGGCGCACGGGCTGCGAAGGCTGGGCGCGCCCGAACGGTTGCTGCCTTCGGACGCACAACTGGCGGAACTGCGCGCGCTGTCCTCGCGCCGGACGGCCGTAAACCTGCTGAAGGCCGTGCGACACGACGTGCCCGGGACCGTGGGCGCATCGTACTGGTGCGCAAGCGAGGCGGAGACGTGGCAGACCGTGGGCCGGTTGGGCGCGGGTGTGCTCAAGGCGCCGTGGTCCGGCAGCGGACGCGGCGTTTTCCGGGCTGACACTGCCGCCGGACCGAACATCCGCCGCCGCGTGGCCCGCATCCTGCAGGCACAGGGCGGCATAGAGGCCGAACCTTATTACCGCAAACGCGCCGACCTGGCCGTGGAGTTCACCGTAACCGACGAAGGGGTGCGCGATGACGGCCTCTCGCTGTTCCTCACCTCGGAGGGCTGCGCATACAGCGGGAACATCGTGGCGGACGAAAGCACGCTGCGCGCGGCCGTCGGCGAGGAAATCATCCCCACGCTGGACCGCGTGCGCGACAGCCTCCGGCGGCACCTGGCCGGCATGGCGGGCGGTTACCGCGGGCCCGTCGGCGTGGACATGATGACGGTATGGCGCGACGACGGGACGACGGCCCTGCACCCGTGCATAGAGGTAAACGTGCGCAACACCATGGGGCGCGTGGCCCTGTGCCTCAGGCATCTGCTGCCGGAAGGCGCACAAGGCTTCTACCGCCTGCGGAACGTGCTTCCGGACGACGGGGCGTTGCGGCTGACCCCGGGGGCGGCACACATGGAAGCCGTCATCGAGGCCGCCGACGGCGGGACGGCATTTGAAAACAAACGTTAAACCATTCGCACAATAGGCGTCGTAAGCGAAATATATCCTATATTTGAATGTAGTTTTGCACCTATGTACACGCGGAACGGACGAAAACGATTTTTTGAAACTCTAAAAACATATTTCATGAAGAGACTTAACACCTTGCTGCTGTTGTGCATCATCGCACTCACGGCCCACGCGCAATTTGAAAAAGGAACGAAATACATAGGCGCATCCGTGTCGGGACTGAACCTGTCCTACAGTTCGAACGAAGAGTTCCGCCTCGGGCTGAATGCCGAGACAGGCTACTTCGTGAGCGACTGCCTGATGCTGAAGGCCAATGTCGGCTATGAGCACACCAAAGGCATGGACGACGTAAAGGTGGGTGCGGGCGCGCGTTACTATTTCGACCAGTGCGGAGTCTTTCTCGGTGCCGGCGCGGAGTTCAACCATTTCACGAAAAACAACAATGACCTGATGATACCCGTAGAAATCGGCTACGCTTTCTACCTCAACAAATACATTACCATAGAGCCGGCCGCCTACTACAAGATGAGCCTGCACGATTTCAGCGGCAACAGCACGGTCGGCCTGCGCATAGGCCTCGGTTTCTACTTTTGACGCGGAGGGAGGCTGGACATGACAGAAATTTCGACCCTGGGAGAATTCGGCCTGATAGACCGGCTCACCCGTGACATCAAGCCCGCCAACGCTTCGACCGTGAAAGGCATCGGCGATGACTGCGCCGTGCTGTCCTATCCCGACAGCCGGGTGCTCGTCACCACCGACATGCTGATGGAAGGCATACACTTCGACCTCGTATATACCCCGCTGAAGCACTTAGGCTACAAGGCGGCGATGGTAAACCTGTCGGACATCTACGCCATGAACGGAACGCCGCGCCAACTCGTGGTCAGCATCGCGCTGAGCCACCGCTTCTCGGTGGAGGACATGGAGGAGTTCTATGCGGGACTGCGTCTGGCGTGCGAACGGCACGGGGTGGACATCGTGGGCGGCGACACGACATCGTCGGTGACGGGGCTGGCCATCAGCATCACCTGCATCGGAGAGGCCGGACCCGACGGCGAGACCGGACGCGACGGCGCACACGACACGGACCTGATATGTGTGAGCGGTAACCTGGGGGCCGCGTATATGGGACTGCAGCTGATGGAACGCGAAAAGGCTGTCTTCGAATCGCGCCCGCGCGACGACATCGAAGCGGCACAGCCTGACTTCAGCGGACACGAATACCTGCTCGAACGTTTCCTCAAGCCCGAAGCGCGCCGCGACATCGTCGAAGCGCTCCGCAAGCAAGGAATACGGCCTACGTCCATGATAGACATCAGCGACGGGCTGTCGTCGGAACTGATGCACATCTGCCGGCGGTCGAACACGGGATGCCGCATCTACGAGGAGCGCATACCGCTGGACTACCAGACGGCTGTCGCGGCCGAAGAGTTCAACATGAACGTCACTACCTGCGCACTGAACGGCGGAGAAGACTATGAACTGCTCTTCACCGTACCGCTGACCGAACATGAGCGCGTGCAGGAAATTGAAGACGTAAAGGTAATCGGACACATCACGAAACCTGAATTGGGCTGCGCGCTCATCGCACGCGACGGACAGGAGTTCGAACTGAAGGCACAAGGCTGGAATCCACTGGCACAATAGGGAAAGGAAACCTTACACCATATTATATATAGACAGGACAGCCGATCTACCGACGGGTAGAACGGCTGTTTTTCTTTTTTCATCCCGGGTGTGGGCTTTTCCCGGGCCGAAAGGGGCCTCATTCCCCGGGAGCGGGAACAATGTGCACGTGCTTGCCCATGCGGATGCGCACGTGCTTTTCGATGGTCAGGGCAAAAGCACCGCCGGGCCATAGTTCGTTGCCACGCGCAAAGCGGCTGTACACCACTCCCCCGTCGGGAACGCGGCGGCAATCGGCGATGATGTTGTCATAAGTGGCACGCATGTCCAGCTGCATGGAGAGACGCCGGGCGTACTCCACCGTCCCGCACACGATAACCAAGGTCAGGAGCACCCAACGCAGACGCGGCGTAACGGGATATTGCGTCCAGAGCCGCAACAACAGGACAACGGACAACAACTCAAGGCCGAAAAGCTGGCGGGCCTGGGGAACGATGCCGATGACAAGGTTGAAGAGCAACGTGATGCCCCATGCGTTCCAGTAGAAGGCATTCCGCTTGAACATGTCCCTCAATGCGGCACGGCGGAACAGCAGCAGACCGCCGGCAAAAGCCAGCAGGAAATAAGTGATGCGCATATAACGGAACAGCAAAGCCATCGACACCGCAAGCGGAACGTCGGTAGCGGCGGCCCGCCCACGGGTAGCGGGCGACAGGCATATCAGCAACACTCCTGTCAGGTAGCCCGCCAGGAGCAGGCAGCGTTGCGGCGTCATCCTGTCACGCCTGAAGACGGCAAACAGGCAGAGCGCACCGGCCACACCTATGGCAATGGCTTCCTGTCCCCATCCGGCCAGCAGTCCGACGGGCAAAGCCCACCACACCGCACCGCCATGACGGCGAGGACGGAAGAAAATCCAAAGAAAGGCCAGCGTCACGGTGAACATCCACACATAACCGATTTGAAAAGCCGGCGTATAGAATGTGGAAAAACCAATCATGGTCAATGCGGCCGTAGCGAAAAATGCCGTTACCCGACAGCGTGACAAACTTTCCCGACGAGACACAGCAAGCAACATGAAAACAAACAGCACATAGACCGCGGCATTGCAGACGATAAAAGCCGGTTGTCCCCACAAGGCACAGAAGAACTGCACGAGGACATGGGGCACCATACGCCCGTTCGTGCCGAAATAATGGTTGGCCTGCGACACAAAGACATCGGCCGCCGACATAACGGGCACGTCGCCGGTGTCGGGCGAATAGCTCACGCACATATACTGATATTCTATATCATCTCCGACCCACGGCGCTATGGCCGTGAGCGCGCCGATGGCTGCGGCGAACAACAGGGCCGCGGCCGCACATCGCAATATTCCTTTTCGTTTCATCCGGATTTGCATTTTTCATTTCCTTGCCGGGCACAAGCCGACAGACAACAGGCGACAAAACCGCGCACAAGCCATGAACGGCGGATTGTCCCGCGACAAAGATACACATTTCACGGTTATTGACGAAAAGCAACAAAGGCACAGACGAACAAGCAACCGGATTATACAATAAAAAAGGAGTTCCATACGCGCCGGAACTCCTTTATTAAACCCTTTTATAGTGCAGATACAGCGACTAAAGCCTGTACGGGCACTTTGGTAAGTGCAAAAGTACCAATATTTATGCGCTTACCCAAATTATAATACGATTTTTGTGCATTTTTTTATTATGTCATCGGTCTTGGAGTCCCTGGAATCATTCATAAGTTGTCTTATCTCATTCTCCAGTTCCCTTTTTCTGTTTTCTGAAATGCGACCTAAAAGATAACGGATTACCGATAACGCTCCACAAATATTATGCCGACATTCGTCATCCACCCCGGCCGGTTTGGAGTGAATGCCTTTTACAATGGAAATACTATACACACAATTCCCATGTGCACACTTGTTACGTATAATACGAATGGTTTCGAGATAATTGGCAAACACCTTCAAAGAACACCCATACTCTTCTGCCACACGTTTCTTTACATTGACATCTTTAATAGAAGCATATAAACGACAAATATTGCCGAGTGTCATAAACTCGATGGTCTTCCATGCCGGCGCATATCTATCGTTAATATGAGAGTCATGGTGTCGCTTAATCACATCATTCTCGGAAATGATACTATAAACCTTTTTATTGAAATCTTCAACATAGGCTGCCATCATTATGTTCTTGTCTGCAAACCAAGTAGGCGATGCCTTATAGTGATTGGAAACGATGTACGTTATCTTGGTCCGCACATTGACCTCGACACGGTCCAGCGCATTCAACAGAATACGCCGCAAACGGGTATCAAACTCATATAAATCAAAAACCGACTTGAAAGATGTTCCGGGTTTCAACAAGTGTGTTCTGTTCGTCAAAGACGGATAAGACCTCTCAAAAGGGAAAGAATAAAAGCCAAAACGGTAGAATCCGACATCAAGCAGAATTTCTTTTGCTTTTTCTTCATCGTCAAAAAGCATTCCATGGCTTCTCAACATCTGAATCTGCTCATCAATATCAAGGGCTTGCTTCATAGTATATCCAATCTTATTACAAAAATACAAAAACAAACGGATATAACCTCAAGAAAAGGTTTCATCGTACACATAGTGAGCTGATATGTAATAAAAATCCGGATTAATCATTCCTTCCATCCCGCACATCGTCCCACGCAGCGCACGGATGGAAACAAGGAAACGGTATAAGGGATAAACGAAGTGCGGGGAAGTTCCGCCAACCGGACGCTCCCCCGCACCTTATCCATAGGAATATATGTCTACATATCAGATGCCTGCTATTTCGACCACTTTGTTCACAGCGGCTTCGAGACCTGCCACATCCTTGCCGCCGGCCGTGGCGAAGTGGGGTGCACCGCCGCCGCCGCCCTTGATAAGACGGGCGGCCTCACGCACCATGTTGCCGGCATGAAGACCGCGACTTTCAATCAAGTTCTTACTGATCATCACCGTGAGCAGGGGCTTGCCCTCGTGACTCGAGCCGATAACACAAAGCGTGTTCTCGGGAAGTGTTCCCGAAATCTGGAAAGCAAGGTCTTTCACGGCGTCGGGAGTGATGTTCGTGGGGATGACGGTCTTGATAAAGCGGATGCCGTCGGTTTCCTTTGCGCCGGCCACGAGTTTCTCGCGCATGGCAGCGACACGCTCCTTGATAAAACTCTCCACCTGCTTCTTCAGTCCGTCGCTCTCCTCAATGGTCTTGCGTATGACGGCCGTCAGGTCTTTCGCTCCCGCAAAGAAGGAACGTATGCCCTCGAGCATGTCCTCCTGTGCATACATGCTCTCTTCGGCGGCACGGCCCGTGATGGCCTCGATGCGGCGCACGCCGGCGGCCACACTGCTTTCGCTCACAATGCGGATAAGGCCGATGCGGCCCGTACTGCGGGCATGGCAACCGCCACAGAACTCAACGCTGCCGCCGAACTGCACAACGCGCACGCGGTCGCCGTATTTCTCGCCGAAAAGGGCAATGGCGCCAAGTTTCTTGGCCTCGTCGAGCGGTACATCGCGGTGGTCCTGCAAGGGAATGTCCTCGCGGATGCGCGCATTGACTATGCGCGTCACCTCACGCAGTTCTTCGGGCGTCACTTTCTGGAAGTGAGAGAAGTCGAAACGCAGATAGTCGGGCGTCACCAGCGAACCTTTCTGCTCGACATGCGTACCCAGCACCTCGCGCAAGGCCTGGTCGAGCAAGTGAGTGGCCGTATGGTTGGCCTCACAGGCACGACGCGCTTCCACATCCACGCAAGCCATGAATTCGGCCTCGGGCTGCTGCGGCAATTTCTTGGTGAGGTGTATCGGAAGATTGTTTTCGCGCTTCGTATCGAATATCTCGACGGTCTCGGCCTCGTTGCAGAGCACGCCTTTGTCGCCGACCTGTCCGCCCATCTCGGCATAGAAGGGCGTAGTGTCGAGCACCAGTTCGTAGTAAGTCTGTTTCTTCTGCTGCACGCGGCGGTAGCGCAGGATGCGGCAGGTATGTTCGGTAAAGTCCCAGCCCTTGAACTCGGTCTCACCCTCGGCCAGCACCACCCAGTCGTCGGTCTCGACGGCAGCGGCATTGCGGGCGCGGTCCTTCTGCTTCTGCATCTCGGCGGCAAACACGGCCTCGTCCACCGTCAGGCCCTGTTCCGAACAGATGAGCTGCGTAAGGTCGAGCGGGAATCCGTAGGTGTCGAACAGCGTGAAAGCCTTTCCGCCGTCCACGACCGTACGGCCCGCCTGCTTGGTCTCGGTAATCACGCCCTCAAGCATGGAGATGCCGGTAGCCAGGGTACGCAGGAAGGACTCTTCCTCCTCCTGCATGACACGGGCGATGAGCTGTTGCTGTGCCGCAAGCTCGGGATAGGCGCCGCCCATCTCGGCGACAAGCGTCGGAAGCAGTTTGTACATGAAAGCCTCGCGCTGGCCCAGGAACGTGTAAGCGTAACGGACGGCACGGCGAAGTATGCGCCGGATGACGTAGCCGGCTTTCGCGTTCGACGGCAACTGTCCGTCGGCTATGGAGAAGGAGATGGCGCGCAAGTGGTCGGCAATGACGCGCATGGCGATGTCCACCTGCTCGTCGCGACCGTACTCGAAGCCCGACAGTTCACCAATCTTGCGGATGATGGGCTGGAACACATCGGTGTCGTAGTTGGC
>CAJMSQ010000004.1 GCA_905216095.1 uncultured bacterium | reverse complement strand
TTCAATCCGCCGCAGGAAGACGGATACATCAGACTGGTGACACACAACGCACAGGCACAACAAATCAACAGCAAGGAGATGGAGGCGCTGCCGGGACAGGCCTACCGCTTCCGGGCCGGTACGGAAGGTGTTTTTCCCGAATCATCCTATCCCACGGACGGCATTCTGACCCTGAAACGCGGGGCGCAGGTGATGTTTGTCAAGAACGACCCGGAGCGAAGATACTTCAACGGCATGTTAGGCAAGGTGGACGACATCGCAGACGACGGTTTCAGCGTCCGGCCCTTCGACGACCCGCACACATCTATCCGCGTGAAACCCGCGGAATGGACCAACGCGCGCTTTGCCCTCAATGAGCAGAGCATGGAAATAGAAGAGCAAATCGAAGGCGTATTCCGACAGTATCCCGTAAAGGCCGCGTGGGCCATAACCATACACAAGAGCCAGGGACTGACCTTTGAGCGGGCCGTTATCGACGCTCATTCGGCCTTTTCCCACGGACAGACCTACGTGGCACTGAGCCGTCTGAAATCGCTCGGCGGACTGGTGCTGTCCTCGCCCATACCCGCCAACGCCGTCATCAACGACACAAGTGTCTGTCACTACATGCAGGACATCGCGGAACATGCGCTGACCGGACCGGATATCGACCGGATGAGCCGGGACTACTATCTGCAGACGGTAAGCGGATTGTTCGACTTCCGCCCCCTGTCCTACGCCATCGACCATCTCTTGCGCGTCATCAACGAACACTTCTACAAGCTCTTTCCCGACACTTTGGAGAAATGGGAAGCCGCACGCACAAAATTCCGGACGAACACGTGGCAGATAGCCCAAAAGTTCCACACGCAATTCGAGCGCATCATCGCCGCGTCCGCCATGCCTTCGGAAAATGCGGAGTTGCAGGAACGGCTGCGCAAGGGGGCGGCCTATTTCACACAAAGCCTGCAGCCGCTGACAGACCTTGCCGGAAGCACAACGTTGCCGACTGACAACAAGGAAATAAAGAAACGCGGGCTGAACGCCATCGAAAATCTGAACGAGCTGTTGAGAGAAAAGAATATATTGCTGGAACACGTGGCTCAAAACGGGCTGCACCTGCGCGAATACCTGCAGAAGAAAGCCGTAACGGCCATCATCGATGACAAGAATCCGGACAGCGGGAAGAAGATGCGCGAGAAAAAACAGCCGGCCGTACGCGAGCGCATCGTCGTGCCTTCCGACATACGCTATCCGCAATTCTACCAACAACTCATTGACTGGCGCTACGCAAAGGCCAAGGAGGAACACATACCGGCCTACGTCGTATTGCAGCAGAAGGCCCTGATAGGCATCGCCAACCTGCTGCCCGACACCGCCGAAGCGCTGAAAAGCATCCCTTACTTCGGCGAAAAGGGATTTGCAAAATATGGAAAGGAACTGCTGGACCTCGTGTGCAGATACCTGAAAGAGAGCAACGTTGCCCGACCCGAAATCCGAAAAGAAGCCATCACGGTCCGAAAAGGCGAAATCAAGGAGAAAACGTGGGAGACATCCTTACGTCTGTTCCGGGAAGGCATGTCTATCGACGATATAGCCACCGAACGGTTGCTGACGCGGCAGACCGTCTTCAAACACCTGTGCCGGTTCCTGCCGGACACCGTGAAAATCACCGAGCTCGTGATGCCCGGAAAACTGAGCCGCATCATCCTCTACCTGAACCGCCACAAGGACCGGCTTCCGGCATGGGAAGAGATGCGACATGCCTTGGGCAACGACATACAGTACCATGAGGTGGAGGCGGTAAAGCAATGCCTTGAAGCGAATGCCGCACAAAGGCCGTCCGAGAACGGTTCTGCCCCCACCCGTCCCTCCGAAACGAACCCCTGACCCCGATATGCGCACGTTTCTCCTCCGACCTGTTTCCACGCCGACCGTGCGCACGACTGCAATCCTGCTGCTGTTTCTGCTGATGTATCCGGCACGGGCCCAGCAACCGGCCGGTGAACAGGAGATTCCCCTGTCATGGGAAGAATTTGTCGAGGATTTTTTTGAAAAAGAAACCGAAGACGAGACCGAAGATTTCAGAAAACGCGACCTTCTGGAGCGGCTCGAAGAACTTCATGCCGCTCCGCTCAACCTGAACACGGCCTCGCGCGAAGAACTGCTGGGCCTGCCCTTTCTTGACGAGGCACAGGCGGACTCATTGCTGGCCTATCGCAAGCGGAAACGCCTGTTGCGCTCGACGGGCGAGCTGATGTTCGTGCAAAACATCCGGGCGGAAACCCGCAGAGTGCTTCCGCTGTTCGTCTTTGCCGGCGACACGCTGCGCACACGCAAGTCTGCCGGCGGATACATGGAGGGCGGCAGGCACGAAGTGACAAGCCGACTGGACATCCCCCTGTACCGCCGCGCAGGATACCGCAGTATTTCACACGAAGAGCAGGAGGCACATCCCAATCGGGCTTATCTGGGCAGCAGACTGGCCAATACGACACGCTACCGCTATCGGAGACGCAAGGACCTGGCTTTCGGGCTGACGCTGCAGAAAGATGCGGGCGAACCTTTCGGCAAAGAGGGAAACTATCCTTACGACTACACCTCGTTTTACGCATATTTCCGCCCGCGTTCGGGCCGTCTCGCCCTTTGGATAGGCGACTTCGACGTGCGGACGGGACAGGGACTGCTGATGGGAAGCAGCTACTTCGACAGCCGCACGCAGTGGGTCGAAACACCACCGCACAACCGGCCGACCGTCAAGGCGCACACTTCGACCGAGGAGAGCGGATTCATGCGAGGAACGGCGGCACAGTTCACGGCAGGCCGATGGAAATTCACGGGATATGCCTCATACCGCAAACTGGATGCACGACTGGAAAACGGGAAGGTGACTTCATTCCAGACTGACGGCCTGCACCGCACACGTACCGAGCTGGACAGGCGACGTCTGGTGGGCAATGCGACAGGCGGAGGACACTTGTCGTATACCGGAAACAATTGGTCGGTAGGCGCAGGCGGCTATTATGCCCGCTACGACAAAGATATACAACCGCCCGTCCGGACATACAACCGCTACTATCTGCGCGGACAGACGGCGGCAGGCGGTTCGGCCGACTGGTCCTGGCGCACGGAAAGGTGGCACGTAACGGGCGAAGCGGCATTGGACAGGGGCGGAAACGAGGCGATAAGCACGGCTTTGCGGTTCGCACCCGCCGGAAACATGGCCTTTGCCCTGCAACACCGGCATTTTTCGCCCCGTTTCGTGGCGCCCTATGCCGCCACTTTACAGGAAACAAGCCGCGTGCAGAACGAACAGGCTGTGCTGTTGGGCGGCCGGTTCACGTTCTTGCACGGTTTGGAAATGCTGACCTACATCGATTGTTTCCGCCACCCGCGGCCTACCTTCAGGGCCGGTGCTCCGTCACAGGGCCTCGAAGCCAGCCTGTCGCTGAGACACACGCCCGGACGGGGAAACAGGTCCTTCACACTCAGATACCGCATCAAATACAAGCAACAGGACATCACAGGAAGGGCCGGAACACTGGAATACAAAGGCACGCACAAACTGCAGGGAGGGGCTGACTTCAGGACAAAACACTTCCGTACGCACCTGGCTGCCGACCTGTGCGTCGCCACACGTCAGACCACGCGCAACTCCGTAGGGTGGATGGTGTCGGCACGAGGGCTTTATGCTCTCCCGGGCCGCATATCGGCAGGACTTTTCACGGCTGTATTTTTCACCGACGACTATGACACGCGACTTTATGCCTATGAACCGCAACTGAAATACGCCGGCGGTTTCCCCACATTCGCCTACCACGGTGCGCGGGCCGTGGCTATGGCCGAATGGAAAGCCTTGAAGAACTGTTCCGTCGGCTTCCGCTATGCCGGGACCTACTATTTCAACCGCCAAAGCATCGGGTCGGGCACACAACGCATCGACTCGTCGTCACAGAACGACATCTCCGTGCAATTATCCATAACCTTGTAACCGCCGGACCAAAGCAAACTTTCGCCGGGAAACGAAAAATATATTCTGGTTCTCTTCCGGTAATGCCGTTCCCACGACAAGACATGACGGAAAGCCTTACCGCTACTCGGCATTCACCACCAAAGCTCCCTGCTCGCGCATGTCGTAAACAGTCACACCGCAAGAGCGGGCCGCAGCTGCATACTTGCGACGGCGACGGTCGGACAAACCGGCATCCAGAACGACTGTATCGGGACGGAAATGACGCAGCAGAACATCCAGACGGGCCTTCACACCTTTGTGCAACAACAAGTAATTGACCGCAAACGGCCGGGCGGGAAACGCAGGAGGCAGGCTGTCCGCCGGCAATGCCACCCGCAGACGACCGAGACAAAGAACATCATCGGAAAAACGCAGGCCAGGCGCATCCACTTCTCCGGACAAACACACGGGAGAGGATATGCCTTCGACCTCCCAATAGGTGCGCCGCACTGACGCCAACGCGCTGTCGGCCCGTTCGCGTGGCGCACTCCACAGATAGGAATTTCCGACCGACGGAATGGCATGTACAGCCGCCACCGTACGCAGATTATAGAAAATGACACGCGGAGAAAGATTTCTTTGCCCATAGCTGTAAAATTCCATCCCCGTCATGAGGACGACCACTCCCGCAATGGCATAAAGCGGCCACGACCTGCGACGCAACAGATAGGCAATAAACAACGCCACCACTATATAATAGGCCACAACCATCGGCACTGACGGACGCCACACGAGAACCGCCCCGGGAAGGTCCGCAAAAAAGCCCAAGACAGACTGCATCACATCCATGAGCCAGGCCAGAACGGGTACCCAGATGACACGGAGGAACGGAATGCACAGGAACAAAACGGACACAACCAGCACCAGATAGGTCAAAGGTATCGCCAACGGCTGAACAAGCAGGCCATAGACGGGAACTATATGAAAGTAATGGGCCACAAGCGGAAGCGTACCGATTTGGGCCGCAAAGGAAACAAGGAGCAGACCGCGCAAACGAAACCAAAAGCCCGAACCGGCCGAAAAGGGAAGCAACAGAATGAACAGTACAGACATACATGACAACTGGAAACCGACATCGAACAGCGACTGGGGAGAGACTAACAGCAGCAACAAGGCGGCCAATGCCAGATTATTCACGGAAAAGCTGTCCCGGCGCAGGCATACGGACAACTGCATGACGGAAAACATCAGCGCGGCACGCAACAAAGAGATCGGAAGACCGGCCAAAAAGGCAAAAAGCCAAAGACCGGCAATGCCTAGAATACTCATAGCGACATAGACCCGGCGACGATGACAGAACGAAAGGACAAAAAGATGGTAAACCGCAAACAAAATACCGAGATGCAGCCCCGAAAGCGCAAGGATATGGCTGGTACCCGTCCGCGAAAAGACTTCACGCGTGCCGGCATCAAGGCGGCTCTTATCTCCCAGCGTCATAGCCGAAAGTACTCCCAGGTCGCTGCCCCCGAAATAACGGGCATAATCGCCTACAAGGCGCTCCCGAACACGCAGCGCACAGACACCGAAAGGTAGATGGTCTGAACCGCTTTCGCACAAAGCCCATTCAGAAGCATAACAAAAGGCCGTACCAGCAATCCCCCTATGACGCAACCAAGTAGCATAATCGAACTCGCCGGGATTACCGGCATTGCGGGGCGTTTCCACACGGGCGAAAAACAACAGCCGGTCGCCGACGCGCGGCAAACGCTTCCCGTCCATCCCAACCGTAACTCCGCCGTTCACTTCCACTTTGTTTTTTTCCGTGGCCGGCTCTCCCGTCGGCGTTTTCCGGACATACGTTCCGGTCGCCGCATTTTTGTCCTCACCATCCTTATGGGATGACACATTTCCACCTTTCGGCTTCATCAGGACAAGGCGTATCTTTTGACCGGAAAAGGCACCGCCGTCCAATCTTGCCGTAACCTGCACGGTTTTGTCCGTCTCACGCGGCGTTTCCACCGCCATTGCTTGAAAGACACGGGCTTCTCCGGGCCACTCCACCTCCAAGGCGGAACGCCGGTCAATCAGAGAGGCCGCTCCCAAAGCCATCAAGCCGAAAAACAATGCGATTTGGAAAACCATGGAACGGTACGACGAACCGCTATCCCCGCGCACCACAAGAAAACAAACGACCCCCGCAAAGGCTGCCGCCACATAAAGAAATAGCTCCCAACCGGACAACAGCGGATATGACCATTCGGCCACACCTATACCCGACATCAGCGGAAGCAAAACACGCAAAAGCGGGTTGGTGTCTATCAATCGTTCGCAAGACCTTAAGGCTGGCATAAATACAAGGCGATAAATTACAGCAGGAAAGCCGACGGGCATCACTCAAAGCCGCATTCAACGCACTGCATACCGGACTGCGACTACTGGCCGGCAACTATCCGCCGACTTCTCCTTTCTTTTCTTCACAAAAATAGACATAATCCCGACAAATCCCAACAAAGAATTCCGAAAAAAACAACATATACACGCTCAACAAGCATGTACACAGCATCAGAAGGACACTAACAAAGACCGGAAGCCCATATAGAATCACACACATATTATAATAGCCGAACGGACACTCGTTAAATCATTGGCTAAAAGCAAACAAACATAAAGAATAAAGCATCCGGCCTTGTCTATCGGTGATAAGGGCAAAGCCGGATGCTTACAAGCAACTAATACATAAGATATTACAATAAGCAGAACAGTGAGTTTATTTCGTAGAAGGCACAAAAGACTCATAAGTTCCGTCATCGAAGAACACACGAATCTCCTTAACTTTCCTACGTATTATGTCAATATTTTTCTCACCATTCAAAGAATAACCGGAAACAGGCCTCGACGTGTGCGCATCACGCCCTGAAGCGGGATGTCTTGACACGCGTTCTTCTACATGCGGCGTCCGAATCGCCGCATCGGCAGCAAATGCGGAGAACAAGTCACCATCTGTCTCAGTACCCGAACTCCCGTTTCCGGCATCCGGTGCAACCGCTTCCAAAGCGGCACCTGTCCGCATCTCACCCTCACCAAAAAGCAACCAATTGATGTTGATATCGGGAAAAGCACGGTGAACGGCCTGTACATGATTATTGGTCGGATTAGTACGTCCCGTAAAAATACTTGACAACGATGCGGGAGAAATTCCCAAACGGACAGCAAAATCCTGCTGGGACAGGGCTGCCTCCTCCATAATCTGACGTATTCTTTCTTTCATATTATATTTTTGCCTTTTTCGTTTTCAATATTTATCCGACAGCATTCGTTCTTTTAGGAATCATCCTCATAGAAGAAATTATCCGTCGGCAACATTCTCTTTGTCGGATTGAACCGGTTCCTTCATACCTTCTCCTCAAGTCTGACTCCTTTCCGAAATTCCTTTTTCCAATTTTAGCCGGAAGAGGGCAGTTCTTCAAGAATCCTTCAAATCGGCTTATTTTTTTCATGCCCGTTTATCTCCATCCTAAAACAGCGACAATAATCCGCAACAACTTCATACAGTCACAGACATTCGGGGAAACGCATATTTCGAACCATCTTTCGTCTATTTTTAGAGACATAGGAGACAACATCTCCGACATGGAAGCGTAAATCAGTCTTCTTTCAACGATTTACAAAGGTACACATATTATTTTATTTGAACAACATTTACATATATCGAATTAAAAATAAAAATATCTCAGAATACATATTTGCATATACACATTTTACACGGCAGGGACTACACATATTAAAATATAAATCCAATACAGTAAAATACAACCTATAACAAAGAAATAATCAATCCGTTTGAAAATATGATTTTTAAGCAATTAATATACAATAAATCCCTCAATTAATAACATTACCCTACAAACAGCCTCGCAGGAAAGGCCTTTCACACGAATATACTTATACAAATACGAAGATGTGACACATTCTCAATGAATTACAAAATTAATTTTGTTACGCATAATTATACATTTACAGGAATAAATACCGAGATTTGTTTATGTGTTTCTACATTTTACAATTTCACATCAAGGTTGCTTGCTTTATTGATTTACATCTTTCTATACATGTATATAAATTATATTATAATTATAAATATGTAGATTTGAATAAGTGAATACTAATAGCTGTTAAATGAAGACTAAGCAGGACGATAATCATTCATTTTTCGCATGAAACGCCGAAACTCCGGCAATTCATAAGGAAACGAATTCTAAGGCACGTACAACGCGTTCATTTCTCTATAAAACATTGTTTTTCAAAATAGAAAGTTCAAAAAATCATGTTACGAAATTGCTTCAGAAAAGTACAAAACAGCTCTTTTCTGACAGAAAAAGACATGAGAAACGGACTTTTTTCATGGAAAATCCATTCAAAACACGCGATTTCACCCTAAAAAAACGGTCAAAACAGACTAAATTCAACCTAAAACCATCGGATTTCGATGTTCATGAAGATGAAAAGGACGCAACAGCAAAGAGAAAATACATTTTGTCCCGGCAACAAAGAATGAAAAGCAACCAAAAACAAACCCGGGCGGGAAACGTTTTTCGTCAGACTAGAATAAGAAACCGACTCAGGAGGAGTGCAACTGTTAAGACGGAAATAAAAGAAACGAAGTCCGGAACATAAAAAATAAAGACAATGACAGAAAGAAAAAGAACCGGCATAAGAAATCCGAAAATGGAAACAGAACTCCTTATCCCCTTCCCCTAATACACCAAGACCATTCAAAAGATTATTTCAGAACAATCCGAAAAACGCAAATGGCGCAAGAATACAAAAAGCAAAAAAGAAATCAGTGGAGGATAAAGAACAAAAGTTCCCGCATCAGCTCTCCAGACGAAATGGAAGGATTCCCCACCCCTTTGGAACGTGCATCCGTGCGTCGGATTTCTCCGATAATTCTCATCACCTTGACACCCGTATAATTCTTCATGGCAGGCATAACGTTACGTCGCACCTGCCAGTCACTCATACCCAACCATGCGGCAATGCCACGCTCGGTTTTCTCGGGCGCATAATAAGCTAACATCAGATTGGAATAGAAGCGAAAAAGCGCAGGAAGGGTCTTCTGTATCGGATTAGCCTTCTGATTCTTGTCAAAATAATTCGCAATTCTATTTACCCGCAGGATGTCTTTTTGTGCAAGTGCGTCCTGAAGTTCGAAAATATTGAATTCTTTACTAATACCAATATTACTCGCCACGAGGTCAGAAGTAATCGTATTTTGCCCCGTTGTAAGCGCAAGAACCAGTTTATCCAGTTCGCCTGCCATACGGTTCAAATCCGCTCCGACGTATTCAGCCAGCATTTCTGCGGCATCAGGTTCGACAGTCAGCCGTTTACGCTTCAAATAGTCACGGATAAAAGCGGGCAACTGGCTTTCATACATTTTTTTTGATTCGAAAAGCACGCCTTCCTTATCTATAAGCGTTGCTATCTTCTTGCGGCGGTCAAGCACACCGTTTTTATGACAAAGAATAAGCACAGTAGACGGTTGCGGCTTGCGCAGATAGAATTCCAGACGCTCGATATTACTCAGGTTTTGCGCCTCCTTGACGATGACCACCTGCCTTTCAGCTCCCATCGGAAAGCCTTTAGCCGCATTGATAACTGTATCTACGTTGGTTTCCGAACCAAAAAGGGTGAGCAAATTGAAGTCCCGCTGTTCGGGAGTCAGCACCGAATTGATAATAAAATCGGCTATACGGTCAATATAATAACCTTCCTCGCCCATAAGATAATAAACGGGCTTTATCAGACCGGCCCGCACATCACGCACAATGGTTTCGTGCGTGACAGAAGGCTTTCGCGATGCACTTGCTACTGGTGGCATATTATTAATTGTCTTAAATAAGCATTTTATGCAGGGATTCTATGCACTGAAGCGGGCCTATGACAGACTTCAAAGGCGTATACCGGACCATCAATGCCTTTATGATGCCGGCAGAACCTTTTCCGTGAGGCATCCCCCTATCGGAATGTGACGGAAGATACTTGTAATATCACCAATCATACTTCAGATGACGCACAGTCTTACGCTCACCGATGATGAGACGCATGGCCTCAATCCCCAGACTCACATGTGTCGCAGCAAAGTTGGCTGTTACATGGTGGTCACTGGCTTCTGTTTTCACGCCGTCGGCTTCCATCGGATTATCCGATACAAGCAACAACGCACCTGTTGGGATATGATTGTAAAAACCACAGGAAAACAGCGTAGCCGTTTCCATATCGACAGCCATGGCCCTCGTGGTACGCAAATATTCCTTAAAACGTTCGTCGTGTTCCCATACGCGCCGGTTCGTCGTGTATACGGTGCCCGTCCAGTAATCGTAGCTATTATCGCGCAAGGCCGTGGATACGGCACGCTGCAACATGAATGCCGGCAGCGCAGGTATCTCCGGCGGAAAATAATCATTCGAAGTACCTTCTCCTCGGATACCGGCAAGCGGCAATATATAGTCACCAAGATGAGACTTATTGGAAATGCCGCCACATTTACCTAAGAAAAGGCAAGCTTTAGGCGTGATACTGCCCAGCAGATCCATGATAAGCGCCGCATTGGGGCTTCCCATTCCGAAGTTTATCATGGTTATGCCATCGGCTGTGGCTGCCCGCATATTCGCCCCGAAGGGAACGTGCTCCACTCCCATCCGGTCGCAAAACATATCCACATAATTATTGAAGTTAGTCAGCAGGATATGTTCTCCAAACGCCTCAAGAGGCATCTGTGTATAGCGTCTCAACCAATTGCTCGTTATTTCTTGCTTCGTCATCATAATCTTCGTAATTTTGCAAAAGCGGAAAAGCGGACGTATTCCTATCCCGATGCAATGCAGGACGGAAATGAGTTCCCGTGAACCGCCGAAAAGTCCGCTTCCATCTGTTTTGCAAAAATACGGAAATGATTTCATTAAACCTACCTACTTACGAAATAAAAACTACATGCCGTAACGGGCGTACACTCATATATGACTGTCTTCGCCACCGCTATGTCACGCTGACTCCCGAGGAGTGGGTGCGGCAACATTTCGTGCATTACCTCATCGGTCACAAGGGCTATCCCACTGTTTTACTTGCGAACGAAGTCAGTCTGCGGCTACAAGGAGCTATCAGACGCTGCGACAGTGTACTTTACCATCGTGAGGGGGGACGTCCACGCATGATTATCGAATACAAAGCACCGGATGTGAACATCACCCAGCAAGTTTTCAACCAGATACAAGCCTACAACAGTCTCCTACGTGCCGATTATCTGGTTGTATCCAACGGTCTCGCGCACTTTTGTTGCCGAATGGATTACGAACATCTGACAGCCGAATATCTGCCCGACATTCCCGAATACAATAACCTGTAAGAAGCTTTCGCTACGGTGTCCTACTTATTTCTTTCGTCCCTTGAAAAAGCTAAGAATGTATCTTTGCAACAACTAAACCGTGGAGAAAATTCATCATCGGCCTTATCATGTTTCTTTTTCCTCTTTACGCAAAACGTAAAACAAACATAAAAGGACCGGATTATGGCATACGCATTTCAAAATCGAGGAGAAGCGGCAGATGGTCGCTGATGCCACCCATGTAAGCCGGTCCCAAATAAGTACGCCACGGGCGGACTCCACCTTGCGTATCGTCACGCGCAGTCAAGAAAGCAGGTGCGAAAATCCGACAAGCGTCACGTCGCGTCCTAAATGCGGCATGGGGAGCAAGCAATGTACCGCTGACAATAATCTGGTCCAGGTCATTCCACACGCCACGATACTTATAAGTGCCACAAATACCATCACGCGCTTTCAGATTTGCTGAAAGTACATACAAAACCGAATCTTTGAGGGCACAGTTGTCCGGTATTCTCTCCGCGCCCAAACATGCGGATATACTTTTGCTGCGATACCCGTCATTGAAATCACCCATCATGAGCAACAAAGCCCGACTGCGGCCGCATCGGATGCTGTCGGCCGACCGGCGCAAAGCCTGTGCCGCACGTCTACGCCGCATTTCAGCCTCACGTGTGCCGCCCCGTCGGCTGGGCAGATGGCATATCAGCACATCAAGCGTATCACCCGTAGGCAACACCCCGCCGACATGCAACACATCGCGCGTGGGACGCTCTCCGGGCATAAGAGGTAAATGAATATCTGTGCGGAACAGCGGTTTGAAACGTTCGGGCTGATAGAGCAAAGCCACATCCATGCCACGCGCATCCGCACTGTTGGTCACCATATAACGGTATCCCAGACGACGCAACATGGTACGTTCGCACAAGTCCCTCACCACCGAATCGTTTTCCACCTCACATAAAGCCACCATGTCCACAGGCATATATCCGCCGGCCGCGGCCAAAACACGACAGATGCCATCCAGTTTCCTCCAATAGCGCATTCCCGTCCACTTCCGCGCGGCATCGGGCTGAAACTCAAAGTCATCGTGTCCCGCGTCATAACAGGTATCAAAAAGATTCTCCACGTTATACGTCATCACACGGTAGCGTGAGAACTGCCCCATCACCGTTTGCGGCACGACAGTCAGAGACAGTAGCGCGCAAATACCGATACAGGCAAAAGCAGTCCGGCGACAAATGCGGCCAGGAACGCAACGGTCATTCATGATGATAGGGTTCACCGCGCAGAATGGTCATTGCGCGATAACATTGCTCCACAAAAAACAACCGGACCATCTGGTGCGAAAGCGTCATACGCGAAAGCGAAACTTTTTCCTTGGACAAGGCTTGTATTTCCTCGGAGAATCCATAAGGCCCTCCCACGATAAAAACCAATCTACGTGCAGAGAGCGACAACCGGGTCTCCATCCAGGTCGCAAAATCCACCGAACGAAATTCGCGTCCGCCTTCGTCAAGCAACACTACATGGTCACCCTCGCGCAACGCTTTGCGCAACAATTCGCCCTCGCGTGCCTTCTGCTGCGCCACGGTCATGGACTTGGTATTTTTCAACTCGGGAATCACTTCCATCTCAAAGGGTACATAGTGTTTCACCCGGGCCACATACTCGTCAATGAGTGCAGACAGACGCTTGTCTATCGTCTTTCCGACAACGATGAATTGCACTTTCATCTCACCTTATTATATAAATAGGAGTGTCGGCGTAGGGACGCGGACGAACAATGCCTCATCCGCATCGTCCTATTCCCTCGTCTCCTACGCCGACACCCTTCTCTTACTTAAATGTATCAGTTGGCAGCAGCCTTGCGTGTACGACGCTTCGGTTTTTCCTCTGCCGGTTTTTCGATTTTCACGCCGGCCAGTTCGGGGTCAATCATGATTCGGCCGCAATACTCGCAGACGATAATTTTCTTACGCATACGGATGTCCAACTGACGCTGAGGCGGGATTTTGTTGAAACATCCTCCGCAGGCGTCGCGCTCCACATAAACGATACCAAGTCCGTTGCGCGAGTTTTTACGAATACGCTTGAACGCCGTAAGCAGACGGGGCTCAATAGTCATCTCGAGTCCTTTCGCCTTTTCGCGGAGTTTCTCTTCCTCAGCCTTGGTTTCGGAAACAATTTCCTCCAGTTCGGCCTTCTTCACATCAAGGTCGGCCCGACGTTCGTTCATGCGCTCTCCGCAGGCCGTCATTTCGGTCTGTTTGCTCTCTATGGAACGCTGTGCTTCCCCTATACGCTTGTTTTCCAACTCTATTTCAAGTGACTGGAACTCTATTTCCTTCGAGAGCATATCGTACTCGCGATTGTTCTTCACTTCGTTGAGCTGCTCCTTGTAGCGTGCCATGGCAGCCTCGGCCTCAGCTATTTTATTCTTCTTCACGGCAATGTCGGCATTCAGGCCTTCAATATCTTCGCCATGCTTGCCCATACGGAATGCCAGACCCTCGATTTCGTCCTCAAGGTCCTGCACTTCGAGCGGTAATTCACCACGCAGGGTCTTAATCTTGTCGATTTCGGAAAGCAAAGTCTGCAATTGATACAGCGCCTTCAGTTTCTGTTCTACGGACATCTCCGTACTCTCTTTCTTTACTGCCATATTGTTTTTTTGTATTAATAGTTTCGTTATTCGCAAGTGGTTGCCGGCAAATTCCAACGATTACATCATGTAGCGTATCGGATTGGTATCGACCGTCGTCTCGTGCAATTTGAGTTCCGGAAAGTCAGCCGCAAGGATTTCCCTCAACAGAGATATGGTGAACCGTTCGCTTTGGTAATGTCCCAACACTCCAATCCAGAGCTGTCCCTCATGTCCGAAGTAACGATGGTAACCCATTTCGCCGGTCAGGAAGACATCGGCGTCGCAACGTATGGCTTCATCAAGCAGGAAATCACCTGCACCGCCGCACAAGGCAACACGCGACACCGGACGGTCCGGACCGGCATTGTGGAACAGACAATCAACACCGAAAGTCTCCTTCACGCGCCGCAGGAAAGCCAGAGGCTTTTCGGGAGCAGGCAATTCGCCGAGCAAACCACTGCCTCCGTCTGCCGCAGGCAATGACGAAAGGAAACGCATTTGCGTCAGTCCCAATCGTTCTCCTATTTTGAAGTTCACTCCGCCACGGGCATTATCAAGGTTGGTATGTGCCGCATAAACGGCAATGCCATTGAGCAACGCCAAACGCACGCACCGCTCCACCTGGGTGGCATCCGTCACACACTTCAGGCCGCGAAACAATAACGGATGATGGGCTATAATCACATTACATCCCATAGTTATCGCTTCCGCAATCACATCTTCAGTGACGTCCAAGCACAACAAGACCCCTGAAACCTCTTCCGCCTCCGTTAATCCTACCTGCAAGCCGGCATTATCATAGCTTTCCTGCAGGGGCAAAGGCGCGAACCGTTCAAGGGCCGCAACGACTTCCTTTAATATCATAATCAAGAACTCTGTCTGCAAAGATACGCAGAAATTCTGAACGCACCAACTTTCCGGCCATATTGCTTCCGGTAATCCGCAAAAGTCTTACAACTGGAACGGAATGTCCCTGAGGCTACCTTACATCAGTTGAAGAAATTCCACGAAATACCGAAACGCAGCACCATACGGTTGAGCGGATGATGCGGAACGAGATACGGACGGCCGCTTCCGCTACTGTAATTCACATGAGAAGCCATGAAGTAGAAACGTGTGTGCTTCAAATGAAAATTGACATACGCATTCACAACAGGATAGTTGCCCAGCTTGATGCGCGCGTCGGGGTCCTGCACGCAATACTGACCGATAATCGGACTATAAGCCGGCGCATAGTAGGATGTGAAATAGCGGACATCGGCTCCAAACTCCGTGCGCAGGACTTTCGCTATGCGGAAAAGCAGGTACAGGTTGGAATAAGCCGTCAGCGACGGTAGCGGAAGGATATCCTTGTCGGACGAAAGCTGATATGTCAGTTCGTTCTCCCAGTTGAGGATGCCCCATCGGAAATCCTGGCCCAGCGTGGCGGAAATCACTTGCAGGTTCTTGGCAGCCTGTCTTACGCCGACCGAATAATAGGCCAAGGGGATATTTTCCTCATTGATATAGGGAGACTGTTTCTCGGCAAAGTACACGTAGTTCTGAAGGGTCTCGAAGTGGACGCCAAGCCGCGTATTGCGGTAAGCGAGCATACCTCCTACCCGCGCCCTGAACACCTTGTCGAGCGAGTTGTCCCACCAGGCATTCCGCGCATGGTAATGACGATAATAGAACGAGGGCTGCTCATTACGCACATAGCCGTCAAGGCACACGGCGAGCGTGTCGCGCAGGAACGGGATATTGACATCGGCTTTTCCCTCGACATTAAACTCTCCCCAGTCCGAGCCCGAAGTGCGGAGCTCGCCCAAAACGTTGTAGTGAAAGTATTTTCCTTGCTCCTTCAACAATTGTGCGCCGATCGAAAAGCGGTTTTCCACATAATTCTGATTGTACCGGTTGGCATCGGGCAGCACGAATTTATTGAATTCATGGCGGGCAAACAGGCGCAGCCCCGACTTCACCCACGAATTAAAGCCTTCACGAATCTCAAAGGCCAGCATATTCTCGATGCGGAAGTTCTTTGTCTTGTCGTTGGCCGAATCTCCGGGCAGATAATAGTCGTTAAAGTAATACGGGGCTTCGGCCGAAGCACGGCGGTTGGACATGAAACGGCGGTTGTCATGGTCCAGACGCAGCGTATGTATGAATCCTATCACGGGAACATACTCCGGCACAAGCCCTGCCGTATCGAGCCGCGCCAAGTCGGCCGGACGGGCTGCGGCTGCGGCGGTGCGACGCACACTATCCGCCCCGGCGGTCCTCACGACCGTCATGTCGGCCAGTTTCCCCCGCAATTTCGGCTCTTCGGAACGGACAATCTTCCCCGAAGCATCGCGATAGCGCCTGAAACCGATATTATAGTTGTGTGTGAGATACAATGTATTCACGTTCAACTTATTCCAAGTCTTCTCCAGCCGAACGGGCATGTCGGCCGTACCGTATCTTGTGGGGAAGGACTCGGGACGGTCCACGTAGTCATCGCTTTCTATTCCACCGTTTTCCGAGGTCTTCAGATGGTTGGCATAGTACATGGCATGCATACGATAGCGTTCGCCTACATAAGAGCCGTAAAGCGTTCCGTTGAAATGGGCGGTCGATTGCGCCTCATAGTATCCCCTGCCATAAAGATAGTCCAGTTTGAACCCCAGCCCTAACCGTTTGTTCACGTTCGTGGCAAAGACGCCGCGGATGCGGTCCTCACCGTTCTGTTTGTTGCCGCAAGAATGATAAGTGATGTTCGTAACGGGCGATTTCGTATTGGTAAAGAACAACTCGCTGGGCTGTTCGATAAAGAAATCATAGGGCTGTTCAAAAATAAACTGGCTGCCATACATCGTCGCCCTGCGGTCAGTGAACACACGGCTTTGGCGCGGCGCGCCGAGATTGCCGGTATAATTGTAGCGCCCCGTCAGTCCGTCAGTGAAAGCCGTATTCTGAAAAAGATGGGGCAGCGTGTCGGGCTCCACCGGCTTGATTGTACCGAACACGGGGTCTATTTTCCAGGTGTACATGCCTATGGGAACTCCCTCTTTCTCCACACTGTCGCTTTCCACCTCATTCCAATGTGAGCCTTCGTCCCTTTCGCCCAATGCGCCGAGGCGCAAATTCTGCGGCACACGCTGTTGGGCGTATCCCGAAACGGCGTACAAGAGCATCCAGCATACACATATATATAAATAGAGATGGCTTTTCAAGTTCATGACGGTGCAAAGGTAGAAAAAAAATAAGTATTATCCTGTCAGACCACGGGGTTATGGCGAGAAACGGTAAAGTTTTTTTTGCGCGACACTATCCCCGTCACGTATGACAGCAATGCCGTCCGGCGTTATTCCTCATTGACGGCGCCGCAATAGGGACACTTGCCGAGTCCTGACAGGGTCCGTCCGCAGTTCCCGCACAGATAGCGGGGACGGGAACGGCGGTAAAGCCTCACGGCGACTATCCAATAAACCGGCAACAAGCCGCAACCCAACTTTGGCGGCACGACTACGGTAAACAACAAGTAGAGCAACATACACGTAGCCCCCAGTCCGGCCAGATAAGAGAATATGTCCGTGAAACCGGGACGGCGGCGCAAATCATCGAGAACGGCCACTCCGACCAACACAAATATCCAGACAGCAGCCACAAAAAGGGACATAATCAGCGGCAGCCCGGCATGAAAGGGATTGAGCGTGGGATGAAAATAGAATTCCACCCACGTCTCGGGCACATAGACCTGCAGGCATTGGTAAAGAACAGCCATACCCGAAACGACAAGACAAAGCAACGTGGGATAAAAACTGTCTATGTCATTGAAATGGACCAGCCGCACACGCCTGCGCCGCACTGCCTGCACCAGATACAGCAGTACGGCCAGCCCCACACAGGACAGGATAAACTTGAGCCGCCCGTCACTGAACCCGCGGATAAACTTGGAAACAGGTTTATCGGGAACCACGTTAGGCAACAACACCGCCTCGGGAACCCATCCCGTACTGACCCGGCCCGCCATACCGTAAACGTCAAAATTGCCCACGGCAGCCACTTTCACCCATATACGGGAATCGTCAAGAGAATCGGCGGCAACATCCTCGACCACAAGTATATCATCCTCGCATACCAGGGACGAAGAATCGGGTGTGTAGATTAATGCCGGTGTAAACGGGGGCCGGGAAAACACACGGAAGGAGTCGGCGGCCACAAAGTTATAGCCGCGCCAGTAGTGATGGGCAGCCCGGAAATCGACAGAGTCAATCCCGTCCGCGCCGGCGGATGTCCAGTGGTCTTCCGATACAGGATAATGGCACGAGACGAGGCCCGCCGCCGCAACCATCAGGAGCAGGACTTTAATCAATACGGGGCGCATACACATTCATCTGACAATGTTTACAATCGAACCGGACGGGAAATTCCCTGCCGTCGGGCAGGCGTAGCGAAACCGGTTCCTTCCACGGCAAACGGCCTTTCTGACGGTGCGGACACGCGCCGAAAGCATAACGGAGACAGTGACGGCACGACATCAGTACCGCACCGTCGGGCTGTTGTGCCTCGAAGGCCGGCGCCACCTCGGCCACGCCCCAGTCACGATACACCCGGGCGGCCTCGGCATTATATACGTTTGCCGTGTAATCCATCTGCGACGGCATTTCCCCGGGCAGCGGCCGGGCGGCCCTGCGCGCCTCACGCCGGTGTTCCTCCGTCAGCGCCGTGACTAAGGCCGACGCACACGCACGCCGCCACTCGGACAGCCGGGACGAGGGGATGAAGCGCTCGCCCTGCGTATCGACGGCCACGGATGCGGCCTCGAAAGGCGTATCGCCCAGTTTGGAGAGCTGACGGACAATGTTGTCGTGCTGGGACGCGCGTGCCGGTTCCCTGTCCGCCTCGAAAGTATGCTCCACCCGCACTCCGTTCTCCGCTTCCATCGACAAGACGTAACCGGACGGCACTTCGGACAAGCGGACCACCACCTGCAAACGCCTGACCGCCGACTCGCGCGCAAGCAGCTTGTCGAAAGCGTGGTCGAAATTGCGGAAAACGGACATACCGGGGCGCAAGGCGGGCATTTCGGCCGGAAAGATTTCACCGTCCGCCACCTTGTTCACCCTGAAGCCCTGCAACTTTCCCGTCGCGTCCACAAAACAAAGTCCGTCGCCGGCCACGATTTCCACGGATGCGGCACCGTCGCGAACAGGTGCCATTCTGAAACTTCTGCGGCCCGCGACAGCCACGCTTCCCACGCCTTCTCCTTTTGCTTTCGGGGTGTCGAAATCGTGTACAGATGCCGTCCTGCCGTGCAGGAAATAGTCCGTAAACCCGCGGTTGAAGCTTTTGGCCGGATTGGGCGTGAAGGTATAGGACGACCGGCCGCAGGATGCCCGTTCGTAGTCTCCGGAACGTCGCTCGAGCACCTCGTCAATGCGCTGCCGGTAGTAGGCCGTGATGTTTTTCACGTAGGAAACATCCTTGAGCCGGCCTTCTATCTTGAACGAAGATACGCCCGCATCCATCATTTCCTCCAATGAATCGCTCCGGTTCATGTCGCGCAACGAGAGCAGATGCCGGTCGCGCACGACACTGCGCCCGTCGGCATCGACAAGGTCGAAGCCCAGACGGCAGAACTGCGCACAGCAACCGCGATTGGCGGAGCGGCCGAAACAGTACTGCGAGGCATAGCAGCGCCCGCTATAGGACACGCAGAGCGCACCATGCACAAAAACCTCGAGAGGCACGTCCACGGCACGCCGGACCGCGGCGATTTCGGCAAGAGACAGCTCGCGCGCCAGCACTATCTGCGAGAAACCGGCCGCCTCGAGCATACGTGCCTTTTCGGGTGTGCGGTTGTCCATCTGCGTGGAAGCATGCAGCGCGACGGGGGGCAGGTCAAGGCGCAGGAAAGCCATGTCCTGCACGATGAGCGCATCGGCTCCGGCACGCCAGACGGCATGGGCGACCCGCTCGGCCTCGCGCAGCTCGTCGTCGCGCAGTATGGTGTTCATCGTGACATAGACCCGCGCGCCAAACAGGTGGGCATAGTCGCAGACACGTGCTATGTCGTCCACGGCATTGCCGGCAGCGGCGCGTGCGCCAAAGGCCGGCCCGCCCATGTAGACGGCATCGGCACCGTGGCGGATGGCCTCAATGGCGCAACCGGCATCGCGGGCGGGAGACAGCAGTTCTATCTTGCGGGGCATAAGACTTACTTCGGGGATTCTTATACTTCAGGATTCATTGGGGAGAGCGGACAAGGAACGGAAAACTCAGGCCTCGGGCGCACCACCCTGCCCTCCGACGGGCGTAAGCCCCATCTGCGCGGCACGCTCTATGACGAAACGCAACGCGGCATCGTGTTCATTGGGGACGTTCCCGTCGAGGACGGCATCCTTGAGTGCACTTTTCAGACATCCCACCTCGCGGCAGGGCGAAAGCCCGAACAGGCTCATGATTTCGTCTCCGTCCACCGGCGGCTGGAAATTGCGCACCCGGTCCTTCTCTTCTATATCGACCAGCTTGACGCGCACGATCCTGAAGTTCTCCAGAAAGCTTTTCTTCCGCACTTCGTTCTTGCTGGTGATGTCCGCCTCGCACAGGCGCATGAGGTCGTCTATGTCGTCGCCGGCCTCGAAGAGCAAACGGCGCACGGCACTGTCGGTCACGATGTCGTCGGCTATGGCTATGGGGCGCATGTGCAGGCCCACGAGCTTCTTCACGTATTTCATGCGCTCGTCGAGCGGCAGTTTGAGGCGGCGGAACAGGGCCGGAATCATCTTTTCGCCCAGATAGTTGTGGTTATGGAACGTCCATCCGGCAGCGGCATCCCACCGCTTGCTGCGCGGCTTGCCGATGTCGTGGAGCAGCGCGGCCCAACGCAGCCACAGCCCGGCACCCCGCGCCGCGACATTGTCGAGGACTTCGAGTGTATGATAGAAGTTGTTCTTGTGGGAACGGCCGTTGCGCGTCTCCACCACGTCGAGCGCGGTCAGTTCGGGCAGGATAATCGCCAACAGGCCGCAGCGGTGCAAATCGACAAAGCCGCGCGACGGCGTTTCGGCCATCATGATTTTGTTCAGCTCGTCGATGATGCGCTCCGCACTGATGATGCGGATGCGCTCCGCATTGCGTTCGAGCGCGGCAAAGGTTTCCTCCTCGATGTAGAACTTGAGTTGGGTGGCAAAACGCACGCAGCGCATCATGCGCAGAGGGTCGTCGCTAAACGTGATATCGGGGTCGAGCGGCGTGCACACCAGGCGGTCCTCAAGGTCATAGAGCCCGTCGAAAGGGTCCACCAGTTCGCCCAGCCTGTCCGCATTGAGACAAACGGCCATCGCGTTGATGGTGAAATCTCTCCGGTTCTGGTCGTCCTCGAGTGTGCCGTCCTCGACAACCGGTTTGCGCGAGTCGTGCGAATAACTCTCGCGGCGGGCGCCGACAAACTCTATCTCTTGCCCGCGCCATTTCACTTGTGCGGTGCCAAAGTTGCGGAAAACGCTCAGCCGGGCGCCATGCCCCACGTGCTTCGCGAAGGCCTCGGCCATGCGGATGCCGCTCCCGACCACGACCACGTCGATATCGTTGGTCGGGCGTTCGAGAAACAGGTCGCGCACATAGCCTCCGACCAGATAACACTCCATTCCCAGGCCGTCAGCCGTTTCCGTCAGGCGCCGGAACACCTCGCCGGCCAATTTTTCCTTGATTTGCGGTTGCGTGAGTCTTTGCATACAAATTCATTGCTGTTCGGTCGGCAAAGTTAGGTAAAATCAATGAGATTTCATGCTGCCGGCCGGGTCAAGATGACAGTTTGCGCCGCAATACGGTCACAAAGAAAAAAACATTTTCGCCCGCGCCACGGCCACAGACGCCCTTTGAAGCGTCGTCCGACTTTAACATATTTAACTTCCGTTACCTTAACAAATGCAAACGAAACGGGCTTTCGACCGCGCGGAAGGCATCTTTTCGCACGCGAAAGGCTTCCATTTCAAAATAGAAGGCATGTATTTTTACGCGGGCTGCTTCTAAATTTTTCTACATGCACATGTAAATCGCCCCATAACGGGCTTATTTACACGAAAAAAGGCGGTACGCGACCGCCTCTCCTATTTCCTGTACCACAAAGATACAACATTTTTCGACGAAAAGCAAGAAGTGTTAAAATCGCCCGCGGATACGGAACACGCGGACCACGGGAACACCCTGCCGGAACCGGGAAGGCGGCACGGGAAGGCGGGTTTGTTTTCTTTTTCCCGCACGCGGAACATTTTTTCGGGATTTCTGCTTATCTTTGCCCTAAATAAGAAGAACCAATCAAGGATTAACGTATGCAAAAGAGTGACAGCGTTGTAATTATCCCTACATACAACGAAAAGGAAAACATCGAGAACATCATACGGGCCGTCATGGCACTGGAACACGGATTCGACATGCTCATCATAGACGACGGCTCGCCCGACGGCACCGCGGCCATCGTGAAAAACCTGATGGCGGGAGACTTCGCCGGACGCCTGCACATCGTGGAGCGCAGCGGCAAGCTGGGACTCGGCACGGCCTACATCGCCGGCTTCAAGTGGGCCATAGAGAAGGGCTATGACTATATATTCGAGATGGACGCCGACTTCAGCCACGACCCGAAGGACGTGCCCCGCCTCTACAAGGCATGTGCAGAAGACGGCGCCGACGTGGCTGTCGGCTCGCGCTATGTCACGGGCGTGAATGTGGTCAATTGGCCGATGGGCCGCGTGCTGATGAGCTACTATGCCTCCAAGTACGTGCGCATGGTCACGGGCCTGCCCATCCACGACACGACGGCCGGATTCAAATGCTACCGCCGGCGCGTGCTCGAAGCCATCGACCTCGACGCCATCCGCTTCAAGGGATACGCTTTCCAGATTGAAATGAAGTTCACCGCCTACAAACTCGGTTTCAAGATAACCGAAGTGCCTGTCATCTTCGTAAACCGCTTCGTCGGGACCAGCAAGATGAGCGGCGGCATCTTCGGAGAGGCGTTCTTCGGCGTGATGCGCCTGCGCTGGGATGCCCTGCGGGGAAAATTCAAGCCCGCGAAACACTGACACAGTACCTCACAAGACCAAGCTGAAAGGACGGACATGCACAGAAGGACACTGATAAAAAATGCGACAATCGTGAACGAGGGGCGGAGCTTTAAGGCTTCGCTCTTTATCGAAGACGAACACATTGAGGAAATACTCGAAGGCGAAGACACGAGGCCGGAAATGCCCGTCGATTCCGTCATCGACGCCAACGGATGCTATCTGCTGCCCGGCGTCATCGACGAACACGTGCACTTCCGCGACCCGGGACTCACACACAAGGCCGACATACGCACCGAAAGCCGGGCCGCGGCCGCCGGGGGCGTAACTACCTACTTCGACATGCCCAACACCGTGCCGCAGACCACCACCATCGGCGAACTGGACCGCAAGTTCGAACTGGCTGCCGCCAAGAGTTGCGTGAACTATGCCTTCTTCTTCGGTGCGACGGCCGACAACGCCGACATGCTGCAGGAACTCAACCGCCGGAAAGTATGCGGCGTGAAACTTTTCATGGGTGCCTCGACCGGAAACATGTTGGTGGACGACGAAACGGGGTTGCGGAAAATCTTCGCAGGGACCCGCCTGCCCGTCATGGTGCATTGCGAGGACTCACACCGGATAGCCCGCGACATGGCCGCCCATCAGGCGCTCCACGGGCCCGACCCCGACGTGCGTTACCACTCGGCGATACGCTCCGAAGCCGCGTGTCTGGCCTCTACGGCGCAGGCCGTCGCCCTGGCCCGCGAATTCGGGACGCGGCTGCACGTGGCACACGTCTCCACCGCCAAGGAACTCGACCTCATCGCCCGGGCAGGCGGAAATGTCACGGCAGAGGCCTGCGTGCCTCACCTGCTTTTTACCGACGAGGACTATCCGCGGCTCGGCTCACGCATCAAGTGCAATCCCTCTGTCAAGACTATGGCCGACCGAGACGCTCTGCGGCGCGCCTTGTCCGACGGACGCATCACCACAGTGGCCACCGACCACGCCCCACATGCCATTTCGGAGAAAGCGGGCGGCGCGGCGCGTGCCGTATCGGGTATGCCGATGGTACAATTCTCGTTAGTGGCGATGCTCGGACTGGTGGACGAGGGCGTTCTGAGCCTTGAACGGCTCGTCGAGTTGATGTGCCACGCGCCGGCACGCCTCTTCGACATCGAAGGCCGCGGTTTCCTGCGCGAGGGATATAAGGCCGACTTGGTGCTGGTGCGGCCCGATGTCCCGTGGACGCTCACTCCGAACCGCATAGAAAGCCGTTGCAACTGGAGTCCCCTCGAGGGAAAGACATTCAGATGGCGGGTGGAGAAAACATTCTGCAACGGTTTCCTGCTCTACGACAACGGACGTCTGACCGATGACACATTCCGCGGACGCCCGGTTACTTTCGACCGATGACGAGAACGCTTGAATACGACCTTTCCGGGCTGCTGCCTTACATCAACTGGGGCTACTTCTTCCATGCCTGGGCATTTCCGGCACGCTTCGCCACTGTCGGGAACGTGCACGATTGTCCTGCGTGTCTCGCGGCCTGGGCCGCATCGTTCAGTGCCGGTGACCGTGCGCAGGCCGACGAGGCCGTCCGCCTCTACAAGGATGCCACGGGCCTGCTGCGCCGTTTGGGCGGCAAATACAAGGCACGGGCACGCTTCGGACTGTATGCCGCGGTGTCGGAGGGTGATGATGTCTGGGTGAAAGTGCCCGACGACGTTTCCACTCCTATATATAATAAGGAGTATCCGCCCGCCTGTGTCCGGAAAGACCGTGACGGGGCGGCACAGGTGCGGCTTCCGTTCCTGCGGCAGCAGCATTCGCGCGCCGGAGAACCTTGTCTGTGCCTTTCCGACTTCATCGCGCCGCACGGCAAGGCGGCTGCGACCGACGGTCTGCCGGTGGCATCGACAATCGGCGTATTCGCGGCGACGGCAGATGTAGGTCCGGAGGAACAACCGGCCGGCGACGATTACGGCAGGATGCTTGTGCAGACGCTTTGCGACCGTCTGGCCGAAGCCGCGGCCGAGCGAATGCACGAGGAGGTGCGCACGAAGTTCTGGGGATATGCCCCCGACGAGCACCTGAGCCCCGCCGAACTGTTTGCTGAAAAGTATGCAGGACGCCGGCCTGCGGTAGGTTATCCTTCCTTGCCCGACCAAAGTCTGATATTCCTGCTGGACCGGTTGCTCGACTTCGGGCAGATAGGCATCACACTGACCGAGAACGGCATGATGCGCCCCCATGCGGCGGTGGCGGGACTGCTGCTGGGACATCCTGCCACGCGGCATTTCGCCGTCGGACCCATTGACCGCGTGCAGTTGCACGACTATGCCTGCCGCCGGGGCCTGTCATGCGATGCCGCAGCCAAGTTCCTGAGAGGAAATATTCCCGCTTCCGAAACATAACCACACGACTTCCCCACATTATGATACTTCGCATTCTTGTTCCGCTTGCACTCCTGTTGCTTTTGCCCGTCTGGGGCATCGACCGCATCAGCCTGCGCCGACGTTTCGGGCGGCAGGCGCGCGTTTTGTTCGCACTGCCCAACATCGTCCTGCTGCTTGCGCTTGCGGGAATGGCCATCAACGAAAGTTATACGGCAGCGGCCGATGTATGGAAGGGCAGACTGTTATCCTTTGCCCTCTGCCTCATCGTTCCGGAAGTATTGACGGCGCTGCTGTTGCTCTGTTCCGTCCCGTTCAACCGCATCCGGCCCCGCCTGGCACGCGGATGCAGAAGAGCGGCATGGGGCGTGGGAGCGGTGATGTTCGCGCTGATGGTCTGCGGCAGCACATTCGGTTACAGGCACATCGTGGTCAAACCGTTCGACTATGCCGATGCGGAAATCCCGGAAGCCTTTGACGGTTACCGCATCGTACAACTCTCCGACCTGCACTTAGGAACGCTCCGCGGACATGCCGACGTGGTGCGCGACATCGTGGACAAAGTGAACGCCGAACGCCCGGACCTGGTGGTCTTCACGGGTGACATCGTAAACTACCGGGCGGACGAGCTGGACGTATTCGCCGACGAACTGCGCCGCATCAGGGCGAAAGACGGCGTGGTGTCCGTGATGGGCAATCACGACTATGCACAGTATTTCCGCTGGGCCTCGTCTGATGACAGCCTGGCCGACATCCGGCATTTGCAGAACGTGCAGCGCGGCATGGGCTGGCGGCTTCTGCTCAACGAAAACATCGTGCTGCGACGCGGAAACGACAGTCTGGCCGTTGTCGGCGTGGAGAACGACGGGCTTCCGCCCTTTCCGGCACTGGCCGACCTGCCGAAAGCGCAACGAGGACTGCGCGAAGGCTGCTTCAAGATACTGCTCTCGCACGACCCGACGCATTGGCGGCGCAGCGTTGTGCCCGATACGGACATCCGTCTCACGCTGTCGGGACACACACATGGTATGCAGTTCAAACTGGGAGGCTTCTCGCCGGCCTCTTGGTTCTATCCCGAATGGGGCGGCCCCTACACCGAGGGCAGACAGACCCTGTACGTCAGTCTGGGCACGGGCGAAGTGCTCATTCCCTTCCGTGTAGGCGCGTGGCCCGAGGTGAATGTCATCACGTTGCGCCGGCTGCGCAAATAAATCATTGAGAAAAGAAGAACCAACGCACATATAGTATGTCATTACTCTACAAAACCTATCAGTTTCTCGTGGTACTGCCGCTCGGTCTGGCGGCCACGCTGATTACAGCCCTCGTGACAAGTGTGGGCTGCATGGTGGGCGACGCACATTTCTGGGGCTATTATCCCGGCAAACTGTGGTCGCGATTTCTTTGCTCTCTGCTGCTGTTGCCCGTAACGGTGGAAGGGCGCGAGCACCTTAGCGACAAACAGAGCTATGTGTTCGTAGCCAACCATCAAGGCCCTATGGACATTTTCCTCATCTACGGCTTTCTGAACCGTAACTTCAAATGGATGATGAAAAAGTCCCTGCGACGGATGCCTTTCGTGGGATATGCCTGCGCAAAAGCCCGTCATATATTTGTGGACAAGTCGGGACCGAAAAAAGTACGCGAGACCATCGAACACGCACGCGAGACATTGCAGGACGGAACCTCGCTGGTGGTTTTTCCCGAAGGCTCACGTACGTTCACCGGACACATGGGACTGTTCCGCAAAGGAGCATTCCAGTTGGCCGATGACCTGCAACTGCCTGTCGTTCCTCTGACTATTGACGGCTCATTCGACATCTTGCCCCGCATGGCAGGCTTCAATTTCGTACACCGTCACCGGCTGCGCCTCATTATCCATAAGCCCATCCCGCCTTCAGGCCGGGGAGACGAAGACATCCGCCGCACCATGGACGAGAGTTACCGCGTAATCATGGCCGCCCTGCCCGAAAAATATCAGGGATACGTGAAGAACGACGACCAATAAGCCGGCAAGAAACAATCAGATGGCAGGAAAATCCTTATTTTGTCCTTGAAAAAGTATACAGAAACCCGCAAACCGACAAATACATGGAGTATAAGAAACAATTCACACGCGAGGAAATCAACGAACTCGCCGGCTGGTATCGCAAACATTGGCAGGAATTGCCCGAAACCCTGCAGCTGGACGATGCCACCCGCTTTCTACAGCTGCGCCAGACCATACAATCCATCTTCGCTGTCTATGATTTGCACAGCGAGCACAAGGCTTTCAGCGGGCACATCTATCAGTTGTGGAAAATACAGCGTGCATTGCAGGAACAAGGCATAGGCAACGAATAACCGGATGCCGGCCGCAAGCACCTTGCACGGACTTTCCGAAAACGCGAAGCAGCGTTAAAAGGCATATATAACTTGTTCATTCACAAAAAACCTCGTAACTTTGCCGGCCGTACACGAAAGCCGGCATTTTTCGGCTTCAACACATCAGAATGAATAACGGAACTTTTCGTACATTTACTTTTCTGTGCCTTGTTGTCATCGGTTTGCTCGCACTATCCTTAGTTCCCGAGCGCGAAATCGGCGGATACGAGGTAAAACGTACCGACCTGCTCGCCGACATCCGCACCTGCAATGCGGAAGAAGCCGGCCTGTCTGTTCCGTCCGCCACATCGCTTTCCCCTAAAGCCCTGCGCGACACTTGTCCCGCAGGCATCGTGTGCATCGAAGACTATTCCGACACGACGGGACACGGCATGCAGCCTTTCTACGAAGCCATCTCCCGGCGCCGGACACTGGGCCGGCCGGTGCGCATTGCCTACTTCGGCGATTCTTTCATCGAGGGCGACATTCTCACAGCCGACCTCCGTGCCCTCTTGCAGCAGAAGTTCGGCGGCTGCGGTGTAGGCTTCGTGGACATTTCCTCTCCTTTCACGAAACTGCGCGCCTCGGTCAGCGCGGAAAGCCACGGATGGACCGAACACAATGTCCTTGAAAAAGGAAACCATGTGCCCGCCTATTTAGGCATCAGCCAGCGATACGCGCTTCCGACCGGCCATGCGTCGGTGGAACTGCGCGGTTCGGACGCATTTGCCCGCCTGGACTCCTTCGAGACCGCCACCCTCTATCTTGCCACCCGCCGCCCGCTGTCGGTAGGTATAATGTCCGACGGCCGACCCGCAGGCAGGATGAGCGCACAAGGCACAGGGCGCGTCGAAGCCTTGTGCCACGAACAGCGGGCCGGACAAGTGCGCTTCGACATCGACGGCGAGAACCGTACCATATGCTATGGCGTTGCGCTCGAAGGGCATGAAGGCATCACACTCGATAACTTTTCTTTGCGCGGAAGCAGCGGTACGCCGCTCAAGTCCGTATCCGAGAGCCACCTGAAGCAGATGTACGCCGTCCGTCCCTACGACCTCGTCGTATTACAATTCGGGCTGAACGTGGCCAACAAGGAACAAATGAAATATACCGGCTACATCGCACAGATGAAGCGCGTCATCGACCACTTCAAGCACTGCTTTCCCGATGCGGGAATACTTGTAGTGAGCATCGGCGACCGCGAAGACAAGCACAACGGCCGGATAGAGACCATTCCCGCCATTCCCGCGCTCGTCAGGGAGCAGCAAGACATGGCCATCGCCGACGGAGTGGCCTTCTGGAACCTGTTTGAGGGAATGGGAGGCAAGGGTACGATGCTGCGGATGGCACAAACCCGGCCCGCAGAAGCCGGAAAAGACTACACACACATCAACCGGCGCGGCGGAGCACGCATAGCCAACAAACTATACAAGGCACTGCTGCACGGATATGAACAATACGAAAAAAAAAACGCTTATGAAAATCATCCGTAACATAAGGTGGGCGGTCATCATCATACTGGCCGTCGGCTATGCCATAGGCACAGCCACCGCAGAAACGGACAAAAACAGCCGAGACCATTCGACAGGCGTACACGACGCACGCACAACATTGTCCGCGCGCTGGAAAAAAGCGGAAACCGGCAGTTCGCTGCCCACTTCCTTCCGTGACAAGCAACCGAACACCATCAACCGTGCCGACGCCCTCTATCGTGCGTTCGACATTCTCTGCCTCAGCGGCCGTCCCCTGCGCATATTGCAGCTCGGAGACTCGCATGTGGCCGCCGGCAGCTACCCGGCAGCCGTCCGCAAAACGCTTGAAGAAGCATGGGGAAAGGCCGAAAACGACACTACCGGGCAGGGCGTCGTCTATTCCTTCATGGCACGCAACGGCGCCACGGCATCCCAGTTCGCCAACCGGGAGCGTATGGAAAAGATTGCCGCCGCACGGCCCGACCTCATCATATTGTCGTTCGGTACAAATGAGTGCCACGGCATGGGATACCGCGAGGAACTGCACCGTACACAGCTGGAAGACTTCTACGACATGCTGTCGGAAACGTGCCCGAATGCCGTGATTATGATGACCACGCCGCCGGGCGATTATCTCACCACACGCTCCACACGTTTCGTGCGCAACCGAAAGGGGCGCAGAAGCCGCAAAGTGGTACACAGCAGCAGCCGCGTGAACCCTATGAGCGCACGTTGTGCCGGCGAACTCGAAAGTTTCGGCGAGGAACACGGACTCGCCGTCTGGAACCTCAACGGGATTGCCGGCGGACCGGTGGCCGTGCGCAACTGGACGGCGGCCAGGATGATGCGCCCCGACCGCATCCACTTCACGCCCGAGGGCTACCAACTGCACGGAAGGCTGCTGGGCGAAGCCATCCTCGGAGCTTACAACGACTATCTGGAGAACTGACCGGACAGGATGCCGGGCGGAACATCCTTTTCCTGACCCCAAACAACGGACACGCACCCTATGTGGGACTTTGACTTACAAAAAACATACGAACTGCTCTGCCACGACGCGACACAACCGCTGCTCTTCAACAGCGGCCTGTTCCTGTTGCTGTTTGTCGGTTTCTACGCCGGCTATGCCTTGCTGTCGGGACGACGTGCCACATCGGTCCGGCTGCTCTACGTCACGGCCTTTTCCTATTATTTCTATTATAAGAACGCGGGAGCCTATTGCGCGCTGCTGGCCGCCATTACTTTGGTAAACTACATCGCGGCCCTCGGCATGGAGCGTTGCACCCGGCGGGGCACGCGCCGCATCTGGCTGTGGCTGGCCGTGGCCTTCATGCTCGGGCAACTGGCTTTCTTCAAATACACCAACTTCCTGCTTTCCGCCTGCGCCGGCCTGACCGGACAGGACATACAGCCGCTCGACATTTTCCTGCCGCTGGGCATCTCTTTCTTCACGTTCCAGTCGCTCAGCTATATCATCGACGTATATCGCGGACAGATGAAAGCCTCGCGCAGCATCCTCGACCTGGCTTTCTTCGTCTCGTTCTTCCCCACGTTGCTCTCAGGCCCCATTCTGCGGGCACGCGAGTTCCTGCCCCGGCTGCACAGGCCGTTGCAGGTGACGGGAGAAATGTTCGGGACAGGCCTATGGTTCGTCTCGACCGGCCTCTTCAAGAAAGCCATCATATCGGATTACATCGGCGAGAACTTCGTCAATCGCATTTTCGACAATCCTGCGCTCTACACTGGCCTTGAAAATCTTTTCGGCATCTACGGCTACGCGCTGAAACTCTACTGCGACTTTTCCGGATACAGCGACATAGCCATCGGCATCGCCCTGTGGCTCGGGTTCAACATACCGGAAAATTTCCGCGCGCCCTACAAGTCGGAAAGCATCACCGACTTCTGGCGGCGCTGGCACATATCCCTGTCGTCGTGGCTGCGCGATTACCTTTACATCTCCTTGGGCGGCAACCGCAAAGGGCGCATCCGCATGTACGCGAACCTGTTTCTGACGATGCTGCTGGGCGGACTGTGGCACGGTGCTTCGTGGAACTTCGTCGTATGGGGCTCGATACACGGCGCGGCCCTCGGCCTGCACAAGTATTTCCGCGGACTGGCGGGACACGACAAGCACTACCGCTCCACCGGCCTGCGGCGCGTCTTCGCCATCCTGCTGACGTTCCATCTCGTGTGCTTCTGCTGGCTGTTTTTCGCCAACACCACGTTCGACGCATCCATGATCATGCTGACCAAGATAGCCACAGACTTCCACGGCGAGCTGTTCGGACAGTTCATCGCAGGCTATCCCGTCGTCAGCGCCCTGGTAGCGGCCGGTTTCCTCCTGCATTTCCTGCCCACCGGCTGGAACGGCGTCGCCCGGCGTCTTTTTGTCCGCACGCCGTTAGTGATGCAGGCGGTTTTCTTCATCCTGCTCATTTTCGTCATCGTGCAAGTGCGCGGCAGCGAGGTCCAACCCTTCATTTACCTGCAATTCTGACGTCCTGCGTCCGTCCACGGGCAGACGACACGGCATTCTGACAGGCGGGAAAAGCTTTTTCCCGCTTTTCTTTTTGTGTAAAAAGAGATTATGACTATCTTGCGGCAGATTCAGTCAATTATTCATTCACCTAACAACCTGCCAGACATGAAGAAAAAACATTTTCTACTTCTCAGCCTCATCCTGTTGCTGGCCTCCTGCGGTGACAGCGGCAACAGCATACTGGAAAAAATCGACTACATACCCTTCCGGAGCGAACAAGGAGGCAACTGGGGACTGATCAGCACCGACGGAGAAGTCCTTTTCGCAGACGAATTCAAGAACCGGCCCACGGTGGCCATGCACGACCGCTTCATCGTGGAGAACACCGACGGCATGTTCGAAATCTATTCCGCCGAGAAAAATCCCAAACAAGTGGGCGAAGCCTTCAAGAGCATAGGCGTGTTCATCGAAGAAGTGACTCCGGCCGTACGCCCCGGACAGCCCGTCACGTTGGTCAATACGGAAGGAGAGGAAGTCGCCAGGCTGGACAAACTGGACGGCAAGGTAGTGACAAAGGTCACCAACTTCAATGAAGGCATAGCCATATATACGACGGCCGACGGCCTGTGCGGAGCCATCGACACCGACGGGAAAGTCGTCGTCAAAGCCGAATACGCGGAACTGAACCCCTGTTTCGACGGCAAGATGATAGGCATCGGCAAGAAGCAGAAGGAACTCATCAACGACGGAATGCGCGACAAGGCGAAAATAAGCGTCATCGACAAGAAAGGAAAAGTCATCGGCGAAATCCCGATGGGCAAGTTCTCCGAAGTAGGGCCGTCGTTCCAGAACGGCGTCGTACAGGCCCGGACGGAAGAAGACGGCGAACGGTGCACCGGCCTTATCGACGAAAAAGGCGAATGGGTGGTAAAACCATCGGCAAAGACAAAAATCATCACCGAAGTCCGCGGAAAACAGTTCGTCTACTATGACGGAGACAGTTACGGCCTGATGGATTTTGACGGCGACGTACTCATCCGCGCCAAGTACGACATGCTGTCGTTCATGGCCGACGGGCTGCTCGTCGCCAAGAAGAGCGGCAGTGGCAAATACAAGTACCTGTTCATCGACGACAAGGGCGAAAACGTCGGCGACGAACGTTTCAAGGACGTGGACATGCCCATCCTCAACAGCGGATACGCCTTGGTCGAACTGGAAAAGGACAGCTACGGTTTCGTAGACAAGAAGGGAAAAATCAAGAAGACGGAAGCCGACATCTGCGACATCCATTTCGGATGGGCCAACTTCGTCATCGAGAGCGACTACGTGGACATCGACGCCGTCATCGCCGCCATGGAACTGACTCAGGAGGGCATAGACGGGCTCACCTTCGGGACCAGCGCACGCGACGTAGCCAATCACATCGCGCAACTCAAGGGTTCGGGCCGGCAGGCCGAAGCCAAGGACTACACCTACACGTCCGTATGCAACTACACCAAGCAGATAGGCCGCGCAGGCATAGCCTTCACCATCACATGCGACGGGAGCATAGCCGAATATACGGCATCGGCCGGCGGAGGCTACGGATACGCCTTCACTGACGCCCGGATAACCGGCTTCGGGCTCATGATAAACAAGAACGACGGCTACGGGAACAGCATGAAAAAGCTGGCCGAAAAACTTCGCCGGACCGTCAAAGGGCTGGGAAAAGTATCCGACGAACGGAACGAATACTTTGAAGTGACGACAGCCAAGGGAACGACAATACAGGCGGCCATGAGCGAGGAAGTCATCTATATCAACCTCATCCCCACCCCCGCACCGGCGGAATAACCCCGCGGAGTCCGGACGGCGGACTACCGCCCGAAACCACCTGTCCCTGTCATGGAAACTGCCGCCTGCCGACGCGGCGGAAACCATGACAGGGGCACTCTTTTCATGCCACCCGCACCGGACAGCATAACGGACGGAAAAAGCCGGGGATGCGGCATCTCCGTCCGCCCGACTTTAACATATTTAACCTTGGTTATGTAAATAAATGTAAACAGAATGGACTTGCGAGCGCATAAAAGGCATCTTTTCGCGCGCAGGCTGCTTCCATTTTCGCCTACAAGGCATGTATTTTTGCGCAGGCTACTTCTAAAATTTTCTACATGCACATGTAAATCGCCCCATAACGGGCTTATTTACACGAAAAAAGGCGGTCCGTGACCGCCTCTCCCTTTATCGCTGATGCAAAGATACAACATTTTTCGACCAAAAGCAAGAAGTGTTAAAACCGGCCGCAGGCTATCCCCGAACGGGCCGCGGCCAACGGCACGCGACGGCCGTGCGCCCCGGTGGAGCGCCATCCCTGCAATGGGGAATGCGCGCTTTACACTTCCTCCCCCTCGCGGTCCTCGCTCGTGGTGTCCTGCTGCGCGTCGCGTACAATGCTGTATGCGCCTCCGTCGGTGGGGATGTCGATTGTGAACGCAGGCCCCTCGCCCGTTCCGGGCTGTCCCACCTGCGCGGCCAGGCAGATGTGTCCCGCCGAAGAGTTGCTTTCGTCATAGGCCATGCCCAACAGTATGCACGTCTCGCGGTCCGCCTCGGACAGAAAGCCCGTGAAGGCCTCTTTCCTGAAGGTCTTGCTGAAAAAAGGTTCGCCGCCGCGCGTCACGGATACCTCCACGCTGTTGTCATAAAAGACCTGGTCGAGCGGATCGGTGACCGTCGGGAGCGAAGTGTCGGCACGGCGGTGGATGGACACCACATAGGTTTGTCCGCCCAGGCGGGCCGTGTCGCGGCGGGTCAGTTCGTCCTCGGCCGGCCGCGGGCCTTTTTGCTGCGTCGCGGCGGTAACGTCGGCGTCAGCCGCCTTATTGTCATCTTTTCCTCCACAGGCCGACAATGCCACCAGCACGGCCGACAGGAGCAGACAGGATGTTTTTTTCATGATAACGGTATGTTTTGTCGGTTTTCGGGTTGCAAATTAACAAAAAGATAGCCGTACCGGCAAGAAACCGCCGGCATTTATTCATAAACCACGTTTTTTTGCGTACATTTGTCCGCACCGAAACTTTATTTTCCCTTATGACAAGATGGTTTGTCCTCCTGCTTGCGGTCCTCTCCCTCACGGTGACGACGGGCTGCCACGACAGCGAACCGGCACCGCCCCAAGGACCGGCCGGCCGGACCGTACTCATCTACATGGCGGCACAGAACTCGCTCGGGCAATGGGGCAACCAGCGACGCGACTCCATGGAGATTGCCGAAGGGAGCCGCTACATAGCGGACAACAACCGCCTGCTCGTCTTCATGGACGACGCGACCCACCCACGCATATATATATACACGCGCGCGCATAAGCGGCCGCAGCTGGTCAGGATGTGGCCGGCGGACAAGTGCTCGGCGGACCCCGAAACGCTGAAAGAGGTCTGGGCATGGACGGTGGCCAACTATCCGGCCGCGGAATACGGACTGGTGATGTGGTCGCACGCCGACGGCTGGATACCCGCCACGAACACGGAATATGCCCGCGGCAGGATGCGGCCTTTCTCGTTCGGAATAGACACGGGCACGGCAGACATGGGCAACGACGCCCGGGGGACGCAGATGGACATCGGCGACATGGCCGCGGCGATAGCGGCTGCGGGCGTGCGGCTGCGCTACATCTTTTTCGATGCCTGCCTGATGCAGAACGTGGAAGTGGCCTACGCACTGCGGAACGTGACCGACTACGTCGTGGCCGCCCCGATGAGCATACCGGCCGCGGGGGCCGACTATACGCACCAGCTGCAGGCGGGACTTTTCAGCAAGGACGTGGCCGACATCGTCACGACTTATTACGCCGACATCACCGACCCGGGCAAAACCAACGATTACGGCGACTACGGCATCGTCATGTCGGCCGTCCGGACGGACAAGCTGGCCGGACTGGCCGACGCCCTGCGACGGGTATTGTCCCGCTCCGAGGCCGCCGGCCGGCGCTCCGCCGACATGGCCGGCGTGCTGAACTACCAGGCCTATACGTCCCACTACTTCTTCCGCCCGCACAACTACGACATGCAGGCGGCCCTGCGCGCCTTGTTGCCCGACAGGGCCGACGCGGAAGCCCGGCGCGCGCTCGACGAAGCCGTAGTGGCGAAAGCCGCCACAGACCGGTTCTACATCGGACCGGGATATTACTCCTACCAACACGTGGACACGGACAACTATTCCGGCATCTCGATGTTCGTCCCGCAGTCGGTCTACACCGGAAACGCCCCCTACACGAAACTGGGCGACCTGAACGAAGCCTTCCGACGGACAGCGTGGTACAGGGATGCCGGCTGGGCCGCCACGGGATGGTGACCTGTGGCGGACAGGAAAAGCACGGCACACGGCACAAGCCTGCCGCGAAACCGGGAATATCCGGAAAAATATCGTACCTTTGCCCCGAAAGGAACACCGTGCGGCCAAGGCCGCGCCATCATACAGACAGTCAAAAAAACAAAGCACATGAGCAGCCGGTTGAGCAAACTGAACGCCCGTATATGGCGGCACAAATACTTCTGGACCATAGTCATCTTCTCCGTCCACCTTGGTTTCATCGACGCCAACAGCCTCTGGTACCGCTACCGGCTGACCCGGGAAAACAAGGCCACCCTGAAAGAAATCGCCTACTATGAAAAGTCGTTCGAAAACGACCGCGACAAGTTGAAGCGGCTGAGTTCCGACCCCGAAGCCCTTATCCGCGTGGCGCGCGAGAACCATCAGATGAAGGCCGCCGACGAAGACGTCTATTACATCGTCGAAAACAGCGACTCCCTGCCCGAAACGCCTGCCAACCCCTGACCCGCAACCCAACGCCGACGCACATGAAAAAACTGACCCCACTGCAAACGCTTGTCTACAACGCGGGCGGTCTCCTGCTCATAGCCGGAGCGGCGCTCCCCATGTTCACCCCGACCGGCCGGATAGCCCCCTTCGTCTACGCCGCCGGCGCTTCCATGTTCTGCACCATGCAGATGCTGGCCCGTTACGAGGGCAACGACCTCACCGTCCGCCGCCTGCGCCGCCAGCAGCTCGTGGGCGCCGTGCTCCTGCTCGCGGCCGCCGCCCTCATGTTCATGTCCCTCTACCGTACAGGCCCGTTCCAAGGCGTCGAATGGCAGATGGCCCTGGCACTGGGAGCAGTGTTCGAAGTCTATACCGCCTTCCGCCTGCCCGCAGCCCTGAAAAAAGCGGGCGAAGAAGCCTGACACCACGACCCTGACGGCTTCCCGATTTACATATTTTTTACATTCAAACGCCCGAAAGTACAAAAAACGTTTCATTTTAGGCTTTCTAACACTTTCACGTCCGCTATTCGGCAGGAACATCGTACTTTTGTTACACTTAAATATCCGATAGCCCGGACTATGAAGAATTTGGCATTCATCATCACATACGTCTGTCTGCTTGCCTCGTGCGCCGAGCAATGCAACATAGCGGGAAACTCCACCATCAGCTCGCTTGACGGCCGTATGCTCTATCTGCACGTATCGCCCGACGGCGTGGAGTCGCGCAGCATAGACTCATGCCAGGTCATACACGGGCGGTTCAGTTTCAGCAGGGACATCGACTCCATCGTCATGGCCCAAATCTACATGGAAGACGAGAGCGTCATGCCCATCATGCTCGAAAACGGAGACATCAGCATCGAAGTGAACCACATCGGGCAGCGCGTGTCCGGCGGCCCCCTGAACGACCGCCTTTACCGCTTCGTACAGAAAAAGAGACGCCTCGAAAACGAACAATGGGAGCTTGACCACCAGTGTCTCCGCATGATGCACGAAGGCAACACGCCCGACGAAATCAGCCGCATCATCGGACCGAAAGCACGCAAGCTGGCCCGCCGCGTGGAAGACCTCGAAACGAAATTCATACTCGACAACAGCGACAACCCACTCGGCCCCGGCTACTTCATATTCCTGTTCGGACAAGGACCACGCCCCATCATGACCGACCAGGTAAGCAGGATACTGGACCGCGCACCCGAAAAATTCCTGCAACACCCATTGGTGAACAACTACATACGCCGGGCACGACGCCGCGGCACACGCTGACGGCCCATCTTGCGGCACGACGCCGCCCCTATCCCCTCTTTCTGTAAGTCACAGCCGCCACCCCGCAAAACGCACCCGCAAAGCCCGCGAGCGCCAGATACTGCACCCACAAGTCCGAAATCCCCGCCCCTTTCAGATAGACGGCCCGCACGATTTCTATAAAGTAACGTGGCGGAACGGCATACGTGACACACTGCGCCCAACGAGGCATGGACGAGACAGGAGTGAACAGCCCGCCCATCAGTTGGAACACCATAATGAAAGCGAACATCACGAAAATGCCCTGCAGGACGGTTGCCGACCGATTGGCGACAGCGACACCCAGCCCCGACATGACGAGACCGAAAAGCACCGCCGCCAAATAAACACACCCGACGCTCCCGAGCGGCGCAAGGCCGTAGACCAGCCACCCCACAAGCATCCCCACCGTGACCACAAGCACAGCCACCACCCAATAAGGTATCAGCTTGGACAACACGAAAACGAACCTCCCGACAGGCGTCACGTTCATCGCCTCGATGGTCCCCCACTCCTTTTCGCCCACCAGATTGAGCGTAGGCAGAAAGCCGCAAACGATGATGACCAGCACCACCATCAGCGCCGGAATCATATAGTTGCGGAAGTCGAGCCCCGGGTTATAACGGTCCACCACGCCGGCCGCCCCCGCCGGCCGTGCAAGTCCGCGTTCCTCAGCCCATCGCACCAGCGTCCCCGCCGCTGACGAAGCCGCATAGCGCGCACCCAGCGCACCCTTCATGGCATCCACCCCGTTGGCCGCCACCTTCAGCCGCGGCCGGCGGCCCGCCTCCACATCAGCGGAACAGCCGGACGGAACGACCATCACCACATCCGCCACACCGTCCTCCACCATACGCAACGCCTCGCCATAAGTCCCCGCCGTCGCCCTCACCGACAGGCAGCCCGAAGCATCCATATCCGCCACGATGCGCCGCGACAGCAGCGAGCAGTCCTCGTCCACCACTGCCACCCCCACGTCCCGCACGTCGAGATTGGCTACCAACGGCAAAACAAGCATGACCATGACCGGCATGGCCACGATGACACGCATAATCATCGCATTCCTCGTCATGAGCCACACCTCCTTACGGAGCAGCATCCCCAGTATTCGCATATTTATCATGACATACGGTTTTTCACATTAAACATCCTGACAGCCGCCGCCAGCACCGCCGCCGTCATACCCGCCAGCACCGCCGCCTCGCGAGCCACATGCCCCGCCGGGAGCTGCTGAACCATCAGCCCGCGCAGGGCCGAAACATACCAACGTGCCGGCACCGCGCACGACAGCCAGCGAAGCGGCGCAGGCATGTTCCCGACCGGGAAAATCATCCCCGAGAGCATGATGACCGGAAGCATGAGCAACACCCCCGACACCAGCAGCGCCGCCGTCCGCGAAGCCACCAGCGTCGAAATCAGCAGGCCGAGCGCCAGCGCCAGCACCACATAGAGCAAAGAGAGCCACACCACGTTGAGCACGGCCCGCGAAAAAGGCAACCCCAAGACTGTATAACCCAGCACCAGCATTAGGCCCAGCAGGACGCAGGCCAGCAGGAAATAGGGCACAAGCTTGCCCGCGACGACCGTACGCGGCCGGACGGGCGACACCAGCAGCAGGTCCATCGTCCCCGCCTCCCTTTCGCCCACGATGGAGACAGACGTCATCATGGCGCAAATCAGGATAAAAATCATACCCATAATGCCGGGGACAAAATTGTAAGAGCTTTTGAGTTGCGGATTATAGAGCGTTTCCATCAGAATAGGCTCCGTTGTTTCTCCCTGCAGCACACGCTCTATATAAGCCGTGGAAGTTTGCGCCATATTGGTGTTGGACGCATCTACAAGTATCTGTGACGTCATCCGTCCGCCGTCACAGGACAGCACAACGGCGGCATCGGTTTCACCTTTCCGCAGCATCGGTTCGACTTCACGGTAGGAAACGATGCCTTGAAAGGTGAAATACGGATTTACCCGCAATCTTTCCAACACTTCTCGCGTCTCGTCACTGTGTTGCTGCACGACCGCGACAACGCGGACGTCATTCACTTCGGTCGAGATGGCAAACCCGAACAACAGCAAAAGCATCAACGGCATGACAAGCACCACTATCAGCGTACGTATGTCGCGGACAAGATGCAGTGTCTCCTTTTTAATTATAGATAGGAATATAGACATGACTTCACTCCTCCCTTTTGGCATTTCCCGCCACGATGCGGAAAACTTCATCCATCGTATTTACGCCGTACCGGCTCTTGAGGTGCGCGGGACTGTCCAGCGCATCAATCCGCCCGTCCACCATAATGGATATGCGGTTGCAGTATTCGGCTTCGTCCAGATAGTGCGTTGTCACGAATATCGTGGTTCCGGCCGACGCCGCACGGTATATCATTTCCCAAAACCGACGCCTCGTGACAGGGTCCACCCCGCCGGTGGGCTCGTCCAGGAACACCACATCGGGCGAGTGCATCGTAGCCGCGGCGAACGCCAGCTTCTGTTTCCATCCCATGGGGAGACTTTTCACGCGCAGGTTGCCCATGTCCTCCATCCCGAGCATACGGAAAAGTTCCCCGGTCCCTCGTTCTATTTCCCTGCCGGTCATACCGTAAATGGTCGCGAAAAGCCGAAGATTCTCCGACACGGTCAGTTCTTCATAGAGTGAAAACTTCTGACTCATGTATCCGATGTGCCGTTTCACTTGCTCGGGCTCGCGTACAATATCGAAACCCGCCACCATGCCGCGGCCGGAAGTCGGGATGCTCAGTCCGCAAAGCATTCGCATGGCGGTAGTTTTTCCGGCACCGTTCGCACCGAGGAATCCGAATATCTCTCCCTTGCGGACATCGAACGTAATGTGGTCCACGGCCGTGAAACCGCCAAATTTCTTGGTCAGATTCTCTACTGAAATAGCGATACCGTCACTCATCATCCGCCAATTTAATGAATAAATCCTCTATGTCGCCCTTTACCGGCTGTATGGCAACGCCGGAGAGGCCCATGGCGTCGAGTTGCCTCGTGACCGTCTCCGGCCGGAAGGTCTCACGCGCCACGATGTGCAAGGTAGCGCCGAACGTATAGCATTTCTCCACGTCGGGAAGCGTCCTGAGCGCTTGCAACAGGCGATACATATCTTCCGACACGGCACTGAAAATCCTCCGGCCCAGGCCCTGCACCAACTTCTCGGGCGTATCTGTCTCAAGTATCCGTCCCCCGTTCATCAAGGCTATGCGGTCACAGCGCCGGGCCTCATCCATGTAGGGCGTAGACACAAGTATGGTCATCCCCCTGCCTTTCAGTGTGGCGAGCATATCCCAGAATTCGCTCCTCGATACGGCATCGACACCCGTAGTGGGTTCATCGAGCAACAGGATGCGCGGGCGGTGAATCAAGGCGCAACTTAGTGCGAGTTTTTGCTTCATTCCGCCCGACAAGGCCCCTGCCATGCGGTCGGGGAAGCGGGCAAGCTGGCTGAAAATCGGAGCTATCAGTTCGTAGTTGTCCGCCACGCGCACGCCGAACAGGGAAGCGAAAAACTCTAAGTTTTCTTTTACCGTGAAGTCGGTATACAGGGAAAAGCGTTCGGGCATGTAACCGATTCCGGCCCGGATTCTGCGATAATCACGCACGATGTCCGCACCGTCCAGCACAGCGGTTCCGGCATCGGGCAGCAGCAACGTGGTCAGTATGCGGTAGAGCGTGGTCTTCCCCGCCCCGTCAGGTCCAATCAGGCCGAAGATAGTTCCTTCGGCAACCGACAGACTGACATTGTCAAGCGCCTTTACGTTGCCGTAACTCTTAGACAACGCTTTTACCTCAATGATGTTCATAAACGTACCTCTCCGTATTGTCCGAGTTTCAGGCGGCCGTCGTTGCGCACCGCAATCTTCACGGCATATACAAGGTTGGCCCGTGTGTCCTTGGTCTGTATGGACTTGGGCGTAAACTCGCTTTCGGCAGCAATCCAAGTAATCTTTCCGGGATATTCATACTGCTTGTCGCCGCCGAAGTCCGCGATGACCGTAACGGACTGCCCTATCCGGATGCCGGCCAACTGGTCTGCCGTGAAATAGCTGCGCAGGTAAATGGCGTTCAGGTCGGCTATCTTGAACAAAGGCCGGCCCGGCGTCACGTATTCCCCCGCCTCGGCATATTTCTGCAGCACGGTGCCCGTCGCGGGTGCCTTGATGTGACACCTGACCAACTGTTCCCGCACCTGTTCCTTCTGGTACTGCAATGCCTGTGCGTTGTCCGAAATGGCGTTGCGGTTCTTGCCGAGCGTGGACAGCAGGGCATCAAGCTGTCCACGCAGCGTGCGCAGGAGTGCATCGGCATCGTCGCTCTGCTTCTGCGTGGCCGCGCCGTCGGACAACAGGCGTGCGATGCGTTCGCACTCATGTTGCTGGTGCGCTATCTGTGTCCGTAGCGCCGAAGCCTGCGCCGCGATGTCGGGCGACGTTCTTTCAGTCGAGGACTGCCGGCTCCGCAGCTCTTTGTATTGAAGTGCCAGCAGCGTGGTGTCAATAAGGGCCACCTGCTGCCCCGCCCGTATGCCGTCGCCCTCGGACAGGTCGAACGCAAGCAGTTTTCCGGCCGTCTCGGCCGAGACAGTGACCGTCGTAGCCTCGAATATGCCGGTCGCATCGTAGTCATGCCTGTCGGCACAAGCCGTCAGGAGCGCGGCGATAACTGATATAAGAATCGTTTTCTTCATCTGTTGAGGGTATATTTGAGTTGAAAAATGCTCTGTATGAGTTGTATCTCGTGATAGTCGGCCGTCAGCCGCGCCTGTGTCTCGTCCGTGATTTTCGTAAGCAGGTCCGTGGCGTCGATGACACCGTTTTCGAGTTGCGACTCGGCGGTCCGGCGCACACCGGCCCTCAGCCGGACGATGCGTGCGTCGTCTTCCATGACGCTTTGCAGTTCCCGGATGTGCGCCACCTGCTCCTGCTTTCTCACATCGGCATTGAAGAGAAAGACATCGCGGTCGGCCGAAATGTCATCCGACGACAAACGCAGTTTCCACGCATCGTTCTTTCTCGTATAAAAGGCGCTGATGTTCCAGGAAACCTTCAAGCCGAGCAGCAGGTTCAGGGAAAGTTCGCGACTCCGCATACTCCGGAAATAGTCAAAGCCGGGATAGCCGTAAGCGAATTGCCCGAACAGCCCCACACGCGGCATCAATGTGTTGCGTATGCCGGCATCGCGCACCTCGTTGGTCTGCATCCGCGCATCGAAAAGCCGCAGTTCGGGCCGCGCGGAACTCAGGTCGGAAGGAATTTCGGCCGCGGGCGTCACAAGCGACTGCCCGGACAAATCGCGCCCGACGTACAGGCCGAGCATACGGCGATAGCTTTGCGAAACGCTTTGCGCCTGTTTTATCTGGCTGCCTGTGGCGAGCAGTTGCGCCTCGACCATGTCCGCATCGCTTTGCCGGGCTGTTCCGCCGGCCACCCCGGCGTTGAGCCGGTCAAGGCTGCTCCGGAGCAAAGCCTGCGCGGCCGCAGTCTGTCCTATCTGCCGTTCGAGGAGCAATATGCCGAAGAAAAGGTTTTCCACCCGCTCCCTGACGGCGTACATCTGCACGTCAAGCGCGGCTTCCTGCTCGTCGTGCCGCGCCCGCTGCACGGCCCGTTGCGACTTCGACGCCCCTCCGTCCCAGATGGTCTGGCTCACGTCCACGCCGACCTTGTATTGCCATTTTTCGAGACCGGGAAAGGACAAGCCGCCGGCGGCCAGCATCCCCGACAAGGGCTCCGGAAGCGACGGGACGGCGTTCTGCACCGTGCCTTGCGCATAGGCATGGATTTGCGGCAGCCAGCTCTTGCCTACGTCGGACAGGCTCACGTCGCGCAACCGGCCAATCAGGTCGTATTTCACGATGAGCGGGTAGTTCTCGCGTGCCGAACGGACACATTCTTCCAGCGTGATTTGCGCGGGCAATGCCGTGAAAGCAGTGAGCCAAAGCAGTATGGGGAGTATTCGCCTTGTCATGGTCATTCCAGATTAAGTTTTTTGAGAATCGTGCGCACGTTTTCTTGCTTGCGTCTGTCGAGATACTCCCGGTAACCACCGTAGAACCCGGCGGCCAGCTGCTCTATCATCGGCGCGGCCAGGAAGGGAAAAACATTCAGCGATATGACGTCGCTGAGTATCATTACCGGATCGATGTCTGCCGCGCCCGTCGCCTGCAGTTCCCGCCTGACGTTCTCCACAAAGCTACCGGCCTTCTTCAGCAACTGCTCCCTGATGGGATGGATGCGCCCGGGACGTTCCGCCAGCTCATTGACAATGAAACGCGGCAACAGGGGATGGGCGGCAAGATAGTCGAAATGCCGCTCTATGCCTTCGCGCACACGTTCCTTCAAGGGCAGTCCGGGATTGCCTATCGAACCGATAAGGATGTCTCCCAGCTGCTCAATCTTGTCTGTCACGATGGTATCGAACAGTTTCTCCTTGGTGCGGTAATAATAATGCAGCATGGCGTGGGTCACACCTGCGGCCTCGGCGATGGTTGTCGTCTTTGCACCGGAAAATCCCTTCTCAAGAAATTCTTTCTCCGCCGCACGAAGGATGAGCAGTTCCGTACTACACGATTGATTTTCTGTATTTTCCATTTAACAATATGCTTTAACTTTCAAGACTAACACGATTGTTAGTGCAAATATATGCTTTCTTTTTCATACCGTCAAAGGGTTTTCTGATTTTTCTGTATAAAAAAGAAAAAACAGGCCGTAACGACGGCGGTACGTGGCCGCGGCCGATTTTAACATTTCTTGCTTTTCGTCGAAAAATGTTGTATATTTGCACTACGGTAGTGCAGGGACAGGCGTAGCTTGCCCCTTTTTTCGTGTAAAAAAGCCCGTTACGGGGATGAAATGTCCCTGTGGTGGAAAAAACTACATGTCTTCTGCTTTTTCCTACATGGCTTGTAGTTGTTTTTATCCCTGCATGTAGGAAAAACTACAAGCCATGTACGCGGCACCGAAAGTGAGTGAAAGTTAAATATGTTAAAGTCAGGCAGCGCGCGGGGCTGCCCCGGGGCGGGCTTTCTCCACAATCCGGACGCCGGGGCGGGATTGGCGGGGCGCGGGCGCGGGCGTTCGGCTTTTTTTCTTTACCTTTGTGGCGGAATGGGTGGCGGGGGAGACGCGCCGCTCCGTACAACGGGTAACCATAAACACTAAGATATGAGAAAATTGATGATGGCCGCGGTCTGTCTGCTCTTGGCGACGGGCGCGGCGGCGCAGGAAGGTGCGCTGAAACTGAAGGACGTCGTGAACGGCGCGTATAGTCCCGAATATGTGTATGGCGTGACGCCGATGGCCGACGGCGAGACTTACACGCAGCTCTCGGCAGACGGAAAGCGCATTGTGCGCTGCTCGTTCAAGACGGGCCGGGAGGTGGGCGTCGTCTTCGACGTGGAGACGGCGCGGGGCCCAAAGAAACTGGACCGGATTGACGGGTACGTCATGTCGCCCGACGAGAGCCGCATATTGCTCCGCACGGAGACGAGGGCCATCTACCGGCGTTCGTACACGGCGGTGCATTACATCTTCAGCGTGCAGAACAACAAGTTCGAGCCGCTCTCGGACGGGGGACCGCAACAGGTGCCGCTGTTCTCGCCGGACGGCCAGTATGTGGCCTTTGCCCGCGGGGGCAATCTCTTTGTGGTGAAATTGCTGTTCGGGAATGCGGAGACACAGGTGACGAAGGACGGACGCCGCAACGAGGTGCTCAACGGTGTGCCGGACTGGGTGAACGAGGAGGAGTTTTCGACGAACCGTTCGTTCGACTTCTCGGCGGACTCGAAGATGCTGGCGTGGGTGCGCTACGACGAGAGCCGCGTGCCTGTCTACGACATGCAGATGTTCAGGGGCGAGCGGCCGGCGCATGAGGAGTATGACGAGTATCCGGGTGACTATTCCTACAAGTATCCCGTGGCGGGGGCGCGCAACAGCGAGGTGCAGGTGCTGGCCTACGACATCAAGAACCGAGTGACGCGCCGCCTGCAGGTGCCTGTGGACTCGGACGGCTACGTGCCGCGCATCAAGTTTACGAGCGACCCTGAGAAGCTGGCGGTCATCACGCTCAACCGCCGGCAGGACCGGATGGACGTCTACATGACGAACCCGCGCTCTACGGTGGCGACGCTGGCTCTGCGCGAGACGAACGACAGATATATCCGCGAGGCGGCTTACACGGGCATGAAGTTTTATGACGGCCACTTCTCGCTGCTCTCCGAACGCAGCGGCACGCAGCAGTTGTACTGGTACACGCTGGCGGGGCGGCTGGAGAAGCTGGTGACGGCGGGCGACTTCGAGGTGACGGACTTCTACGGCTACGACGGCAAGGAGGGCAAATTCTATTATGCGGCCTACGACGAGAGCCCTCTGCGCAAGGCGGTGTTCGTCTGCGACAGAAACGGGCGCAGCCGCAGGCTTTCCACCGAAAAGGGTACGAACGGCGCGACTTTCTCCACGTCGATGAAATATTACATGAACGTTTACAGTTCGGCACAGCAGCCGCCTGTCACCACGCTCTGCGACAATTCGGGCCGCAGGCTAGCCACGATGATTGACAACGCCGGGCTCAGGGAACGGGCCGCGGGCGTGACGGGCACGAAGGAGTTCTTCGAGTTCACCACCTCGGAGGGGGTGCGGCTGAACGGCTGGATGGTGAAGCCGCGCGACTTTGACGCCTCGCGCAGGTATCCGGTCATCATGTATCAGTACAGCGGTCCGGGCTCGCAGGAGGTGACCGACTCGTGGAACCTCGGTTTCTACGGCGGCGGGCTCTTCGAGAGCTACATGGCGCAACAGGGGTACATCTACGTATGCGTGGACGGACGCGGGACGGGCGGCCGTGGCGCCGATTTCGAGAAGTGCACCTACATGCGGCTGGGCGAGCTGGAGGCGAAGGACCAGGTGGAGGCGGCGCTCTGGCTCGGCACGTTGCCTTTCGTGGACAAGGAGAACATCGGGATTTGGGGCTGGAGCTTCGGCGGTTTCAATACGCTGATGTCCATGAGCGAGGGGCGTCCGGTCTTCAAGGCCGGTGTGGCCGTCGCCGCTCCTTCCAACTGGAAGTATTATGACACGGTCTATACGGAGCGGTATATGCGCACGCCGCAGGAGAACGCCTCGGGCTATGCCATCAACCCCATGCAGCGCGCCGCCAACCTCAGCGGAAACCTGCTGCTCGTACATGGTACGGCCGACGACAACGTGCACGTGCGCAACGCTTACGAGATGAGCGAGGCTTTGGTGCAGGCCGACAAGCAGTTTGACATGCAGATTTACACCAACCGCAACCATAGCATCTACGGGGGCAATACGCGCTATCACTTGTTCACGAGAATCTGCGATTTCTTCAACGCTAACCTGAAGCGGAAGTAACGACGCGCATTCCGCCCATACGCTTCTCCGCCCGGACATGGAACGTTCTTTTTCGTTCGTGTCCGGGCGGAGTCCGTTTTCCGTATGGATGAAGTGGAGGTTTCCCGTTTGCCGTTTAGCGCAGCAGCCTGCTGTACGCCCCGGCATAGCCGGTGATGAAAAGGAAGCAGCACATGGGCACGGCGAACGCGGTCTTCATGCTGCCTTGCGCGTCGGCGATGCAGCCCATGAGCAGGGGGGCGACCGCGCCGCCCACGATGGACATGATGAGCAGCGAGGAAGCGGTCTTGGTATGCCGGCCCAGGTCGCGCACGGCCATGGCAAAGATGGTGGGGAACATGATGCTCTCACACAGGAAACACAGGAAGAAGGCGCGGAAACCGACGCGCCCGCCGAAAGCCATGATGACGGCCATCGCTACCGACGCGCCAATGCCGCAAAGCGTGAGCAGGCGCCGGGCGGGAACGTACTTCATGAGCAGGCTGCCCGACATGCGTCCCGCCATGAACAGTCCCATGCCGAGCAGGCCCAGCCAAAGCGCCGCGTCGCCCTTGCCGATGCCGGCGTCCTCCACGGCATAGTTGATGAAAAAGCTGTTTATGCCGGTCTGGGCGGCCACATAGAGGAACAGGGCGACGAGTCCGAGCACGAAGTGCGGACGGGCGAGCAGGGAATGACGGGATACGCCGGCACGGGCGGCACAGGACGCGGGCGGTGTGTCGGCGGGGGCGTCGTCGGGCGCGACTTCGGGCAGTTTTACCCGCGAGAAGACGACGGCAACCAGCAGTACGATGACGCCTATCACGGCGTAGGGCAGCGCGATGTTGCCGGAACTTCCGTCCGAAAACACGCAGAGGCCGCCGACCAGCGGGCCGACTATCCAGCCCAGCCCGTTGAACGATTGCGCAATGTTGATGCGCCGCTCGGAGCTATCGGAACTGCCCAGTACGGTCACGTAAGGATTGGCTGCCGTCTCGAGACAGGTCAGTCCGCAGCCGATAACGAAAAGCGAGAACAGGAAAAAGTCGAAAGAACCCATCCTGCTGCCCGGAATGAAGAGCAAAGCGCCTGTCCCGTACAGGACAAGCCCCGTCAGCACACCGCTGCGATAGCCGAAGCGGCGGATGATGGCGCCGGCCGGGAGGGCCATGAGGAAGTAGCCGCCATAGACGACCGCCTGGACAAGGGCCGAGCGCGTCTTTGTCATATCGAAGGTGTCCTGGAAATGCTTGTTGAGCACGTCAAGGATGCTGTGAGCGAATCCCCACAGGAAGAAAAGTGAGGTGACCAGTATGAACGGGGCGAGAAAGTTCTTTCCGCCTGCCGTCCGAAACAGTCTGCCGGAAGTTTTCATGCGATGTATGAGGTTTGAAAAGGGATGTTGCGGCAACCGGGTCAGTCGTCGATGAAACGGCGTGCGAGGTCATGGAAGTTCTCAATGCGACGGTCGCGCAGGAAAGGCCACCAACGGCGCACGTTCTCGCTGCGGCGCAGGTCTACCTCGACCACCGTCACGACTTCCTCGTCCTGCGGCGCACGGTAAAGCATCTCGCCCTGTGGTCCGCATACGAAACTGCTGCCCCAGAAGCGGATGCCTGCGGTCTGTCCCGACGGGTCGGGCTCATGACCGGTCCGGTTCACGGCCACGACGGGCAGTCCGTTGGCCACGGCATGGCCTCGCTGCACCGTAGTCCAGGCTTCGCGTTGTCTTTCCTGCTCCTCGGGCGTGTCGCTGCTCTCATAGCCGATGGCGGTCGGATAGATGAGCAGGTCTGCCCCGCGGAGGGCCATGAGGCGCGCGCCTTCGGGATACCATTGGTCCCAGCATACCTGTACGCCGAGACGGCCTACGCTCGTCCGGATGGGCCGGAAACCCAAATCGCCAGGAGTAAAATAGAACTTCTCGTAATATGCGGGGTCGTCGGGTATGTGCATTTTGCGGTACGTGCCGGCTATGGTCCCGTCTTTCTCGAAAACGACAGCGGTGTTGTGGTACAGTCCCGCCGCCCTGCGCTCGAAGAGGGACGTGACCAGCACTACGCCGCATTCGCGTGCCATCCGACCGTAAAAATCCGTGGACGGTCCGGGAATAGGCTCGGCCAGGTCGAAATTGTCCGTGCATTCCGTCTGACAGAAATATGGCGTGTTGTGCAGTTCCTGAAGGACGACGAGTTCCGCGCCGCGGTCTGCGGCGGTGCGTATGCCTTCTGCCAGTTTCTCCCGGTTCGTCTGAACGTCGGGGGTACAGGCTTGTTGTATGATTCCTATTTTCATGACAAAAAAAGTTTGGCTGATATGGTTTTGTCCGGACATCCGGCCATGAATTACACCGGGCCGTTCCCTGTCTGCAGCACGCCGCGCGGAAATTGCATGGTGGCGCAATGCAGCGAACCGTGCTGGCGGATGAGCGCGCGGCAGTCTATGCCCACGATGTCGTGGCGCGGGAAAGCGCGTTGCAGGGCCTGCCGCGCCTGTTCGTCGGTTTCGGGCTGCGCGTAGGTGGGAAAGAGCACGGCAGTGTCCATGACGAGGTAGTTGGCATAGGTGGCGGGCAACCTTTCCCCGTCTTCGTCGTAAACGGCTGCCGGCATGGGTACGGCGATGAGCCGGTAAGGCTCGCCTTCGGACGTGCGGAACGTGCGCAGTTGCTCTTCCATGCGCTGCAACTCCTCGAAGTGTTCGTCGCCGGTGTCCGTACAGCGCACGTAGACGATGGTTGATTCGGGACAAAGCCGCGCCAGCGTGTCGATGTGGCTGTCCGTGTCGTCGCCGGCCAGGTATCCGTGGTCGAGCCACAGGATGCGGTCGATGCCAAGCGTGTCGCACAATTGCATTTCAATCTGTTCCTTGTCCAGTCCGGCGTTGCGGTTGGGATTGAGCAGGCATCTGGACGTCGTGAGAAGCGTTCCGCATCCGTCGCTCTCTATGCTGCCGCCTTCCAGCTCGAAGGAAAGCCGGTCCACATAAGTTCCTTTCACCACTCCTTCGGCAAACAGGCGGCGGTTGATGTCGTTGTCGAGCGCCGCTTCGAACTTTCCGCCCCAACCGTTGAAGCGATAGTCGATGAGTTCCGCCCCTCCCGTCCCGATAACGGTGAGGAAACCATGGTCACGTGCCCATGTGTCGTTGGTGGGACAGCACATATAAACAATATTCGCCGTGGCACGCGCCGGCAGACGGCTTTCGAGCGCGGCGCGCACTTGTTCCGGCTCAGGTGACACGACAAGCAACGGTTCGCGGATGGCTATCTCGTAGGCCAACCGTACATAGCAGTCGTTCACTTCCTCTATCATGTAGGCCCAGTCGGTGCCTGCGTGCGGCCACGTCAGTTGTATGCCGCTCTGAGGAAACCATTCGGCGGCCAATGTGCGGCGGAAACGTTTGTCGGCAGTATTCTCGCCCGGATTTTTCAGGAACAAATCGAGGTTAAGATAGTCCTGCGGCGGAGCGGGTGGTTGTGTAAAAAGTCCCATGTTGCATGTAGTATTGAGAACAACAGGCAGTGCTTATTCCAACACCGGTTGTAGTTTCAGGTATTCGATGAAAGCGTCGGTCGTATGCGGCATCCCGGCGACACGAAGTTCGTCGAGCGAGGCAAAGAACGCCGCATCGTAACCGTCACCTCCGTTGGTGATGAACTCATCGGCCACGAGGATGCAACTCGTGCCGTCCTTGATGGGAACGACCTGCCGCGTCGGAGAGCCGGGAACTATATAGGCTATGCTTTTCACATGCCCGGCCTTATCGGTCTGTATATCCAGGTCGACCGTTTGCAGCCATCCGAACACGCGGTTGTGCAGACCGTACTCTATCAATGTGCGGAGCTGCCGGCCGCTGAGGCGGTAAACTTTCAGCGCGTTGGAGAAAGGCAGGACTTCGCCTACGTCAAGAACGCGGACCGGACCGGCTGTGAAACCCGAACGGATACTCCCGAAATGGCTGCAGCCGACAACGATTTCCCGACTATCCGTCCCGCTTGCCTTACGATAGGCCTGCGCATAGGCGGCACAGACCAAGCGGCCCGTTGCGGTCTGTCTGTATTTGTCATCGCGGTCATGGATGAAAGTACGCGCCGCGGTAGTAAGCTGTTGCCCTATGGGCGTACCGCCCTGTGTGCATGTCGTTTCGAGCAGTTCGTCAATCTGTGCCTGCAACCGGCGCGGTCCGGCCTCGAAACGGGCTTTCGGTGTGACAGGGAACAGCATGGGCTTGCTCCCGACTATGCACATGGAAACGGTGTCCACGGTGAAAGTGATGGCGCTGATGTAGTTTCCGTGCCATTTTCCCTGCACTACGGGATAGCGGGCTTCATTAAGGCGGCCGCAGACGGCCTGATGGGTATGCGAGGACAGGATTCCGTGGAACGAGGTGTCGTTGAGTTGCCGCAGGATGTCCGCATTCTTGTCGTCCCATGCCGGCTGGTCGCTTCCATGCAGCATGTGGGTGCCCACATGCGTCAGCAACAACCGGATATCGGCGGCCTCCACATCCTTATATCCAGATGTGCGCTTCAGCGAGTCGATCACCAGTGCGTAATTGCCGCCGAAAGCCAGCCCCTCGATGCGGCGTTTGCTCACCTGTTGCGGCGTACTGGCGGCGATAAGTCCGACAAAAGCCACCCGAAGTTTCTTGTCAGGCGAAATACGGACCTCTTCAATCTCATAAGGCCGGACGAAAGCCGGCGTAGCGCCGTTCCGGTCGTAGACATTCGCACAGACATAACGGATGTCCCAGCCACTCGGTTTGGCCTCCGTGTCGTTCCACTTGGCCGCCAAAGCCGCCTGACCGTCATCGAACTCGTGGTTACCGACAGCCGAAAGCCTTATACCGAGGTCTTTGAAGAATTGCGGGAGCAGCGAACGGCTGCGTGTGGCGTTGTAGAAGTATGAACCGCCAAAATTGTCGCCTGCCGAAACAGTGATGTGATAGGGATAGACTTTCTTGAGCGAATCCAGCGTCTGAAAAATGGCGGCCGCGCCGGGAATATCCTTGGCATCGTCACGCACAAAAGCACCATGAAAATCGTTAATGGAGAACACCGCGACCGTTACGCGGTCCTTCTCGCCGGCAAATGCCGTCAAAGCGGTAGCTACACAATATATATATATATATATCAATATATGCTTTCTCATTGTTTTTTGTCCTAATATTCTTTTTTGTGAAAAGGTTTTCAATCGTTCTCTCCTCATGAACGGCTCACTTGCAGACCTGTCTGCGACACGCTCATCCCGACAAAGCGGGCCGTAGGCGTAAGCGGGTCGGCTGTAAGCTCATGCCGGATGCGCCTTGCCGCCTCGGCGTCTTTCGCAACCATATACATGAAGCCTCCTCCCCCGGCACCCGGAAGCTTGTAGCCCAGACACAGGTCGTCCACACGGCGGCACAGCGCTTCGATGACCGGCGGATTGGTGCCGCTGTCAAGGGCCTTGTTCTGTTCCCAAGTCGTCCGCAGCAGTTTTCCATACTGTTCGAAATTCCCTTGTTGCAGGACCTCGTACATCAAGATGGCATGTTGCTTCATCTCGTCCAGCAGAGAAATATGACGGGTACTGTTCAGGAACATGCCACGTACTATCTCCGCCAGAATATGTTTGGCGGTGCGTGTCACTCCCGTATAGTACAAAAGATGGCAAGGCCGGAATTCGGGCACGGTAAACAGGGTATCGGGCAACCAGCGGACGGTTGCGTTCTGCTCAAAGCCGGCTTGCGTCTGCAACAACTTCAGTCCGTGCAGCACGCCGCCGTATTGGTCCTGCCAACCGCCGCCTGTGGTGAGCAACTGTTCCAGTACGAGCGTGCGGTTGCAGATGTCGTTCTTGTCCCACCCCAGCCCGCAAAAATCATTCAAGGCCCCCAGCACCGTAGCCGCCAGGATGCTGCTTGTCCCCAGCCCGCTACCGGCCGGTACGGCCGAGAGCAGCGTGATTTCGATACCGCAACCGAAAGCTTCCAGCTGTTTGCGCAGGCTGGGATAACTTTCACGGCCGAGGGAAGGCAGGAAACCGGCCAGCGCAAGGGCGGCCTTGGGGATGGAGAAGGGAGAACCTACCTTGTTGTATGAAGAAAGTTCCTCGTAAGTCTCAATGCGTTCCGTCGCGCCAAGGTCTATGGAACGGCAGATGACCACCGGCTCGGCACAAGGCTTGACATAGGTCTGAAGAGGCGGCTGCCCGTTCAGTTCGACAGCGAGATTGACGACATTTCCTCCCGCCAACAGGCTGTAAGGCGGCGTGTCGGTCCAACCTCCCGCAAGGTCAATGCGCACACTGCTGCGTCCCCACACAATCTGGTCGGAGCAAGTTGTCATCCGAGGCGCGCTTTTGTGGTGCAGAACCGTTTCCGTCAGTCCTTCGCGCAACAAACCGAACGCCCGGTCCGACCAATCTTTTCCGACCTGCTCATCCGACTGCGCCTTCATGTGCATGTACCTTTCCGCCTCGCTGCGGAACATGGCGTCATGTATGCGTGTCATGAGCGGACTGCCGGCAGGCAACTGTTCCGGCAAGGGAAGTCCGGCAGCGGCAAACCTTTGTGCCACGTCCTTCAAGTCCACCTGGTAGAACACACTCTGCTCCCAGTTGCGCGCAAGCTGCGGCAGATTGATGTCAAGCAGCCTGTTGCGTTGTTCCGAAAGGCGTCTCAGATTGGCGTTGGCCGAAATTTCGTCGGCCGACATGCGGGGCAATTCCTCCCATCGCCGTGCCAGTCCCGTGTCCGGGCTTTCCGCAATCATCCAGGCGAGCCACCGGCCCATTTCCCCGACATCCTCGAACACCGGAAACAGACGTGCGGCCTGCAAGTCGTCCGTCCGTCCCAGCCGGGCGGCATCTATGTTCCGGCGGGCAAGCCAAAGTCCGACGGGAATGTTCATAAATGTGGTGCCGGCGTCATTCACATCGCCGCGAAAGGCATCATGGAAGCCATAAGGACGTAGAACGAACGCTTTGTCGCCGACCGGGGCGACGTCCACGCATATCCCGTCATTCAGAGTCACGTTCCAATCGTTCTCGGGTATGCCGGTAATGATGTTGTGCGACGTGTAATGCCAGCCTTTCCCCATATATGCGTTTTCCACCCACACGAACTCGTTCGTCGTGTCCGGGCGGTTGGCAATGACGGCGTTCTGCGTAAAGACGGACGGCTGGCGTTTCACGCCTTTCTGGATGATGAACCGCTGGTCCTTTACCAGGTTCTGCACGGCCAGGGACGACGTAATCATCTCCGGGGCCGTGCCGAAATGATAAAATTCACCGCCGGGCAAAGGCAGGATGGCCACACTCAGTTCCGAGATTTCCGCATCCGAAACCGACGGATTGCTGCCTAAGGCACATCCGAACGCGGCGTAAAGGTCGTAATAGCGCAGGCCGCCGTTTTCGTCCGTTGAGCGGCTGCGCAATAACCGCACAGCCCTGTCCGACAAAAGCCATACACCGATGTCCATCAGGGAGAAATGCGTCTGCATCAGCCGGGCCTGTTCTTCGGTCGTAGGCTTCTGCAACATGAAGTCCAAGGTATCGGGACTTTCCCGACGCATCATGAACACGCCGTGCCCTGCCGCCTGTTGCGGGTCGGCCCACAAGCCGTAGCACACGACGTCGGCCTCGGGTATTTCCTGCAGCGGCTCGGTATTGCGCAGCAGCACGTCGCCACTGGCTATGAGCGTGTGAAGCCCGTCGGGCGCTTTCTGCAAAATCTTTTCATAGAAAGGAACTTGCAGGTCCATCAGCGTCTGGTTGATATGCCCGCCACGCGACCACCTGAATACGGGTATGGGCATCAAGGCCTTGCCTGTCGGCGCATAAGCCGGCACGCGGCGACTCTGTCCGCCCGCATGGAGCAGGATGCGCTTTTCCCGTGCGAGCCACCCGTCGAAACCGGCTTCCGCATCCTCGTGCCGCCGGCACGCTTCGAGCAGCCACGCCGTCCCGCCCCCCGAACCGAGCTTGCGCCCGGCAGGGTCGGATGTACAGAAATATTCATCGGGGTCGCAACCGGCGATGTCGTGAAAACAGTCCACCACATGGGGCGGCAAGGAGAGTAGTTTCTTCATGATTGACGCTTTGGAAAGCATTCGTCCCACGGCCTTGGTCGTTCGAGAAAGGCTATGGGACGTATATTAATAAGGTATGGTTCGGTCTGTCAGAATTTCGGCATACCCGGCATACCGCCCGGCATTTTCGGCATACGGCCCATCATGCGCCCCATCTTGGAACCGGTCACCATCTTCATCATCTTACGCGTCTGGTCGAACTGCTTGACGAGACGGTTCACCTCCTGCAACGACGTGCCCGAGCCTTTGGCAATGCGGTTGCGGCGGCTGGGATTGAGTATCTCGGGATGCGAGCGTTCTTTCGGCGTCATCGACAGGATGATGGCCTCGATTCCCTTGAACGCATTGTCGTCCACCTCGACGTCCTTCAGCGCCTTGCCCACACCGGGTATCATCGAAGCAAGGTCTTTCAGGTTACCCATCTTCTTTATCTGCTGAATCTGTGACAGGAAGTCGTTGAAGTCGAACTGGTTCTTCTGTATCTTGCGCTGCAACTTGCGGGCTTCCTCCTCGTCGAACTGCTCCTGCGCGCGCTCGACCAGCGACACGATGTCGCCCATGCCCAATATACGGTCGGCCATGCGCTCGGGATGGAACACGTCGAGGGCTTCCATCTTTTCGCCCGTACCGACAAACTTGATGGGCTTGTCCACTACGGTGCGGATGCTCAGGGCCGCACCGCCGCGGGTGTCGCCGTCGAGTTTCGTAAGCACCACGCCGTCGAAGTCCAGCCGGTCATTGAATTCCTTGGCCGTATTGACCGCGTCCTGACCCGTCATGGCGTCCACGACGAACAGCGTCTCGTCGGGCTGCGTGGCCTCCTTGATGGCGGCTATCTCGCGCATCAGCTCCTCGTCCACGGCCAGACGGCCCGCCGTATCGACAATCACCGTGTCGTAGGCCTTGGCCTTGGCTTCGCGGATACCCTCCAGGGCTATGGTCACGGGGTCTTTCGACTCGAGGTTCATATAGATAGGCACTTCTATCTGCTCGGCCAGCACGCGCAACTGCTCGACAGCGGCGGGACGATACACGTCGCACGCCACGAGCAGGGGCTTGCGGTTCTTTTTCTTCTTGAGCAACAGGGCCAGCTTGCCGCTGAGGGTTGTCTTACCCGCACCGTTGAGACCGGCCATGAGGATGACGGACGGGCGGCTCTTGAGTTCGAGTTCCGCCGTGCGGCCTCCCATCAGTTCGGCCAGCTCGTCGTGCACGATTTTCACCATCAACTGGCCCGGCTTTACCGCGGTGAGCACGTTTTGTCCCAAAGCCTTCTGCTTGACGGTGTCGGTGAAAGTCTTGGCCACCTTATAATTCACGTCGGCATCGAGCAAGGCGCGGCGCACGTCCTTGAGCGTTTCGGCAATGTTTATTTCGGTGATGCGTCCTTCACCTTTCAGTATTTTGAAAGACCGTTCCAGTCTCTCGCTAAGATTATCGAACATATGGTTTGAAGTTTTGTGCGCAAAGTTAGTAAAAAAGAAGAGATAAGGCACATATCGTTCCCGATTTTGTGCGACGTCCCGGACACAGGCACCTCCGTCCCCCACCCGTGCGGCAGGCTTCCGGCCGACGAAAACGGACTTCCCCGCAGGCGCATGTGTCCTGCGGGGAAGGTTTCCTTATATATAATATAGGTGTGGCCTATCTATAATATGGCGTGGATGGCGGAAAAATCAGAAATGATAGTTCACACTGATGCCGAAGACCTTGTTCGTGCGACTGTAGACGTCGGTTCCCGGCAGTCCCGTACCGTTGAAATTGTCCGAAACCTTGGTATAATCCGAATAGGTCGTCCAGAAATAAGCGGCATTCACGTCACACTTTTCCGTAATACCTACTTTCACGCCAAAGCCCAGGGAGTAAGAGTCGCAGCTGAAGCTCAAATCGCTCTGGAAAGCGTCGCTCAGTCCGTAGTCCGTGCGCTGGTAGCCGCCGCTCACCGTGAGCCGGTCGAGCACGTCATACTCCATGCCCGCGGTCAGCTCGTGAGTGTTGCGCTTGAGTGTCTTCTGCTTGTTGCCCGACATGCCGGCATTCTTGTCGAAATAGCAGTTCCATCCTCCCATCACGCGCCAGCGCTTCGTAATGTCATATTGTGCGCCGACGGCCAATATGGCCGGAATGTCGTTGGGCGTATTTACGCCGTTGGCAAACGAGGCTACGCCCGTCGTGTTTACTTTTGTTTTGTTCTCGATGTTCATGTTGGTCCGGAACTCATAGCGCGCGCCGATGTTCAGGCCGGCGATGCGGTAGTCCACACCGATGATGGGCGCGATGCCCCAGCCTTTCTGGTCGCAATCCAGCTCGATGTCGCCCGTCTGCTTGGAGTAAGCGCCGAATGTCTGTGCGGCCGCCGTAGCCTGCCGGGCACCGGCTTCATACTGGGCCTGCATGGCCTCGTACTGAGCCTTCTGCGCAGGGTCGGTAGCTGTCGCGGCAAGTCCCGCAAACTGCAATGCGGCGGCTTCGGCCTGTGCGGCCTTCTGCGCGTAAGCCTCGGACTGTTCCTGAAAATAAGGACTGAGTTTCTCCATATGACCGTTTACGGTCGCGCTGATGTTGCGCATGTAGCCCTCGTAGTGGTTGCTGGCGAAGTTCATGCGGGCGCCGAGGTGAACGGACAGCCCCTGACGCAGGTCGCCGCGGTTCTCGAACACCTTATAGGTCAGACCCGCCTGCACACCATAGATATACTGACGGCCGCTCATGTACATGTCCGACGTATAAGCGTCCGAGGGCAGTCCGGCCTGCGTGAGCATGGCGGGCAGACAGGACACCGGCGCCTCGAACATGGGGAGTCCGCTGTTGAAGGTGGCCTTTCCGCCGCCTCCCGTTATGCCGAAGTGGAACGTTGCCGTCCACGGGCCTTTCTGATAAGCGGCCTCGAGCGAGGGAATGAAAGGTGCGGACGCCTCGCCCTCGAATGTGCGCGTCGGGTTGCCCGGCTGGTTGGCGTTGAAGGCGAACGGGGCGAACGTAGAAGTAATGGTACGCGTCTGGGCGGCGTTCTGCCACGTGAAGCCCAAGTGCCAGCCTTCGCCAATCCAGGCCAAACCGGCAGGGTTGCTATATGCACCGTCAAGTTCGAACGTAGCCAAGCGGGCGGGGTTGCGCAGGAAGGCCGCGTTCTGATTCGTGTTGGTCAGGTAACCGCCGGCACAGGCAATTCCGGATGCCGCGGAAAAGGCCACGGCGAGCAGGTTGAATTTTCTCATTGTTCTTGTAGATTGATAAAAACGGCGGCAAAGTTAAGACTTTATTGCACAACATCAAAACTTTTGTGCAATTATTTTTCACTTTCATTAGCTTTTCCAACTAAAAGAGCTTTGAAATTCAAACATTTTCACGAACAGACCGCTTTTCACTCCGATATAATTCATATTCCGTCGGAACATATTTTTCCCACAGACCTGCAACGACGAACGGCCTGCGGGGATGGATGCAGGCGGGCCGACGGCGATTTTAACACTTCTTGCTTTTGGCGGAAAAATGTTGTATATTTGTATTGCGAAAGCAGGAAGGACGGCCAAAGCCGCCCTTTTTTCGTGCAAAAAAGCCTCTTTTTCGGAACAACCGGCCGTATGACGGGATTTCATACATGCCATGTAGGAGAAATTACATGGCTTGTAGTTTTTCCTGCCCCGGCATGTAAACAAAACTACATGGCATGTAAGCGCCGCCAAAAGTGAGCGAAAGTTAAAAATGTTAATGTCATTTTGTCCCGCACGCCATTTACCCTCACCGGTCCGGCAGTTGTCCGGAGCAAAACCCGTTTCACACAGGACTCATCCGCGACACAGTACGGCGGCATGCACGGAAAGCGGCTGCGAAGCGGTGCGTGGAATACCAGCCGTGCGGAGAAACAGCTCCATGATGCCGGAATGCAGTTTTTTTTCGTCTGAAAACCATCGCAAAAAGCAAGTCCGCGCTTGTTTTTTCGTACAATCGTTTTGCCTATTCAAAACTTATTAGCAAATTTGCGAAAAGAAACATTAAATCGTACCATTATGGAAAACAATATGACGTCCCTCAGCGGACTCGAAAAGCGCGATTTCCAAAAGGAAATAGGCGGAAAGAAAACCGATTTGTTCTTCTTGAAAAACGCAGGCGGATATGAAGTGGCCGTCACGAACTATGGCGGTGCATTGGTGGCCATCATGGTGCCCGACAAGAACGGGAAAGTGGCCAATGTGATACAGGGACACGACAACATCGACGACTGCATCAGCTCGCCCGAGCCGTTCCTGAGCACCTTGGTGGGACGTTACGGCAACCGCATCTGTCATGGTAAATTCACGCTCAACGGAAAGGAATACAACCTGGCCATCAACAACGGCCCGAACCACCTTCACGGCGGTCCTACCGGCTTCCACGCCCGTGTCTGGGACGCGGAACAGGTGAACGAACGGACACTTGTGCTGCGCTATGTGTCTTCTTATTACGAGGAAGGCTTTCCCGGTGAGCTGACCATGACCGTCATGTACACCTGGACCGATGACAACGAACTGGTCATCGACTACAAAGGAACGACCAACAAGAAGACCGTGGTGAACATGACCAGTCACGGTTTCTTCTCACTGGCGGGAATCGCCGACCCGACGCCGACCTGCGAAGACGTCATCTGCGAGATAAACGCGGATTTCTACATACCCATCGACGAGAACTCCATACCTACGGGCGAAATCCTCAGTGTCAAGGGCACGCCGTTCGACTTTACCGAGCCCCATGCCGTGGGCGAGCGCATCGACGCCGACCATGAGCAGACGCGGAACGGCGCCGGTTACGACCACTGCTTCGTATTGAACAAGCGCGAGCCGGGCGAACTGAGCTTTGCCGCACGCATCACCGAACCCGTCAGCGGCCGTACGATGGAAGTCTATACCACCGAACCGGGAGTGCAGTTCTATAGCGACAACTGGGCCGACGGCTACAAGGGACAGCACGGCGCGACATTCGGCCGCCGCAGCGCGCTCTGCTTCGAGGCACAGCATTTCCCCGACAGCCCCAACCGCGCGTATTTCCCCAGCGTAGTGCTCCGGCCGGGCGAGGTCTACACACAGAAGACCGTTTACAAGTTCGGCGTGGCCGACTGACACACCGGCCTTCCATACCGTCCCGTCAGCGGAAGTGTTTCTTCCTCCGTGGCAAAAGCCTTGTCGCGAAGCCTTTCCGGCAACCGCCTTTTCCTACCGGGAGAAAAATTCCGCCCACCACATAGGAATTACATTTCATCAAATAAAAACAAACATCTAAAAACCATGAGTCAAAAACAAAAACAGTGGGGAGCCATCATTGTGATGATTGCGCTCTTTGCCATGATTGCTTTCGTGACGAATTTGTGCAATCCTATGGCGAAAATCATCAAGAACCAAGGTGAAATATCTACCGTTCTCGCCCAGATAGGTAACTACGGAAACTTCGTGGCCTACCTCATCATGGGTATTCCGGCAGGTATGCTCATCGCCAAGTTCGGCTACAAGAAAACTGCCCTTATCGGCCTCGTTGTCGGCGCGCTCGGAATCGGCATCCAATGGTACAGCGGCCAGCTTAACGTAGAGGAAAACCTCGGTCTCGTATTCGCAGTCTATCTTATCGGCGCGTTCATCGCCGGTCTGTGCATGTGTATTCTCAACTGTGTGGTAAACCCCATGCTCAACCTCCTCGGCGGTGGCGGCAACAAGGGCAACCAGCTCATCCAGATTGGCGGTGTGTTCAACTCTGCCGCCGCGGTAGCCTGCTACATCCTGATGGGTGCGCTCATCTCCGACATGACCAAGGCGAAAATAGCCGACGCCACGCCGGCACTGATGATTGCGTTAGGCATCTTTGTCATAGCATTCATTGTGATTTTCTTCACCAAGATTGAAGAACCGGAACAGGCTCCCGTGCGCGTAGACCTCATCAAGGGCGCACTGAGCTACCGTCACTTCTCCCTGGGTCTGCTTGCCATCTTCCTTTACATGGGCATCGAAGTCGGTGTCCCCAGTTATGTAGGCTTCTACCTGACCGAAGACGCAAAGATTCCCGAGAACATTGTCGGCCTTCTTGTCGCAGTATACTGGTTCATGATGCTTATCGGTCGTTTTGTCGGTGCATCCATCGGCAACAAGGTCAGCGCCCGCGCCATGATTACGACGGTATCGACCATCACGCTTGTACTTGTGCTCTTCGGTATGTATGCACCTACCGACATCCAGGTGGCATTCCCGGGCGTAGACTGGGCCACTTTGACCTTCATCACCCAAGAGATACCTGTCGGTATATTCGCATTCCTGCTTATCGGCCTCTGCACTTCCGTCATGTGGGGTTCCATCTTCAACATGGCAGTCGAGGGCTTGGGTAAATATACCGCCATCGCATCCGGACTTTTCATGACGATGGTCTTCGGTTGCGCCGTCATGATGTTCATCCAGGGCCTTGTCGCAGACGCTACGAGCTACATCACCAGCTTCTGGGTAGTGGCAGGCTGTGCCGCATACCTTCTCTTCTACGCTCTCGTGGGCAGCCGTGTCAGCAAGCGTGAGGAATAAAGAGGAACAACGGAGATATTTTTCAACGACATAACTGAAACTTAAAACTATAATATTATGAAATTGACCATAGATGACGTTCGCAGTCGCTTCCAAAAGCATTTCGACGGAACAACCGGCTCGGTATACGCCTCTCCCGGCCGTATCAACCTCATCGGCGAGCACACCGACTACAATAACGGATTCGTATTCCCCGGTGCGGTAGAGCAAGGCATGATTGCCGAAATCAAACCCAACGGCACACGGACGGTACGCGCTTATTCCATCGACCTGAAAGATTATGTCGAGTTCTCTCTCGATGACGAAGCAGGCCCCAAGGCTTCTTGGGCACGCTATATTTTCGGCGTATGCCGTGAAATGATGGCGCTCGGCGTTCCCGTCGAAGGCTTCAACACCGCTTTTGCCGGCGATGTGCCTCTCGGTGCCGGAATGTCCAGTTCCGCAGCGCTCGAAAGCGTATATGCCTTCGCCCTCAACGACATCTGGGGCGAGAACAAGATAGAGAAAATGGAACTGGCCCGCGTAGGTCAGCGCACCGAACACAAGTATGTGGGCTGCAACTGCGGCATCATGGACCAGTTCGCCTCCGTCCACGGAAAAGCAGGCAGCCTGATGCGTCTCGACTGCCGTAGCGGCGAGTTCGAATACTTCCCCTGGAATCCGAAGGGATATAAGCTCATGCTCGTCAATTCGCAGGTGAAGCACGAACTGGTAGGTTCTCCTTACAACGACCGCCGTCTGAGTTGCGAACGCGTGGCCGAAGTCATCGCCAAACACCATCCCGAGGTGAAGTCGCTGCGTGACGCCGACTACGACATGCTCGAAGAGGTGAAGGCCGAAGTCAGCGAAGAGGATTACAAGCGTGCTCGCTACGTCATCGGCGAGGTGGTGCGCGTGCTCAACGTCTGCAACGCCCTCGAAAAGGCCGACTACGAGACCGTAGGCCAGATGATGTACGAAACGCACTACGGCCTGAGCAAGGAATACGAGGTAAGCTGCGAAGAACTCGACTTCCTCAACGACATTGCCAAGGAAGAAGGCGTTACCGGTTCGCGCATCATGGGCGGCGGCTTCGGCGGTTGCACCATCAACCTCATAGCCGACGAACTCGTGGACAACTTCAAGAAAGTCGTTACCGAGAAGTTTGAAGCCAAATACGGCAAGAAGCCCATCATCATCGATGTGGTCATCGGCGACGGAAGCCGCAAACTTTGCTAAGAAACGGCTCTCACATCCATCAACAGGCACCGCCTTACCCGCAACGGGGAGGCGGTGCTTTCTTATGGGGAAACAGGCGGCCGCACACCGTCTGCCATTTTAACACTTCTTGCTTTCGGGCAAAAAATGTTGTATCTTTGTATTGCGAAAGCAGGAAGGGCGGCCGGAACCGCCCTTTTTTTCGTACAAAAAAGCCTCTTTTCCGGAGCAACCGGCCCTATGACGGGATTTCGTAAGTGCCATGTAGGAAAAATTACATGCCATGTAGGATTTCCTGTCCCTGCATGTAGGCAAAACTACAAGCCATGTACGCGCTCCCGATTGTGCACGAAAGTTAAAAATGTTAATGTCGGATTTTTCTCCTTCCCCGAACAAAACAACGGCCTCTGTCCGAAAAAACGGGAAAAGAAGCCTTCCGGCAAAACAAAGCCCGGACTTCGGCCCTGCGGAAAAGGTTCTGCCGCTGACAAGCTTTGCAGAAAATCCACCGGAAAGTAATCACCTCATCATTTTCTTCGGTACAAAAATAACAAAAAGAAATTTTTGACCGTCTTTTAGTTTGCTACACGACAAATAATGCTTACTTTTGCGTTCTAAACGTTCGTGAAACGCAATAATCTGAAAACAAAGACGCGATGAAACATAAATTACGCAGCGCATACAGCACCGAAGGCCGGAGAATGGCCGGCGCGCGCGCCCTTTGGGTGGCCACCGGCATGAAACGCGAGCAGTTCGGCAAACCTATCATAGCCATTGCCAACTCTTTCACACAATTCGTGCCCGGCCACACCCACTTGCACGAAGTAGGACAACTGGTGAAGGAAGAAATAGAAAAGCTCGGATGCTACGCGGCTGAGTTCAACACCATCGCAATTGACGACGGAATCGCCATGGGGCACGACGGAATGCTCTATTCCCTGCCCTCGCGCGAACTGATTGCCGACTCTGTGGAATATATGGTCCAGGCGCACAAGGCCGACGCGCTCGTGTGCATCTCCAATTGCGACAAAATCACTCCGGGAATGCTCATGGCAGCCATGAGGCTGAACATACCGACCGTCTTTGTCAGCGGCGGACCGATGGAGGCCGGACACTGGAAAGGCGAGAACGTGGACCTGATTTCCGCCATGGTGAAAGGAGCGGACACAAGCGTATCGGACGAGGAACTGGCCGAGATAGAGAACCGTGCCTGCCCGGGCTGCGGCTCGTGTTCGGGCATGTTCACGGCCAATTCCATGAATTGTCTGACCGAGGCGCTGGGACTTTCTTTGCCCGGCAACGGCACTATTCTGGCCACTCACGCCAACCGCCGCCGGCTGTTCGAGGACGCCGCACGGCTTGTCGTGGAGAACGCCTACAAATATTACGGGGAAGGTGACGAAAGCGTGCTTCCGCTGTCCATCGCCACACGGAAAGCGTTCCTGAACGCCATGACACTCGACATCGCCATGGGAGGTTCGACCAACACCGTACTGCATCTGCTTGCCGTGGCCCACGAGGCCGGCGTGGATTTCCACATGTCGGACATCGACGCCCTCAGCCTGCGTGTGCCCTGCCTGTGCAAACTGTCGCCCAACACGCAGCGTTATTCCATCCAGGAGTGCAATCGTGCCGGCGGTGTCATGGGTATTCTCGGCGAACTGGCCAAGGGTGACTTGCTTGACCTCGATGCCAAACGCGTGAACGGGGCTACGCTTGGCGAAGACATCAGAAAATACGACATAACGGGCAACAGCATCGACGACGAGGCCGACCGCATCTACCGGAGCGCACCCGGAGGAAAATTCTGCACCCGCATGGGAGCGCAGGACACCCGTTGGGAAACGCTCGATACGGACAGGGACGGGGGCTGCATACGTGACCTCGCCCATGCCTATTCCGCCGACGGCGGACTGGCCGTCCTGTTCGGCAACATCGCACAAGACGGCTGCGTGGTGAAGACTGCGGGCGTCGATAAGGACATCCTGCACTTCCGCGGACCGGCCAAGGTGTTCGACTCGCAGGAAGCGGCCTGCGAAGGCATATTGGGCGGACAGGTGGAAGCCGGCGACGTGGTGGTCATCACGCACGAAGGACCGAAAGGCGGGCCGGGTATGCAGGAGATGCTCTATCCCACATCGTACATCAAGAGCAGACACTTGGGCAAAGCCTGCGCCCTCATCACCGACGGACGCTTCTCGGGCGGCACATCAGGCCTCAGCATCGGACACATATCCCCTGAAGCGGCCGCAGGCGGGAACATCGGAAAAATCATCGACGGGGACATCATCGACATAGACATACCTACGCGCGCCATCAACGTGCTCCTGTCCGACGAAGAGCTGGCCGCACGGCCGCAACGGCCGGTACAGCGGCAACGAAAAGTATCGAAAGCGTTGCAGGCATACGCCAAAATGGTGGCAAGCGCCGACAAGGGCGGCATAAGAATAGTAGACTGAACGCCAAGCCGCACACCGGCGGCGGACAGCCCGTTCCAATCCCAAACACATTAATTATATAGAAGAAAACATGAGTGACAGCAACTCCACCCCACATATCACGACACCGGCGGCCGCCGGCCGGTCCGGCACAACTCCCATCTCGGGCGCGGAAATCCTGATGCGCTCGCTTGTGGACGAAGGTGTAGACACACTTTTCGGCTATCCGGGCGGTGCCATCATGCCCGTCTATGACGCGCTCTACGATTATCGCGACCGTCTGAACCACATTCTCGTGCGCCACGAACAGGCAGCGTCACACGCAGCCGAGGGCTACGCACGGGTCAGCGGGCGCGTAGGTGTCTGTCTCGTAACGAGCGGGCCCGGTGCCACGAACACGATAACCGGCATCGCCGACGCCATGATGGACAGCACGCCGATAGTCGTCATCATGGGACAGGTAGGCGTCCAGATGCTGGGCTCGGATGCTTTCCAAGAGTGCGATATGGTGGACATCACGCAGCCTATCTGCAAGTGGGCATATCAGATACGCTCGGCCAACGACGTGGCATGGGCCGTAAGCCGCGCTTTCTACATCGCACGCAGCGGACGCCCCGGACCGGTCGTATTGGATTTCGCCAAAAACGCCCAAGTGGAAAAAGCATGTTACACACCGGCACACATAGACTTCATCCGCAGCTACGTACCTGTGCCTCCGACGGACAGGATGTCCGTCATACAGGCCGCGGCCCTCATCAACGAGGCGAAGAGGCCACTGGTACTCGTCGGACAGGGCGTGGAACTGGGTAACGCCCAGCAGGAACTGCGCGCTTTCATCGAGAAAGCCGGCGCACCGGCCGGATGTACGATGCTCGGACTGTCGGCATTGCCTACCGAACATCCCCTCAACGTCGGAATGTTAGGTATGCACGGAAGCCTGGGTGCCAACAAGAAGACACAGGAATGCGACCTGCTCATTGCTGTCGGCATGAGATTCGACGACCGCATAACGGGAAAACTTGCCACCTACGCGACACAGGCCCGCAAGATACACTTCGACATTGATCCGTCCGAGATAAACAAAAATGTAAAGGTAGACGTGGCCGTGTTGGGCGATTGCAAGCAGACGTTGCCCGCAGTCACCGAACTGCTGACGGAACAAAAGCACACCGAATGGCGGGAAAGTTTCCGCGAGCACGACGAGACGGAAACGCGACTCGTCATCAATCCGCAGATACATCCGCAGGAAGGACCGCTGCAGATGGGAGAAGTCATCCGCAAGATAACCGAAGCCACCGAAAACCGCGCGATACTCGTGACGGACGTCGGCCAAAACCAGATTTTCGCCGCACGATATTTCAAATTCACCCGGGAACGAAGCATCGTGACCTCGGGAGGCATGGGGACAATGGGCTACGGACTTCCTGCCGCGATAGGCGCGACGTTCGGAGCGCCCGACCGTCTGGTTTGCCTCTTCCTTGGCGACGGCGGTCTGCAGATGACCATCGAGGAACTCGGCACCATCATGGAACAAAGATGCCCTGTGAAAATCATTCTCCTCAACAATAATTATCTGGGCAACGTCCGGCAGTGGCAACAACTGTTCTTCAGCCGCCGGTACTCCTTCACGCCGATGGCGAACCCCGACTACGAAAAAATAGCCGAGGCCTACGACATACCGGCACGCACCGTCGTCGAACGGGAAGACTTGTCCGGTGCCATTGTCGAGATGCTGGCGACACCGGGACCGTTCCTGCTGCAGGTGGCTGTGCGCGAAGAAGACAATGTGCTCCCCATGTGCTGCCCCGGAAGCGACGTAGACGACATGCTCTTGGAAATAAAATAAGGAAACATGGAAGAAAAAAAACTTTACACCCTCATCATATTCTCTGAGAACCTTGCCGGCGTACTCAACCAGGTGACAAACGTCTTTACCCGCCGCCAACTCAACATCGAAAGCCTCAATGTGTCGCCTTCAGGCATCGAAAAGATACACCGCTATACGATTACGTGCAACTCGGACGAACCTACCATCCGCACTGTTACTAAACAGATCGAAAAGAAGATAGATGTGATTCAGGCACAGTATTTCACGAGCGACGAAATCTATGTCATGGAACAGGCCCTCTATAAAATTGCAACGGCAAAGCTGCTTGAGAACAAGAACATATCGAAGGCCATACGACTACATGACTCCAAAATCGTGGAAGTAAACTCTACGTACAGCATTGTCAGCAAGGAAGGGCTGCCGGAAGACATCATGGAACTGTATCGCAAGCTCAAAGGATACGCTTGCCTGCTCCAATTCGTAAGTTCCGGCGTCGTAGCCGTCACCAAGAGCCGCCGCGAGGAACTCAGCGAGTTTCTTGAGTTGCGCGAAGAGGAATACAGACTGTCGAAAAAGCGTTCCGAGGCATGATACCGCAATCCAACATTCCGCAACAAGCCGTATCCGGGCATCCGGAGGCGGGACACTACGACTTTTCCGTAGAACCGTTTTCCGAAGATTACTCGGGGCGTCTCTCATGGCGCTTCCTGGGCAACCACATCCTGCGTTGCGCCAGCCTACATGCCGGAAGCCATGGCTTCGGCTACCGGGAAATGAACGCTACCCGCCATGCGTGGGTACTTTCCCGGCTCGTCATCGAGCTGGAGAATATGCCCCGCACCGGCGAGGCCTATTCCATCGAAACGTGGATAAGCCGTGTGTACCGCCAGTTCACTGACCGTCTCTTCGAGATAAAGGGTGCGGACGGGCACACCTATGGCCATGCGTTCAGCATCTGGGCTCTGATCGACATAGACAGTCGCCAGCCCATCGACCTCTCACAATTGCCGGCCGGAGACTTCACTACGCTGTTGAATCCCGGACATGGCATCCCCATCAAGGGGCCCGGACGCATCCGGGTCCGCAGTACGACACCCGTACGCAGTCTTCAAACCTACTACAGCGACCTTGACATCAACGGGCACGTCAATTCCATCCGCTACATCGAGATGATACTCGACCTTTTCCCGAAGAACGTATTCGACTCGGCCACTCCCCGGCGCATAGAAGCGGCCTATTGTGCGGAAAGCTACTGCGGCGAAACGCTACACTTCTTCCTCGACGACAACGGAGACGGGAACTACGCCGTGGAAGTCCGGAAAGAAAGCGGCGAATGCGTCGTAAAATGCGCCTTGACGTTCCAAAGCAACAGTTAAAAGGAGAAATGAACGTCCCCGTCGCCGAAACGGAACAGCAGAACGGGGCACGACACGCATATATATTATCAACTCATAAATACAACCAACAATGGCAAAAATGAATTTCGGCGGCGTCATCGAAGAAGTCATGACCCGCGAAGAGTTTCCCTTGGAGAAAGCACGTGAAGTATTGAAGAACGAGACGATTGCCGTTCTCGGTTACGGCGTACAAGGCCCCGGCCAGGCTTGCAACCTGCGCGACAACGGTTTCAACGTCATCGTCGGCCAGCGCCAGGGCAAAACGTTCGAAAAGGCCGTGGCCGACGGATGGGTGCCCGGCGAAACGCTCTTCAGCCTTGAGGAAGCGGCCGAAAAGGGTACAATCATTTGCATGTTGCTCTCGGATGCGGCACAGATGCAGCTTTGGCCGACCATCAAGCCCTATCTCACCGCCGGCAAGACGCTTTATTTCTCGCACGGTTTCGCCATCAACTGGAGCGACCGTACCGGTGTGGTTCCTCCCAGCGACATCGACGTCATCCTTGTCGCCCCGAAAGGTTCGGGAACCTCATTACGCACGATGTTCCTCGAGGGACGCGGCCTCAACTCCTCCTATGCCGTATACCAGGACCACTCGGGCCACGCGCTGGAGAAAGTATTGGCCTTCGGCGTAGGTATCGGTTCGGGCTACCTGTTCGAGACCACCTTCAAGCGCGAAGCCACCAGCGACCTCACAGGTGAGCGCGGCTCGCTCATGGGCGCCATCCAGGGATTGTTCCTTGCCCAGTACGAAGTGCTTCGCGAGAACGGACACACGCCTTCCGAGGCATTCAACGAGACGGTCGAAGAGCTTACGCAAAGCCTCATGCCGCTTGTAGCCAAGAACGGTATGGACTGGATGTACGCCAACTGCTCCACGACGGCGCAGCGCGGCGCTCTCGACTGGATGACCCCGTTCCACGACGCCATCAAGCCCGTTGTCGAGAAACTGTACCACAGCGTCTCCACCGGAAACGAGGCCCAGATTTCCATTGACAGCAACTCGCAGCCCGACTACCGCGTGAAGCTCGAAGCAGAACTGAAGGCGTTGCGCGAAAGCGAGATGTGGCGCACAGGTGAAGTAGTTCGCCGCCTGCGTCCCGAGAACAACTAAAGACCGAACGGTGCGAAGCCGCGCGGCCCGCGCCACACCGGTTTCGCAACAAAGTTCATAAACACACCGGCGACGGGGAAGGTATGTGCCACATGCCCTTCCCGTCGCCATTTCATATCCGGACGCGGCCACGGAACGCACTTTTCGGGCAGCCGGCCGCACTTTTTCGTGCCGACAAAGAACGTGTATGCAAAAAAAACGTACATTTGCATATCATAAACCAATAGCACCGCATACCATGAAAGCCTCCGCCCAAACCCTGCAACAGATAGAGCGCGCCTTACGCAAGGCCGCCTCGAAATTTCCCGCAGCAACCGAAAGCATGCCCTTTACGGACATTTACCTGCAAGTAAAGCAAGAAAGCGGAGAGCTCCTTGTATTCGACGATGACGATACGGAACTGACACGCTGCGTCGTCGAAGAATGGATCGGCAACTCATCCGAAAACTTCTACGACGACATACAGCCGATCCTGAGACAGGCCATCGTCCACATCAAGGACGTGACAGAAAACATTGCGATAATCAAACCCTACTCTTTCGTACTGACCGGCGAAGACCACGAGCCGGTTGCGGAACTGCACCTCGTGGACGATGACACCATCCTGCTGGACGGCAACATCATGGAAGGGCTCGGCGAGGACCTGGACCGTTTCTGGGAAAACCTGATGAAGGACTAAGCAAAGCCATCCGCCAGCTGCGGCCGGCGGCGTCCATGGCACGCGCGCACACACCGCGCCCGTCCGCTTCCCTATGTGGGGCCAAGCGGACGGGCGCGGTGTCTTATTGTTCCGGAAAGCAGCCGGGAGTTTTCTACAAGTCGTGCTGCCGCAAGCGATAGGCCGCCAGTTCCTCATACTTCGTACCCGGCCGGCCGTAGTTGGCATACGGGTAAATGCTGATGCCTCCGCGCGGTGTGAAAAGTCCGGTCACCTCGATGTACTTGGGGGCCATGAGCCGCACCAAGTCTTTCATGATGACGTTCACGCAGTCTTCGTGAAAATCGCCGTGGTTGCGGAAGCTGAACAAGTAGAGTTTCAGGCTCTTGCTCTCCACCATGCGTTTCCCGGGCAGGTAACTGATGCGGATTTCCGCGAAGTCGGGCTGCCCCGTTATGGGACAGAGACTCGTAAACTCGGGACAGTTGAACCGCACCCAATAATCGTTCTCGGGATGCCTGTTCTCGAAAGTCTCCAACACCTCGGGCGCATAGTCATCCCTATACTCAGTCTTGCGTCCCAATGACTTCAGATTATCTTCCTCTCTGTTCATTTTCCTTATTTTTACGTTCAAGATATTTTTCCAGCCCTTCGCGCCGCAACTTGCAGGCGGGACAATGCCCGCAACCGTCGCCCTGCACGCCGTTGTAGCAGGTCATCGTGTCGCGGCGCACCGTTTCGAGCACGCCGAGACGGTCTGCCAGCGCCCATGTTTCACACTTGTCCAGCCACATGAGGGGCGTGTGGATGACAAACTCACCTTCGAGCCCCAGATTGAGGGTTACGTTCAGACTCTTGATGAATGCGTCGCGGCAGTCGGGATAACCGGAGAAGTCGGTCTGCGAAACGCCCATCACCAAGTGGCGTATGCCCAGCTCGCGGGCACGTACGGCGGCGATGCTCAGAAAGAACAGGTTGCGCCCCGGCACAAACGTATTGGGCACACCGCCCTCGGGCCGCTCCTCGTCCATCTCCAGCGTCGCATCGGTCAGGGCATTGCGCCCCAGGCCGCCGATGAACGAGACGTCCATGCACTCGAAATCCACTCCCGCACGCTTGGCAATGCGTTCGGCCAACTCCACCTCGCGCACATGCTTCTGCCCGTAGACGAAGCTCAGGGCGCGCACGCCGGCAAAGTGCTTCAAAGCCCAAAACAGGCACGTAGTGGAATCCTGGCCGCCGCTAAAGACCACGACAGCCTTTTCTTCACTCATCATATATCTTTAATTTTGAAAACATTATACTTTATGTCACGGTCAAAGGCATCCTGCCCCTCCACGCGCTTCATGTAGCGCACCACGCGCACCGTCAGCGGCAGCGCGGCCACCTCGTAGGCCGTCTTGAGCACCACCTGCGTCAGCATGATGGCGGGCATCACCTCCCAAGGCACCACCCCGCCCAGCGCAAGCGGGAAGAAGATGAGCGAATCGGCCGTCTCGCCGACAACGGTCGAGACTATGGCGCGCAAACTGAAGCGCCGGCCGCCGTCATGCAGCTTCATGCGGCTCATCACATAGGCATTGAGGAAAGAACCGACGAGAAAGGCCAGAAAAGATGCCGCGGCAATGCGGGGAGCCAGTCCGAAGACGGCATGAAAACCGGCCTCGCCGGTCCAATAAGGCGCGGCCGGAAGCGCATCGGCCGCCAGGCCGAACACGACGAACAGAAAATTCATCAGGAAACCCAGCCAGATGACCAGACGTGCCCGCCGGTAGCCCCACACCTCCACGAGACAATCGTTGATGATATAAGAAACGGGAAAAACAATAAGCCCGGCCGTCAGTTCGAGCGGTCCGACGGTCACTTGCTTGGTCTCGAGCAAGTTGGCCGCAATGAGACAGACACAAAAGAGCGTTCCCAACAGCATGAAAGGGAGGCTCACGCGCGGTGAAGTATTCATATTATCTTGTTTTTTACGAGGTTAGTCAAGCACTCGGCCCCGTCCGGCGGACGAAACATGGCGCAAAGATACGCAGAAAGTGCAGAAAGTGCCGCACAAATGCCGAAAAAAATATTGCCGCGCGGCACGCATGGCAACCAGCCGGCCCGTCATTTTAACATTTCTTGCTTTTCGTCGAAAAATGTTGTATCTTTGTGGTACGGGAAATAGGAGAGGCGGTCACGAACCGCCTTTTTTCGTGTAAATAAGCCCCTTATGAGCCATTTTACATGTGCATGTAGAAAAATTTAGAAGCATCCTGCGTAAAAATACATGCCTTCTATTTTGAAAAGGAAGCCTTCTGCGCGCAAAAAGATGCCTTTTATATGTACTTAGCCCTATTCCGTTTACATTTATTTACATAACCAAGGTTAAATATGTTAAAGTCAATACCCGCCAAGCCCGCGCCTCACTTTCGCGCCGCGCCATGAAACAGATGCCGCCACGCCGTCCCGTCATGGCCGGACGGCACCCGCACGGCGGCACGCCCGTCATATATTATTATCGGTCTCTCCTTTTTTTAGGGCAAAAGTCCTTTTTTTTGTGTAACTTTGCCGTAACTTTCCCCAAAAGTCATGGAAACATCAATACTTCAAGGCATAAAACAACGTTACGGCATCGTGGGCAACTGCGAGGGCCTGAACCGCGCCTTGGAAATAGCGCTGAAAATCGCTCCGGTGGACCTGTCCGTGCTCATCACGGGCGAGAACGGTGTCGGAAAGGAGATATTCCCCCGCATCATCCACGACAACAGCCTGAGACGGAGCAAAAAATATCTTGCCATCAACTGCGGCGCCATTCCCGAGGGCACCATCGACTCCGAGCTGTTCGGACACGAGCGCGGGTCGTTCACAGGAGCCGTAGAGAAGCGCGAAGGCTATTTTGCCGTGGCCAACGGCGGAACTTTGTTCCTTGACGAAGTGGGCGAGCTACCGACGCAGACGCAGGCCCGCCTGCTGCGCGTGCTCGAAACGGGCGAATACATCCCCGTCGGGGCGAGCGAAGTGCGCAAGACCGACGTGCGCATCGTGGCCGCCACGAATGTGAACATAGAAAAGGCCATCGAAGAGGGCAAGTTCCGCGAAGACCTGTATTACCGCCTCAACTCCGTGTCCATCTCCATTCCGCCCCTGCGCGAACGCGGCACGGACGCGGCCTTGCTCTTCAGAAAATTCGCGCTCGAGATGAGCGAGAAGTACAACATGCCGGCCGTGCGGCTCGACGAGGCCGCCACGCAGATGCTCACCGCATATTCGTGGCCCGGAAACATACGGCAGCTGAGAAACCTCACCGAAAACATGTCGGTGACCGCCGAAACCCGCGAAATAACTCCCGACCTGCTGCGCAAATACCTGCCCGAAGAGAAACGGCATACCCAGCTCGTGCCCGTCGGACAGAAGGCAGAGCACCACAGCTTCGAGAACGAACGGGAAATCCTTTACCAGATATTGTTCGACCTGCGGCGCGACGTGGCGGAACTGAAGAAAATCGTAAACGAAAACAATCTTTCGATTCGCCGGGACGAGCATACGGACGACCGGCAGCAGCACCTGTCGCTCTACGGCGGGAAAAAGAGCGCGAACTACGGACACAGTTTCGGCAAGGACGAAGGCACACTCATCCAGGAGATTGAAGAGGTGAGCGACACCGGCAACCCGGAACCGCAGGAAGTAAGCGCGTCGCTGGAAGACCTGGAAAAGGACATGATAAGAAAGGCCCTGGCCCGGACAGGAGGCAACCGCAGACAAACAGCCGCGCAGCTGGGCATCTCGGAACGGACACTTTATCGCAAAATAAAAGAATATGGACTGGAACAGCCTTAGTGCCGGATACAAGCGGCTGCGGGGAAACGGCCAACGGACCGCACGCGCGCGAAAACGCCTCACGCGGATGCTTCCGCTGTTATGCTGTCTGATGCTGACGGCATGTAGCGTGAAGTACGTGTTCACGGGAACAAACATCAACTACGACGTCATCAAGACCCTCCAGATAGACAACATACCGAACCGGGCGGCATACGGCTGGGCGCCGATGGAGGCCATGTTCAACAACAAGCTGCAGGACCTCTACGCAAGCCGGACCCGCCTGCGACTGGTCAAGCGGAACGGCGACCTGCACATAGCCGGCGAAATCACAGGCTACGACCAATACAACAAATCCATATCGGCCGACGGATATTCCTCGCAGGTACAGCTGAAAATGACCGTCAATATCCGCTTCACCAACGCAAAGACGAACCAGAATTGGGAGAAACAGTTCTCCGCAACCGCACAATACGAATCGACCATGCAGCTCTCGGCCGTCCAGGAACAGCTCGTAACGGAAATGATCAACGACCTGACCGACCAGATATTCAATGCAACGGTCGCCGACTGGTAGCCTGCGGCCGCCTGCAAGGCTGAAAGAAAAATAACGGACAAACATAGAAAAAAGGAAAAGCATGACGCCCTCAGTTGCCGAACTTATCGGACATCCCGAACTCCTGGACAAGGAAACCCTTTACGGACTGCGCGAGACCGTGGCCCGGCATCCCTATTTCCAGGCGGCACGTCTGTTGTTCTTGCAGAACCTTTTTCTGCTGCACGACCCCGCTTTCGGCGAAGAACTGCGCCGGGCGGCATTGCACATCCCCGACAGAAGCGTACTTTTCAGGATGGTGGAGGGCAGCAACTACGAGATACAGCACGCTACCGCCGAACAAAGCAAAACGGAAAGCGACGAAGACACAGACAGAACGCAGTCACTCATCGACAAATTCCTGAAAGACAGCACGACAACAGACGAAAGCACGCCCGGACGGCGCAAACTGACCGTCGCCGACGCAACTACGGACTACGCGGTCTTTCTTCTGGACCTCGAAGACGCATCCCCCGAAAAGGATGCCAATGCCCCGGACAACCGGCAGGCACAACGCAACAGCGAACTCATTGACGAGTTCATCGAGAACAAGCCCGGACGCATCGTCCTGCAGGACACGCCGGAATACATGCCCGAACCCGAAGAACAAAAAGAGGAAACGGCAGAAGAAGACTACTTCACCGAAACTTTAGCCAAAATCTACATCAAACAGGGCCGATATGAAAAGGCCATAGAAATAATCCGCAAGTTACACTTGCTCTATCCGAAAAAAAATCGTTACTTTGCAGACCAAATCAGATTCCTGCAAAAATTGATTATCAATAACAAAAACAAACCATAAAGAAATGTACAGTCTATTTGTCATCCTGGCCATCATCACCGGCATACTGTTGGCTTTCATCGTGCTTATCCAAGAATCAAAAGGCGGGGGACTCGCATCGAGCTTTGCCTCTTCCAATCAAATCATGGGCGTACGTAAGACGACCGATGTCGTGGAAAAAGCCACCTGGACCTTGGCAGCGCTGATGGTTCTCTTCAGCGTAATGTCCGCTTTCTGCCTGACTACGAACGAGACCGAAAGCGTTGTGACCGACTACAAGGCCGCCCAGCAGTCCGCACCGGTATCACAGGGTGCAGGAGCCGCAGCAGCAGGACAAAATGCTCCGGCCAATTAATCAGTAAGATACTCGGAGAACAAAACTGCTCCGATATAGTAAAAACAATGTAGGGGGCAGTATATTCTATCCCCTACATTGTTTTTATTTACCGGACCTAAAAAACACGAATCATGAAGATAGCAATTGTCGGAACAGGTTACGTCGGTCTCGTCTCGGGGGCCTGTTTCGCCGAAATGGGCATTGAGGTCACCTGTGTGGACATCGACAAGAACAAGATTGAGCGTCTGCAACAAGGTATCATACCGATATACGAACCGGGCCTCGAGGAAATGGTGCGCCGCAACCACAGGGAAGGCCGTTTGTGCTTCACCACGCGGCTGACAGACTGCCTCAACGACGTCGAAGCCGTATTCTGCGCCGTCGGAACTCCCCCCGACGAGGACGGAAGTGCCGACCTGAGTTATGTTCTGTCGGTAGCCCGCGAGGTGGGAGCCAACATGCAGAAATACGTAGTTGTCGTGACCAAAAGTACCGTCCCCGTAGGTACGGCCGAGAAGGTCAAGGCCGCCATCCGCGAAGAGCTGGACCGCCGCGGCGTAAACCTGGACTTCGACGTGGCATCCAACCCGGAGTTCCTCAAAGAAGGCGCAGCCGTGAAAGACTTCATGTCTCCCGACCGCGTAGTCGTGGGTGTGGAGAGCCAACGTGCCCGCGACCTGATGAAGAAGCTGTACTCGCCTTTCATGCTCAACAACTTCCGCGTCATTTTCACGGACATCCCCTCGGCCGAGATGATTAAATACGCTGCCAACTCCATGTTGGCGACCCGTATATCGTTCATGAACGACATCGCTAACCTGTGCGAGCTGGTCGGTGCCGACGTGAACATGGTACGTAAAGGCATCGGGTCTGACTCACGTATCGGGTCAAAGTTCCTTTACCCCGGCTGCGGATACGGAGGTTCCTGTTTCCCGAAAGACGTGAAAGCACTCATCAAGACGGCAGAGCAGAACGGATACAAGATGAAGGTACTTTCGGCCGTCGAAGAGGTGAACGAGCAGCAGAAGAACGTGATATTCAAAAAACTGAGCGCCTATTACAACGGCAATCTCAAGGGAAAGACCGTCGCCGTCTGGGGATTGGCCTTCAAAGCCGAAACCGACGACATGCGTGAAGCCACCTCGCTCGTCACCATCAAGCACCTGCTCGAGGCCGGCTGTACGGTCCGCGTCTTCGACCCCGTGGCCATGGAAGAATGCAAGCGCCGTCTGGGCGATAGCGTCACCTATGCCAGAGACATGTATGATGCCGTACTCAAGGCCGATGCCCTGTTGTTGCTCACCGAATGGAAGCAATTCCGCCTGCCTTCGTGGGAGGTGGTGCGCCGCACCATGAATCATCCCGCCGTATTCGACGGCCGTAACATCTACGACCCCGAGGAAATGCGGCAGGCTGAGTTCGAATATTTCTCCATCGGACGGCCCAACGCGTAAGTCCCTTCAGGAGAGCGGCATTCATGCCCCGTCCTGCCCCGGGCAGCGGGCAGACAGCACCGATAAAACGACATGATTTTTTCTTTAGTCAAGAACAAAAAACATATCGCCTTATGAAAAAGTTCATTCAAAGCATTGTGGCACGCGCCCTCTGCATTCTGGATTTGGGCATACTGCTCGTCGTGTTTTCCGAACGCGTCACGACATGGATTGTCATGGTATGCGGCGTGCTTTTCATCATTCCCGGCAGCGTCGCCTTGGTCAGCCACTTCGCACGCAATGCCGAAAACCGCCGTATGCCCCTGCTCTACCCCGTCGTAGGTACGGGCAGCATACTCTTCGGACTGGTGTTGTTGCTTTGGCCCGGCCTGTTCATCGAAGCACTCATGTACTTGCTGGCCGCATTCCTGTTAATCGCTTCGGGCACCCAGTTCTACACGCTATGGGATATACGCCGCGGCGGCATCAGAAGCAGTTTCTTCTACTACGTGGTGCCCACTCTCGAAATGGCAGGCGGCCTGTTCATCCTGCTGAGCGACCGTAAGGAAGCAATAGCCGGCCTTCCCATGATTGTTATCGGCTCGGGCTTCATCATTTATGCCCTGCTCGAACTTTGGACGGTATATCTGCTCAAAAAATCGCCTGTCCCTGACAAGGACCTGCCCGTCCTGCCCTGAGACGGCACAGGCCTGCAAGCCCTTTGCACGCAGGAACATACACAGCGCCCGCTCTTCACGGAAACCGTATCCGACGAAGAGCGGGCTACATTTGTGCTTGTCTGAAGCAGAAGCCTTCCCGCCGGAACAGGAACTGCCGCCAACCGTCCCTATCCCAAAGATGAACAACAGAAAGCGACATCTGTCTGCACGAAGAATTAACATTTTTAACTTTTCCGCCCGAGAAAAAGACGCTATCCCGCACTTATTTTTCACCACATATAGGGCCGGGAAAAACTACATGCCATGTAGAACGGACTACATGGCTTCTACGAAATCCCGTCATAGGGCCGGTTTCTCCGGGAAAAGGGCTTTTTTGCACGAAAAAAGGGCGGTTTCGGCCGCCCTCCCTGCTTTCGCTATACAAATATACAACATTTTTCCACCAAAAGCAAGTAGTGTTAAAATCGTCGCCGGGAAATGTTAAAAGGAACGGCATTCCCGAAACCGGATTCCGGACTTTGTTGCTGGCATGTGCCCGGACAGGCCGAAAAAAGAGCAAAAAAAGAACCTGCAAACATAGTTCACAGGTCTCAATTCTCTTCTTTGTTCGTACTAAGTCTGTACGAGAAAGCTTTTAGCAGAGTTCTACTTAAGCGTTTACGCTGTCGGCAGAAGCGCTGTCAGCAACTACGCTGTCAGCAGCTACGCTATCAGCAGCGCTATCAGCTACTACTGCGCTATCAGCAGTGCTATCAACAGCGTCACCAGCCTTCTCAGTGTTACCGCAAGAAGCGAAAGAAATTGCAGCCATAGCTACGAACATGAAAACTAACTTCTTCATTTTGTTTTTAAGTTTTTTGTTAAACAATCAATTGCTTTATTAAAACGCTGCAAAGGTACGTACTTTTTCATTACCTGCAAGGATTTCCCTCTTTTTTTTGAGTAAAAAGTATGTTTTTTAACATATCCGTTTCATAACATGCAGATTTAGTGCCGTTTCCTAAAAATATTTTTTTACGTTTCGGCAACTCCGTGAAATGTCGTACCTTTGCTTTCGCCTTCAGAAGGCACGAAATTTCATCTTCTGCACTTTTCCATGAACCAGGATACTCCTTTATATAATATGTGTGCGGCCTACGTGACATTGGGCTGCAAGTTGAACTTTGCGGAAACGTCCTCGCTGCGCGACACCTTGGCACAGCAGGGCGTCCGACCGGCAGAGAAAGGCGAACGTGCCGACATCTGCATCATCAACACCTGTTCGGTGACCGACGTGGCCGACCAGAAATGCCGGCAAACCATCCGCCGGCTCACGCGCGAGCATCCGGGGGCGTTCGTCTTGGTGATGGGTTGTTATGCGCAACTGCAACCGCAACTGGTCGCGGGCCTGGACGGCGTGGACCTCGTGCTCGGCATGGAGCAGAAAGGCGATGTGGTGCGCTACATACGGGAACGGATGGCACAGAAACAGGCTCTCGAAAGCGGAGATGCCTGCCACGAGGCCATAGCCGTACCCACACGCGAAATCAGGACCTTTGTGCCGTCCTGCTCGCGCGGCGACCGCACGCGTTATTTCCTGAAAGTGCAGGACGGGTGTAATTATTATTGCACCTACTGCACCATTCCCATTGCACGCGGACGGTCGCGCAACGGCAGCATAGCCTCTCTCGTGGCACAGGCCGGAGATGTGGCGCGCGAGGGTGGCAAGGAGATTGTCATTACCGGCGTGAACATCGGCGACTTCGGCCGCTCGACGGACGAAAGCTTCTTCGACCTGGTAAAAGCCCTGGACCGGGTGGAAGGCATCGAGCGTTACCGCATCTCATCCATAGAGCCGAACCTGCTGACCGACGACATCATTGATTTTTGCGCAGGCTCACGCGCTTTCATGCCCCACTTCCACATTCCGTTGCAGAGCGGTTCGGACGACGTGCTGCGGCTCATGCACCGCAGATACGACACCAAGCTGTTCGCGGACAAGGTGAACCGCATCCGGAAAGCCATGCCCGACGCCTTCATCGGCGTGGACGTGATTGTGGGCACGAGGGGCGAGACTGCGGAATACTTTGAGGATGCCTTCCGCTTCATCCGCGACCTGGACATTGCCCAGCTGCACGTGTTCAGCTACTCGGAACGGCCGGGAACAAAAGCACTGGAGATTCCGCATACCGTCAGTCCGCAGGAGAAGCACGAGCGCAGCCGGCGGCTCATCGAGTTGTCCGAACAAAAAAGGCTGACTTTCTACGAGAAATATGTCGGGACAGCGCGCACGGTGCTGTGGGAACATGCCAAAGAGGGGCATCTCATGCACGGCTTCACGGACAACTACATCCGCGTAGAGGCGACCTGCGAGGCGGAACAAGACAACCTGCTGACACCTGTAAGGTTAGGCGGATTCAACGAGGAAAGGGATGCTTTGACGTCCCTCGGATAAAAACATTTTTCCCTACCATTGAAAAAGAACGGACATGAAGAAAATTGCCGTCGTCATACTCAACTGGAACGGTTCCGCCATGATGCGCCGTTTCCTCCCCTCGGTCGTCAGCGGCTCGGCCGCGGATGCGGACGTCATCGTGGCCGACAACGGTTCGACAGATGACTCATGCGAGATGCTTGAACGCGAGTTTCCCGACGTACAACTCATCCGGTTGCCCGAAAACTACGGATTCGCCGAAGGATATAACCGTGCGCTGGCACAACTCGGACATGAATATTTTCTTTTGCTGAACTCGGACGTGGAAGTGCCCGGGGGATGGCTCCGCCCGATGCTGGAATATATGGAGAAGCATCCGGAAGCTGCGGCCTGCCAGCCCAAACTGCTGTCGCAAAGCGACAAGTCGTGCTTCGAATATGCCGGAGCGTGCGGCGGATACCTGGACCGCTACGGCTATCCTTTCTGCCGCGGGCGCGTATTCGACACCTTGGAACGGGACAAAGGCCAGTACGACGACATAGCTCCTTTGTTGTGGGCCACGGGTGCGGCCTTGATGATACGAAGAACCGACTGGCTGGAAGCAGGCGGCCTGGACGGCCGTTTCTTTGCCCACATGGAGGAAATCGACCTGTGCTGGCGGCTGCGCAGCCGCGGACGGGCCATTGTCTGCGTGCCCGAAAGCCGGGCCTACCACGTAGGCGGCGCTTCGCTGGAGCAGGGAAATCCGCGCAAGACGTTCCTGAATTTCCGCAACAACCTGCTGATGCTTTACAAAAACCTGCCCGAAGAGGAACTGAATGCCGTCATGCGCATGCGTTGCCTGCTGGATTACGTCGCTGCACTCAAGTTTCTGGCCGGCGGTGACCTTGCCAATGCGCGGGCCATATACAGGGCGCGCCGCGAATACCGGCGCATCCGCAGCGAATTCCGCACACAACGCGAAGAGAACCTGCGGAAAACCGTACTGAAAGGCATTCCCGAACGCGTATCCTTTAGCCTGCTTATACAATATTATATCAAGGGGAAGAAAACCTTCTCATCGCTTCCCGTCACCCCACACTCCGAACGCTCATGACGCCCGCACTCTATCTCATCCCCGTAACACTCGGCGACACGCCTACAGAAAAGGTCCTGCCTGCCTACAACAAAGAAGTCATTCTCGGCATCCGCCATTTCATTGTCGAAGAGCTGCGCACGGCCCGGCGCTTCCTGAAACAGGTTGAGCGCAGCATAGACATCGACGGGCTTACTTTCTATCCGATGGGGAAGCACGCCGACACCGCTTTGTTCTCACAATATCTCGAGCCGCTCAGGCATGGTGAGCCGGTAGGCGTCATCAGCGAGGCCGGATGCCCCGCCGTGGCCGATCCGGGTGCCGACATCGTGGCCATTGCCCAGCGCGAAGGATTGCGTGTCGTCCCGCTGGTCGGACCTTCGTCCATCCTGCTGGCCGTGATGGCGTCGGGTTTCAACGGACAAAGCTTTGCTTTTCACGGCTATCTGCCCATCGATCCATCACAACGTGCCAAACGGCTGAAACAACTGGAGGCCCGCGCCGTCAGTGAAGGACAGACGCAGCTATTTATCGAGACCCCTTATCGCAATGCACGCCTGTTCGCCGATATATGTTCCGCCTGCAATCCGCAGACACGGCTTTGCATAGCGGCAGGCCTGACTACCGAAGATGAATATGTCCGCACACGGACGCTGCGCGAATGGAAAAAACAGGGAATGCCCGACCTTGGAAAAATTCCAGCCATCTTTCTGATTTATAAATGACGTCCCGGCGTGTCCGGAACGGCGTTGCGCCGAAGCGCCTGCACAATCAGCGGAACGAATCGGTCAGCAACTTGATTTCGATGGCGGGCGAAATCCGCTCATACAGGATGTTGTAAACCGCATCAAGGATGGGCATGTTCACATGAAAGTGACGGTTGATGTCTTTCATGCACTTGGTTCCGAAGAAGCCTTCGGCAATCATCTCCATCTCTATCTGCGCCGACTTCACGCTATATCCACGGCCTATCATCGTGCCGAACACGCGGTTGCGGGAGAAGTTTGAGTAGCCCGTAACCAGCAGGTCGCCCAGATAAACGGAATCATAGACATTGCGTTCCACGGGGTAAACGGCACGCAGGAAGCGGTTGGTTTCCTGTACCGCGTTGGCCATCAGCACGCTCTGGAAGTTATCGCCGTATTTCAGGCCGTTACAGATACCGGCCGCTATGGCATAAACGTTTTTCAGCACAGAAGCGTATTCAATTCCGATGACATCGGTGGCCGTTTTCGTCTTGACGTAACTTCCGGCTATGAGGTCGGCGAAAGCACGTGCCTTCTCCTCGTCCGTACATCCGACGGTCAGATAAGTGAGACGGCCGAGCGCGACTTCCTCCGCATGGCTGGGACCGCCGAGAACGGCCAGATTGTCATCGGGAACGTTGTAAACCTGTCTGAAATACTCGGAACAAATCAGGTTCTCGTCGGGGACGATGCCCTTGATGGCCGTAATGACGAACTTGTTGTGGATTTTTTCCTTCAGTTTCTTCAGATGGTTCTTGATATAAGGTGAAGGAGTGACAAAAATCAGCGTTCCGCACGTGCGCACCACTTCATTGATGTCCGACGAGAAGGTAATCCGGGAGATATCGAAGTGCACACTCGTGAGATAAGACGGGTTATGCTCCAGCCGTTTGAACTCTTCGATGGCTTCGGGCCTACGCATATACCACGTGATGCGCTCGGCTTTTTCGAGTACAATCTTGGCAATGGCCGTCGCCCAGCTGCCTCCGCCCATGATGGCTATGCCTACGGGCGCCGCGCCTATCTTCTGCGCGAAGTCTTCCAGCACCGGACAGTCCCCATCATGGTTTTCTTCTTTGGAAGACCTGAAGAATCCGCTTCTACTCTTGGAAAAATCCATATAACTGTTGTTCAAGAAACACCGGAGCCGGCGATGGGAGGAGAAAGACAAGGCAGTCGTCTCCCCCACCCCCGCACGGTATGTTCAGGCTCAGCCTTTCTTCCAACTTTCAATGTCCTGCACCGAAGGTTTGGTAAGGTCAAGCTTATATTTCTTTATGATTTCACCGATTTGCTGCTGAATCTTTTGCGCGTTGGCCTCTTCCAGGTCGCTGACAAGGTTGTATCCGGCCTTCTGCAATACGGGTACGAGCGCCTCGTCTATGCCCAGCGCCACGTACTTGGCCGCCGGGTCGCGCGGGGCTTTCTTCTCGGGGCGCATCTGCGGGAAGAAAAGCACTTCCTGTATCTGCGTCTGTCCCGTCATGAGCATCACGAGACGGTCTATGCCTATACCTATGCCCGACGTCGGGGGCATACCGTACTGCAAGGCCCGCAGGAAGTCCTGGTCTATGAACATGGCCTCGTCGTCTCCCTTCTCGGAAAGCCGGAGCTGGTCCTGGAAACGCTCTTCCTGGTCTATCGGATCGTTCAGTTCCGAGTAGGCATTGGCCAGTTCCTTGCCGTTCACCATCAACTCGAAGCGTTCCGTCAGCGCGGGATTCGTGCGGTGCTTTTTCGTCAGCGGCGACATTTCCACGGGATAGTCGGTGATGAACGTCGGTTGTATGAATGTGCCTTCACAGAACTCGCCGAAAATCTCGTCGATGAGCTTTCCCTTGCCCATTGTGTCGTCGATTTCCATGCCCAGTTCGCGGCAAATGGCGCGTATCTCGTCTTCCGTTTTTCCGGAAAGGTCGTGCCCCGTCTTTTCCTTTATGGCCTCGAGGATGGGCAGGCGGCGATAAGGCGCTTTGAAGCTGATGGTCTTGCCGTCGATAACGCTTTCAGCCGTTCCGTTTACGGCTATGCAGATGCGCTCCAGGAGTTTTTCGGTGAAAGCCATCATCCAGTTGTAGTCCTTGTATTGGACGTACAGTTCCATGCAGGTGAACTCGGGATTATGATTGCGGTCCATTCCCTCGTTGCGGAAGTTCTTTCCGATTTCATAGACTCCCTCGAATCCTCCCACGATGAGGCGCTTCAGATAAAGTTCGGTGGCGATGCGGAGATAGAGATCGGTGTCGAGAGAATTGTGATGGGTGATGAAAGGCCGGGCACTGGCACCTCCGGGTATGGGCTGGAGGATAGGAGTCTCCACTTCGGTGTAACCGGCCTCGTCGAGCGCGGCGCGCATCGTCTTGAGCACCACCGAACGCTTCATGAAGGTGTCCTTTACCCCGGCATTCACGATGAGGTCCACGTAGCGCTGGCGATAGCGCAGTTCGGGGTCGTCGAACGCATCGTAGGTCACGCCGTCCTTTTCCTTGACCACGGGCAGGGGCTTGAGGCTTTTGGCCAGCACTGTCAGCTCACGCGCGTGGATGGAAATCTCTCCTGTCTGCGTGCGGAATACGAATCCGCGCACGCCGACGAAGTCTCCCAGGTCGAGGAGCTTCTTGAAAACCACATTATAAAGGTTCTTGTCTTCGCCGGGACAGATGTCGTCGCGCGTAATGTATACTTGGATGCGTCCTTTCGAGTCGAGCAGTTCAATGAAAGAGGCTTTTCCCATGACACGACGGCTCATCATGCGTCCCGCCATGCAGACCTCGCGCGGCTCGGCCGCGTCATCGAAAGTTTCCTTTATATCAGTCGAATAAGCATTTACGGGAAACTCTGCCGCGGGATAGGGATTGATGCCCATACGCCGCATTTCTTCGAGCGACTCACGGCGGCAAATTTCCTGTTCACTGAGTTCTAATACGTTCATTTTGCCAGTTTTTCAATATTTAGCGCAAATGTACAAAAACTTTTCCGTACTCCCAAATTTAGCAGGAAGTGAGAAAACTTTTCGCGGCATCATGCTGCCGCCGGATTTCCAAGGAGCGGTCGGCCGTTTTCCGCTTCCGCGTGCAAAAATCCGCGCCGAAAAGTCGCCTGCCGGCCGGTTACGGTTTTCCATGAGTCCGGAACGGACGGGCGGAACGGACTTCTTTTTTCCTAAGACATAGGATGTTTTTCCGCCGCGGGTTGATTTTAACATTTAGCGGCGACGATTTTAACACTACTTGCTTTTGGCGGAAAAATGTTGTATATTTGTATAGCGAAAGCAGGGAGGGCGGCCGAAACCGCCCTTTTTTCGTGCAAAAAAAGCCTTTTCCCGGAGAAACTGGCCCTATGACGGGATTTCGTAGAAGCCATGTAGTCGTTTCTACATGGCTTGTAGTTTTTTCCGGCCCTATACGTAGTGAAAAATAAATGCGGAATCGTGTCTTTTCCCGGGGCAGAAAAGTTAAAAATGTTAATGTCGGATGGTTCCAAATGCCGTTTTCCACATGACATCCGCCACCTGCGGCAAAGCGACAGGCAGGATTTTTGTTTTAATAGCAGGACAGGAAAGAATCATAAAAGGCAATTCAGCCTTTGCCCTTTCGGTCTCATTTCCATCGACCACCCAACCACGGCAGGGACGGGAGACGCATTCTGCGGCATACGGGAAAACATCCCCCGGCAGCGGATGCGGACCGACAAACAAAACGATGCGGACGCTGACACCTCCCTTGTCAGGAGGTAGGTCGGCGTCCGCATCCGCTATTTCAGATGTCCGCGTTTATCCGTCGCCCGGAATCACACGATGCCGCGGCCGTGACAGTTCTTGAACTTCTTTCCGCTTCCGCAGGGACAGGGGTCGTTGCGGTTAGGCATCTTCTCACGGACGATGGGCTGCTGCTGACGCTCGCGGGTGTCGCGTTGTGCTGCCTCGCGGCTGCCGTCATCGTCGAGGTTCTGCTTGCTTTCGGTGTACTGGGGTGCGGACTGCTGCTCGGGAGCGGCTTCACGCACTTCCTCGGGGGCTTGTACGGGTATCTGCCCGCGCATCAGGGTGGAAACGGTCGAGTTGTTGATGCGGTTTACCATGGCAGAGAAGAGGTCGGCGCTCTCGAGTTTGAAAATCAACAAGGGGTCTTTCTGCTCGTAGCTGGCATTCTGCACGGACTTCTTCAGCTCGTCGAGCTCACGGAGATTCTCTTTCCACGCATCGTCTATATTGTGCAGAAGGATAGCTTTCTCGAAGTCGCGCACAACGGCCTTGCTGCCGCTTTCGTAGGCTTCCTTGAGGTTGGTACGTATATTGTAGACCAGACGTCCGTCGCTGATGGGCACGAGGATGTTCTCGTATATCTGTCCTTGTTCCTCATAAACCTTCGTGATGACGGGCATGGCAACTTCGGCCAGGCGGTCGGTCTTGCGGCGGAAGTTCTCCATCGCGGCCTGGAAGGCTTTTTCGTAAAGCGCATCGCGCTTGGTGCCGACGAACTCTTCTTCCGTGAACGGAATCTCCATGGCCATGATTTCAATGAACTGGTCGCGCGCGCCTTTATAGTCGTTGTTGTCGATGATGTTGAGCACACGATCCCATATCATGTTGGAAATGTCCATGCCGATGCGCTCTCCCATGAGGGCATGACGGCGTTTCTCGTAAATGACCGTACGCTGCTTGTTCATTACATCATCGTATTCGAGCAGGCGTTTGCGGATGCCGAAGTTGTTTTCCTCGACCTTCTTCTGCGCACGCTCTATACTGTTGTTAATCATCTTGGCCTCGATCATCTCACCGTCCTTGAAACCTAAACGGTCCATGACACGCGCAATGCGCTCACTGGCGAAGAGACGCATAAGATTGTCTTCGAGCGAAACAAAGAAGACACTCGAACCGGGGTCTCCCTGACGGCCGGAACGACCACGCAGCTGACGGTCCACACGACGGCTTTCGTGACGCTCCGTGCCTATGATGGCCAGACCGCCTGCGGCTTTCACGTCGTCGGACAACTTGATGTCGGTACCACGGCCGGCCATGTTGGTGGCAATGGTCACCGCACCGAGCAGACGTTCCTCCTCGTGTTTGTTGCCTTCCTCGTCGGTAATCGTGACGCGGCCGGGCTTGCTCTGTCCGGCCAGGGCAACGATGTCGGCCTCCTTCTGGTGTAACTTGGCATTAAGCACCTGATGGGGGATGTGACGCAGGTCGAGCATACGGCTTAACAGCTCGGAAACATCTACGCTGGTAGTACCTACGAGCACGGGACGGCCGGCAATGCGCATCTTTTCTATCTCTTCGATAACCGCAGCATACTTCTCGCGCTTCGTCTTATAGACGCGGTCGTTCATATCGACGCGCTGCACGGGACGGTTGGTAGGAATCTCGACCACATCGAGCTTGTAGATGTTCCAGAACTCGCCTGCCTCGGTAATGGCCGTACCGGTCATACCGGCTAACTTATGGTACATGCGGAAGTAGTTCTGCAGGGTGATGGTCGCAAATGTCTGTGTGGCGGCCTCGACCTTGACGTGCTCTTTCGCCTCCACGGCCTGGTGGAGTCCGTCACTCCAGCGACGTCCTTCCATGATACGGCCGGTCTGTTCGTCCACTATCTTCACCTGTCCGTCCATGACGACATATTCTTCGTTGATGCGGAACATGGTGTAGGCTTTGAGCAACTGCAATATGGTATGTACGCGCTCGCTCTTCACGGCATAGTCGGACAGCAGTTCGTCCTTACGGTGCAGGCGCTCTTCGTCCGTGAGCGTGGCGTCAGCCTCGAGGGCCGAAAGTTCTCCCGTGATGTCGGGCAGCACGAAAAGCGTGTCATCGTGCACTTGGTCGGCCAACCATTTGTTTCCCTTGTCGGTCAGGTCGCACGAATGGAGTTTCTCGTCCACGACAAAGTACAACGGGTCGGTGGCTTCGGGCATGCGGCGGTTGTTATTTTCCATGTAGATGGCCTCAGTCTTGAGCATACCCGACTTTATGCCTTGTTCCGAGAGGAACTTGATGAGCGGGTTGTTCTTCGGCAATGCCTTGTGACTGCGGAACAACTGCAGGAATCCTTCCTCCTGTTTCTTCTTGTCGTCGCTCGCAATCAGCTGCTTGGCTTCTGCAAGATACTGTGTCGCCAGCTTACGCTGCACCTCGACAAGCCTTTCCACCAGCGGCTGATATTGTTCAAAGAGCTGGTCGTCGCCTTTCGGCACGGGACCGGAGATGATAAGGGGCGTACGCGCGTCGTCGATAAGGACGGAGTCCACTTCATCGACAATCGCGTAGTTGTGTTTGCGTTGTACGAGGTCCTTGGGGGCCATTGCCATGTTGTCACGCAGATAATCGAAGCCGAACTCGTTGTTTGTACCGAACGTTATGTCGGCTTGGTAAGCCTTGCGCCGGGCTTCGGAGTTCGGCTGATGCTTGTCGATGCAGTCTACGCTAAGGCCGTGGAACATGTAGAGCGGGCCCATCCATTCGGAGTCGCGCTTGGCCAGATAATCATTCACGGTAACGACGTGCACGCCGTTTCCGGTCAGTGCGTTGAGGAAGACAGGCAACGTGGCCACAAGGGTTTTTCCCTCTCCCGTAGCCATTTCGGCGATTTTTCCCTGATGCAGGACCACGCCGCCGAAGAGCTGGACGTCGTAATGCACCATGTTCCACTTCATATCATTGCCTCCGGCTATCCAATGGTTATGATAGACGGCCTTGTCCCCGTCGATGGTGACAAAATCCTTCGTGGCCGCCAGTTCGCGGTCGAAGTCAGTCGCCGTTACCACGATTTCCTCGTTCTCCGTAAAGCGGCGCGCGGTTTCTTTCACGATGGCAAACGCTTCGGCCTGCACACCCACGAGCGCCTCCTCGAAGCGTTCGAGCACTTCCTTCTCCAGCTTGTCAATCTGATTGAAGATGACAACGCGGTCTTCAATAGGGGTTTCTTCGATTTTGCCTTTGAGCGTTTCGATTTTCTCTTTCAAATCGTCCGCCGAATGCTGCACAGTGGCCTGCAGTTCCTTGGTTTTGGCGCGCAGGGCGTCGTTATCGAGTTCGGCAATGGCGGGATAAACTTCCTTCACCTTTTCCACGAGCGGCTGAATGAGCTTCATGTCGCGGGTAGACTTGTTGCCGAAAAGTTTGCTTAAGACTTTGTTGATATCCATTATATTGTTGTTGTTTTTATCATTATGTAAAGAGGCGGCACATGCTGTATTCCCGCCCGTAAAAGACTCTTTCAGAAAAGCGGCGCGGCGCTGCACGCATTTGGCGCGCGGATACGCATGGCTTTCGACAGCGTCGGAGCGATGCGGTCTACGGTTACGGTTTCCCCGAGCCTTTCCGCAGGAATATTGAAACCGAAAAATATGACGGGATAGGGAACAAACGATTCACGCACCAGTTGGTTTTCGCGCCAGTCCTCATTCACATAATGCCATCCCGGAGCCACTTCCACCATGATGTCGCCCGAAAAACGCGGATTGTAGCCTCCGCGGATGCGGCTGATACCCGGTGTCCACGCCCCCTGCAACAAGCGTTGCGATGTATAGACGTCCTTCACGCCCTCAAGCTGCAAAAGCAGGTCTTGCGAGCGTTCCATGACTTCGGCAAGGTTCATCCCCTTGCTTTCAATCAACTTATGGTTAAGATAAAGCTGCGTGCCGTAACATGCCTCTACATATTGTCCCTGCCCGTACACGGCCACGAGATACATATTGAGGAGTGCGGACGAGCGTTTCATGTCGAAGACGCCGGTAGGTATGCGGTACTTCGACAAATCCGTACCGTCCTCGTCGGTATATCCCGTCGAAGTCAGTACAAACAGGGCGTTCGCCACGCCCACCTTGCGGTCTACGGCCGCGATGACGTCGGCCAGCGCGCGGTCCAGACGCACATAGGTGTCTTGCAACTCCATTGCGGCCTCGCTGACCGGCTTGTGCTCGTGATTGCCGGCATAGAACGTGACGGCCAGATAGTCGGTAATGGCATCTGCGCCCATCATGGTCCCTTCTATGCAGGCGGTGGCGGTGGCTGCCACCTCGCCATTCACCAGTCCGCCGGTCTTGAACGAGGCAAAGCGGCCGTCGCCCTTGTATTTGTGGGAGAAAGGCTGCTTCATCCCGCCGGACAGGAAATAGCTGAAGTTGCCTACAAGTTCGGAAGAGGGTTTCCAGACCGTATTCTTCAGCAGGGCGTCCACCGAGGCATACTGGTTGCGCACGGCAGCCCACGACGGCAACGCGCCATAATAGGAAGTGGAACTCCAAAGTCCCGTCTTGTCGTCAATCCAGACGGCACCGTCGGCCGCATGTCCCACTGACAGAATGGCAGACTCGGCCTGCGGGGCAACGGCATAGACCAACGCCTTTCCTTCACTGGCCACCTTGAGTTCATCGCCCAGCGTAGAAACGCCTAAGTTCACGGGCGAATATTTCTCACCGCTGCCTCCCGTACCCGGAAAGCGGTCATCGGCGATGCAGAATGCCGGCCGCAGCGTGTTCCTGTCCAACCAGCGCCGGGCTATGATGCCGTGACCGGCCGGTGTCGTACCGGCAGCCACGGTTGCCGCGGACGAAGCGCAGTCCGGCCGCGACATGGGATACTCGGCCTGCGAATATACGCGCCCTTCCTGCAGCAGACGCCTGAAGCCTTCATCGCCGTAAAGCGGCATGAAAGCCTCCAGGTAGTCCGTACGCAACTGGTCGATAAGGATATTGACGACCAATTTGGGCACACCAACGCCGGCGGCGTTGGCAGAAAGCACGTCGGAGGGCGAGAGTGCCGAAACGGCGACGAGCAGCGAGAGCAAAAGTCCGCGGCTCACGACCGTTCCGTTTCCCGAAGGCGCGTTCGTTCTTCTTTTTCCTTTTTTATGGACAGACACGTCTTTTTGTCTTATTGTTTCTATTATTCTGTCGGTTCGTCATCGGCGGCCGGCGTCGCGTACGTCCTTTCCGTCCGGCGCGACAACAACCATACGTTTACCGTCCTTACAAGCAATAACAATGCCAAAGCATTCAGCGCGGCAGGAAATCTTTGCGGCGACACCGCGGCCAGCAGCCCGTAAGCGGCCAGAGCCACCGCCATCGCGGCATGATAGAGCCTGTCGGGCCGGCCACTGCGCTCACGCCGCCATTTCACCGGGATGTACAACAGCCACAGGGGGTTGAGCAGCACTATCAGGCGGTTGCTGTCCACTGCCGGGTGCTCCGAGCAGAAGAAAAGCAGGCTGACGATGCACCCCGCGCCGCCCAGGAGCAGCATGAAAGGGTAATCGAACCACAGGCAGGCTTTCCGCCGCCGCTGTTCCCATACCGCGACACCGGCAGCCAGGCCCAGCAGGAGCACAGCCGCCTGCATCGGGCCGAATCCCGAGGGAGAAACCGGCACAGATGCCGGCTGCATCACCACGTAACGGCGCGCAACGAGCAACCGGCGGCTTCCGTCGGTCCTTGTCACGACAGCCCCGTCGAAGAAGCGCGCGGCATAAACCGGTGAAAACATCTGTTCGCGCACACCCGTCGGGGCATCGACCTCAGCACCGAGAAGCAAATCCTGCCCGAAACTATTCCACGGAACGGCGGATGCCGAAAATTCGTGGATGATGGTACGGAAAGTCCGCGTCGAATCCGCGGCAGGCCATTCCACCCGCCCGTCCAGTGCGCGTTCCACCACGTCCACCGCGCGCGTAGTGCAGTTGTCGTAGAGGAAACTGTAGCGGTAGGTCCAGTCCTCCAGCGAGGCGGTACGGACCAGCGCCGTCCAGACGCGCAATGCCTCGTCGGGCCGCAACGCGAGCACCTGTGCCTCGATGCCACGCCCCTGTCGCAGGTACGAGTGCATGAAGCGCTTGAACGGTACGGCCCCCAGGTAGTAATCGGTTTGTCCCAGCACGAAACGCCATACGAAGTGAGGCGCGTGAAAATCGAACATCCCGTAGTTGAATACCCAGTCCGAACCGTCGCGCAGGTTCCGCACGCGAAGCGCGGTATGCCCGTAAAGTTCATAAGAGGCCTTGCCCGGAGAGCAAGTCAGCAGGCTCACTTCGAGCGAATCGGCGGTTGCATCGCCCGAACGGCACGGCACGGCCGACAGGTGTCCGGCCGGCAGCAACGCGCACAGCAAAACAATTATCCACAAGCCTCTTTTCACTGTTCGTATGCAAATTAGCGCAGCAAAGTTACTCTATTTTCGGGAGATAGCCCCCACGCCGCACCAAGTTTTTCAATTTTTCACACCGGCACATGCCGGCACGGCACGGGCAGCGGGCTGAAAAGGGGAAGCGGAAGCCGCCTGCGGCCGCCCGGCGCGCATCCCGGAGACAAAGACGGGAGGCCCGGCGCCCGGACCTCCCGCATCCGTATCCCCACACCGTTTTACGGGCGGGTTATCAGCCGGGTCGGCGTATAATCCAGATAGGTTGCCAGGTCTTTGTCGCCGCGGCCCGAGAGGGTCACCACCACCACGTCATCGGGCTTGAAGCTCATTTTGTGCAGGGCCGCCAGCGCGTGCGACGACTCGAGGGCCGGAAGTATGCCGTCCAGGCATGTCAGTTCGTAGGCGGCGTCCAGCGCCTCGCGGTCGGTGACGGGCAAAGCCGTGGCGCGGCCCGAACGGACCAGATGCGCGTGGAGCGGACCGACGCCCGGATAGTCCAGTCCTGCCGACACGGAGTAAGGTTCGATGACCTGCCCGTTCTCGTCCTGTATGACAAGGGAGCGGAATCCGTGCAGCACGCCTTCGCTTCCGAGGTTGAGCGTGGCGGCCGTCTTGCCCGTGTCCGAGCCTTTGCCATCCGCCTCGGCCAGCACCAGACGTACGTCCTCGTCGTCGAGGAAATGGAAGAAAGTTCCGGCGGCATTAGAGCCTCCGCCGATGCAGGCCACGAGATAGTCGGGCGTGGGGCGGCCTTCCTTCTCCTGCAACTGTTTGCGTATTTCCTCACTGATGACACTCTGCAGCCGGGCCACGAGGTCGGGATAAGGATGCGGACCGACCGCCGAGCCCAACAGGTAGAACGTATCCTCGGGGTGCCGACTCCATTCGAGCAACGCCTCGTCGCAGGCTTCCTTGAGCGTCTTGCTGCCGGTCTCCACGGGCACCACCTTTGCGCCCAGCAGCCTCATCTTCTTCACATTGGGCAACTGGCGCTCCACATCGACCGCACCCATGTATATCGTGCACGACATCTGCATCAGCGCGCACACCGTGGCCACGGCCACGCCATGCTGTCCCGCGCCGGTCTCGGCAATGATGCGCCGCTTGCCCATGTGGCGGGCCAGCAACGCCTGCCCGATGGCGTTGTTAATCTTGTGCGCGCCGGTATGGTTGAGGTCCTCGCGCTTCAGGTAAATCTTGCAGCCATGCACGCGGCTCAAGGCTTTCGACAGATAGAGGGGCGAAGGCCGGCCCACGTAGTCGCGCAACATTTCATCGTACTCCCGCCGGAAAGCCTCGCTGCCGATGACCTCACGGTAGCATTTCTGCAGGGCCACAATGCAGGGACGCAGCCCTTCGGGTACAAACATTCCGCCGTAACGGCCGAAAAATCCTTCTTCGCTTACTTCAAATTTGCTCATAACTGTATGTCTTTAATAATTTGTCAATGGAAAGGCGTCCGTCCGCGCCCGAAAAAGCTCCGGCGGGCTGTCGTAAGTCTGACAGTCCGCCGGAAGTATCATAATCTAACTATGGCTTTCGATACGAAAACGGCAATGTCGCTCACGACCCGAGAGGTTGAAAGCGGCGCCACCAATATTCACGATTCCGTAAAAGTATCATTTTGTAGCTTGTTTTACCGTTTACATGGCAAAAGTATGGATAAAAATCTTACCCACCAAACATTTGGTCATATTTTTCTACCTTTTTCTAAAAAACATCACCTTTCAGCCTTCCGCGGCCGGCTGAAAGGCCGATGCACGCGGACGCCTATATATAAATAGGTATGGAGAGAGTCCCCGACGGCCGGCGGCGATTTTAACACTTCTTGCTTTTCGGCGGAAAATGTTGTATCTTTGCATCAGCGATAAAGGGAGAGGCGGTTTCGGACCGCCTTTTTTGTGTAAATAAGCCACTTGCAAGCGTCATTTACATGTGCATGTAGGAAAATCCGGGCTGCTTCTAAAAATTTTTACATGCCTTGTAGGTGAAAATGAAAGTAGCCCGCACGCAAAAAGATGCCTTCCGGGCGGGCGCAGCCCTATTCCGTTTACATTTATTAAGGTAACAGAGGTTAAATATGTTAAAGTCGGAAGCGACCGGAACGCCGCCGGGCAAAAGAACCGTGCGGGAACGGTGCGGAACCCGCGCGCCGGCACTTGCGGAAGCCGTCACCGGCCGCAAGAAAAATGACAAAAGGACAGCAAACCGAAGTTTATTTGTCGGCCGTGCAAAGAGACTTACCGCTTCGTAGCATTATTTTTCAAAAAATCCCTAACTTTGCAGCGCAAAAAGGCAACGCGCCGCAACCCGCCACGGCCATGCACGCAGCAGACGGCCGGAACGCACATTTTTTCCCACAAGAAACAAACATACACCATACATTATGTCCAACTTAAGATTCAAAGTAGTCGAAGAAGCATTCAAGAAGCGTCCCGTACCGGTCAATGCCCCGGCCGAAAGGCCTTCGGAGTATTACGCGAAGTATGTCTTCAACCGCGAGAAAATGTTCAGGTATCTCCCGCTGGCCACATACAAGAAGCTGCGCGAGGCCATCGAGACCGGAACGCCGCTGCCGATGTGCGTGGCCGACGAAGTGGCGCAAGGCATGAAGCGCTGGGCCATGGACATGGGCGCGACGCATTGCACGCACTGGTTCCAGCCGCTGACGGAAGGCACGGCCGAAAAGCACGACGCCTTTGTGGAACACGACGGCAAGGGAGGAATGATTGAGAACTTCTCGGGCAAGGAACTCGTACAGCAGGAACCCGACGCATCGAGCTTCCCCAACGGCGGCATACGCTCCACCTTCGAGGCACGCGGATACTCGGCATGGGACCCCGCATCGCCGGTATTCATCATCGGCGACACGCTGATGGTGCCGACGGTCTTCATCTCGTACACCGGAGAGGCGCTCGACTACAAAGCCCCGCTGAAGAAGGCGCTCGCAGCAGTGGACAAGGCTGCCACGGCTGTGGCCCGCTACTTCGACCCCGAGGTCAGGAAAGTCACGGCCAACCTGGGATGGGAGCAGGAATACTTCCTCGTGGACGAGGGACTGTATGCCGCACGGCCGGACCTGCTGCTGACGGGACGTACGCTGATGGGACACGAGTCTTCGAAGAACCAACAGATGGACGACCACTACTTCGGCGCCATTCCCGAGCGCGTGGCCGAATTCATGCGCGACCTCGAAATACAGGCCCTCGAGCTGGGCATTCCCTGCAAGACACGCCACAACGAGGTGGCGCCCAACCAGTTTGAACTGGCACCCATTTTCGAGGAATGCAACCTCGCGGTAGACCATAACATGCTCATCATGTCGCTCATGAGGAACATAGCCCGCAAACACGGGTTCCGTTGTCTGCTCCACGAAAAGCCTTTCGCCGGCATCAACGGCAGCGGAAAACACAACAACTGGAGCCTCACGACCGACACGGGCCTGTTGCTGCACGCACCGGGCAAGACCCCCGAGGACAACCTGCGCTTCATCACGTTCGTCGTAGAGACACTCGTGGCCGTACACCGCCACGACGGACTGCTGAAAGCCTCCATCATGAGCGCGACCAACGCCCACCGCCTCGGAGCCAACGAGGCGCCGCCCGCCATCATATCATCCTTCCTCGGAAGCCAGCTCAGCGAACTGCTGGACAAGGTGGAGCAATCCACAAAAGACGAACTCTTCACACTGGAAGGCAAACACGGCATACGGCTCGACATCCCGCAGATTCCGGAACTGATGATTGACAACACGGACCGCAACCGCACGTCACCTTTCGCCTTCACCGGAAACCGCTTCGAGTTCCGCGCCGTCGGGTCGTCGGCCAACTGCGCCAGCGCCATGATTGCACTCAACACGGCCGTGGCAGAAGCGCTCACCGACTTCAGAACAAGGGTGGACGCACTGATGGAAAAGGGCGAGGGAAAGGTAAACGCCATCCTCGACGTGCTGCGCGAAGACATCCGGCAGTGCAAGCCCATCCACTTCGACGGCAACGGATACAGCGACGAATGGAAACAGGAGGCGGAACGCCGCGGACTGGACTGCGAGACTTCCTGCCCCATCGTCTTCGACCGATACCTCGACGACAGCAGCGTGCGGATGTTCGAAAGCATGAACGTCATGCGCCGGCACGAACTGAAGGCACGCAACGAAATCAAATGGGAAACCTATTACAAGAAGATTCAGATTGAGAGCCGCGTGCTGGGCGACCTCTGCATGAACCACATCATCCCCGTCGCCACCAAGTACCAGAGCGAACTGGTGGACAATGTGCACAAAATACAACTGGCCTTCTCCGCACCGGAAAAGGTGAAGGAGCTGACAGCCTACAACATCGACCTCATCGAAAAAATTAACAAGCACACAAGCTTCATCGCCGAAAACGTGGAAGAAATGGTGGAAAAGCGCAAAGCCGTGAACAAGACGGAAAACATACGCGAACTGGCCATTGCCTACCATGACGAGGTGGCCCCCTACCTGGATGCCATCCGCTACCACATCGACAAGCTCGAACTTATCGTCGAGGACGAGATGTGGACACTGCCCAAATACCGCGAACTGCTCTTCATCCGATAAGCAAGCGGCATCCCCCACAACCACAACGGCGGAAACCCTGTCGGACCGGCGGTCCGGCCGTGGCTTCCGCCGTCCTTTTTTCACCGCCGGGCACGCTCCTCCCCCGGCACAGGCAGAAACGCACTTCCGGAACAGGGACACGGCCGCCGGCCTACCGATGTGCCCTCGGCCACACCATTATATATATACGCGCGCGCGAGGGCCACGACAGGCCGGATACCTAAAAAAAGTTTTTTTATTTTGTTTTTCCCCTGTCTTGCATTAACTTTGCAAGTCATTAGCACATGAACCTGACAATCGACATAGGCAATACGAGAGCCAAGATAGCCCTGTTCGACGGAAACGAGCCGGTATCCGAAGATAAGTTCGAGGTAAAGGAACTGCCGCAACGGCTGCGCGACACCATTGACAGGCATCGCCCCGAACGGGCGGCATATTGCTCCGTCGGCAACGACAGCCCCGAAATAGAAAGGGCATTGCAGGCACTCCCCTGCCCGTTGCTCCACGTAACGGGAACGACTCCCGCTCCCGTACACGTAGGCTACCGCACGCCCGGAACGCTCGGAGCCGACCGTTTGGCCGCAGTAGTGGGTGCCGTCACGCTGATGCCCGGCACAGACTTACTCGTCATCGACGCCGGGACGTGCATCACTTATGACTTCGTGGACGCCAAAGGCAACTACCTGGGCGGAAACATCTCGCCGGGCGTGGAAATGCGGCTCGAAGCACTGCATGTGCGCACCGCACGCCTGCCCCACATCGGAGCGGAAGGCGACATCCCCGACTTGGGATACGACACGGAAACGGCAATACGCTCGGGTGTCGTAAGAGGTATCGGATACGAACTGCAGGGCTTCATCCGCCATTGGCAGAAACGCTATCCGGAACTCCGGACATTCCTGACAGGCGGTGACAGATACGTCTTCAGCGACGCACTCCGCAAGGACATCCTCACGGACAGCCACCTGCTGGCACGCGGACTGAACAGACTGCTCACAGACAACGTGCTGCCGGACTGAACGCCGGCGCCGGGTACGTCCGGCAAACACAAAAAAAGAAACACATCTCACCTATATCACCTTGACAAGATGACATACCAAAACGAAACAATGGGCAACATGCGCGGAAGCCTTCCGGCATTAAGAAGAACAAGGAAAGGCATCCTGTTGCTCGCTTCCGCCCTCTGCTTGGCCGCTTCGGCGCAGACAAACGGTAGTAATTCGCCTTACTCACGCTACGGATTCGGTTTACTAAGCGACCGGGCGCAAGGTTTCAACAAGGGAATGTCAGCACTATCCTACGGAATGCGCGGCGGAACAGAGCTGAACGTAAAAAACCCGGCCTCCTACTCCGCCATAGACTCGCTCTCGTTCATATTCGACATTGGCATATCGCTGCAGAACGGCAATCTGGAACAAAGCGGAAAGAAGGTAAACGCACACAACACGTCGTTCGACTATCTTTCGATGGGCTTCCGCGCGTCCAAGAATATCGGAATTTCATTGGGCCTCGTGCCTTTCAGCACCATCGGCTATGACATCAGTCAGGAAGACCTCATCAAGAGTCCCAATATGCCCGACATCACACACACAAGTGCCCACTCGGGCGACGGAGGCGTGCACGAGGCATACCTCGGCATAGGATGGAAAGCCATGAAAGGCCTCTCCGTCGGTCTGAATGCCGGCTACATGTGGGGAGACATGACCCACACCGTACTGTCCTCGTACAGCGAAAGCGCAACCTCGTCAAGCCGACGGCAATATGCGTCGGACTTCCGCTCATACAAGTTGGACTTCGGACTACAATACGAACAGAAGATAAACAAGGACAATAATTTGACGCTGGGTCTCGTCTACGGCCTCGGACACGACGTCCGCTCCAAATCGGAATACTACAACCAGCTCATAACCTCGGGCAGCGTCACCAGTGCCGACACCACGACATTACGCGATGCCTTCCAGTTGCCGCACACCATAGGCATAGGTCTTACGTGGACGCACAAGAACCGGCTGCGCATAGGGGCGGACTACACTTTGCAGAAGTGGGGCAAAGTCAAGTTCCCGTTCCTCAACGAGGAAACCAACGAATATGTTGCCTGCAAGGGCCTCTACAAAGACATGCACAAGGTAACGTTCGGCGGAGAGTATATCCCCAACCCCGACGGCATACATAGACGCGACCGCATCCGTTATCGGGCCGGTTTCTCGCTATCTACGCCTTACACAAAGGTAAACGGGCTGGACGGGCCCAAGGATTATCTGGTGAGTCTCGGTGTCGGGCTTCCCATCATCAATACTCACAACAACCGTTCCGTACTTAATATTTCGGCACAGTATGAAAATGTCAAGCCGAAGTTTGCCGGAATGATTAAGGAGCAATATTTGCGACTCTGCATCGGACTTACGTTCAATGAACGCTGGTTCATGAAATGGAAAGTAGATTGAAGCCGACAATTCAACAGACAAAAGAAACCGCAGCCACCCGGTGGATGCGTCTTGTTCCGGCCTGCCTGGCAATAAGCCTGTTGTCCGGCACACTGAGCGGCTGCGGCAACGACGCACCCCCTATGGGAGAAGCCGTAAACAACCGCGATTCGCTGCCTGTCATGGTGACACGGGGCGTTTCAAAGCTGATATCGGACTCCGGCATCGTGAAATACAAGATTGTCGCGGAGGAATGGCACGTTTTCGACAAGACCAATCCGCCAAGGCAGGTTTTTCCGAAAGGTATCTTCCTGGAACGCTACAACGAAAGCTTCAATGTAAACCTTCACATCACGGCCGACACCGCTTACTGCTATAACCAGAACCTCTGGGAGCTGCGTGGACGCGTTTTCATCGAGAATGAGGAAAACGGAACGACCTTCAGCACAGAACTGTTATACTGGAACATGGGAGAACATCAGTTCTACTCCGACAAGCACATGCACATCATCACTCCCGACCGCGACCTGCAAGGCGACTGGTTCGTGTCCAACGAAAGCATGACCCGCTACGAAATCAGACAGACCAAGGGATTCATGCCCCTGCCCGCCGACAATGCGCCGGCAGGCGGAGCACAGACGCCCGACTCGGCCATGCAGCGCGAAGCACCCCGGCAGCAGGAAAGCGCAAAACAGAATTAGTTGCGCGCAAAACACAGGAACGCACTCCGGAAATAGTGTAACGACAACCTGCATACACGAGATTTTTCGCAAAAAAGCATCCTACGTACTTTCTTTTTTATAACTTTGCGCGTCGTACCGTATAAAAACGCCGCGTACATGGCTTCCCGGCCAATGTGACGGCACAACATACAGAAATAGAACAAATAAAAACAATAACAAAACCAATGGCAGCATTACAAACACTTAGAAACAAACCGGCATTGCTGATGTCCGTCATCGGCGGTGCCCTTTTGCTCTTCATTGTCACGCTCACCGACCTCAATTCCTGCTCACGCCCTAACGTCGAAGGCAAGGTTAATGGAAAGGAAATCACCTATGAGGACTATGAAGGCCAGATTCGCGAAGAAGAAAACCTGGAGGAGTTGATTCTGGGCAGCGTTTCCGACGAACAGAAAGACAACATCCGCCAACGGGTATGGTACTCCATCTCACAAGGTGAGGTTATCGGAAAAGAAGCCGACAAGCTCGGAGTCATTGCCACGAAGGAAGACATCCAGAACGAACTCGCCGGCGTAACCATGCAGGATTTGCAACAAATCGCCCAAATGATGCAATACGGTCAGACCGACCTGTCGCGCGTCAGCTATGCACAGAAAATCATGTTGCTCATGGGCCGTTATGTCGGACAGCCTTCCGTTGAAGCCTACAAGCAATTCCTGAAGACGGCAGACCAGCAAATCTCGCAGATGCAGAAGCAAAATCCCGAGGTGGCCGAGATGTACGCAAAAATCAAACAGGCCTGCCTTTACTGTGAAAGCCAGATGCCGCGCGAAATCCAGCAGAACAAATACTGGGGCCTGCTCCAACAGGGCGTCATCTCCAATCCCGTGGCAGCCAAGATGGCTTTCGACGAGAGCAACACCGAATATAATGTCGAAATGGCCACAGTCCGTTACAGCAGCATAGACGACAAGGACATCAAGATTACCGATGATGACCTCAAGGCCAAATACGAGGAGACCAAGGAGCTTTATCGCATTGATAGCGAGACACGTGACCTCAAGGTGCTCAACATCTCGGTAACGGCAAGTACCAATGACCGCGACAAAATCTTCAGCCAAGTCAAGGCTATCGAGGACACGCTGCGCAAAGCCCAGACGGCACAAGCAGTGGAAAGCATCATGAAGAGCTGCAAGTCGGATGTAAACTATCAGAACGTATACCTGACGAAAGACCTCTTCGGCCAAAATCCGCTTACGTCCAACGTAGGTGCCGCCATCGACTCTCTCGGCGTAAGCAGCGTGACGAAAACAGCTGTCGAGCCGCAGAACAGCAACGGCGAGCAGTACATCTCCACCATCAAGCTCGTGGCATCAAAGGCTACTCCCGACTCCATGCAGATTTGCCGCCTGGCCGTAAACTCCAAGACCGTTGCAGACAGCATCGTCAAGGCTGTCAAGGGTGGCAACAACCTGAGCGAGCTGGCCAAGAAGTATTCCGCGCAAGTGCAGCAGTACGGTCTGAAAGGCGACACGGCCTGGGTTGAGACCAAATACTATATTGACGCGAAAGCCGACAAGGACAGCACAAGCGCCTACACCGATATTTGCCAGATGCCCGCAGGTACGGTTGCCTACTACACGGTGCCCGACCCGCAGACCGGCAATGACGTTTACGTAGTCACCAATGTGCTTGCCACCAAGGCCACATCCACGAAATACAACGTGGCTGTCGTGAAATACCCCATCCATTTCACGCAAGAGACCTACAACGACAAGAAGCGCGCCCTCTTTGAATTCCTGGCCAAGAACAAGTCTATCGAAGAGATAGAGAAGAATGCGAACAAGAGCGGCTATACTTTGCTTGAGTGGCCCAATTTCAGCACAACCTATGCCATGAACGCACGCATGAACATCGGCGGCGAACAGGCCAAGGAGGCATTTGTATGGGCATTCAACGAAGCCAAGGCCGGCGAAATCTCCAAAGTCTACGAATGCGGCAAGAACAACGACCAACTGTTGGTAATCTGCGTCAGCGGAATCAACGACGGGAAATATCTGGCCTGGGACAACGCCAATGTCAAGGCCACCCTGGAAACACTGGTCAAGCAAGACAAGAAGGCCGAAAAGATTATGGAACAGGTCAAGAACGTGAAGAGCATCGCCGACGCCAAGAAAGTGAAAGGTGTTGAGGTAGCCATGCAACCGGGCATAGTACCTGCCAACATCTCCAACTACGAACCCGCATTCGCAGGTGCCATCGAACGCACCGAAAAAGGCAAGTTCACAGGAGCTGTCAAAGGCTCGACGGGTATCATCATGGGCCAGGTGAACGACAAGAAAGCGAACGGAAGAACTTTCGATGCCGTCAGCGAAATGCAGAATCAGGTTCGCAAGAGCATGAACCAGATATTCGGACAGAACGGCAACATCATCGACGCACTCATGCAGAAAGCCAAAGTGGTGGATAACCGTTACAAGTTCTAATACGGGACAGACAACAGAATATAAAGAGCCTCTTTTTTCACGACTCGAAGAAAGAGGCTCTTTTTATATACCACTTTTTCCGCACCGGCAACCTGCGTCCGTCTACTCCGCAGGTTACGGGCATCACATGGCGGTTCCTTTTGTCTTTCATCATCAAAATAAGGAATAATCCGGAGATGATATCAGCCGATGGGAGAAAAAGCCGGACCAAGCATAGCCTTTCCACCGGCACACAAAGGAAAAGCACGGCAATATCCATTTATCCACTCTCCACAAGAACAAACCATCAAAAAAGTATCAGGCATGAAAGTTTTTATGTCTTTTCTATGTTTCAGTCTTGCCACCCTGAGCGCCACAGCCCAGAATGTAACGACGGACAGCCTCAAGGAGCGCGAACTGGGCGAGGCGGTAGCCTATGGCAAAAAGCCGATGGTGAAAAGCCATGACGGCATTACCGTCGTAGACCTGCCCGCCCTCATAAAAGACAAGCCCGTGAGCAATGTCCTCGAAGCACTTGCCTACCTGCCCAACGTGACAACTTCCGACGGAAAGCTGCAACTGACAGGCGCCCCGTCCGTCAGCATCATCCTCAACGGCGAACCGACCGAAATGCCCGTGGAAAATCTTTACCGCCTGCTGGCTTCGCTGCCCGCAGACCGGCTGAAAAGCGTGGAAGTCATGTACGCCGCACCGGCCAAATACCACATCAACGGCGCTGTCATCAATGTCGTGCTCAAAACGCCCCGCCCCATTGACGGTTTGCAGGGGCAAGTCCGTGCCGGATACGAGCAACGGCGATATGGCAGCTACGGCGGCGGCGTGGCCGCATCGTATGCGGTGAAGGACTGGAATTTCTACCTGAACTATGACCTGGGACAAAACAAGAACCACACCCATGAGAACACGTTGTCCAACCATCTCTACAACGACGTGCGACATGCCATTGCCGACGACATGCGGTCAAAGGGGAAATACCTTTATAACAACATCTATGCCACGGCAGCATGGAAGACCATCAAGCTTACGTACAACGGACAGGTCATCTCGAACGACCGCAACACCAGAATATCGGACGGGACACTCGGCAAATACACCAACACCCGCCGGGGCAACTCGCCGGAAGCCTTCCATCAGATTGCCATCCGCTACACTGCGCCCTTCGGCCTAAGTGCCGGAGGCGACTACACGCACTTTTCGGAAGACCGCTCCCAACGCCTCGTCAAGGACGAAAACCTGTTGCTCGACGCCACCACGCGCCAAAACGTAAACACCTGGCACGCCTATCTCGACCAGGAGCACAAAGCGGGCAGATGGACACTGGGCTACGGCGCGGACTACCGCCACTCCGACGACCGCAGCGCGCAGCATTATGCACAGGGCGACCTGCCCACGTTCGACAATGTGCTGGTCGAGGACGTCGTACAAGCCTACCTCAGCATCGGACATCAGACCTCGTGGGGACTGTCCTTCAACACCTCGGCCCAAGCGGAGTATTACCACAGCACCTATCAGCACAACTGGCGTTTCATTCCACAACTGGGTGCCACTTTCGCACGGTCGCCGAAACACGTCCTGCAGCTGAACTTCAACACACAGCGCGTCTATCCGTCCTACTGGGCGCTGCACGGCGGGGCGTCCTATCTCACGGACTACGCCGTGGTGCAAGGCAATCCCTGCCTGCAGCCCTACATGAATTACACCGGACAATTGACATACATTTTCGCGCAGCAATATTCCGCCACATTCTATGTCACCTACGATGACAAGTATTCCGTGCAACTCCCCTACCAGTCGCCCGACGCATTCGAACTCGTGTACCAGACGGTCAATCTGGACTTCGCGCGCAACGTAGGCTTTGTGGTGAACCTGCCCTTCAACGTGAAGGGAGTATGGAGCGCCACGTGCATGGCCAACGTATTCAACAAGCGCGAAAAAGCCGGCCACTTCCACGCCACGGCCTTCGACAACCGCAAATGGAGTTTCTACGGAAAGCTGAGCAACACGTTCAAACCGTCATCCGCCTCGCCGCTCGCGTTTTCCCTTGACGTGTGCTACCTTTCGCCCTCCACGCAAGGCATAGGCGACATCAGCGCACTATGGCGTATGGATGCGGGCGTGAAATACCGGTTCGGCAAAAAACGGTGTGCCGAACTCAGCATCGCCGCCTCGGACATTTTCAACACTTGGTCGCCCACCCTGCGCATCGACCGCAGCGGACAGGATTTCCGGCTCAGGACTTACGACATGACACAATGCGTCAAAGCGACACTGACCTGGCGCTTCAACGGTTTCAAGCCCAAGGACACGAGCGTCGATACCTCGCGCTACGGAACGGGACAATAAGCCGGAAAGTGCAGACGGCCGGAAAGAAATTCTACCGTCCCCGCAATTTTAACACAATTTGCTTTTGGTCGAAAAATGTTGTATCTTTGTGGTACAGAAAATAGGAAAGGCGGTTTCGGACCGCCTTTTTTCGTGTAAATAAGCCCGTTACCGGGCGATTTACATGCACATGTAGAAAATTTTAGAAGCAGCCTGCGAAAAAATACATGCCTTCTATTTGAAAATACAAGCCGCCCGCGCGCGAAAAGATGCCTTCTACGCGCTCGCAAGCCCCTTTCGTTTACATTTATTTACGTAACAGAGGTTAAAAATATTAATATCGAAATCTCTTTCCGCGGCTTTACGGCGTGTTTCCACGCGGCCTACGCGCCACCGGACGGCAACCGGGAAGCCGTAAATTGCCGTCCGGAAGACTTCCTTGCGCAGTACACCACGCAGGAGCACGGGCTGATGCAAGCCGTCCCCCAAACCCCCCCGTAGGGCAAGCGGGGAACGGGACGGGAAAACCGGAAATAAAACCGCGGAAGGCCACGTAGGCAAAACCCCGCCACCCGCACGACATACAGCGCAAAAACAAAGGCCCCAAAAA
>CAJMSQ010000003.1 GCA_905216095.1 uncultured bacterium | reverse complement strand
AAACTCAATTTTCATCCACCAATTGAGGTCTTCTTAAAACAGATAATATAAATTTGCACTTGCTTGTTGAATTCACCGATTGTGCACGAAAGTTAAAAATGTTAATGTCAAGTTGCCGTTTCCCCACGTGACAGGTAGCGGCAGGCGGATGCTGCGTCCTGCTTCCCCGTACAAAAGAAATCCTGCCCGCCGGAGGAAACGCTCCGACGGGCAGGACTGTAACGGGCAAAAGCCTTATTCGGCAACGACCTTCAGCGTGAAGCCGGCCGTCTGTGCGCAGAACTCGGGCGCATATACGCACGTGATGCCGGCCAGGCCGCTCGTGTACGTTCCGATGCGGTCTGTCAGGCATTCCTCCGTGAAGACATGCTTGCCCTTGCGCACCTTCTCGAAGAAATATTCCGTCGAGGCATCGCGCACCACGCGGTAGCAACCCATGCCGTCGTGCCAGGCATAGCCGGACAAGGGGCGTGACGGTTCGAGACAGGCGGGACGCGAGGACTTCAGGGCCACGAAGTCGTAATCGCGCTCGGCGGTGAAGTCGAACACCTGCCGCACACGGTCGCCGCGATGCACGGCCTCACCGTCACACAGAGCCTGCCACTCGCCGCTGCGCAACACTTCGAAGCGGCGGGACAGCGTGAAGCCCTTGCCTGCCGCGGCGACATCGGCCGCAGGCAGCGTGTAGGTGGCGCGGACACTGCCCCACGACAGACCGTCCGTGGTCTTGCTGAGCGTAAGGGTGCGGGCCTCGACGGCAGGCGCGGTGTCGTAGGTCCTGGAACTGAAGTTCACCGTCCCGGCCGCCTGTGTCTCCGACGGAGCATTGAGACCGACCACCTTACGTCCCTTTTCGAGCGTATAATACAGCGGCGCGCCGCCTCCGAGCCCGCCCAGCGTACTGTCGAGCGGCGAGTTGGCCAGCAGCGCATATACGGCATCGGTCGTGGCTCGCGAGGTTTCCCACATTTGCGTGCGGCGCGATTGCACCAACCATTGGCGCATACGCACGATGTCGGCGTTTCCCGACGGCCGCAAGCGGAGCAAGGCCTCGATGGCTGCCGTCTGCGTCGGAATCCGGTAGGCGTTCCACGACCATTGCGCGCGGTCCGTGTCGAAGTAAGTGCCCATCTCGGGCGTCGAGACGGTATGTTCGAGCAGACTGTTAAGGTTGTCCTGCGCGGCGGACGTGCGGCCCGCGTCGAACAGCACGACGGCCGCAAGCGCCTTGTCGTACATGGTGAGTTCCCGCCCAAGGCTTTCGGTGCGGTCCAGCAGGAATTCGGCGTCCTTGTCGGGGGCAAGGCCCGCCAGTGTGCGCAGGTAGAGGTAACGCAGCTCCATCTCGCCGGGCCTGATGCGGCGGCCCGTCTTCTTCTCCTCCCGCTTCATTTCGGCCACACGCCGGGCCATGTCTTTTTTCAGGAAGGCCAGCGCGCGCCGCAGGCAGTCGCCCGCGTCTTCATCGCCTGCCATCCGCGCGGCCCTCGCCAGCAGGACGGCCACATCCAGCGTGATGTAGGTGTTGGAAGGCATTCCCTTGTACCAGCCCCACGAGCCGTCCGCGAGTTGCTGGGCACGCAGGTTGTCGAGCGCCGTGAACTTCTTGGCCGCGACGGCGGCTTCGTCAAACATGCCCCGCAGTGCGGCAGCCCTTTCCGCCTCTCCCTCGGCCTCACGCAGCCAGGGAGTTTCCCCGGCCAGCTCGGCAAAGCGCGCGGCATGTGCGGACAGACCGTCCACTGCGGCCGTGTCGCGACGCAAGGTCTCGGACAGTTCGGGATTCATACGGGCCACGAAACCACCCATGGCGAGGGCGTAATAGCGGGTTGCCCAGTCGGACGCGCCGTAACAGCTTTCGCGCGCCAGTACCGGCAGGGCGGTGACGGCATACCACAGGGGATTTCCGGCGGTCTCGACAGTCAGTCGCCGGTCGGTGGCTTTCGGCGACTGCCAGAGGGTATCTATGAGCAACGTCCGGCGGCCTTTTCCGTTCATCGTGAAGGGTAAGGTGCGCGTGACGCTCACCAAGTCGGACAGGACGGGCAGGTAGTGCTCCTCACCGTCGCTGAAACCGTCGCCGGCCGCCGTGATGCGACACACTAACAGCGGGCCGGCGGCATCGGCCGCGTAGGGGAACGTGACGGCCTGCGACTTACCGGCGCCGAGACGCAGCTTTTGCGACATCTTGGCCACTTCCGCGCCGCTGCGGGCGTCGGTCAGGAGGCAGTTCAAGGTCACATCAATGTCCTTCTCCGACAGGTTGCGCAACGTGACGGGCAGTTCCGTGCGGTCGCCCCGGCGGACAAAGCGCGGCAGCGCGGGCTGTACCATGAATTCCTTGCGGGCCACGACCGTGGTATCCATGGTGCCGTAATCCATATCGCGGGTGTGGGCGAGCGCATCGAACTTCCAGGTGGTCAGACTCTGCGGGAGCGTGAACGCTATGACGGCAATGCCGTCTGCGCCGGTGCGGAGTGCGGGATGGAAATAGGCGGTCTCGGCGAAGTTGGTGCGCGGTTGCACGTTGGCAGCCGCGGCTTCGGCACCGCCACCCGCATCTTTCGACTCCCTTACAGCCATGGCGGCTTTCATCATCGGGGCAGCCTCGTCGGCGACCTCGGCATCCGCCATCGAAAAAGTCATTTGATTTTGCGTGGCAAGGCCGTAGACCCTTCCTGCCAAGGCCCGCTTGACTCCGCCCCTGATATAGATGCGGCCATACGACGGACCGAAAAGCTTGTCATCCCATTGCGTGAAGGCAAGTTCGGGACAGTTTTTCCGCTTTGTCGTGATGGTGCCCGAAAGCATGGGGGAATAAATTTCCGGAAGCCGCCAGGCCATGTAGGGAACGGCACGTGAGAAACCGAGTCCGCCCAGATTCCAGCGCGAAGAAGCCAGGGCGTCGAGCGAAGCGTCGTACAAACGCGCCGTAAGTACGGCATCGGCGGGCCGGCCGTCGGGATGCGTGACACTGAGCCGCCATTCCTCCTCGCTGCCCGGCGTGAGCCGCGAGCGGAAACTTCTCCAACGCAGCACCAGCCGCTTGTCGGGCAACGGTTTCCGTATTTCCGTGCCGAATTCGTGCAACCTGCCGTTCTTTACAAAGGCGAAACAAGCGCGTGCCCCGTCGCCCCAGGCGGCTTCATAGGGGATGGTGAAGCGCAACAGGGAGTCGGAGAAGACGATGCGTCGGCTTTCCACCACCTTGCCGGCGGCCAGGATGTCGTAGAACAGGGTCACGTCGTCGCAGGAGCTGCCCACCATGACGCAGGCCGTATCCCCGCGCGCCGACATGCGGATATTGTTCCAGAAGTCGGCTTCGGCGGCGGGACGGGTGTCGGTTTCGGAGAACAACAATACTTCCGTGCTGTCGCACAACGCAGGCAACGCGGCCGTACCGCCGTCCTGCGACACATTATATACTATCCGGTACTTGCCGGAAGGCAGTCCGGCGAACGCATCGGGCGTGAAAGCCTCGCCTGTGCGGTAAGTCCCTTCGGCGCAGATGCTGCCCGCGCGCTTCACCGCGTAATGTCCGGCGGCGGGGATGTCCGTCCCGGCCGCGTTGGTCTGGCGGATGACGACGCGAGGCAGGCGTTCCTTGCAGAGAGACGCGGGCCAGTCGGCCAGAAGCCATGACGGGCGCGTCGCCGTGCGCAGCACGTAACTGCCGGAAGCCGTCTCGCCGTTCTCGGCCGTCACATCGAAGTTCACGGTATAGTAGAAATAATTGTAAGGCCTGTAGTCGCGCTCGCCGGGCGTGCATTCCAGCACGACGGGCATCGTGAAACGGCCTTCGGCGTCGGTGACGGTCTCGCCTGTCCGGCTTGCGGCGTTACCTTCCATGCGGAACCACGAATATTTCGATACGCTCCAGCGCACGCGGGCGCCTTCCACGGGCAAGTCCGTATAGGTCCGTGCCACGCCGGCCACATCTACGGTGTCGCCCGGGGCATACGCGCGCTTCACTTCCTCGGCTTCGGCGGTGAAAGTGGGCCGTTTGTATTCCTCCACCTGCACATAGGTGCGGGCAGTTGCCGGGGCAGCCTTCGCTTCGATGGCAAACCGTCCCGGCAGGCAGGCGGCCGGCAGGCGGAACGTGCCGCCGAAGTTGCCGTAGCCGTCGGTCACGACCTGCAGGCTGTCCACCCGCTTGCGGTTTACGTCGAGCAATGCGACATCAAGCCGCATTCCCGACAGCACGGCACAGGCATCGCCGCGACGGGAATAGGCCACACCGCCGAAACATACCTGCTGGCCGGGCCTGTATATGGCGCGGGAAGGAAACAGGTCTATGTTTGTCACCGTCAGGCTGTCTTGTCGGTAACCGTAACCGCCGTATGAGTTCAGGCGGAAGGCGGGTGCGAACGCATCCTTGCCCGATTCGGCGTAGTAGGCGGGCCATGCGCGGCCGCGGCCGGGTGTCAGCGTCACTTCCCCGTCGCTTCCCGTCGTGTGGACGGCCAGTTGGCGCATGTCGGATGTATAGGCTGTGACCTTTCCGTCCGCGACAGGTGTCCCGCTCACGGCGTCGAGCAGCACGACACGGCTCTTGCCGCCGGGCATGTCCAGGATGAGCGGCCGTATGCGCGACACATTCACCACGGCCCGGTCGAGTATGCGCCCCGAAGCGTAGAGTTCGCACAGGTAGATGCCCGTTTCGGGCACATCCATGTGCAGGCTGTCGTTCCACCATGCGTAGGCCGGCATTTCCGGTCGGTCAAGGCGGAACGTGCGGGCCGCTCCTTTTTTCTTCTTCTCAAGGACCTTGAAGTCCCCGCGCAGCTTGTCACAACCCGCAGCCGTCAGGTCGAGGCGCGTAAGCCGCAGCTCCGCGTGCGTGACATGGCGCCCGCGCACGGCCACGCCATATTTCCGGCCGGGATAAAGGCATCCGGCCGGCAGTTGCAGGCTCATGGCCGGTTCTTCCTTGCCGGCCAGGTAGTTCCGGAGGGCGGCCGCGCGCGGCTGACTGCCGTAACGCGAAAGTCCCTCCCGCGCGATGGCCGTGAACAGGCTGTCGGTGGCGGTGCCGTCCTCATCATATCGGTCGAGCGAGACAAGGGCAATGTACGTCTCGATGTTGAGGTCGAGGTCGGCATACTCCTTTGCGGCGCGCGTCAGCGCCCGGTAACGGCTGCCGGCCGTCACGTCGGCCGTCCGGTCGTCCTGCAGGGCGATGCTGTCCAGCGTGAAAAGCAGCGCGGCGTTTCGGTTGCCGCGGTCCAGATAGTACCTGATGACCTGTCCCGCGGTCACGGCCTTGTCGGCCGCGGGGACGGACGATGCCGCGAGGTAGGTGCGCGCCAGCAGGCTCAGCAAATCGTCGCCGAACAGGCGGCTGTCCCTGCCTTCCGTGAGGAGCGGCGCATAATCCTTCGCGGACGCCGTTCCCAGGTGTCCGAACGCGCCGGGACGGACGGAGTGCGCGAAAGCCTCGGCGGCACGCCGCACGGCGGCGGTGTCGGCTGCGTGGCGGCCGAAGTAGCCTGCACGCACGTATTCCTGCGCCAGTGCCGACCACCACAGTTCCGGCGTGATGTGGCCGGCGGCCACGCCGGCGGTATCGGCGCGCAGGACGTCGAGTATGCGGGCCCGTGCCGCGGGCAGGCTGTCCGGCGACACCTCGCCCTTGAGCCGGCACGCATAGACGAGCGCCCGCAACATCTGGGCCTCGTTGCGCTCGCGCGTGGCCTTGTCGTAGACGGCCTCCACATGCCGCAGGGCCGTTTTCGGGAGGTCCTTGCGCAAGGCCGCGTCCGTATCGGCCCACAGTTTCTCATAGGTTTGCGCCTGCACCGCCGCAAAAGGAGCGGCCACGAGCAGGAGCATCATCAGCAATCGTATCATACAGTTTGTTTTGATGGTTTTTCAACCCGCAAAGATAGGCATTAAAAAGCAAAACGGCCGTGCACGGCCGTTAAGACTTCGGAATACGCCTGAACAGATGTAAAGCGAGGCCGTTTTACCCGCCGGCGATTTTAACATTTCTTGCTTTTCGTCGAAAAATGTCGTATCTTTGCAACAGGCAAAAGGGCAGACCGCGCAGGTTTGCCCTTTTTTCGTATGTTTCAGGCGTGATTTCGTGATTTTTTCCCGCGGGAAAGGATTTTCTACATGTACATTCAGGAAAAACTACATGGCTTGTAGGAAAAAATACCTCCGCGCGCCGATGCCCTACATGCCTTCTACGTGTTGCTGAAAGTTAAATATGTTAAAGTTGTTCCCCGCCTCCGTTCCATACAAAGCAGGACGGAGGCGGGGAACACAGGCCCGGTGCTCGCGGCGCGGGGATTTACCTGAATATCACGGCACAGGGATGCACGCCGGCGGCATATCGTTTCACGAATGTGCCGTCCGCGGTGTAGCGGTACACGAAGCCCGGCGCGCTATAATCGGCATAGCCGTAATCGCCCGCGGGGTCGGCGCATATATATATATCGCCGTTGGCCGGATTCACGTCGATGGCACCCGGGAACGCGGGCTTGTTGTCGGCGGGAAGCAGCTCTTCCTTCACGACCCGGCCGGTGCGCGTGTCGTAGGCCGAGAAAGTGAGGGGCGTTCCGGCGGGAACGTAAGAGTTGTTGATGACATAGAGCGTCGTTCCGCGCACGGCGATGTCGGAACCCGGGCAGAACTCTTCCACTTCATCGTCGGGCGAAATCGTATATACCGCTGGGGCTTCCGTCACATAGTCGCCGCGCGCCACCACCAGCACACGGCCGTCGGCATCGGCCACGATGGGACCGGGATTCGTACCGACGGGAATGTCTTTCCGTTTGGTGAACGTGGCGAGGTCTATCTTGGCCACGCGCTTGCCGTCGGCATAATTGTTTTCCCAGTTGTAACCGTCGCTGATAGAGACATACAGGAAACCGCCCGTGGCGGCCATTTGCGCAGGATTCGGACCTACTTCGATTTTGCCCGCGACGTCGCACGTCAGGGTGTCGATTTTCGTCACATGGCCGTCGTTATTGCTCACGTAGACCGCACCTTTGGCGGCGCAGATGCCTTCGGGGCTGCTCACGGCCAGTTGTTTCACAATCTTGCAGGTGGCACGGTCGAGCACCCACACGAGGTTCGAGCCATAGACGGCGATGTAGAGTTTCGTGCCATAGGCCACGCCGTCCTGGGGTGTGCTGCCGAGCATACGTCCGTTGGCACCTTGGAAAACGCCGGCCGTATAAGTGTCGGCCGAGAAGTCGATAAAGTCGAGCGTCCCGTCGGGCGAGGTCGCGCTGTTGCCTTGGTTGAGGACGTAAGCCCCTTCCGTGCCTGCGGGAATGTCGGCGGGCGGTGTGTCAAATGTCTCTTCGTCGTCACAGGATGCCAGCGTAAACGCGGCCAACGCGGCAACAGCCGCCAGTTTCAAGTGTTTCATTTTGCCTATATTTGTTTTAATGTTAAACAGTCAGGTTTCCATCCGCCGCAACTCCCGCACACTCCTACCAGCGTGCCGTGAGCGAAAGTTTTGCGCTCCGTCCCGGCATGGGGTAGCGGCGGATAATCTCGTATTGTTCGTCGAAAACGTTCACCAGGTCGGCACGTACCTCTATCGAGAAGGCACGCAGGCTGAACGTGCGGTAGGCCGCCAGACCGAACTCGGCGTATGGTGCCAGGCGGGTGTCCTTCGGCCGGTGCGTATTGGTGGTCCAGCGTTCGCCGGCTGCCGTGACCCGCGCGGCCAAGCCGCACCACGGATTTTCCCAGGCTAAGGAAAGCGCGCCGGAATGCAGGGGCGTGTAAGCCAGTTGGCTCGCATAGCTGCCGCCACCCCTCAGGGTGCGGTCGGTGACCTGCTGGAGGGAATAGTTTCCTGCGAGGAAAAGCGCGTGCCCCGGCGCGATGCGGAAACGTGCGTCGAGGGTAAAGTCCGCGCCCACGCCACGCACGCGCCCCACATTCACCATCTGCCACACGTAGAGTGTGCGGGGAATGGCCTGTATGCGGTCGGTGATGCGGTTCAGATAGGCGTCGGCGGTGAACGAGAGGGACGTAAGCACGCCTGCCGGGCGGTGCAGGAAGAGCGTGGTGCCCGCTCCGAGCTGCCGGGTGCGTTCCGGCCGCAGGTCGGTGCTGCCCAGGTGATAGTAGTAGCTTTCGGTGAACGTCGGGATGCGGAAGGACTCTTTGCAGAAAGCCCGCCAGCGCCACTCACATGTCCGTCCGCCGGCGTCCGTCCGCCTGAGGGCCGTCCACGAGACCGCGGCCGAAGGCGTCAGCCGGGCGGTGGAGCGGGCCGATGTGCCGCCCGCGCGGCGGTCGGTGCTGTTGTGGAGGACGGCACGCACCGTCCATTCGAGGGCAGGCAGCCGCCAGCGCAGCGAGAGTGCCTGCTGCACGACATCGCGCCGCACCCGGCCGTCGGCAGACGTCGTGCCGCGCAGGACGGAGTGCCCGTAGTCTACGGCATAGGCGGCCGAAAACGCCGCGTGACCGTAGGCCGCACCGGCGGTGGCGTAGCTCTCGCGCTGGCGGTAGTCTTGTCGGAACGCGCCGCCGGGATATTGCGCGTCGTAGTCGGCATACCGGCTGCGCCGGGTGTCGAACTTGCCGCCGGCCATGAGCGACCAGCGGCCGACGGACTGCCGCCAAAGGGTCTGCACGAAGGCCTCGCTCTCGCGCAGGCGTTCGTCCGTTTCGTCGGTATAGAGGATGACCTGTCCCGGCAGGCGGCGATGATTGTCCGCCCCGCGGGCCTTGACCGTCCAGGTGCCGCCCCGCGCCGTGCGGTGGTGCATGTCCAGTTCGGCGGCATAGTCCTGCATACGGCTTCCCTTGCGCCGCTCGCGCGTGACGTGCTGCCCGTTGCGCAGCTCGAAGGGATAGTCGTTGCGGGCATAGAAGAAATCGGCACCGGCCGCCACCACGGTGCGCGAGCCTGCGGGGATGACGTAGCCCAGCGAGGGGGAAACCATGCCGAAACTGCCGAAACGCAGCGCGGCCTGCCCGCCCGGTGCGCCGTGGGCGGCGGATGCGGGCGAGGAGATGTCGATGGTGGCCGCCGCCAGTGTGCGGACAGGCACGAGCAGGTCCGGGGCGTCGCCCACCGACAGGCTGATGGCCGCGAGGCGGTCGGTGCTGAAACGCCCGAGGTCTATCTCGCCGCCGCGCGTGTCGGTCACGGGCATCCCGTCATAGCACACGGCGGTGTGTGCCGCGCCGAGTCCGCGCACGGAAACGGTCTTCAATCCGCCCGCCCCGCCGTAGTCGCGCAGGTTCACACCCGACAGCCGCCGCAGGGCGTCGCCCATGTCGGCAATGCCGCGACGACGCAGGTCGGCCGTGTCCATGCGCTGCACGGGTACGGCGGCCCCGACCGCGGCAGGACGGCGCAAGGCGACGACTTCGGACGTGCGGAGAACGGAATCGCGGCGGATACCGGCGGGTTGCGCGACGCAACACACGGCCGGAAGCAGCACCGACGCCGCCACGACCGCACGCCGCCACCGGCGGCACAGGGAAAATTGAACGTACATCTCGCGTAAGAAACGTTTTGTCCGGCCCGGCCCTTCCTCGAAGGCGCAAAGGCGGCACAGTCATACGACGGCAGGTCTTCCGGCTTATCCTTGCTCCGAACACCTTCCCACACGGCTGTGCCGCGCAGTGGCTTTCGACGTTTCGGAGGTCAGAAAGGAAATACGGCAGCGGGACTGCACGGGACTTTCACCCGTTTCCCTTTTCAGAACATGATGTTCCACCGTCGTTACTGCGGCAAAGATACGACTTTCCCGCTACATGGCAAAGCCTTCCGCCCGAATGGCCGTCCCTGTCCCGCGGGGAAACGGCGGTTTGACATTAACATTTTTAACTTTCGTGCACAATCGGCGGCACGTACATGGCTTGTAGTTCCGCCTACATGCAGGAACAGAAACGGCAACATGGCATGTAGGACGAACTACATGCCATGTACGAAATCCCATCATAGGGCCGGTTTCTCCCCGAAACGGACTTGCAAACACGAAAAAAGGACGGTTTCGGGCCGTCCTCCGCGCTTGCGCAATACAAAGATAATACATTTTTCGGCCAAAAGCAAATTATGTTAAAATCGCAATATCATTGTCGCACGTAGGGACGCGATTCATCGCGTCCGCAGGGATGAAACATCGAATAAAATCCCCAAATGCTCCCTGCGGACGCGATAAAACATCGAATAAAATCCCCAATATCCCCTGCGGACGCGATGAATCGCGTCCCTACACACCCACCGGTCCGCGTACATGGCATGTGGTTTTCCGTACATGCCTTGTAGAAAACACGTTTCGGGGGATATTTTTGCGGAAAAACGAGACCGGGAACACGGAAACAGGGCAGACCGCGCGGGTCTGCCCTGTTTCCTATTGCAAAGATACAACATTTTTCGCCCGAAAGCAAGAAGTGTTAAAATCGGCGCGGCGCGGAAATCGCGGGCCGGAAGGATTCAGCGGCCACGCTCCGGAGCGTCAGCGTCAGATGTACTCCTCGCCCAGTTCCATGCGGGCCTCGTTGGCCAGACGCCGCACCAGGGCGGGGTCTTCGTTGGGGCAAATGACCAGCATGTTGCCCTCCTGCGCCACCAGATAGCCGTCAAGCCCTTTGAGCACGGCACCCATGCCCTCGGGCAGGGCGACCATGTTGCCGCTGCAACCGGAAAACATCACCCGGGCGCCGCCCAGCACGGCGTTGTCGTCGGCATCCTTTTCCGTTACCTTGTACATCTCGGGCCATGAGCCTATGTCGGCCCAGCCGAAGTCGCACTCCTGGACAAACGCATTGTCGCAAACGTCGAGGATAATCAGGTCTATGGAGCGGTGCAAGTTGGCCGGATAATAGTCATTGACCATCTTCAGCTCCTCGGCCGGCGACAAGTGGCCTCCCTGCTCGGCCATGAGCTGCGCCACCTGCGGGGTCAGGCTGTCCAACAAGCGCAGCATGGTCCGCGCATTCCACAGGAAGATGCCGGTGTTCCAAAGGAACTCGCCGCTGTCCACGAACGTACGCGCAAATTCCGCAGCGGGTTTCTCGCTGAACGACTTGACCCGCCAGAGTCTGTCGCCATCGCATTCCGCGCCCGTCTGTATGTAGCCGTAAGCGGTATTGGGGGTAGTGGGCTTCACGCCTATGGCCAGAAAATTGTCGTGGGAGGCGACAAACCTGAGACCGCGGGCAATCTGTTCGACAAAGCGGTCCTCATCGACAATGTGCTGGTCGGACGGCACCACGACGATGTTGGCATCCGGCGCGTGCAGGGCTATGTGGCGCGAGGCCCACGACACGGCGGGCGCGGTGGACAGCTGGACCGGCTCGGACAGGATGTTGGCGGCCGGCAGTCCGGGCAACTGGCTGCGGACAAGGTCCTCGTAGCCGGCAAATGTCGAGACGAGGATATTTTCGGGACAGATGAAGCGCAGGCAACGGTCGTATGTCTGTTGCAACAGCGTACGGCCTGTACCGAAGAAGTCTATAAATTGTTTCGGCAACTCTTTCCGGCTGCAGGGCCACAGGCGCCGGCCGACACCGCCCGCCAGAATGATGCAATAATCCATACGGTTTCTCATAACTTCCATAGGCTTGATTGAAATGACAAGGCTAATATAAAGAAATTTTCCCGTATAAGTCGCAAGCAATACACAGAAAGAAACGAAAACATCCATTTTCGGCCGCTTTTTCTTGCTCGTTAAGAAAAAATGACTTACCTTTGCATCGCAAACCGCGCCTAATAGGCGTGAGCGGAATGCAGCCCAGATGGCGGAATCGGTAGACGCGCTGGTCTCAAACACCAGTGGGGCAACCCGTGCCGGTTCGACCCCGGCTCTGGGTACGCAGACAATAAAGCCAAGCACGGACATATCCGTCGCCTGGCTTTATTGTTTACCCGTAACGCGGCGCATGCGACGAGACGGAACGGCGGAACGCCTGACCGGCAGACCGTAATCTGGACGTTCCGGCATCCGCCGACAGGGAAAAGTATCGTATCTTCGCACTGCGTCGGGCAACAGTGCGGCAGTCCGGCCTTGAAACTCAAAAAACAGGAAGATTATGAAAAAGAAAGTACTGGTTATTTCCACAAGTCTGCGGACACGCAGCAATTCCGAAGCCTTGGCCGATGCCTTTGCACGCGGTGCGGCCGATGCAGGCCACGAGGTCGAGAGCGTCAGCCTGCGGTCCAAGAACATTGCCTTCTGCAAGGGATGTCTGGCCTGCCAGAAGACCCTGCGGTGCGTCATTGCCGACGACGCTCCCGCCATTGTCGGGAAGATGGGCCGGGCAGATGTCCTCGTTTTCGCCTCGCCCATCTATTATTATGAGATGTGCGGGCAGATGAAGACCCTGCTCGACCGTGCCAACCCACTCTACCCTTCTGACTATGCCTTTCGTGACATTTACATGCTTACTGCCGCCGCCGAGGACGAGCCGGAAGTTCCGGCGCGGGCCGTGGCCGGACTGACCGGTTGGATAGACTGTTTCGATAAGGCCCGTCTGGCCGGAACGGTATTTGCCGGTGGCGTGAACGGCATGGGAGAAATTGAAGGCCATGCCGCCTTGCAGCAGGCCTACGACATGGGCCGCAACGTGTAAGCGCCTTCTGCGTCGAAATACCAATGCGCCCGTTCCCTCTGTACAGAAGGAACGGGCGCATTGGTTTGTTATGCCGTTGTGCCGGCTGCGTGGATGTTTTCCTCAGTGCGCGAAAATCTTATCTTTCTCTATCCATTGACTGATGCGCTCGCGGATAGCGTTGCTTTCGCATAGCAGGCGGACGAATTCGCGGGACGAAGCCTTGCGGTATCCCTTCTTCAGCAAATGTACGCAGCCCTCCATTTGTCCTTCGGGGCGGTCGATGGGTATGGCCCGCAGTCCCGGCTGGTCGCGGATAGCGGCTTCGGACAGGATGGTGACGAGATTGCTGCCGAGTGCCAGCCGAAGCAGGATGTTTACTTCGTTCAGTTCCACGCGGATGCGGAACGGCTGTTCGCAATGGGCGGCCAGTCGGTCGAAACTGTAACGTGCCTGCAACCCGCGGGCCGGCAATGCCAGGTCGTACCGCGCCAGCTGTTCGGGAGTTACGCTTTCCTGCCGTGCCAACGGGTGTCCGGCAGCGACGATGGCCGACAGATGGTTGTCGAACAGGATGTGCGAGGATATGTTAGGATAGTTGCGCGTGGGACGGAACGACAGAACGAAGTCCACTTCGCGGCATTCCAGTTCCTCCATCAGTTCTTCCATGCTCTTGTAGTGTATGTTCAGCCGTATGCCCGGATATCTTTTCATGAATGTGAGTACCGTTTCGGTCAGAATCGGGCTGAACGTATAGGTTACGCCGATGTTCAGCGTGCCTGTGCGCAGATGTTGCAGGTCGTCCAGGCGTTCCGCGCAGGTTTCTGCACTGCGTATGGTCCCTGTGGCCAGCGGCAGCAGTTCGCGGCCTGCCTCGGTGAGTGTCACGTTGTGGCTGTCGCGCACGAAGAGCGGCTGTCCCAGTTCGTCTTCGAGCTGTCGGATCTGTTGTGACAATGTGCTTTGCGTGATGCAGAGCTGGCGTGCGGCTTCCGAGAAGTTCAGTTGTCGTGCCGCTTGTACGAAGTAGCGTAATTGTCGTAGTTCCATGTCGTAGTTGGTATGGGTGTGTGTTTGCGTCCGGCCGTTCCGCCGGTCGCTTCATGCCCGTGTGGCACTGAAAGAGACATTCTTGAGCAGCAGAATCGGTACGGTGACGCCGCCTACCATGGCCAGTATGGCCAGCGAGCATACCAGTCCGTTGGCGGCCATCAGGTGGAAGTAGTGCAGAAACTGCGTTTCGTCGGTGCAGACGGCGCACATGACGAGCCCCTTGACGGTGTTGTAGGCATACATGCCCGGAATCATGGGCAGCAGTGCCGGGAAAGTGAAAGTCTCGGGCGGGCACTTGGCACGCCGGGCCAGAAATGTGGCCAGCAGCCCTATGGCCAGTGCGGCCACAAGGGCGGCGGGAACGATATGCACGCCGTTGCGCATCAGTACGAAGCGGATGCCGTGCCCTACGGCGGCGATGAAGGCGCAGTGCACGTAGGCCGTGCGTGGCGGCCGGCTGATGGCGGCAAAACCTATGGCGGCAATGGCGGCGAAACAGCCGTCCTGTAGTAGTGAAAGCAGCATATTTCTGTTTTTTTCGGGTTGTATGAAAGGTACACGGCGGTTGCATACCTGCCGGCGGCTTCCGGGAGTCTGAAGTCAGAACCATTCCAGGTTCATCAGCAGCAGAGCGCCGCACAGGCCGAGCGAAATGCACACCGTCAGCACGGCCGAGTGCATGAAGCGGCTGAAGGCGCACAGATAGTGTCCGTCAAGCAGGTCGCTCACCGAGTTGATGTAGGGAATGCCCGGGATGAGGAAAAGTACACTTGTCCCCATGGCCACGTCGGGCGTTGTACCCTGTCCGAAGATGTGGCCCGCCGAGGCGATGACGGCCGCCACGAAGGCCGCCAGGAATGTCGTCAGCCGGAAGTCTATGTGTTCGGCCTGCAGCACTTGTTTCAGGTAAAAGCCGCAGGCGGTGGCTGCGAACACGATGCCCATCGACGTGATGTCGCCGCCGAACAGCCGGCAGAACGAAGCATTGGCTGCCGACACGAGCGCCAGCAGCAGCCACCGGTTCAGGGTCGGTCCGCCGTAGGCTTCGGCCAGTCTTTGCGCGGCCTCTTTCCGGTCGGCCCGTCCTTCGGCCACGTCCCAGCTCAAGCGGCTCAGTGCTGTGTTCATGCTGAAACTGATGGCCGTATCCCGCAGTCGTGCATTGGCCGTATAGGAGTGACGCCGTTCCGTGTCGCGCACCGTCAGCATCACGCCCGACGGCAATACGGTCAGTTCCGCGTGTACGCCGAAGCGCCCGGCCATGCGGTGCACGTTTTTCTCCACCCGTATACACGTTGCGCCGCAGCCCAGCAGCCGTGTCGCGTATTCGGTCAGCAGCACGCAGGTGTCTTTCAACCGTTCGTGCGCTTCGGCGTCAAGGTTCTTCCTCTTCTCCATCTCCGTCCTGTTCATAGTGGATGTCATCGTCGTGGGCCCATTCTATCAGACGGGCTCCGTGTCCGGCCTCCCGTCGGAAGCGTTGAAGGATGCGGACGACAAAAATACATAGAATAGTGCCGGCCGTCAGCAGCCAGATGAAAGCGTGTTGTGTCATGTCTTTCCGTTTTCTTGTAACCGGGTGCAAAATTACGTTCCCCGTTACACCTCGCTCCATCATGGCTGCGGAAAGTTTCGATAGCCGTTATCGCTGCGGCCGTCAGCAGTATTCGGACTACAGGTCCAGTGCCAGGCTCTGCATCGTGCGCAGGTCGATGGTCCATAAGCGGCCTGCCAGTGTCGGACTTCTTTTGTTGCCGATATTTTCCAATTGTGAGAACAACGTGCTCTCTATTTCCAAAGCGGTTCATCATACCATGAACTTGAAAATCCCATTGCGGCAATATCGACAATGGGATAATCTGTCAATAGTGCCTTTAGCTTCTGTTTGAAATCATAGCCGGAATGTATGGAATCCAACAAATAAGCCACACAGCATAATTGAGCATATAACTTTTCCTGTGATACCATGTCATGAATCCATGGACGTTGCAACTTCTTGGGAAGTCGTGGCTTCCATGGGTATTTCCGGTTCCATATACGGGCATGGTGAGCAATGTAGTTGCGTAGCACAGACAAACTTCTTATCCAGCTTTCAAAATATAGATGCTGGGGTAGTCCGAATTCTCTTGCTATCTGTTTCTTCAAACCATTATCAGAGAAATTGCAATATAGCTTGGAGAGCGTCCCAAAAGATGAAGTTTCCAGTGTTTTCCAGGCTGGTGGGTAAGGCGGTTCGTCATATTTTTCGAAGTGTTCTATTAAAAAGTCTTCCTTTGACCGCTTCAATTCATCCTTTATATTCGTGAGACATTTGTCGAAAATAGCAGTATCGGAGAATAATGACGCATTTGCAAACCAAAAAGCCCCGTAAGCGGATGAAATTATTTGGGTTACTTTGGCACGAAGTGCAATTTCAATGCTCTGTATGGCAGAAAAGATAAGACAACGCAGTTCCTTGTCAAATCTATATAAGGTCAATACGTTTTCAAAATTACTGTTAGGTTTGAATATATGATTTACTTTGTCACTCTCCATAGGTTTCCAATAGTTTGCCAAACGGAAGTAACTGATAATCCTTAGATATTCTGCAGCAGAATACTCATCATCAAATACAAGTCCCCTGTTCTTTAATATTGCAATTTGGTCAGCAATCTCTATGGGTTGCTTGGTATATGTCTTCATGGGTATATAAAAAATAAGTTCCGCCCTGGTACGCATTGTTAAGAGGCGTGGCGGAAATTGTTGATGCAAAGATAGCGCTTTCTTTCCTATTATCCAAAATATCAAACTGTTTTCTTTACTTGTTTTAGCATATCCTGTTGTTCAGAGCGATAGTGTCAGGCTCTGCATCGTGCGCAGGTCGATGGTCCATAAGCGGCCTGCCAGTGTCGGGCCGTAGCCGCAGACGAGTTTCATGGCTTCGTGAGCCATCATGCAGCCGACTACGCCGGCCGTCATGCCCACTATGCTCTTGTCCGTCGGGGCCGGTGGTTGCGAAGGGTAAAGGTCGCGGTACTTCACAGGCGACGGGCCGACGTTGAATACCGACACTTGTCCTTCGAAGCCGCGTACCGCACCGTATATATAAGGCTTGCCCGCCGCAGCCGTGATGTCGGACAGCAGATAGCGCGTCTCGTAATTGTCACAACAGTCGATGACGAGGTCATAAGCATTAATGATGTCCGCAGCATTGTCCGCCGTCAGCCGGCATGTGTAGGCCGTCACTTCCGTGTCGCTGTTGAGCGCATGCAACCGTCGGGCCGCCTGTTCGGCCTTGGGCAGACCCACCTCGGCCTCCGTATAGAGAACCTGACGGTGCAGGTTGCTGATGCCGACCGTGTCGTCGTCCACAATGCCCAGATGTCCCACGCCGGCCCCTGTCAGGTAGAGACAGACGGGCGCGCCCAGTCCGCCGGCTCCCACCACGAGGATGCGCGCGGCGTGCAGGCGGCACTGCCCCTCCGGTCCTATTTCGGGCAGCCCCGTCTGTCGCGTATAGCGTTCCGGATTAATCGTACTCATGACCGTGTGCTTGATTTGAGGTCGAAACTCGCGTCCCAGTCCTTCCACACCGGTTCACGTCCCATGCGCCGCAAGGCCTGTTCCACCTCGCGTGCGGTCCGTTCGTCGCTCACATGGAACTGCTCCAGCGCCTGCGGGTAACAGCAGTACCCACCCGGCTCTGTCTTGCTCTCGGCCGACATGGTCGTCACGCCGAGTGTAGCCATGTGGTCGCGCAGGTCGGCAGGTTCGCGCGTGGAGTAGGAGATGTCCACGTCATGGTCGAAGATGCGCATCGCGAAAGTCGCCTGTGCCAGTTCGCGGTCCGTCATGAAGCAGTTCGGCTGAAAGCCTCCGTTCTCCGAGGGCCGCATCCGCGGGAAGTTCACGCTGTACTTCGTCTGCCAGTAATGCCGTTGCAGATAGCGCAGGTGCAGGGCCATCATCGCCACGTCCGTGCGCCATTCCCGTTCCAGCCCGATGAGCACGCCCATGCCGATGCTGTGCACGCCGGCCTGCCCCATGCGGTCGAAGGCATTCACGCGCCAGTCGAAGCGGGCCTTCATGCCGCGCGGGTGATAAATATTGTAGTTCGCACGGTTGTAGGTCTCCTGAAAGCAGATGACGCCGTTCATGCCGTGCCGACGCAGTTCCGCGTACTCCTCCGTGGCGAGCGGCATCACCTCAATCTTCAGGTTCGAGAAATAAGGTTTGGCCAGGTCGAGCGCGCGGGCTATGTAGGGCACACCGGCCCGTGCGGGATTCTCGCCTGTCACGAGCAGCAGGTTCTCGAAAGGGCCGAGACGTTTGATGGCCTCGTATTCCCGTACGGTTTCCTCTTCGGTCAGGATGGTGCGTTTCATCTTGTTGGCGATGTGGAAACCGCAGTAGACGCACGAGTTCGTGCACGAGTTGGTGAGATAAAGGGGGATGAACATCGAAATCGTGCGGCCGAAGCGTTCTTCGGTGTAGCGTCGCGACAGGCGTGCCATGATTTCGAGATACGGAGCGGCGGCCGGCGAGACGAGAGCCATGAAGTCATCCCAGTCACACCGCGGTTTGGCAAGCGCACGCCGCACGTCGGCGTCCGTCTTCGCATGGATGCGCGCCGTCACGTCCTCCCAGTCGTATTTTTGCAGTTCTTCTGAAAACATCTTGTTACGTTTGTTTAGTCCAGGAATGCGGTCAGCGGCGAACTGGCCTCGGCTTCGAGCGTCGATCCCTGTGCCGGCAGTCCGGCCTCGTAGGCCGCGCGTCCGGCTTCGACAGCCAGGCGGAAAGCCCTTGCCATCTCGACGGGCCGGCCCGCAACAGCGATGGCCGTGTTTACGAGAACGGCATCGGCACCCAGTTCCATGGCTTCGGCGGCGTGGCTCGGCGCCCCGATTCCGGCATCCACCACCACGGGCACGCCGGCCTGTTCCACGATGATGCGCAGGAAGTCGCGCGTGCGCAGTCCCAGGTTCGTCCCGATGGGCGCTCCGAGCGGCATCACCGCCACTGCGCCCGCCTCTTCCAGCCGTTTGCACAGCGTGGGGTCGGCCTGGCAGTAAGGCAATACCTTGAAGCCCAGCGCGGCCAGCCGTTCGGTGGCGCGGAGTGTCTCTACGGAGTCGGGAAGCAGGTATCGCGGGTCGGGATGTATCTCTAATTTGAGCCATTCCGTACCGAACGCCTCGCGGGCCATCTGTGCGGCGAAGACTGCCTCCTCGGCCGTACGCACGCCGCTGGTGTTGGGCAGCAGTTGCAGACCGGGGCGGACGATGTGTGTCAGCAGGTCGTCGTCACTGTCACCGAGTTCCACGCGCTTCATGGCCACGGTCACCATTTCCGTGCCCGAGGCCGTAATGGCTTCGGCCATGGTAGCATTGTCGCTGAACTTGCCCGTGCCGAGGAAGAGACGCGAACCGAACTCGCGTCCTGCGATAATCAATTTTTCCATAATATGTGATTGTTGTGTTGTTGCTCATGAAATCCGGCGGGACAGGCCTGCCCGTTCCGCCATGGCCTGGTCAGGCTCATCCCCCGCAGGCCGCCTTGATGATGACGACTTCCGCCCCTTCGAAGAGGGCTTGCGCGTCCCATTCGGTCCGACGTACGATTTTTCCGCCCAGGCCTACGGCCACGCCGTTGCCGGGTATGTTCAACTCACCGATGAGTTCGGCCACGGTGTGTGCCGATGTAATTGTTTCTTTGCCGTTTACGTTTACTTTCATGACTTTGTCTGAATGAGGAAATGCGGTAAGATGTGAAAGTAAATCAAAAGAAGTGCCGCGTGCGCGGCGGCCGGACAGAACAATCCCTACGGCAGCATTATCTGCATCAGGTCTGAGGGTTCCATCCGCTGTGCGTGGTGTGCGCGGCCCTGTCGGACATTCGCGCTTCTCCCGCTTGCGGGACGGTCTCAGCCCGTTCCGCAAGCGGGAAAGGGCACCCCTTTGTCTTTACTTCCTGCAAAGGTAAGTTCATTTGCCGAAATGGCAAAACACAGGCCGGAGAAATTCTGCCGCCGGCGCATTTTGCGGAGATATGCGTGCCGATAACCTAAAAGTAAGTTTTGACAGCGAAAAGGAACTGGTCGATAAAGATGCGCTTGAAGGCGGATTGTAGTGCAGGAATTATAATATTTCGGTCTCGGTAGTCATCTCAACTTATCTTATCGCGTCAATTTAATAAAAAAACACCGGATAATCGCGACAAGGTGGCGCGATTTATTGCTTCGATGGCATGAATTTGTCGCGATTAGCCGCGATACGGAGGGCCAAAAAGCCTTCCGTAAATCACTGAAAATCATATACAGAAAATTAGATGGCTTGTAGGAGAAACTACATGCCATCTACGCGCGACTACATGGCTTGTAGTTTTTCCTACAAGCCATGTAGAAAATGCAGGGATACGTATACGGAAAACCGGCGGGCTTTTACCGCTATCTGAACAGCACTTCGGCGTCGCGGCGTGCGGCGGCCGCAGCCCAGTCCTCGGGCACGAAGCGCCATTGTCCCAGGGCGCGCGGCGCGATGGTGCCCTGACGGCGGATTTCCTGCATCAGATAGTAGCGCAGGTCCTTGTCCGTGCTCCACACGATGCGGTCGCGCAGCTTTTCGCGGGCGATGCCCGCGCCTTTGACGAGAAGGTCGCCTCCGCCGTTGCCGCGGTACGAATTGACGGCCACGCGGTAAGTCGCCGCCGGGTCGAACTCCCGTCCGTCGGCCAGCCCCGTTATGCGCACCTTGTCGCCTGCCGGCCGGCGCAGGTCCACCGTATAGCGCAACCCCGCCGCCGAGTCGAAGTTGTAGCTCGGCGTCTGCAACCGCTGCCATGCGTCGGGCAGTTGCTCTGCACCCGGCCTGAACAGCAGCATCGGCTCGTCCGCCGCGCCCATCTGCCGCGTCCAGCCGGCGTAGGAGTATTCTAAGTAGTCCTTTATCTCTTGTCCGCTCAGCTGCATGACGTACAGCAGGTTCTCGTACTTGTACAGGGTGAACATGTCGGCCGTCCGTATTGCGCCGGCCTTGATTTCGGCGTCGAACGACAGGGGCGCGGCAAAGGAGATGTCCGCCCCGCTGATTTTAAGTTGCAGCGAGTGGATGAAGTCCACGAAAGGCGACGGCCCGAAATAGGCGGGGCGGGTGGAGAGTGCCGTTTCGTTGTGTCCGATGACCTCGTCGGTGAACCGCTCCACGGCCTCGCGCTGCGCGGCAAAGCGTTCGCAGAAAGCGACGTCGGGCTGCAGCGTGTCGATGGCCACTGTGCGCGCCTTTACCGCCACCCGCCGCCTGCTGTCCGCCGTCCGGCGCAGCGTGATTTCGGCTTCGGCCACGCGAAGTCCGTCGGCGCCGGGATTGATCACGGGAACGCTGTCGCCGACCACGTTCACCACCGTACGGCAAGCCTCGCGGTGGTCGTGACCACAGATGACGAGGTCCAGCCCCGGTACTTCGCGCGCCACTTGCAACGAGGCGTGCTCGGCCATCCGTCCGCCGCCGTCCGCCGGCCCCATGCCCGAATGGAACAGACCTATGACAATGTCGGCCCGCTCGCGACCGCGCAGCACCGGAAGCCACTTGCGCGCCGTTTCCGCCATGTCGTCGAAGCGCAGGCCCGACCAGAGTTCTTCGGGCAGCCATTGCGGAATGGCCGGCGTCGTCATGCCCAGCACGGCCACGCGCATCCCGCCGCGCTCCAGTATGACATAGGGCGGCAGATACGGGCTGCCCGTGCGCGTGTCCGTCACGTTAGCCCCCAGCACGGGGAAACGGCACGCCTTGACCCAGCGGTCGTACACCGCATGTCCTGTCTCGATGTCGTGGTTGCCCATCGTGGCGGCGTCATAGCCGATGTAGCCGAGCGCCTCCGCACAGAGATGCGTTGCCGTCGTGTCGATAAAGTTGTAGAAATAGGCCGTAGGCTGCCCTTGCAGTATGTCGCCGTTGTCAAACAGCAGCACGCGCCCGCTTCCCATGCGTTCGCGCTCGCTCCGGACGTAGGCCGCCACGCGCGACAGGCCGCCGGCGGCATCCCGCCGGGCAATGAAGTCGTAGGGGAAGTAATTGCCGTGCACGTCGCTCGTGGCTATGATTTTGATGCGCGTGTCTTCGTCGGCGGCCGGTGCCGTGACAAGTGTCGTCAGCCCCATGACAGTCAGCAGCAGGCGTAACATGGCGTTCATAGTCTCTCGTAGTCGGCGAAGGTATAAGGCACGGCGTTGCGCTCGTCCGCCTCATGGCTTTCCGAAGCCGTAAGCCGCCATTCCGTTTCGTCGTATTCGGGAAAAAAGGCATCGGCCTCGTCCGGCGTGTCGGCCACGTGCGTCAGACAGAGGCGGTCAGCCATCGGCAGGGCCTCGGCATAGACGCTCGCGCCCCCTATGATGAATATTTCTTCCTCGGGCGTACATGCCCCCAGCGCACTTTCGAGCGAAGCGAACGTCTCGATGCCCGGTGCGGTGTAGCCGGTGTCGCGTGTCAGCACGATGTTGCGGCGTTGCGGAAGCGCGCCTTTGGGCAGTGACTCGAACGTGCGGCGTCCCATGATGATGGTATGTCCCGTCGTGAGCGCCTTGAAGCGTCGCAGGTCGGCCGAAAGGTGATACAGCAGTCGGTTACGGTTGCCGATGGCGCGGTTGGCGGCCACGGCGGCTATGATGGTAATCATGGCGTAGAGTGTATTTATGATGTTGTGGAATGTATGTATTTCAGAAACGACATGATATACAATCCTCTCATTTTTCGTCGTGCCTGGTTATACGGAAACCTTTGCCGCAATGTGAGGCCAGGGGTCGTAGCCCTCGAGTGTGAAATCCTCGAAGCGGAAACCGAACAGGTCCTTCACGTCCGGGTTGAGCCTCATGCGGGGCAGGGGGCGCGGCGTGCGGGTCAGCTGCAGGCGCGCCTGTTCCAGGTGGTCCAGGTACAGGTGCGTGTCGCCCGTGGTGTGGACAAAGTCGCCCGGTCGCAGGCCCGTGACCTGCGCCACCATGAGCAGGAGCAGCGCATAACTGGCTATGTTGAACGGTACGCCGAGGAACGTGTCGGCCGACCGCTGGTAGAGCTGCAGCGAAAGCCGTCCGTCGGCCACGTAGAACTGGAACAGCAAGTGACACGGCGGCAGGTTCATGCGCGAAAGGTCGGCCACGTTCCACGCCGACACGATGATGCGGCGCGAGTCGGGGTTCTCCTTAATCTGACGTACGACGTCGGCTATCTGGTCTACGTGCCCGCCGTCATAGTCGGGCCACGAGCGCCACTGATATCCGTAGATGTGGCCCAAATCGCCGTTTTCGTCGGCCCATTCGTTCCAGATGCGCACGCCGTTCTCCTGCAGGTAGTGCACGTTCGTGTCGCCCTGCAGGAACCACAGCAGTTCGTGGATGATGGACTTGAGGTGCAGTTTTTTCGTCGTCAGCAGCGGGAAGCCCTCTTCAAGGTTGAAGCGCATCTGATGCCCGAAGACGCTCTTCGTACCCGTTCCGGTGCGGTCGCCTTTCACCGTACCTTCGTCGAGTATGCGGCGCAAGAGGTCGAGATATTGTTTCATGCGAATTTTCGTATGGGTGATTCAAGACACAAAGATACATTTTTCTTGCGGATAAATCTCCGGGGAGGGGGAGCAAGACGGCAAAAAGGCCGTAAAAGGACCGCGACACGGCCGTCCGACACCGATTCAACTTTAACGTTTTTAACTTTCTGCAACACGCGGCGGGCGGGTAATGGGGCTTTTCCGGGAGGAAAATTTTCCTAAGATAGGGATAGTTTTTCTTATCCCTATCTTGGTTTTCACTACATGTGCATGTAAAAACGGCCGGCCGGGCATGTAAACACACCGGAAACAGGCGTGTTTACGTACAAAACGAGGGCAGACCCGACGGTCTGCCCTCGTTGCTGATGCAAAGATAATACTTTTTTCGGCCAAATGCAAGAAGTGTTAAAACGGGCCGGCGGCCGATGCGCCGGTCTCGGGAGGCGTGCGCCACAGTGCGAGGCCGCGCTGGCTTAGAAGTCTATTCTGAAAGAATCTTCCTTGCTTGGTCCGTTCCAGATGGTGAACGGTGCGGACCAGCGCGCAAGCTCCCACTTCCATATCTTGATGATGGCATCCGCACTGCCGCCCACGGAAATTCCTACCTTGTATTTGCCCGACAGATAGTTGCGGGCAGTGTTGCCTTCGATGGCGGACACGAGCTTGGCGTTGGCTTCTGCCGACACTTTCGGGCCGAGGTTGATTTCCGGGCCGACGCATCCGTAGAGCCTTACGTTGGCATAGAGCATGGCAGACAGCTCGGCGCTGGCTTTCAGCTCCGCTTCCGCCTTAATGTTCAGCGCCTTGTTGCAACCGGCCGAGCCGTTTCTCACGCTATTCCAGCTTCCCTCGTAGCGCACCCCGGCTTCGTAATTCGCCCAGCAGTCGATGGTGGTCGATATGTCGCATTTGGCGTTGAAATTGAACTCGCCCGTACTGCGCAGGCCCATCTCTGAAGTGACGGCCACGGGGATTATGCCCACCCAGAATACGGCCGTGCAGCTGCCGAAGGTGGCCAGTTGCTTGTTCACCCCTTTCTTGTACTTGGCGGAGGCGTTCAGGCCGATGGTGGTCTTGAGGGCGAAGTCGCCATAAGTGATGCACTCGAACTTTTTCAGCTTGAACCACTTCGTCTTGACGTTTACCCTCAGCCCGGCAATGGCCTTGATGTAGTTGTTCTTGGCGTAGACGTTCACTTTCACGTTCTTCTCGTCCACGACGGGCACGGTGATGTCCCCTATCCTGCGGTCGATGTTCAGGATGCGGAAGTCGGCATTATCTTCGAGCAGTTCCTCGGCCGTGAAGCATTGTGCCTCTTCGGCGCGGCTCTTGCGTGCTACACCGGAGCCGTCGGTTTCGTCCGGCTCGTTCACGATGTAGACGGCCGGATGATATGTGCCTTCGGTGTCTACATAGCGGTCGGGGTTCACTTCGCTGCGGCCCGAGCGCGACAGGCGCGAAGCGCTTTGCGCGCGGTTCACGTGCAACTCCGTGTCAAGCGTAAACTCGGTGTCGGGAAATACGTCGCCCATGTCGCCGTATGTGGTGGTCAGTTCCACCTTGTCGCCTTTCACCTCGGACTTCACGACGTTGCGCACGAACGGGGCGGTGTTCATGGTGCGCCACACGACGAGCGGCACCGGCTCCGTGCCCACAGTCACGTTGATGGCATTGGCCTCGATGAAGGCTTTGCTTACGCTGATGGTCGTGGTGTCGGGCGAAGTGATTTCGACATCGTCGCTTTGCAGGAACTTGTCGTAGGTCATCACCATCAATTCGGCGGGCGTGTCTTCCTTGCCGCCGCCTCCGCCGTCGCCGGCGGGGTCATCGTCGGAACAGGCGCCCAGTGCGAACACGGAGGCAAAGGCTGCCCAGAAAAAGAACTTTTTCATGTTTCCTCAGGATTTAGTTAAACAAAAAGAATTCACTGATATCGTTGGTATGGATATTGCCAAAATTCGGTGTGTTGTAGATGGTGACGTGCGAGCCGATGGTGTTGATGAACAACCGGTAGTACAGGTCGCGGAGAGACACATGTACGTCGTCCTCCAACTGTTCGCGCAGGCCGTAGGTGAAGCGGTTGGTCATCCACACGCCCAGCCGGTTGCTGTAGTTCTCGGCTTTCGACGTCTCTTTGTCGTTGGCGGCGGTGACGAACAGCACGCCCGGCGTTTTTACCTCCTTGGCGATGCTGCCCGAATAGCAGGCCTCGACGAGGAACAGCAGCTTGCGAAAACGTCCCTCGCGGGCCATGCTCTCCAAGGTGGCGCTTACCATCTCCTTGCGTACGCCCATGAACTCCCGGCCCCAGCACAGTTCGGCCTGCGTGCCGTGGCCGCTCCAGAACACAAGGACATTGTCCTGCCGGCCCGAACCTATGACGGCCGGGGTGCGGTCTGTCCTTACGCCCGACAGGATATTCATCACGTCGGCCGGTGAAAGTTCCGAGACTTTGTAGTCCGCCTTGACGCCGGTGTATAGATTGTCGTCGTCCATGTCGGTGCGGATTTCACCGGGACAGGGATTGTCGGCATGATAGGCTATGTCGTCTTCCATGATGAGTATGATGTGATCGTCGGGATAGCCTTTTTCGCGCAGCATCCGGTACACGGAAAGCACGTCAGCCTGATGCCGGTAGTTCTCCCAGCCGACGGAGCCGGCCACAAGCAAGGCCCACTTGTCCCTGAGTGCGGGATAGCTGATGTTGTCCGCCTCACCGAATTCCTGCATCTGCGTGCTTTTCCAGTTCCACCCGGCAAGTGTGGCGTCCGAGCGGCGGCCTCCGTTGCTCTTGTTGTAGCCCAGTGTGACGTAGCGGCCGCCATAGACCATGAAGTTGGCATAAGTGGTTTCCAACACGCTGGTGTAGACGTTCTTGTCAAAGTCTAAGTTGCCCGAAGCCCCGTTGATGTCGGGCCGCTGTCCGTCAGACATCGCACTGACCACCATCCGCATGTCCTCGGCCATCCATCCGAAGTGGTTCATGTCGCGGCCGTCCACCACGGCCCGCAGACATGCGGTCAGGTCCGGGCCTTCCGCCTCGTGCAGGATGCCATGCCACCAGGCGTAATATAATAATGTGCAGGCGTCGTAGAGTTGTGATTCGCCGAGTGACGGTTCTTCGTTGAAGAAGGTGCGGTAGGAAACTTCAAAACCGCTCTCGGGGTCAGCCGTGAAAGTAATTCCCTCGAGGCCTTCCATACGGTCACCGTATTGTTCAAGCACATCACTGCCGAACGCCGTGTCGCCAAAGATTCTGCGGGGTGCCGTCGTGTGCGTGGCTTCGTATCGGGCAAAGGCGTCGCACAACAGGCCTACTTCCTCGACCGTGGCGGGCACGCAGACGATGTAGTCGGTGCCGGTGGCGCAGGCTGCCTCGCAGACGGAACCGACATTATTTTCGTTGTACAGATGCACGCCGCTGACTTCAAGTCCCAGCTCGCCTGCCTGGAACGGGAACCAGTCTACGAACGTATTGCAGTAAGGATTGTCCTCGCGGGCCAGCAGCGAAACTTTCTTCGCGCCATATCCTTGTGCCTTGGACAGGAGAACCTCGCACTGGGTGATGTCTGTCTCGACCATGGCCCACAGGTAGCCGTGCCGGGTGTTGGTCCTGGCCAGCTCGGCCGACGTGCTCATCGTGAACAACGGCTTTCCGGCATCGGCCAGCCGGCCGATCATGGCCTGCGCGTTGGCGGAATAGAGACAGCCCACTACGGCTTCGATGTCGTCGCGGCGGGCCAGGCTTTCGGCCAACCGGTCCGCGTCCTCCTTGTCCTCGTCAAAGAGTTCGTACTTCAGGCTTACGCGCGTGTCCCGGCCTTGAAAGGCTATCTCCATGTTGCGGTTGAGGAATGCGAGTGTGCGGCGCCAATGTTCTTCCAGTCCGCCGCCGAGCGGCATGACCACGGCAATCGTGTGTTCCTGCACTTTGGTGTTTCCGCCTGCGGCAGTGTCTTTCGTGTCGGAGCAACCCAAAAGGGCCCACAACAGCACGAACATCCATTTCCAATTATTCTTCATACGCATTTTCTTTATCTATGGCTGTCCGACGGCTGGTTTCGACAACGTTGCCGAGGCTCGCGCTGTAAGCGGGGGCGACAAGGTAGTCCACGAAGCCGCTTTCGAGTCCGTACCAGGCCTTTGCGGGCAGCGGTGTGCCGGACAGCCACAGGTTGAGGTAGAATGCAAGCAAACGGTCCAGGTGTTTGACAGCCGAACCGGTCACCTTGTTGCACAGGTGCGACTGATCGACGTCCATTCCCGCGGTGTGGACCGTGGTGGCATAGTCGCGGAGATATTTATATATGCCTAAGTTCGAACCGCCCGCCACAGGGTAGACAAAGTCATAGTGGCTCGACCATTCGGCCATGTTGCGGTAAGCCTTGTCGGGCATGGCGTAGCCGTCGAATCCTTCGGAAAGAAACACGACGTCGGGGGTGCTTCGCCCCATGTGTGCATATCCGTCGGCCAGTCCGTCGAGGGCGGAGCGGATGGATGCGTCGGACGATGAACCGCCCACGGCCAGCCCCTTCCCATCGGTAAGCGAGGCGGCACAGACACCGGCTAAGAAAGAAGCGCCGTACAGACTCATCCGAAAAGTACTGATGGGCAGGTTGTGAGGATTGTCGCTCTCGAACAGAAGTACCTCCTTGCCGTCAGGAAGTGCCATATCGGACTGGAAATAGGCCGTGACGAGGTCTTCGAAATCGGAGGTGGCCAGAATGCAGAGGCTGCGACCCGCGGCAGGCTTCGAGGCCCACTCGCGGAAAATGCTTTCGGCCTGCGCCATGTCGCGCGGCGCGTTGAAGTACATCCGCATGTCGGTATGGTTCTTGTAGGTACGCTGCAACCCTTGCAGGGCAAGGTCGTTGTATCCCATGTCGCCCAGTCCGTTGGGCGTGAAGATGACGGTAATTTCGTTGGGCCGCGCAAAGTCGTCCGCGTCCGGGCTTCCGGCAGGAGTATCGTCGGAACAGGCCTGCAGGCAGCATACGAAGGGCAAAAGCAGGCTGAGCAGAATGGCGTTTTTCATAGGCGTGGTCGGATGGGACTGTCGGAAACGCCGATATCATCCAACGTGCATTATATATGCACAAAGCGCGGCACAGCAATTCGCCACGTCTTCGAATGAGGGTCCCGGGAAAGCCCTTGTATACAGATGCCGTTATAGTAGTCCGCGCCATTCGTGGAAACCACTATGCTATCCTTGTATACGTATTGAAAATCTCTCAGGTATTCACTCGTAAGAGATAAGCATAACGCTTCTTCCAGTAAGTTTAGGCGGGGACAGATGTACCGCCATTTGCAAAGATAAATAAAAATATATAATAAAGTATTTTATGCCCATTTTTTATGCGTGTCTCCGGAGGCATAGTGCGTTTTCTTGCAGGAACAACTTTAACATTTTTAACTTTCAGCAACACGCGGCGGGCGGGTAATGGGGCTTTTCCGGGAAGAAAATTTTCCTAAGATAGGGATAGTTTTTTCTATCCCTATCTTAGTTTTCCCTACATGTGCATGTAGAAACGGCCGTCCGGGCATGTAAAAACTCCGGTAACAGGCGTGTTTACGTACAAAACGAGGGCAGACCGCTGGGTCTGCCCTCGTTGCTGATGCAAAGATAATACTTTTTTCGGCCAAATGCAAGAAGTGTTAAAACGGGCCGGCGGCGATGCGCCGGTTGCAGGCGTCAGATTTCGGTCGCGTCCTTCTTTTCCTGCACTATGGCGTCGATGACGGCCACGGCCGTGATGTTCACGATGTCGCGCACGGAGCTTTCGAAGTCGGTGAAGTGGATGGGTTTGTTCAGGCCCATCTGGATGGGGCCTACCACCTCGCCGGCTTCGGACATCTGCTTTATCATCTTGTATGACGCGTTGGCTGCGGTCAGATTGGGGAAGATGAGTGTGTTCACATCCAGGCCTTTCAGCCGCGTGAAGGGGTATTTGTCGTCGCGCAGGTCTTTGTCGAGGGCGAAGTTCACTTGCATTTCGCCGTCGATGGCCAGGTCGGGGCACTCGGCGTGCAGGCGTTCGATGACGCTGTGCACCTTGGCGGCGCTGCCTTCGGTGTCGGTGCCGAAGTTGGAGTAGGAAAGCATGGCGATGACGGGGGTGCGGTTGAAGAAGCGGACCGTCGATGCGCTCAGGCGGGCGATGTCGCGCAGTGCTTCGGCATCGGGGTGGCGGTTGATGAGGGTGTCGGCGATGAAGTAGATGCCTTTCTTGCTGTTTACAAGGTGCATCGTGGCGAAATGCTTGTATCCGGGCTGCACGCCGATGACTTCGTGGGCCACTTTGATGGTGTTCGAGTACTTCGTGTAGAGACCTGTGATGAAGGCGTCGGCATCTCCTGTCTCGACCATCATCATGCCGAAGTAGTTGCGCTCGTACATTTTGTCGATGGCTTCCTGCAGGGTGTAGCCTTTGCGCTGCATTTTTTCGGCAAGCACTTGTGCGTAGCGGTTTCGGCGCTCGTTCTGCGCCTCGTCCCGCAGATTGAGGATTTCCACTCCCTGAAGGTTGAGGTCCATGTCGGCGGCCATTTTTCGTATCTGCATGTCGTTGCCCAGCAGGACGGGGTGGCAGATGCCTTCTTCCTTGGCGCGTATGGCGGCCTCGAGCATGGTGGGGTGTGTGCCTTCGGCAAAGACTACGCGGCGGGGGCTGAGGCGTGCGGTGTCGTAGAGGTTTTGCGTGAACTTGCTTTCCTGTCCCATCAACTCGCGCAGGTGTTGGCGGTAGGCCTTCCAGTCGGTGATTTCCTTGCGGGCCACGCCGCTCTCGATGGCTGCCTTGGCCACGGCCATGGAGACTTCGGTGATGAGGCGCGGGTCTACGGGCTTGGGGATGAAGTAGTCGGGGCCGAAGGTGAAGTTGCGCACGTGGTAGGCGCGGTTCACGATGTCGGGCACGGGGCGGCGTGCCAGGTCGGCTATGGCCCGTGCGGCGGCCATCTTCATCTCCTCGTTGATGGCCTTGGCAGCGGTGTCGAGCGCGCCGCGGAAAATGTAGGGGAAGCCTATGACGTTGTTGATTTGGTTCGGGTAGTCCGTGCGTCCGGTGCTCATGAGCACGTCGGGGCGTGCGGCCATGGCGTCCTCGTAGGATATTTCGGGCACGGGATTGGCCAGTGCGAAGATGATAGGCTTGTCGGCCATCGAACGGACCATGTCTTGCGTCAGGACGTTGCCCTTGGAAAGTCCGACGAAGACGTCGGCGCCGCTGACGGCCTCGGCAAGTGTGTGCACGTCGGTGCGGCTTGTGGCGAACTCGCGCTTTTGCGGGTTGAGGTCGCTGCGGTCTGCGGTGATGGCTCCCTTGGAGTCGAGCATGACAATGTTCTCGTGGCGCGCGCCGAATGCGCAGTAGAGGCGCGTACACGATATGGCGGCCGCTCCGGCGCCGTTCACGACGATGCGCGCGTCCTCGATGCGCTTGCCGGCCACGTCGAGCGCGTTGATGAGGCCTGCGGCCGAGATGATGGCCGTGCCGTGCTGGTCGTCGTGCATGATGGGTATGTCGAGCTCAGCCTTGAGCCGGCGTTCGATTTCGAAGCATTCGGGCGCCTTGATGTCTTCCAGGTTGATGCCGCCGAAGGTTGGTGCGATGGCTTTGACGGCCTGGATGAATTTTTCGGGGTCTTTCTCGTCGATTTCTATGTCGAAAGCGTCCACGCCTGCATAGATTTTGAACAGCAGGCTCTTGCCTTCCATCACGGGCTTGCCGCTCATCGCGCCGATGTCGCCGAGACCGAGCACGGCCGTGCCGTTCGAGATGACGGCCACGAGGTTGCCTTTGTTGGTGTACTTATATGCGTCGTTCGGATTGCGCTGTATTTCGAGACAAGGCTCGGCCACGCCGGGCGAGTAGGCCAGCGACAGGTCGGTCTGCGTGCGGTAGGGCTTGGTAGGTACTACCTCGATTTTTCCGGGCTTGCCTTGCGAGTGATAGAGCAGGGCTGCTTCTTTCGTTATCTTTACCATTTTTCTTGAGAACTAATGACGGGTTGAACTATTGGGTTGAAAACTGTTGCAAAAATACGGATTTCAAACGAAAAACGCGGATTTGCGTCCGCGTTTTTCGTTTGAAATCAGAAGCGATAGGTGAGTGTGACGCCGATATTCTTGAAGCCGGAATCGTTGATGTCGAAGTCGTCGCCCACTTGGAAGCATATCATCGGGCGGTAGTCTATGCCGAAAGTCAGCGGGATGCTTTTCAGCGTGAATCCGAAGCCGAGCGTACCGACCGGTCCGAGGAACAGGCTGTCGTCTCCCTTGTCTGCGTCGTAGTAGCCCAGGCCTGCGCCGAAGCCTCCCCAGAATTTCCACGTGGCAAAGCGGGGTGTCCATCCGGGCCATTGGCGTATGTTCCAGTTGTAGACGCCTTGTGCCACGAGGCCGTCGTCTATGTCGAACAGGCCTACCGTCACGTCGAGGAAGTTCTTCTTGTTGAAATGATACTGATACTCCAAGTCGATGGTGGAACCGCCGAAGTGGGCGCCGAACGCATGGGGCGTACGTTGTGCGTGGGCAACAGCTGTCGTCAGGGACAGGATGAGGAGAAGGAGAAACTTTTTCATAAGCGTAAAGTTTAGTGATGGTTTTTGTGAGGTTGGTCTCGCTGTCGGCAAAGATAGTGGAAACGTCGCGCAAATGGCTTCCGCGCCTCCCTAATAATCACAAAAAAGTCATTACGCTTCAAAAAAGCGGGCCGGTTTGTCGGGCAAGCCTTACCGGACTGCACAGTCCTTATATATTATAAGGTGTATTTTGCAAAAAAGAGGCGCGTGCCAACATCCTTTCGGGACATCCGGCACGCGCCATCCTTATTCTGCGCCCGACGGGCGGCTTGTTTTTATTTCACAAATACCTTCTTGCCGTTCACGATGTAGAGGCCTGCTGCGGCTTTCTGTACACGGCGGCCGTCGAGGGTGTAGACAGCGGCGTTCTTGTCTGCCGAAACGGCAACGCCGTCAATGCCGGTAATCGTTTCCTTGCCGTCGGTGCTGGCGTCGGTCAGGTTCTTGAGGCCGGCTACGCTGAAGTAACGGGTAAGTTTACCGCAGAACCAAACTTCCTTGCCGAGCATGTCGGGGTTGTCCTTGAGGTTGTAGGCGGCACGGATGTCGCTTCCGCTATCCAACGCGACGGGCAGGTTTTCCTCAGCCGTACCGATGGCCAGGTTGGAAGCCGGGGCGTTTTCAGCACCTTCGGTAAACTTGTTGTTTACATAGCTGCCGGAAATCGTGCCCTTGACCCAAACCGGCTCGGTCACCTTCTCGAAGAAATAAAGTGCGTCGGCCACGCTGTAAGGCTCGGCCAGGGTGCCCTTACCTTCGATGATGTAAAGGTCGAAAGAGGCTTTGGAAGCAAGATATGTAGCATTCTCGGCCGTTTCGACGGTAATCGTCGTGTGACCATAGCCTTTCACTGTGATGACGCCGTCTTCGGCAACCGTAGCCACGTTCTCGTTGGAAGAGGTAAAGGTCTTTTCGGCATCGGAAGTCGTGGTCAGCGCATTTTCCACGGTCCACTCCTCACCGGCAAGGACTGCCACTTCCTTCTTTGCCCATGCGGTTTCGGGGGTCACGAGGTTGGTAATCATCTGCACGTCGTCTGCGCTGAGCGGATACACCTGTGCCGTGCCCTTATAAGACTGCACGATGCCCGTAACGTTGTAAGTCTTGCTCGTATCGAAGATGAAGTCGGCCAGAACGGCGAAGTTGTCGCGCAAAACCAGTTCGTTGTCGCTCTCGTCCACCATGGTGATGTTGTTGTTCTCGAGGGCCTCAGCGGCAAATGCCACTTCCTCGATGGTGACGAGAAGGTTTTCGTACGTCTTGGCGTTGTCGTCTTTCACGGCTGCCAGGGTAGCCTTGACGGGCACTACTTCGTTGTTGCTGCTTGCCACGGTAACCTCGGCGTAGTCGGCGGCCGAGATTTCGGTCAGGCCATTGTACGAAACCAGATTGCCGGCTACCTTACCGTTAATCTTGTCTCCCTTGGCGAAGGCGGGTTCGTTGGGTCCGTAGAACTGCATACCCTCCGTTCCGTCCGTCACGTAGACGCTGTAATTGTTGCCTTTCTTGGCAATAGCCGTAACGAGCAGGTCGCTGAACGTATAGGTTGCCTTCACGGCCGTGCCGGTAGCGGCGGCTTTCAGGTCGGAAATCGTCGTGTAGTCGGGGACATCGGGCACAACCACGGCCGCACCTTTTCCTTTCACCACGAAATCTTTCACTTCGTAAGTACCTGCGGCCTCGGCAGTGCTGGTGTAGACGAGGGCAACGTTGATTTTCTTGCCGTCGTATGCCTTGAGGTCGAAAGTAGCCGTAACGAAGGGGAACGTTTTGTCGCACGTAGGATAGTTGTCAATGGGAAGTTCGGTCCACTCTCCGCCTTCAGCCTTTATCATGGTCTTGACTTCGGACTCGATGTTGGCGAAAAAGTTGGCCGCATGTGCGAAAGAGAGGGTGCAATCCGTAGCTTCGGTCAGGTCAATCTGTGGGGAAACGAGCCAGCTCTCGGAGGCTTTCGCACCGCCTACGTATGCGGTGGCTTTGGCCACCTTGTAGCGGCTGTCGAACGACCAGACGTAAGTGCTGCCCTCGGGCAAGAGCTTGTTGTCGGCCGTGAAGTCGCCCAGACCGGTGTTGAAGGATTCGCTGTAAAGCACGGAAAGTTCATCGCCGGGATTCTCATCACCACCACCGGGATTCTCGTCACCGCCGCCGGGGTTCTCGCCGCCTTCTTCCCCGAAGGTAACAGTGATGGAACTAATCTTTGTCGTGGCCGAAACGGCAAACACGACCGCGTTGGCCTCGCCGGTCCACACCTTGGAGGCGAAAGTGCCGGCATCGGGTGTCAGGCTGGCGTTCTTGACATCAGACCCGGCGAAAGTAATCTTCGTGATGTTCTTTTCTGCCGGGGCGGCAATGGTCATGTTCCACGTATTGTAGACACGCAGTTCATAGGCCGGACCCTTTGCCGTCCAGATGTAAACGGGATTAGCCCCCGTATTTTCGGTCGCAAATGAGATGCTCACGCCACTGTTCGTAAAGGTAGTCGAACCTGCCTCTACACCGTGGCCTGACGTCTCTGCAGGTGTGACGGCAGGTGTCAGGCCGGTCGGATTGGTAAAGTCAAACGTAGCCTCGTCGGCAAAGGACGAAGTGACGAATGCCATCACCATAAACGATAGAAGTAAAAGTTTCTTCATACTGTTTTGTGTTTTAGTTAATATTTTAAGTTAGTATTACGCGGCAAAGGTAGAAATAAAAAACGGGGGGTAAAACAAAATAAGTGACAAAATAGGGATGTACGGAAAAAGTCGGGACAGAAATCCGGTAAGAACAGGACTTTAGGCACAAACATGACACAAAGATTTCACTACATTTTAATCTCTGAAAACTACATGGCTTATAGGAAAAACTACATGGCTTGTAGTTGAAACTATCCCTATGATAGTTTTTCCTACATGGCATGTAGTTTTGGGTATATGAGTATCAATGAGTTGGAAGGCCCGTTTCCGGGGGTCGGGAAAAGCCTTTCCGAAGGGCCGGGACAGGCGTACCGCCAAGGGACAGGCACTGCGCGCCCCGCACGTCGGAGCCGGGAAAAAGAAGCGTGCGCGGAACAACATACTTCCCCGCGCACGCGCGTATATAGAACAATGTGTGTCAGCGTCATTTGCCTTCCAGCTCCTCGCGCGTCAGGCTCCGGCGGTCTATGGCGTGCCATGCGTAGCCGATGTAGGCCAGTACGAAGGGGATGCAGAGGGATACCCACGACATGGCCTCGAGGGTGAACTCGCTGGAACAGCTGTTGGCAATCGTAAGCGAGCTTTGCAGGTCGGCGGTCGAGGGATAGTAGGCCGTACCGTTATACCCCGCCAGCAGGAAGAGGGCAAGCACGACCATCACCGTGCCGGGTCCGGCGAGCCAGATGCCGCGTACGAACGCGGGACGCAGGAGTGTGCGCCCGATGCCCGCCAGCACGAGCACCGTGCCCGCCAGCAGGGTCAGCGCGACCGCGGGCATGGAGAGCAGGTTGTCGAGGTACTTGTGCGGCACAAGGACTACCGTGCCGTCGGCCGCCACGCCGAAACCGCCGCGCGCCAGCAACAGCCCCGCGAACGTCAGGAAGAACAGCACGAAGGGCAGCGCGTCGATGGCTACCTGCCGGCGCAGGCGCGGCTGCAAGCCGCTGTCGTCGATGTTGTTGATGAGGTAGAGCGAACCGAGCGTGCGGGCCAGGAACACTACCGTGAAGCCCAGCACGAGATTCATCGGCTCGGCCAGCGCTTCGAGGCCGTGCCAGCCGCCGGTCCAGCGGCTGATGGCGGGCACAAGCGTGCCGGCCGCGCCCATCGCGCCCTTTTCGACCACAAACGGCGAGCCGGTGAAGAACGTGCCTACGGCCGCGCCCACTATGAACGGGCCGGCAAAGCCGTTGAGCACGAGCAGGCGATGGTAAGTCTTGGCCCCGAGCAGGTTTCCCGCCTTGCCCTGGAACTCATAACTGACGGCCTGCAGCACGAAAGTGACCAACAGCAGCATCCATACCCAGTAAGCGCCGCCGAAGCTGGTGCTGTAGAACAGCGGGAAGGCGGCAAAGAACGCGCCACCGAAGGTGACGAGCGTCGTGAACGTGAGTTCCCATTTCCGCCCCGTGGAGTTCAGGATGAGCGCCCGCGTGCCGGCGTCACCGCCCAGGCGGAGCAGGAGCGAGTTGGCGCCCTGTACGAACATGAGGAATACGAGCAGTCCCGCGAGCAAGCCTATCAGGAACCACCAATAGTGTTGTAACAGTGTGTAGGTTATCATCTTTTTTCTTTTTTTACGGTGTAAGGACGGCGCGTCGGCCGCCCGGTTTATGTTTCCTTGGTCTTGTGCCTCACCGGGCCTCGGGCCGGTCCGCCTCGCCGGCATCCGGCTGGCGCTTGATGGCACGGCACATGATACGGACCTCGGCTATGAGCAACAGGGTGAAGATGAGCAGGAACACAAAGAACGTGAACTGCACCGAACCTGCCGAGAGGCTCGAAACGGACGCGCCGACCGGCAGCAGGTCCTGTATGGCCCAGGGCTGCCGCCCTACTTCGGCCACCACCCATCCGGCCTGTCCGGCCACGTAGGCCAGGGCTATCGACCACAGTCCGGCATGAAGCAGCCACCGCGTGCCTTCCAGCCGGCCGCGACGGGCTTGCCACCACACGAGGACCAGGACAAGGAGCAACGCCATGCCGGCCCCGACCATCAGACGGAAGGCCCAGTAGACCAAGGGTACGGGCGGGATAAGGTCCTCGGCCTTGTCGATGTAGCCGTAACCGAAGTAGGCGCTGTGTTTCCTCAGCTCCTCGCGCGACTCATACTTGGCGCGGGCGTCACCTTCCTCGTAGGCCTTGCGGAAATCGCGGAACGCCGCCAGCGCCTGCCGTCCGCGCTCCATTTTCCCGGCGGCTGAGAGATGCTCCCGGCCGTCATTGTCGGTGTATCCGTCGAGAATGTCGTGCGTGCCGGGCACATAGCCGTCAAAATCGTGCGTGGCCAGGAACGACAGCACGCCGGGAACCTCGACGCCCGGCACGATGGAGAATGCCGCTCCGCGGCCTCCCCGCTCCAGTCCCTCGGCCGCGGCGAGCTTCATGGGCTGGTTCTTGGCCATTTCCACGCCCGAACGGTCGCCGGTCATCATGACCAGCAGCGCGGAACATACGCCTACGACGGCCGCCACCTTGATGCTCGCCGTCGCCAGACGGCGGTTACGGCCGCGCAACAGGAACCAGCAGCTCACGCCCACCACGAAAACAGCGCCCGTAAGCCAGCCGCTCGTCACCGTGTGCGTGAATTTCGTCACGGCCTCGGGCGAGAAGGCCACCGCAAAGAAGTCCATCATCTCGTTACGTACCGTCTCGGGATTGAACTCCATGCCGACGGGATGCTGCATCCACGAGTTGGCGACGAGTATCCACCAGGCCGAGAGCGTCGCCCCTATGCCGGTCATCCATGTCGCGACAAGGTGGAAGCGCCGGCTTACTTTTTCCCAGCCGAAGAACATGACGGCGATGAACGTGGCCTCGAGGAAGAAGGCCACGATGCCCTCTATGGCCAGCGGGGCGCCGAAGATGTCGCCCACAAACCAGGAGTAGTTGCTCCAGTTCGTACCGAACTCAAATTCCAGGATGATGCCCGTGGCCACGCCGACGGCGAAATTGATGCCGAAGAGCTTCTGCCAGAACCGTGTCACGGTCTTCCAGAACGGGTCACCCGTCTTAAAATAAATAGTCTCCATGATGCCCATCACCAAGGCCAGTCCCAGCGTGAGCGGGACGAACAGCCAGTGATAGCAGGCCGTAAGGGCGAACTGCGCCCTCGACCAGTCAATCAGTGCCAAATCGGGGAAATTCATATCGAAGTGCCTTTTAAGTATTAATGTATCAAGGTCAGGTTCTCGTCCGTCCACACCTTATTATATATAGGTGCGGGAAAATCGGGCGCAGCCGCCGCGGAAACTTTCCGTCCTGCCCGGTCCGTCAGCGCCGGTCGGGCCGTTCGTCGGCGCCAGACAGGTTGCCGGCCACGGTTTCCTGCTTCTCGGCATCGGTCATGCCGGCCAAGGCGGGACGGAACAGCCAGGGGCGTAACACGGCGAAGAGGATGAACAGCTTCAGCAGTATGATGGCCCACAGCACACGGCCCCAAGTCATGCCCTTGAAGCCGTCGCGGTAGAAGTTCCAGACGCTCTGTATCGGATGGAATGCCGTTTTCACCTGACAAATATAAGGATTTTTACGTTTTCAAGCCATATCCGCACCTTTTTTTGTACATCCGGCCGCGGGAGTCTCGGCACAATGTTACGGACAACCTTAACATTTTTAACTTTCGTGCACAATTCGGGCGGACGTACATGGCTTGTAGTTTCGCCTACATGCAGGGACAGGATTTCGTACATGGCATGTAGGAAAAACTACAAGGCACATAGGAAATCATTTTTCCCGTGAAAAACGGACCGGATACCGGCCGGAAAACACGAAAACAGGGCAGACCGCGCGGATCTGCCCTGTTTCCTGCCACAAAGATACAACATTTTTCGCCCGAAAGCAAGAAGTGTTAAAATCCGAGGCGGACAAATGTTAAATCCAAGGCGGGCATCAGATTTTTGCACGTATTGTTTTTCTTTCCGGCCCTGTCTTATTCACGGCCGGGCGCAGGCATGGCGGGACATGTCAGGCACGGACGGATTCTTACATCCACCTCGCTTATCATTTTCAGACCTATAAAAAAACTTAAAATCTGAAGTTTTTACCCCCCCGATTTTGCTAATAAAAGTAAACAGGCTACATTTACCGGCCAAAACTATTGCGGGAGTGCCCAAAATCCCGCAAGAAGATGCAAAACACGGAAAAATTTTTTATTACTTAAATCTATTGTCATGAGAAAAATCACATTTTTCTTGACATTGCTCTTTGCTTTTGCAACAACGGGGAGCAATGCGCAGGAAACCGGCGTTTCCTGGAAAAAACTACAGAGCTTCAACGCTTCGGATGCCATCACCGACCTCTCGGCCATAACAGACGGGGCGACAGTCGTATTCTACAACGTAAACCAAAGCCGCTACCTGAAGATAGACCCCATCAGCAAGAAAATCGAATGTACGGCAACCGCTCCCTCGGCCGACGATAACCTTGCGGGACTGTACGTCTTCACGCTCCATAAACAGCAGGACGACAATTATACCATGGAGAGCGCCCTGGCGGGATACTATATGCCGGCGGTGAACTATCAGGATTATCCTGATTTATTGGTGGAGACGACGCCAGTACCCTATATTTTGAGTTCCAACAAGCGCAAGGGCGAAATCTCTACAACCACGCACGACGGCGATGCCTGTCCTTCCGGACAATTCGTCATCACGAGTACGGTCAAGTATAACGGGGATTCGGGCGGCTACGGCTCTTTTGACTGCACGGCCGACAAGTTTACCGGTTGGTATGGCTATGGCGGCAACTGCGGTTACCAGATAATTCCCGTGCAGATGAGCAGTGAGGTCATCACTCCGAACGACCTTGTTTATAATTGTACGTACAACGGCGTCACTTTCCACACACAACATACGCTCTTCATGCAGGGAACGTCCGTCGAATATCCCGCGATACCGGACTTTTCCAACCGCTTCCTCACCTGTACGACCGCACAGCCGACGGGCAATGCGTCCGCAAGCGAGACCGTGGAACTCGTGTACGAAGCCACAGACGACCTGCCCGTCAAGGCTACGACCATTGTAGACGGTGCGTTTGCCGAGGACACGAAGTGGTACACAGCACATCTGCCGGCCAACCCGAATGGCAAACGCTACATGCTGCTCAACGGCAACGGCGATACCTATTCTTCGGAAAACCACGAGGCCCTCTTCAACGAAAGAGCATGGTTCTGTTTCGTCGGAGACCCCGCCCACGGTTATCAAATCTACTCCAAACAATACGGCGCAGGCTCACCGCTGAACCGCAGCGACGCCTCACCGGCCATCAACGGCAATGTAGAGACAAAATGGATTCTTGTAAAGACAAACGAGGGCATCAATGTATGCGATTATGACGAGACAGGAAAATGGTGGAACCAGCTTGGAAGTTATACCAGCAATGATTTCGGCTTTTATTCCCTTGGCGGTTCGCCCATACGCTTCCTCAACTCGGTGGAAACGGCCAACAACGTCATCGCACATAGAACCTTCGTCCAGAAAAAAGACCACTATATCGGCGGATACTCCACGGAGACCATCACGGCTATCCAAACCGAGGCTTCGACCAACGGCATGACCTCGAGATTACATGCGCTGATAAACAATTCCGACAAGCCTGAAGCAGGAAAATACTACTACATAAGAAACGTTGAAAGGGATAACGGTGGAGTTATTCTCGGACATTCTGAGGACGGAACGTACGCCTACGGATATTCCCAAAAGTGGAATGCGGGAGCATTATACGAGTTCGTCCCGGTTCCTGCCGAGAACGGTTTCCGTCTGAAGAACGTCAATACGGGTAAGTATATATCTGCGTTGAAGAGTGAGCTGGATGATACTTTTAACAACGACTTCGCGAGATTAGTAGAAGAAGGCAATGCCGCCCTTTTCCGCCTCGACTATCTGGGAGAAGGCCAGAACAACATCATTGACGGCAACGGATCCGTGATGCATTGTGCAGGTCGTGACAACAACTGGAAGCTTGTAGCCTACGGAGGCGGCTTGAACACATCCTCAGCCTGGTGCATAAGCCAGGCCACGACCATAGATATACCGATGACCACCATAGGCGATGCTTCTTATGCCACGGCTTATCTGCCGGTCACCGTGATGTTTAGAACCGGAAATGAGGTTTACACCGCCGTACAGAACAGCAACAACGCCGCTATCATAGACCCGGTCGAAATAAACAACGGAGTCGTACCGGCAGGCGAGGGCGTCATTATCAAAAACACGGATAAAGCCGCAATTACCAGGCCTCTGATTAAATATGAAACTTTGCCTAAAGCCACGGACAACCTGCTCGCCGGCAGTTGTCTGCCCATCAACGACATCACGAAAACGGACTACTACATCTTTGGCTATACGAATGCGAACGGACTCGGCTTCTACCGTCCCAATTCGACGACCTTGGCCGCCAACAAGGCGTTCATCGACGCGGGCACAAGCAACGTACAGTTCCTCAAGCTGAACTTCGGCGGCGACGTGACGGGCATCGGCGCAATCGGGACGACAGACAGCAACGACGACAACGCACCCGTGTTCGACTTGAGCGGACGCCGCGTGGAACAGGCCTCAAAGGGTATCTACATCCGCGGCGGAAAGAAAATCTATGTGAAGTAAACAACGAACGAAACACGACATCATCATGAGAAAAACATATATAGCGCCTGCCATGCAGTGTGTAGGCATGAATACCGAGAACTTCCTGTGCTATTCCACGCACGACGACGAAGCTACGCAGCTGACCGGCCGCAAAGAATTGGACCAAAGCGGATGGAACAGCGCGGACTGGACACAGCAAACGCAATCACCCAAACCCGGGATCCCCGACCGCGCGGGCTCAACGCCAGCCCGCCCACATCGCCCTGGGGCCCGCACCCCCCACCACGGGTATGGGGGGCCGCAACCGGATATCCACGCCTCAGCGCAAGGCCGACAGGGCGGCCTCGTAGTCGGGTTCGTGCGTGATTTCGGGCACAAGCTCCTCATAGACTATACGGCCCGTCTCGTCCACGACGATAACCGCGCGGGCCAACAAGCCTTTGAGCGGCCCTTCGGTCAGGCCCAGTCCGTATTTCTCGTCGAAACACTTGCAACGGAATGTGCTGACGGGAATGACGTCGTGCAGGCCTTCGGTCGTGCAGAAGCGGCTCTGGGCGAACGGAAGGTCTTTCGAGACGCACAGGACGACGGTATTGTCGAGCGAGGCGGCTTCCCGGTTGAAGCGGCGCACCGATGCGGCGCACACCTCGGTATCCAGGCTCGGGAAGATGTTCAACACTACGCGCTTGCCCAGCAGGTCGGGCAGATGGAGCACGGTCAAATCGCCCCGCACACCGCCGAAACGCGGCGCTTGCTCCCCGACGGCCGGCATTTGCCCGCACAGCGCGACGGGTTCTCCTTTGAAAGTTACGGTTTTCATATCAGTTCTGTTTTTGTGGTTGTGCATTCGGGCGCAAGTTACGGCTTTCCGGCCGTCCGCACAAGGCACGCCGGCTTAAAGAATGTTGAGGTTTCTGAAAATTCCGGACATGTGGCCGCTCCTTTCCGCGGCCCGCGCGCTCACAGGCCTCCGCCGGACAGGCGTTCGACCAGCATCCGGACGCCTTCACGCACGGATGCCAGCCCGAAGTCCCCGGGTCGGACGTCACCAAGCGGCATCCATTGCAGCTCGGCCGCATCGTCGGCGGCCGAAACCGCGGTTTCATCGGACAATTCGCAAAGAAAAAAAGCGTCGGCCGTATGCACGTCGAAACCGGAATAGCGGTACGTGTTGCAAAGTGAGAACAAATAACGGCAGGATGTCACCTGCGCCCCCGTTTCCTCGGCCACCTCGCGCCGGCATCCCTGCTCGAGGCTCTCACATGGGTCCACGAAGCCTCCGGGCAGGTCGAGCGTTCCGCGTGCCGGCTCGAAAGCGCGGCGCGTCACGAGGAGTTCTCCCCGTTTGTTGAGTACTACGGCCACGGTGGCCGCCGATGCGTTGTGGTAATAGGTGAATCCGCACGCCTTGCAGCGTTTTGACCGCTCGTCATTCTCGGCAAAACCGGCCGAGCCGCAGCGCGGGCAGAAGCGGAAGTCGTGTAAAGGATGTGACATGGCTTATCGGTAAATCAAGGTGGTGATGCGCTCGGGCGTATATACCGCGGCAGCGGTTTCCTGCAGGTCGGCAGGCGTTATTTTCCCGACTTCATCGAGCAATTCCCTCGTATCCCGGTAGTGCCCGTAATGGGCAAAGCACTTCCCGAGCGCCAGTGCGCGGCTCTCGCCCGCATCGAGCGAAATGCCTATCTGCCCGGCCAGCTGCTTCTTGGCGGCGGCCAGTTGCGCGGGTGTCAGGGGTGTGTCGATGAACCTCCGCAGTTCGCGTTCGACCATGCGGCGACAGCGCGCGATGTCCTGAGGGTCGCAGCCGAAGTAGGCGCTCCACCAGCCCGTATCGGGATATGTGGACAAGTTGGCCTCTATGGAGTAGACCAGTCCGGCATGTTCGCGCAACTTCATGTTGAGGCGCGAGTTCATACCCGGCCCTCCGAGCATGTTGTTCAGCAATATCAGCGCGAACCGCCGCGGGTCGCTTCCGCCGAAAGTGCGGCCGCCCACGAGTACATGCGCTTGGTGCGTATCCTTGTTCACCACCCGCGTCTCGCCGGCATAGGGCCCGGCGGTGCAGTCATAGGGCCGCTCCCCGGCAGGTCCGTTCCCGGCCTCCGCGGCAGGGAGTCCGGCAGCATTTTCCCCGATGGAACCGGCATTTTCCGCCCCTATTCCCATCGTCAGCCGCCGCATCGTGCGCTCCACAAGGCCGAAATCCACGTTTCCGTATACAAAGAAGACGGCGTTGTCCGTGCGGTAGTGCCGACGGACATAGCGCAAGGCGTCGGCAGTCGTATATCCGCGCAACCGTTCCGCGCGGCCCAGGATGTCGCGGCCCAGGGATTGTCCCTCAAACAACATGGATTCGAACTCGTCGAAGATGATTTCGGAAGGCGAGTCGGCGTAACTCTCGATTTCATCGCAGATGACCTCCACCTCACGCGTTATCTCGTGCTGCGGATAAGTACTGTGGAAGACAATATCCGTGAGCAAGTCGGCCGCACGTCCGAAATCGGGGCGCAGCACCGTGGCATGGTAGACGGTTTCCTGCTTGGTGGTGAAAGCGTTCAGGTCACCTCCGACGCGCTCTAGGCCGTTCGAGATGTGCCAGGCGCGGCGTCGCTGCGTTCCCTTGAAGCTCATGTGCTCGATGAAGTGGGCCATTCCCGAGTCTCCGGCATCTTCGTGGCGCGTCCCCGCCCGGACGACGTAGCCGCAATAGACAACGTCGGAAGCGGAAGCCTCGTGGATGATGCGCAGGCCGTTGGGCAGCGTTGCCGAATGGTAGGTATTCATGTCTCGATGTACGGTTGCGGGTCAGCGACCCTGTTTTCTGAAATATTTGCCCACCACGGGAATTTCCGCAAGCGGCAGGTCGTGGTATATTATATGTGCGATGAAGAGCGCGATGCAGCCGCTATTGACGAGCAGGCGCAGCCACAGCGCGTCGATGTGGCGCGCCGAGAGCGTCATCACCCCGAAAAAGAAGGCAGCCACAAGGACATAGACGCCGATGCTGCGGAGCGGATAGCGTATCGGGTAGTAATGTTGTCCCGCCACGTAGCTTAGCAGCGCCGCAGTGCCGTAACCCGCCACACCTGCCCAGGCGCAGGCCATATAACCATAGCGGGGAATGAAGATGACATTGACGGCTATGAGCACCGCGCAGCCCGCTCCCGAGAACCAGGCCCCCCATACGGTCTTGTCGATGAGCTTGTACCAGAACGAAAGATTGAAGTAGACGCCCATAAGTATCTCGGCGGCCATGACTATCGGCACGACGCGCAGTCCCGAGCGGTAGCCCGGCGCGATGATGTGCTGGAACAGGTCGATGTAGCCCATGACCACGAGAAACGCCAGCAGGGTAAAGATGACGAAGAACTTCATGGCGCGGGCGTAGGTCTCGCGGTTGTCGCCCGAGGCCTGCTTGCCGAAGACGAAAGGCTCGTAGGCGTAGCGGAAGGCCTGCGTTATCATGGCCATTATCATGGCTATCTTGACGCACGCGCCGTATATACCGAGCTGCACCTTGCCTTCAGCGCCCGTTACCATGCGCGGAAAAATGATTTTGTCGGCGGTCTGGTTGAGTATGCCGGCAATGCCGAGCAGCAGGATGGGCCATGCGTAGCGCAACATGCGGCGCAGCAGGGCGAAGTCGGGCTTCTGCCGGCAGGCGGCCAGTTCCTTGTAGAATCCCAATGTGATGACCGACGTGCAGAAAAGGTTGATGGCAAAGGCATAGAATACATCCCCGCAGTCGAGGATGAGGAAAAAGACGATGTTGAGCGCGATGTTGAGCGCGATGAAAAGCAGTTTGAGCGCGGCAAACTTGAGGGCCTTGTGCCGGTAACGCAGGTAGGCGAACGGGATGCTTTGGAAGGCATCGACAGCCACGCAGACCGCCATCATCCCCACGTACTCGGGATGCGCGGCATAGCCGACGGCCGCGGCTACGGGCTGCAAGAAGGCGATTACCCCGAGGGCAAAGGCCAGGCTGACGCCGCCTACGGCACAGAGGGTGGTGGAATAGACGCGCCCGGGTTGCTCCCCGGCCTTGTTGATGAAGCGGAAAAACGTGGTTTCCATGCCGAAAGTGAGAAGCACCAGCAGCAACGCCACGTAACTGTATATCTCGGTGATGACGCCGTAGCCGCCCGACGACGCTGCCAGCTTGGCCGTGTAGAGCGGCACGAGCAGATAATTGAGGAAACGCCCGACAATGCTGCTCAGGCCGTAGATGGCGGTGTCCTTGGCCAGCGTGGCCAGTCCGCCCGCCTTTTTGGGATTATCCGTGTTGCTTTCGTTTGCAGTTGTCATACCTATAATATTATATAGCCGGAAGGAAAAAGGATTTTTGCTTGTCCAAGGTGTCGCCGGGCCTATCCGAAGAAGAGGTAGGCCACGAGTATGGCCGCCACGATGCCCGCCGCGTCGGCCGCCAGTCCGCACCCGACGGCGTGGCGCGTGCGCCTGACGCCCACAGAGCCGAAGTAGACGGCCAGTATGTAGAAGGTGGTGTCGGTGGAGCCCTGCAGGATGCAGCTCAGCCGCCCGACAAACGAATCGACGCCGTAGGTCTGCATCGCGTCCACCATCATGCCGCGCGCGCCACTGCCGCTCAAGGGTTTCATGAGTGCCGTGGGCAGCGCGCCGACCCAGTCCGTGTTACCGCCGAAGAGGCCGAAAAGGCTTCCCAGCCCGCCGATGAGCCAGTCCATCGCCCCGCTGGCACGGAACACGCCTATGGCCACGAGCATGGCCACGAGGTAAGGGATGATGCGCACGGCGGTGGTGAAACCGTCCTTCGCGCCTTCGACGAACACCTCGTAGACATTGATGCGCTTCACGAGGCCCGCCGCGATGAACGCGACGATGATGGCGAAGAGCAGCACGTTGGCCGTGGTCGTCCCCACGGTGTTCATCATGGTGTCGTCGAGACGGGCGAATCCCCAGATGATGGCGGCCACGGCCAGCGACATGCCCGCCAGCGTCAGGAGCAGCCGGCGGTCGAGCAGATTGATGCGCTGGCAGAGCGACGTGACGACGATGCCGGCCAGCGTGGAAAAGAACGTCGATATGAGCAGCGGAACAAACACGTCCGCAGGCTGCGCCGCACCCATCTGCGCCCTGTACACCATGATGCTCACGGGAATGATGGTCAGGCCGCTGGTGTTGAGCACCAGGAACATGATCATGGCGTCGGACGCCGTGTCCTTCCTGTCATTCAGTTCCTGAAGCCGCTCCATCGCCTTGAGGCCGAGCGGTGTCGCGGCGTTGTCCAGCCCCAGCATGTTGGCGGAGATGTTCATGAACATGTTGCCCATGACGGGATGCCCCTTCGGAATGCCGGGAAAGAGTTTGGACAGCACGGGGGCGGTCAGACGGGCCAACACATTGATGACTCCGGCGCGCTCGCCTATCTTCATGATGCCGAGCCACAGCGAAAGCACGCCCGTCAGGCCGAGCGAAATCTCGAACGCCGTCCTGGCGGTGTCGAACGTGGAGTTCATGATGGCGGGAAATACGGACAAGTCGCCGCAAAAAAGCATCTTGACGACCGCAACCGCAAAGGCTATCAGGAAAAAAGCTATCCAAATGTAGTTCAGAACCATGCTCAGCACATTTTTTCAACTTGCAAAGGTAAGGATTAATCGGCATAAAAAAACATTATGGGGAAAAAAGCGCGCACGGCACCGGTCCGGAGCGTCCGGAAGCCGCATTCCGGACGGTCCGTCGGGGAGGCGGAATGCGCGGGCTTCGGGGTACGTTTTCCTACATGGCATGTAGTTTTTCCTACATGGCTTCTAAGAAAAACTACATGGCTTGTAGTTCGAACTACATGCCATGTAGGTATCCACTTGTCCGACAGTTAGTTACAAGTACCCCTGTTTTAAGCGGAAACAGAAGGCACAAAACCGTCGGCGGCGGACCGCCACGCGGCGTTTTTCCCCGGCCCCACATTCCCGGCCCGCGGGCGACGGAAACAGGATGCAGAAACAGGCGGCGGAAGCCGGCTTGTCGAAAAAAATGATTACCTTTGCGGCGCAAACGGTGTGCTTCCGTGAAAAACAGACCGCACACAAACCTTTAACCGAGACCCCATGTCCGTAGAAATCAAACGAGTGACCACACGCGGGGAACTGAAGAAGTTCATCCGTTTCAACTACGAATTTTACAAAGACAACGCACAGTCCGTCCCCGACCTGTACGACGACATGCTGAACACGTTCTCGCCGCGGCGCAACGCGGCTTTCGAGTTTTGCGAGGCCGACTATTTCATGGCTTACCGCGACGGGAAGGCCGTGGGCCGCGTGGCCGCCATCATCAACCGGCGGGCCAACGAGACGTGGGGCCGCAAGGTGGTGCGCTTCGGGTGGATAGACTTCACGGACGACGAGGAAGTGAGCCGCGCCCTGATAGACACGGTCAAGCAGTGGGGCAGGGAGCGCGGCATGGAAGAGATTGAGGGGCCGCTGGGCTTCACCGACATGGACGCGGAAGGTATGCTGGTGGAAGGTTTCGACCAGCTGTCCACGATGGCCACGATATATAATTATCCCTACTACCCGGAACACATGGAACGGCTCGGGCTGGTAAAATCGGCCGACTGGGTGGAATGGAAAATCTACATACCCGAGGAAATCCCCGAAAAGCACCAACGCATCTCCGACATCATAGCCCGCAAGCACGGCCTGCGCATCCGCAAGCTCACAAGCAAGCGGGAAATACGCCGCAGCGGCATAGGCCACGAGATTTTCCGCCTCATCAACGACGCTTACGCCCCGCTGTTCAACTTTTCGCGCATGACGGAACGGCAGATTGACCAGTATGTCAATATGTACGTGCCTGTGCTCGACCTCCGCATGGTGACACTCGTCGAAAACGCCGAGGGCGAGCTGGTGGCGGTAGGCATCTCGATGCCCTCGCTGTCGCGCGCGTTGCAACGGGCCCGCGGCAAACTCTTCCCGCTGGGCTGGTATCACCTGCTGAAAGCCCTGATGTGGCGACGGCCCAAGGTGCTCGACCTGCTGCTCGTGGCCGTACGCCCCGATTACCAGAACAAAGGCGTGAACGCCCTGCTCTTCACCGACCTGATACCCGTTTACCAGCAGATGGGATTCGAGTATGCCGAGAGCAACCCCGAACTGGAACTGAACGAGAAGGTACAGAGCCAGTGGCAGTACTTCAGGACCGAACAGCACAAGCGCAGAAGGTGTTACAAGGCGGACATCTGAATGCGACGACACGGCACACCGGCACGACCGGAAGGCCGTAACGCCTATATATAATATATGTGTATGGAAGAAGAAAAGATTCCCGCACCCGTTCGCCCCGCCGGCGAATACACGGAAGACAACATACGCACGCTCGAAGGCGTGGAGCACATCCGCAGACGCCCGGGAATGTACATCGGACGCCTGGGCGACGGCTCGCACGCCGAGGACGGCATCTACGTGCTGCTGAAAGAAACCATCGACAACAGCATCGACGAATTCAACGAGGGCTTCGGCAAACGCATCGAGGTGAACATCGCCGACGACATGACGGCCGAGGTGCGCGACTACGGACGCGGCATCCCCTTGGGCAAGCTCGTGGACGCGGTGTCGAAGCTCAACACGGGCGGAAAGTATGACACGGCCGTCTTCACGGCTTCCGTGGGCATGAACGGCGTGGGTCTGAAGGCCGTGAACGCGCTCAGCCGCAAGTTCACGGCGCGAAGCGTGCGCGACGGACGCATGCACGAGGCCGTATTCGACTGCGGACGGCTCGTAAGCGAAACCGAGGGCGACACGGAAGAGGAGAACGGAACGTTTATCTACTTCGAGCCGGACCCGGAACTGTTCAACGGCTACCGGTTCCGCCCGGAGTTCGTGGAGAATATGCTCCGCAACTACACTTACCTGAACACCGGACTGGCTATCTTCTATAACGGGCGGCGCATCATCAGTCGTAACGGACTGGAAGACCTGCTGAACGACAACATGACGGCGGCCGGGCTTTACCCCATCGTGCATCTGCAGGGCGACGGCATAGACATAGCCTTCACGCACACCCCGCAATACGGCGAGGAGTACTACTCGTTCGTGAACGGGCAGCACACGACACAGGGCGGAACGCACCAGAGCGCGTTCAAAGAGCACATAGCGCGCGCCATCAAGGAATATTTCGGCAAGAACTTCGACGTACAGGACGTGCGCAACGGGCTGGTGGCCGCTATCGCGGTGCGCGTCATCGAGCCGCTCTTTGAAAGTCAGACCAAGATAAAGCTCGGTTCGCTCACCATGGCACCCGACAAGGACATGCACGGCAATCCGTTCCCGCTGTCGGGCGTCAGCGTAAACAAATTCGTGGGAGACTTCGTCAAAGAGAACGTGGACAATTACCTGCATAAGCATCTCGACGTGGCGGAAGTCATCCAGCAGAAAATACAGGAGAGCGAGAAGGAACGGAAAGCCATCGCGGGCGTGACGAAACTGGCCCGCGAACGCGCGAAAAAGGCAAACTTGCACAACCGCAAGTTGCGCGACTGCCGGGTCCACTTGAACGACCCCGCACCCAAGGCCCGCAAGGGAGAAGAAGAGAACGACCTGCGCGCGGAATCGGCCATCTTCATCACGGAAGGCGACTCGGCGAGCGGCTCCATCACGAAGAGCCGCGACGTGAACACCCAAGCGGTATTTTCCCTGAGGGGCAAACCGCTGAACTGCTTCGGGCTGACCAAGAAAGTCGTGTACGAGAACGAGGAATTCAATCTGCTGCAGGCGGCCCTCAACATCGAGGACGGGCTTGACGGCCTGCGCTACAACAAGGTCATCGTAGCCACCGACGCCGACGTGGACGGCATGCACATCCGCCTGCTGATGATTACTTTCTTCCTGCAATTCTTCCCCGACCTTATCAAGAAAGGACACGTGTACATACTCCAGACGCCCTTGTTCCGCGTCAGGAACAAGAAGAAGAAGGTGCGCGGCGCGGCCAAGGTGCACAACGTGGACGACAAGAGTGCCGGCGCGGCCGTACTCAAGAAGGCGAAAAGTTCCGACCGCTCGGAATTCGAAACCGTATACTGTTACACCGAAGAGGAACGCCTGTCGGCCATCGAACGCCTGAGCCCCGACCCCGAGATAACGCGGTTCAAGGGACTGGGCGAGATTTCGGCCGACGAGTTCAAGCACTTCATCGGGCCGGACATGCGGCTGGACCGGGTGACGCTGCACAAAAGCGACCAGGTCAAGGAGCTGCTCGAATATTACATGGGCAAAAACACCATGGAACGCCAGAACTTCATCATCGACAACCTTGTAGTGGAAGAAGACCCGGCCGAGGAGGACGAAGAAGACGCACAATGAAAAAGATTGCCATATTTCCCGGTTCGTTCGACCCCTTCACCGTAGGACATGCCAGCATCGTGGAACGCGGGCTGCCCCTGTTCGACGAAATCGTGATAGGCGTGGGCATCAACGAGAACAAGCGCACGCTCTACTCCCCCGAAGAGCGCGTGGCGCAGATACAGGCCTGCTACGCCGGCGAGCCGCGTGTGCGCGTCGTGGCCTACGACGACCTGACCATAGACCTGGCCCGCCGATGCGGGGCGGGCTTCATCCTGCGCGGACTGCGCAGCGTGAAGGACTTTGAATACGAACGCGACATCGCAAACATGAACCACAGGCTGGCGGGCATAGAGACCGTGCTGCTTTTCACCGAGCCGCAATTCTCGAGCATATCGTCGAGCGTCGTCCGCGAACTGATAGCTTTCGGAAAGGACGTGAAAGACTTCCTTCCCCCACAGAAAAAGAACAACGAACACAAGGAAAAATGAACACCACGATACTCCCCGAAAAGGGCACATGCGACATGGCATTTTCTACATGGCATCTAAGAAAAACTACATGCCATGTAGAAAAAACTATCATAGGGATAGGAAAAACTACAAGCCATGTAGGAAACTCTCTAAGTATGAAACGGTTGCAAAGCCCTAAGAAAACGATGCACAAGAGCGTCTTCGCCACCGCATTCACGGTCCTCGCCTTCCTGCTCTGCACACTCCCGTGCGCGGCCCAGGGACACCGCGAGAACGAAATAGACATAGAGCAGATGCGCAAACTGCAATACGCGCAACTGGCCATCACGAATCTTTACGTGGACAGCGTAAACCAGAAGAAACTCGTGGAGGATGCCATCAACGGGATGCTCGAAAAGCTCGACCCGCACTCGTCCTACTCCGACGCGGAACAGACCAAGAAGCTCAACGAGCCGCTCGAAGGAAACTTTGAAGGCATAGGTGTGCAGTTCAACATGCTGGCCGACACGCTCGTAGTCATACAGCCGACGGCCAAAGGACCCAGCGAAAAGGCAGGCATCATAGCGGGCGACCGCATTGTCAGCGTGGACGGCGAGCCCATTGCGGGAGTCAAGATGGAGCGGGACAGCATCATGCGGAAGTTGCGCGGGCCCAAGGGTACGAAAGTGGTGTTGGGCGTCGTGCGGCACGGCGTGAAAGAAATGATGACCTTCAAGCTTACACGCGACAAGATACCCGTCAATACGCTCGACGCCGCCTACATGATAGCACCGGGCATAGGATACATCCACCTCGAACGCTTCGGCGCGACGTCGGGCCGCGAGGTACACGACGCCATCGGCCGGCTGCGCGAACAGGGAATGCGCGACCTTATCTTCGACCTCGAGATGAACGGCGGCGGATACCTCGGAGCGGCAGGCGACGTGGCGAGCGAATTCCTCCAGGCCGGCAGTCTGGTGGTCTACACCGAGGGACGCACTTCACCGCAACAGGTACTCAAGGCCCAGGGCGGCGGACTCTTCGAGACGGGACGCCTCTGCGTGCTGGTGGATGAGTACACGGCATCGGCTGCCGAAATCGTAGCCGGCGCCATACAGGACCACGACCGCGGCACCATCGTGGGACGGCGCACTTTCGGCAAGGGACTCGTGCAGCGGCCCGTCGAACTGCCCGACGGCTCCATGATACGACTCACCGTCAGCCACTACTACACGCCTTCGGGCAGATGTATACAGAAGCCTTACGTGAAGGGCGAGAAAGAAGCCTACGGCAAGGACCTGCTGAACCGCTTCGACCACGGCGAACTCACCTCGCGCGACAGCATACACCTGGACAGCACGAAAGTATACAAGACACTCGTCGAAGGACGCACCGTCTACGGCGGAGGAGGTATCATGCCCGACATCTTCGTCCCGCTGGACACGACGGCCTACACGCCGTTCTACCGCGCACTGTCACGCAACAACCTCATCAACGAAGCCACCTTGCGCTACGCGGACGAGCACCGCAAGGAACTGAAAAGGCGATACAAGGACTTTTCCGCCTACGCCGACACCTACCAAGTGCCCGAAAGCGTCGTGGAAGGCATCCTGGCCAAAGCCAAAGAGAAGAAAATAGAACCGAAAGACGACAAAGAACTCGAAAATACACTGCCCGACCTGCGTTTCATGCTCAAAGCGCTCATTGCCTACAACATCTGGGACCGCAACGAGTACTTCCGCATCATCAACACGCGGAGCGACATCGTGAAACGCGCCCTTGAGGAACTTACCTCCGGCACGGGAAAAACCGGAACGACAGCTGAACCATGACAGAAGACACCTTTGACATCCGAACGGAGCAACAGACGCCGACAGCCTCGGAGAAGGATTTCGAGAATGCCCTGCGCCCGCTGTCTTTCGGCGACTTCAGCGGACAGCAGAAGGTGGTGGAAAATCTTAGCGTGTTCGTAGAGGCGGCCAAGTACCGTGGCGAACCGCTCGACCACACCTTGTTGCACGGCCCTCCCGGCCTGGGAAAAACGACGCTCTCCAACATAATAGCCAACGAGCTGGGGGTAGGATTCAAAATCACCTCGGGGCCGGTGCTCGACAAGCCGGGCGACCTTGCCGGTCTGCTGACATCGCTCGAACCGAACGACGTGTTGTTCATCGACGAGATACACCGGCTGTCGCCCATCGTGGAGGAATATCTCTATTCCGCCATGGAAGACTACCGCATCGACATCATGATAGACCGCGGGCCGGCGGCACGCAGCATCCAGATAGACCTGAACCCGTTCACCCTTATCGGAGCGACGACGAGAAGCGGCCTGCTCACCGCTCCCCTGCGGGCACGCTTCGGCATCAACCTGCATCTCGAATACTACGACGCCGCCACGCTGCAGGACATCATTTGTCGCTCGGCCGACATACTGGATGTGCCCATCGAACAGCACGCAGCGGTCGAAATAGCAGGCCGGAGCCGCGGAACGCCCCGTATAGCCAACGCGCTGTTGCGCCGCGTCAGGGACTTCGCACAGGTGAAAGGGAACGGCCGCATCGACACCCCGATAGCACGATATGCACTCGAAGCGCTCAACATAGACCGTTATGGGCTGGACGAGACGGACAACAAAATCCTGCTGACCATCATAGACAAATTCAAAGGCGGGCCGGTAGGCGTCACTACCATAGCGACCGCCATCGGCGAAGACCCCGGTACGCTCGAGGAAGTGTACGAACCGTTCCTCATCAAAGAGGGCTTCATCCGACGTACCCCGAGAGGAAGGGAAGTCACGGAGCTGGCTTACGAGCACCTGGGCCGCAGTCCCTACACCGGCGGACGCATCCCGCCGCAACAGCCCACCCTCTTCTGACGGCCGTCCGGCTTGTACGGGACACCGGGCCCGTTCATGCAGCGACAGCCGTCGGAAAACTTTCCACCAACCCTAACAAAACACGCATGATAACCTATAACACCATCAACGTCCGTATGCCTCGCATTCCCCGCCGCGCCACATCGGCGTGGGTACGTGCCGTGGCCGCGGCACATGGACGGCGGGCAGGCGAGATAGCCTACGTATTCTGCGACGACGAAGAGATACTCCGTGTCAATCGGCAGTATCTCGAGCACGACTACTATACGGACATCATCACCTTCGACTATACCGAGGGCGACGTGATAGCCGGCGACCTGTTCATCAGCCTCGACACGGTGCGTTCGAATGCCGAGAAATTCGACAAAGACTACGACGAAGAGCTTCACCGCGTCATCATACACGGCATTCTCCACCTTTGCGGCATCAATGACAAAGGCCCCGGCGAGCGCGAGATAATGGAAGCCGCCGAAAACGAGGCCCTGGCCATGCGCAAGACCATGACAGCGTGAAGCCGGACGGCGGAAACACAACATAAGCATATCAAAACAAAAAATACACATTATGAACTTTGTAGAAGAACTACGGTGGCGCGGAATGCTCCACCAGATGATGCCCGGAACCGAGGAACTGCTCGAAAAGGGAATGGTGACAGCCTACCTCGGCATAGACCCTACGGCCGACTCCCTGCACATCGGCCACCTCTGCGGTGTAATGATGCTGCGTCATTTCCAGCGTTCAGGACACAAACCCCTTGCGCTCGTGGGCGGTGCCACGGGCATGATTGGCGACCCTTCGGGCAAAAGCGCCGAACGGAACCTGTTGAACGAGGAGACGCTACGGCACAACGTGGCCTGCATCAAGCAGCAACTCGCACGTTTCCTCGACTTCGACAGCGACGCTCCCAACGCTGCGGAGCTCGTAAACAACTATGACTGGATGAAAGGCTACTCGTTCCTCGACTTTGCCCGCGAGATAGGAAAGCACATCACCGTGAACTACATGATGGCAAAGGACAGTGTGAAGCGCCGTCTCAACGGAGAGGCGAGCGACGGACTGTCTTTCACGGAATTCACCTACCAGCTGTTGCAAGGATATGACTTCCTGCATCTCTATGAAGCCAAGAACTGCCGCCTGCAAATGGGAGGCTCCGACCAATGGGGCAACATAACGACGGGTACCGAGCTCATACGCCGCAAACTCGGGAACGAAGCCGAAGCTTACGCCCTGACCTGTCCGCTCATCACCAAGGCCGACGGCAAGAAGTTCGGCAAGACGGAGCAAGGGAATGTATGGTTGGACAAGCGTTACACCACACCTTACAAGTTCTACCAGTTCTGGTTGAACGTGGGAGATGCCGAGGCGGAACGCTACATCAAGATTTTCACGTCGCTTCCCAAGGAGGAAATCGACGCGCTCATAGCGGAACACCGCGCCGACCCGGGCAGACGCGTGCTGCAGAAACGCCTCGGCGAGGAAGTCACCTGCATGGTCCACGGCCGCGAAGAGTACGAAATGGCGCTTGAGGCCTCGGCCATCCTCTTCGGCAAGGCCACCAAGGAAAGCCTGTTGCGCCTTGACGAGGCCACTTTGCTCAGCGTGTTCGACGGTGTGCCGCGCTTCGAAGTGGCCAAGGAGCAGATAGTCGGCGCCAAGGCCGTCGATTTGTTCGCCGAGACCACGCAATGCTTCCCCTCGAAAGGCGAGATGCGCAAGATGACACAGGGCGGCGGCGTCAGCCTCAACAAGGAAAAACTGACGGCCTTCGACCAGGTCATCGCCGAAAGCGACCTGCTGGGCGGCAAGTACCTGCTCGTGCAACGCGGCAAGAAGAATTATTTCCTCATCATAGCGAAATAAAAGCGTGCCCGCAGGCCGGGCGACAACCACATACGGAAAGCGTGCGACGGAACTCCCGACGCACGCTTTTTCCATGCCGGACACGCAACGGCTGCCGCCCGGTCACGGACTTGAGGCACCGTTTTCGAGGGCATTTTCCGGCATCTGGCAATCAACAAGTTAGAGGTAGCAAAAACTACATGCCATGTAGGACGAACTACATGCCATCTAAGAAAAACTACATGCACATGTAGGAAATCGTACATGTGCATGTAGTTTTTCGCACGTCAGACTTTCAATTCCGAAGGCCTATTCCATCCAATATTTGGTGATGCTCTGCACCACCTTCTCGGGCAGGGCGTCAATCGAAAAAGTGTTGGCCATGTCTTTCAACATGCTTTCGCGCGGCGGATTGTCCTTCATCGCTTCGCGTATGATTTCCATACGTTCGCTCGTCTTGAGGCCGAACCAATACGTCTTCACCCTGTTTTTCATCTTCTTCTCCTTGTCGATGATGTCAGGCCGCTTGGAGAGGATGTGATATATCTGTCCCTCGATCATTCCCGCCTTATCGGGCGAGTCGAACCAGCGCAACAGGTAATAGTCGCGCATGTTCGGGTCCTTGTCGTTCACGAAGGCGAACCCGACTATGGTCTTGCCCTTCCTGCTCGGGAACTCCCAGCTCCGTCCCGCATTGTCCACGCTCACAAGTATCTTTTCGGCGTCGTCGGGCGTCTCGGGCGAAATCGTCTTGGCCGCATAGGCGCGCTCGGCATTGTCCATGAACACCTTAATCAAAGGGTCGAGCACCTTGCCGCGAAGCTTCTGCGAGATATTGAAGCGATACGTCGTCATGGAACTCTCGAAGCGTCCCGTGGCAGGCGAGGAATTGCGATTGACCGAGCGGGAAATCTGCACGGTCTCCCCGTCTTCGGCCTTTTTGAACTTCTCGATGGCCTCTGTCAGGCCGAGAGGGCGCACCAGCGAGGTCTTTTGCGCCGGCACCCCGAGGGTGGAAACGGCCAGCAGGCACATGCAGGCCGCCACACGCAGAATCAAGTTTCCGTTTCTCATGATGAAAAAATTTTTTTATTGATAAAATTACTTATTCCCTATACGTAAGTGTTCTTCGCCCCGAGGCAGGCGTCTGCAGCCCCGGCCGGCATCCGCTCCTCCGCCGTCTACTCGATGACAACCGGCTCGCGGTCGTCGTCCTCCTCAAAGGAAGAAAAGTCGAGGTCGCCTTGCGCAATCGCTTGCCGGGCATATTCGCGCATCTCCAGCAGTTCCCGCACCTGCTCCACCGCGGCGCGGCGCAACATTTCACGGTATTCGGGCGACGTTTCGTCCGGTTCGGCATCAAGGGCAAGCATATCGGCCGTGGCAGGCGCGGGTCCGTCGGCGGCAGATGCCTTTTCGGCAAAGTAACGTGCCGGCGGCAGATTCATGGGCCGCGGCCGGCGCACGCCGACTCCGCGTTTCGGTTTCACACGCAGCACGGGCCGCTCACTGCCTCCCTGCCCCGTCGCGGCAACGCTGTCCTGCGCGGCCGTTTTCGCCTTTCCTGCGTCAGTCACAGTATCTTGCGCCACGGCCAAAGCCTTCTGCTGCCCGGCAGCCGGTGAGGAAGGTTCGCGCAACGCGATGCCGATTGCCAGCACCAGGGCGACGCCGGCGACCATGCCCCACCCCGTCCGGCGCAGCACGCGGCGACGCGCCGAATGTCTCACGGCCAGGGCCAGCCTTTCGGCCATTCCGTCGGGCACGGTTGCCGGTGCCGGTTCACCCAGCAGGCGCATGGCGTCGCGGTCCTTTATATATGCCTCCGGGCAACGGTCGCTTTCGAGCCACTCGCGCAGGCGTCGTTCCTCCTCGGGCGTGGTCAGTCCGTCATAGTAGCGTTCCAGCAGTTGCAACATCTCTTTCATGGTCGTCTAAAAGTTATGTTCGTCGTCCAACATTCTTCTCATTTGCCGCCGGGCCCGCGACAGTTGCTGACGCACGGCTTCTTCGGTCTCGCCCGTGAGTTCCGCCACCTCGCGGTTGGAGTATTCGCCCAAGTGGCGCAGTACTACCACGCGGCGGGCCTTGGCCGTGAGTCCGCGCAACAGGCGTGCCACCACGCCGCGGCGTTCCACGCGCTCCATGTCCGCGTCGGCCGCACCCTCGTCGGGCATGTCGTCCACGTCGGCCTGCGGCCGGCGCCGCCTCAGTGTCATCAGACACTCGTTGCGAAGCGTGGTGGCGAAAAATGCCTCGGGCTTCTCCAACGCCGGCAGGCGGTCCGCCATGCGCCACATCTTCAGATAGGTTTCCTGCACCGCGTCTTGCGCGTCGTCATCATTGCCCAACAAACTCTTAGCCAAGGCATACAGGTTCGCGGACAGGGGCATGAATTTCGTTTCAAACTCTTTGCAGGTCATTATTTCCGGTTCGTGGCGTCCGTCACGGCGGTGGCGGAGCGTTTCTGACAGTAAGATGCGCGAAGATACCCCTTTGTGACAACAACAGGCCTTTTTTTCGAAAAAAACTGCGGGCAAGGGCGGCGCAAAGGGTGGAACAGGCACGACCGGAAGCATTCTTTAACGTCAAAACTTACGGCCCGCCGCCGCCAAGTCGCTACAATTCATTACCTTTGCAAGGACAAAACCGAAACAAAAGACACAAACATGAAAATAGCCCTCATCGGATACGGCAAGATGGGCCGTATGATTGAAGAGATTGCCCTGAGCCGCGGACACGAGATAGTTTCCGTCATCGACATCAGCAACCAGGAAGATTTCGACACGCCGGCATTCCGCAGCGCCGACGTGGCCATCGAGTTCACCACGCCGGCCTCGGCCTACGGCAACTACGTGCGCGCCTTCGCACAAGGCGTCAAGGTGGTCAGTGGCTCGACCGGGTGGATGAAAGAACACGGGGACGACGTGCGACGCCTCTGCAACGAGGGAAATACCCTGTTCTGGGCGTCCAATTTCTCGCTGGGCGTGGCCATTTTCTCGGCGGTAAACAAATATCTCGCCCGCATCATGGACCGTTTCCCCGACTACGACGTGAGCATCTGTGAGACGCACCACGTCCACAAGCTCGATGCGCCCAGCGGGACGGCCATCACGCTGGCCGAACAGGTGTGCGACGCGCTCGGACGCAAGCAGGGATGGACCAAAGGCACCGTGCAAGAAGCCGACGGCACCGTGACGGGAACGAAAGAGTGCCCGCCCGAACTGCTGCGCATAGACGCCGTGCGGCGGGACGAGGTGCCCGGCATACATACCATTACATATGACAGCCCCGCAGACCGCATCAGCATCACCCACGACGCGCACAACCGACGCGGATTCGCCTTGGGCGCAGTGCTGGCCGCCGAGTTCACGCTCACACATACGGGACTGCTCTCCACAGACGACCTTTTCGATTTCTGAAACAAAAGCCTCAACAATCCTATGTCTACAACCGATAACGGCGGGAAGCCCGTCATTCCCTCCCGCCCCCTCAGAGCCTACATCACGGCTGCCGTCATCATCGCGCTCTACCTGCTTTTCCTCGTTTGGGTCAGGTCATGGTGGGGCTTGATTGTCGTACCTTTCATCTTCGACGCCTACATCACGAAGCGCATTCCCTGGACGTGGTGGAAAAAGTCCCCGAACCCGACGACACGCTTCGTCATGGGCTGGGTCGATGCCATCGTCTTCGCGCTCGTGGGCGTGTACTTCCTCACCACTTTCTTCGTGCAGAATTTCGTCATCCCCTCGTCATCGCTCGAAAAGACGCTGCTCACCGGCGATTACCTGCTTGTAAGCAAACTTTCCTACGGCCCGCGCATCCCGCAGACGCCGCTGTCGATGCCCATGACGCAGCACACGCTGCCCGTGCTGGGATGCAAGAGCTATCTGGAGCATCCCCACTGGGACTACCGCCGTGTGCGCGGACTCGGGAAGGTGCGGTTCGGCGACATTGTGGTGTTCAACTATCCCGCAGGCGACACTGTCGCGCTCAATTGCCAGAACCAGGATTTCTACGGAATGGCCTACGACGCCGGATGTGCCGTGCTGCAACGGCAGGGCCTGTTCCAAACCTTGCCGGAAGGCGCAGGCTATGAAGAACAACAGGCGGAATACAGACGGCGATACGCGGCCGGACGCAGGTTGATAGACGAAAACGCCGCCGAGTTCGGCGAAGTCGTGGCCCGCCCCACGGACCGGCGCGAGAACTACGTGAAACGTTGCGTCGGACTGCCGGGACAGACGCTGCAAATCAAGTCTGACGTCATCTACCTCGACGGGAAACCCATGCCGCAACCCGAGAACGTACAATTCCGCTACGAAGTGGAGTTCGTACAACCGCTCGACACGGACACGAAAAAGGAACTGGGCATCACCGACGAGGACCTGGGACTGGAGGCCTGGGACGGATTCTTCATCGGAAGCACGTCCATGCCGCTTACCGCAAAGGTAAAGAACGAACTCGTGGAGCGCGGATTCATCAAGCCCGACCTCCAACGCTGTCCGCAGCCGTCGGGCGACATGCTCTACCCGCTCAACATGAAGAAGGACTGGTCCACGTCGGACTACGGGCCGGTATGGATTCCGCGCAAAGGCGGGAAACTGCACCTGACACTGGAAAACCTGCCCGTATACGAGCGTCCCATCCGCGTGTACGAGGGCAACACGCTCGAAGTGCGCGGCGGGAAGATATTCATCAACGGAAAGGAGACGACGGAATACACCTTCCGCCTCGACTACTACTGGATGATGGGCGACAACCGCGACAACTCGGCCGACTCGCGCTTCTGGGGCTTCGTACCCGAGGACCACGTGGTGGGCAAACCGCTCTTCGTATGGATTTCCCTGGACAAGGACTACGGCCTGAGCGACGGGAAAATACGCTGGAACCGCTTGCTGAAGTGGGTAGGCGACATCAAATGACCACCGCCTGCCGGACGGGCGACACCGGACGGCGGGCAGAAAGCGTTTATCCTTGACAACCATCAAACGATACATCGGAAAGTTCAGGAAACCCCTCCGCTGGCGGGGATGGAAACGCTTTGCGCGCTACTTTCTGCTGCCGGTCGTGACGGCCGCACTGCTGCTGGTCGTCACCCGCGGCCTGCTCGTCACGCAACTGTCGCTGCCGGCCGACCGCGACGACCTGGGACTGATGGCGGGCGACCGGCTGCTCATCAATTGCACGGCCTTCGGCCTGCGCATGGCGGGCACAGGAACGCACAGACAGCCGGAACGCGGCGACATCGTGGTCTTCGGCAGTCCCGGCGGCCAAGACGGCCTGCACATCGGCCGCGTGACGGCACTGCCCGGCGACACCGCGGAAGGCAGGCGGCTGCCCGAAGCGACCTACCGCATCGACGGCACGACGGTCACGCACGACCGGCTGCGCGGACGTGCGGTCTGCGTGAGCTACTCCACCGACGACGACGCGCCGCTGCACAGACGCTTCCGCCGCGACCGTTTTTTCCTCCTTCTGAAATAAGCCGGCGCGCACCGGCACCGCACTGCGGCGGAACATCCCGCCGACGGCTCAAAAACATCCCGCACATGACACCCGATACTCCCCGGACGGTGTGGCTCACATCGGCCTATCTCGCACCCGTACAATATTATACGAAAATCTATGCCGCGGAACGCGTCGTGGAGGAACGGGCCGAACCGTTCCTGAAACAGACTTACCGCAACCGCTGCGTCATTGCCGGACCGCAAGGCCCGCTGGCGCTCACCATTCCCGTGGAGCACGACGGAAAAGGCCTGCGCCCCACGCGCGACATCCGCATCAGCGACCACGGCAACTGGCGGCACCTGCACTGGACGGCCATGGTCAGCGCCTACCGGAACAGCCCTTTTTTCGACTACTACGCCGACGATTTCGCCCCGCTCTACACCCGCCGCTTCGAGTTCCTCACGGACTTCAACGCGGCCCTGCGCGAAGTCGTCACGGAGCTGCTGGGCATCAGGACCGAAACGGTCATCAACGACACGCAGCCCTGCGCCACGGACGTACGGCCCGAGGGCGACTTCCGCGAGAGCATACGTCCCAAGGCGGGACACGCCGGCGACGCGCACTTCCGCCCCGTGCCCTATTACCAGGTCTTCGCCCCGCGCACGGGATTCCTGCCCAATCTGAGCATAGCCGACTTGTTGTTCAACATGGGTCCCGAGGCGCGCATCGTTCTCCGCGACAGCATCGTCTGAAGACCGTTTTGGATTTAGCACAATTTGCTTTTGGACGAAAAATATCGCGTCCCTACGCGCGGCAATCATATTGCGATTTTAACACAATTTGCTTTTGGACGAAAAATGTATTATCTTTGTATTGCGCAAGCGCGGAGGACGGCCGAAACCGTCCTTTTTTCGTGTTTGCAAGTCCGTTTCGGGGAGAAACCGGCCCTATGACGGGATTTCGTACATGGCATGTAGGACGAACTACATGCCATGTACGAAAAACCGGCCCTGCATGTAGGCGGAACTACAAGCCATGTACGCGCCGCCAAAAGTGAGCAAAAGTTAAAAATGTTAATGTCAGTCCGGCCTTTCCGCCGTTTCGCAACCCTTTTTCGGACATAAAAAAAGAGCCGTCCGCACATGCGGGCGACCCTTCCACGGCATCCGTGACGGCACAGCCGCCACAGGGAAGCCTGTAACTGTCCGCTCTCCGCTCCCGGAGACGGGCTTACACGTCGGCTCCTGCCTTGAGCGCGGCAAAGAGCCACGGGATGAAGGCTATGACCGCAATAATAAAAGGAGCAATCTGGCAGATGAGCCAAACAATGCCGCACGTGACGAGCACGGCGCCCACGACGAACAGGATAATCCTGATGATTTCTTTCTTGGTAAACATGGTTCCGGGATTTTCAGAGGGATATACGATTGTCATTTTGCCGAACCCGGCATTGGCGGCACGCCAGAAAAGCCCACGCAAGCAGCAGGGCACGCAGCGCAAGCGGCATGTCGGCCGGCAATACCGCCGACAAAACGGCCACTTGCGCGTGGAGCAGACGCAACGTGCGGCGCGGTCCGACCTCTTCCTCCAGCAGGAAGGAGTAGACAGCGGCCAGTCTGCGCAGCCAGGCCTGCGACCCGATGCGCGCGAGCAGGTTGATACGGAAGTTTTGCGGGGCGTAAGCCGTTTCGATGAGCAGTTCTTTCTTTTCCATAATCGTGTATGTGACAGGTTTATGGTGCAAAAGAACCCCTAAAAAGTGACAATCTACGTCAATCCCGGATTTTTTCTGTTAAAAAACGCACCCGTTCCTTCAGCCATGTCTTGAATTCGGGCGAACCGACCACCTCGATGTCATCGAAAAGCCCCATGACGAAACGGCCTACCCCCTTGAAGCTGCAAACCTTCGTGTCGAGCAGGTGACGCCCGTCGTCGGCCAGCGTAAGTTCCTCTTCGGCCTCGGGATGCTCCTCAAGGAGCAGACTGGTGGCCAGCGGGCCGAGCAGCAGCTGCACGGGGAAACGCTTTTCGCCCGAGAAATGGAACAAATCCATGTGGAACGGTGCATGCTGCTCCTTGTGCGACCACAGGACGTCGAACAACTCGACCGAACCCGCACGGCTGAGCTTGAATGTCTTGTTCATGCCGGTGGCTATCTCGTAACACCGAACCTCGCTGTTGTCGGACAAGAAAAGATAAGGCTCGACCATGCGGTCGCTTACCTTGCCGCTGCTGGGCGATATGTAGTCATGCAGAATCGCCACACGCTCCATCTGCATCGCCTTGAACAGCGAACTCAGGTTACGGGCTATGTGGTCGTCCACGCCATGCCGCGCCAGGACCTTGTAATCGTAGAGCGAGGCCAGCTTGTCACGCAGATGGCGGATGCGGGGAGAGTTGTCGTGGACGGAATTCAGCACCTGGTTGATGGTGATGGCCTCGTCGTCGCTGAAGTGTATGCGGTCCGTGATGCTTTTGAAGAAGGGCGACGCGTGGTCTATGCGGTAACGCGCGCCTTCCTTCTCGACAATGAATCCCATCTGCCGGAACGTGTCGATGTATCTGTATATGGAGCGGCGGCTCATGTTCAGCTCACGACTGATATCCTCCACGGTATATTTATGATTCTGCGTGAGCAAGACCATCAATCGCAGCTGTCGGTCGAATTTTTCTAATTCCATTTTTCCTTAAATCCGGTCTGTTGTCATATTTGATAGGGCAAATTTACGGATTTCCGTACAAATAACGCATGATATCCCTTGTTTCTGCACTTTAGGCGTGCTTTTTTACGATTTATTACATGAAAAACAACATTTATGTATGGAAAAGCCGCTGCGGAAGCACGAATGTTAAAAAACAACACGCTCCCGGTTTCCGCGACACGGCATCCGCACACCGCCGAACGCCCGCCGGCAAAGGGGATGCACCGGATTCGGAGCGGCGGAAACAGGGCTGCGGAAAAGTTAAAGTGGTGATAATTAACCGGAACAGGTTGGCCGTTTCGATAAAAAGTCGTAAATTTGCACCCGAAAACCACACGAAGAGGCTCGCCATGCGGTCGTTTGTTCCTTCCGTTACGCCCGTTCCGAGCACGCCTGCGGCCCGTCCGGGCACAAGGCGTCCGACAAGCGGTTTTACAGAATTCCCGCTTTTCTTCGTGGCAAATAAATGAAGATGAAATTAAGGTATTCTATTATTATTACCGGCATTATTGCATTTTTTATGGCCGTAAGCGTAACCGCGCAGGACGTGACCGTCGGCAAGGCTACTTACTACGGCAACAAATTCCATGGTCGTCGGATGAGCGACGGCTCCACTTATCACAAAGACAGTCTGACGTGCGCGCACCGCACCTTGCCCTTCGGCACACTCCTTAAGGTACGCAACGCCAAGAACGGACGCGAAGTCGTTGTCAAGGTGACCGACCGCGGTCCCTTCGTGCGCGGCCGCGTCATCGACCTCTCGTTCGCCGCTGCCAAGGAAATAGGCATGGTGGCCTCGGGCGTAGCCAGCGTCGAGATAGAGAAACTCGGACGGAACGCCGCGGACGGAAGAATGAAGGGCGGGAGCAACAGACTTCCCGAACTGAAACTCATCGACCCCACGACGGGTGATTACCACACCCTGTCGGAATGGAGGGCACAGGAACGCGCCGACCGCGAACAGGCACGCATCAAAGAAGCACAGCGTCGCACGGCGGTCTACATGAAAAAGGAAAAAGAAAAGCTGACATGGCGCATACTCGACGGTAAGATGGCCGCACAGGCCGGAAACACCGCGAAAAAAGGCGGCAACGGCTGATACACACAAGCGCACCTCGGCATGCAGCCGGTGCGGACACGACAAAGCAGCGGCAAAAGGCCGCGCTGACGGCATCCGGCACGGACACTCCGCAGGAAGGCAAGGCGGAAAGTCCGTGCCGGATGCCGTTTAGGCACGCACACAGCACACACCATTATATATAAGCCCAATGAAAGCAAAGGAACATCTCGGTACGCTCTGCGTACAAGCCGGCTGGACACCCAAAAAAGGCGAGCCGCGCGTGTTACCCATCTACCAAAGCACCACCTTCAAGTATGACGACAGCGAGCAGATGGCACGCCTGTTCGACCTGAAGGAGAGCGGCTATTTCTATTCACGCCTGCAAAATCCGACCAACGACGCGGTAGCCGCGAAAATCGCCGCGCTCGAAGGCGGTGTCGCCGCGATGCTCACGTCGAGCGGACAGGCCGCCAACTTTTTCGCCGTGTTCAACATCTGCGAGGCAGGCGACCACTTCATTACATCGAACAACATTTACGGCGGGACCTACAACCTCTTCGGCGTAACCATGAAGAAATTGGGCATAGACTGCACCTTCATCGACCCGGAAGCCTCGGACGAGGAAATTGAAAAGGCCTTCCGCCCCGAGACAAAGTGCTTCTTCGGCGAAACCATATCCAACCCCGGCGGAAGAGTATTCGACATCGAACGCTTTGCCCGCCTGGCCCACCGTCACGGCGTGCCCCTCATTGTGGACAATACTTTCGCCACGCCCATCAACTGTCGTCCGTTCGAGTGGGGCGCGGATATTGTCACACACAGCACGACTAAGTACATGGACGGCCATGCCTGTGCCGTCGGAGGCTGCATTGTGGACAGCGGAAACTTCGATTGGAAAGCGCAGGCCGCCAAGTTTCCCGGCTTGTGCGAGCCTGACGAGAGCTATCACGGACTTGCGTTCGCCGAAGCCTTCGGCAAGATGGCTTACATCACCAAGGCGACGGCCACACTTATGCGTGACCTCGGCTCCATCCAAAGCCCCGAAAACGCTTTCCTGCTCAATCTCGGACTCGAAACGCTCCATCTGCGCATGAAGCGCCATTGCGAGAACGCGCAGACCGTGGCGGAATTCCTCAGCTCGGACCCGCGCGTGGCTTGGGTGAACTACGCCGGACTTCCCACGGACAAAGACCACGCGCTCGCCGGGAAATACCTGCCCGACGGCGGCTGCGGAGTGATTGCCTTCGGGCTGAAAGGAACTCGCGAGGACGCAATACGCTTCATGGACAGTCTTAAGATGATTTGCATCGTGACCCACGTGGCCGATGCCCGCACCTGCGTGCTGCATCCCGCCAGCCACACGCACCGGCAACTATCCGACGAGCAACTGCGCGAGGCCGGCATCGCACCGGACCTCATCCGCTTGTCCGTAGGCATAGAAGACGCCGAAGACATCCTTGCGGACATCCGGCAGGCCCTCGACAAAGTATGACCGGAACGCACCCGGACACTCCTATATAATATATAAGGAGAAGGGAAAGCACCGGAAACGAAACCGGCGGCGGACTTCCGACACAGAAATCGGATGTCCGCCGCTTTTTCAGTCACTTTGAGGAAACGGGATGCCGCATGGGCGGCCGAAAGTTCTGTATGTGTGTCCGTTGAACGAGAAATAGCCGGATTTTGCTTGGTCCTTTTCCGTCCAAACATTAATTTTGCAGTCTTAATCCGAATTAAAATCAAAACAATGAAACTTTTACTTTTGGGTAGCGGCGGCCGCGAGCACGCTTTGGCATGGAAAATCGCACAGAGTCCTAAGGTTGAGAAACTCTACATAGCACCCGGCAACGCCGGAACGGCTTCCGTGGGCGAGAACGTGGACATCAAGGCCGACGACTTCGACGCTATCGCGCAATTTGTCATAGACTTTGAGATAGATATGGTAGTGGTAGGCCCGGAAGACCCTTTAGTGAAAGGCATCTACGACTATTTCGGCGCGCACTCCCTGCTCAAGTCGGTGCCCGTAATCGGCCCGTCGAAGGCCGGAGCCGTGCTCGAAGGCTCGAAAGACTTCGCGAAAGGCTTCATGCAGCGCCATCATATCCCGACGGCCGCCTATGCCACGTTCGACGGAGAGCATGTCGAAGACGGCTGCCGCTTTCTTGAGACGCTCCGGCCGCCTTATGTGCTGAAGGCAGACGGCCTCTGTGCCGGCAAGGGTGTGCTGATAGTCCCCACACTCGCCGAGGCACAGCGCGAACTCCGCGACATGCTCGGCGGCATGTTCGGGGTAGCTTCGGCGCGCGTCGTCATAGAAGAGTTTCTGAGCGGCATCGAATGTTCCGTCTTCGTGCTCACGGACGGCAAGCACTATAAAATTCTTCCCGAAGCCAAGGATTACAAGCGCATCGGCGAGGGCGACACCGGTCTCAATACGGGTGGCATGGGCAGTGTCTCACCTGTACCGTTCGCCGACGGGGTATGGATGAAGAAGGTCGAGGACGAAATCATCCGTTCCACGGTCGAGGGGCTCGCAGCCGAGGGCATCGACTACAAAGGCTTTATCTTCTTCGGCCTCATTGACTGCCAGGGACAACCGAAAGTCATTGAATACAACTGTCGCATGGGCGACCCGGAGACGGAGACCGTGATGCTCCGCCTGAAGAGCGACCTCGTCGAGCTGTTCGAGGGCGTGGCCGCCGGCGACCTCGACCAACGGCCCATTGAGACAGACCCGCGCGCCGCGGTATGCGTCATGTGCGTCTCGGGCGGCTATCCCGGCAGCTACGACAAGGGATTCCCCATCGACGTTCCCGACATGGGCGACAGCGTGGTGTTCCATGCCGGCACGGCCATCAAGGACGGACGTCTGGTCACCGCGGGCGGCCGCGTCATTGCCGTGAGCTCGTACGGCGCCGACCGCGCCGAAGCGCTGGCCAAGTCCATGGAAGGCGCGTCGAAGATTGCATTTGAGAAGAAATACTACCGTACCGACATCGGCGCAGACCTTTGATGTTTCAGGAAAAGACGTTCAGGGACAAAGTGGTGACGGGCATGTTCACGCTACCCGCCACGGCCGCTCTCGCGACACTCGTCTGGGTGTTGCCCGACGCGGGCGACGCAACGCTTTGGGGCGGTCTGGCCGTCACGGGCCTCGTGTCCTATCTTTTAGTCGAGCTGAACAACCGCAACGCCCTGCTGCGTATCCGCTCACGCATGGTCAGCAGCGTCTACCTGGCCCTGATGTCGGTTTGCGTATTCCTGCACCCCCTGTCCGTCTCCATGCTGCCCGCGGTCTGCCTGGCGGCCTCCTACTTTCCGCTGTTCGCCGCCTACCAGCAACCGCGTGACGCCGGCGAAGTCTTCCATGTCTTCCTGCTGTTGTCCGCCGGCAGCCTGTGCTGGCCTCCGCTGCTTCTGCTCTCGGCTGCCTGCTATGCCGGACTGGCCTTTCCGCTGCGTGCGCTCACGGGCCGTACATTCATGGCCGGGCTGTTCGGACTTGTCACGCCCTACTGGCTGGCCACGGGCCTGTTGATGTGGCAAGGCGACCTGCCGCAGGCGTGGGAGAATTTCCTCTCCGCCTTCCGCTTCACCCCGCCCGACTACACGCTGCTCACCGGGCCGCAGGCGGCATCGCTCATCCTTACGGGTGTGCTGGCCCTGATGTCGGTCGTGCACTTCCTGCGCACGGCTTTCGGCGACAAGATACGCGTCCGCATGTACTTCTATGCCATTATTCTGCAAGAAGTCCTGCTGCTGTCCGGCACAGCCCTGCTTCCCTCCCGTTTTGACCTGTTGTTTCCGCTGCTTGTCACCAACACCGCGCCGCTGGCCGCCCACTATTTCGCCCTGGCCCGCGGCCGATGGATGAATATATGGTTCATCGTGTGGCTCTTGCTGCTGGCCGGCCTGTTCCTGTTCAACACCCTCTGCGCATGGAAAGTATCGTAGACCTGCTCATGTCGCACGGCGCCGCCGGCATGTTCGTGGCGGCGTTTCTTGCCGGCAGCTTCTTCCCTTTCAGCTCCGAGGTGGTCATGCTCGGGCTGCTCGAAGCCGGCATCGACCCCATGGCCCTGCTGGTCTGGGGCACGGCGGGGAACGTCATGGGCGGCATCTTCAACTACGTCGTAGGCTCCTTCGGGCGCGAGGAATGGATTGTGCGCTACACGAAAGTGTCTCCCGAAAAACTGGAACGCGGCAAACGCTACGTCCGCCGCTATGGCGCGTGGGCCGGACTGCTGGCCTGGGTGCCCCTGCTGGGCAGCCTCGTCACCGTAGCCCTCGGCTACCTGCGCACCAACCTGCCCCTCACGCTGCTGACCGTGGCCTTGGGCAAATATGTCCGCTACCAGATACTCGTATCCACGTGGATGGCGGCTGCCGAACTATAACTCCACACCCCAAAAATACTTTTGCAAAATGAAACATATCGTCTATGCGCTGCTTGTGTGCCTTTCGGCCCTCGCCGCTTCCTGCTCGTCGGACGCCGGCCGAAAGAAACAGATTCTGACCGTCAGCATCGAACCGATGCGCCTCATTGCGGAGCAACTGGCAGCCGGCAATTTCGAAGTACATACCCTGACACCGTCGGGTTCCAGTCCAGAAACCTACCAGCCCACGCCGCGCCAGATGGAATTGCTCCGTAACAGCGCGGCCTACATCCGCGTCGGGACGCTCGGATTCGAGCGGACACAACTGCGCAAGATGACGGAAAGCATCCCCCACCTGCACATCGTCAATGCCTCGCAACGCATCAAGCACCTGCCGGCCGGCGACGGCTGCGACCCGCACACGTGGACATCGGTGCGCAACATCAAGGTCATCGCCACGAACATCTGCGACGCGCTGTGCGACCTCGACACGCTGAACCGCGCCAAGCACATCGCAAAGCTCTACGACTTCATGGAAAGCGTGGACAGCCTTGACCGCGAAATCAGGACCATGCTGGCCGACGTCAGGCAGCGCACTTTTCTCATCTACCACCCCTCGCTCTCGTATTTTGCATATGAATACGGGTTCGAACAGCTCTATGTCGAGGACGAAGGCAAGGAACCGTCGGCCGAACGCATAGCCCGGCTGATAGACGAATGCAGGAAGAAGCGTGTGAAGGTGGTTTTCGTGCAAAAAGGATACAACACGAACACCGCACGCCGCATGGCCGAGGAGATAGGTGCCGAGGTGACCGAAATCAACCCGCTGGGATATGACTGGCCGGCCGAGATGATGAAAATTGCCAAAGCACTGGCGAAATGACCGGCCCGCTCCTACGACTCACCCGCGTCGGGATGCGCTTCGGCGCACGGCGCATACTGGCGGACATATCCCTGGACATACCGCCGGCGGGGCTCATCGTGCTCGGCGGACCCAACGGCGGAGGCAAGACCACGCTCCTGCGCATCATGGCCGGGCTGTTGCGCCCCACCGAGGGCCGTATGGAGCGCGCCGACGGGCTGACAACGGGATTTCTGCCGCAGGTGCGCGACATCGACCGCCATTTTCCCGTCACCGTAGAGCAGGTCGTGCTCTCGGGACTGCTGGGCGACAAACCGATATGGCGGCCGTTCACGCCGGAACACCGCTGCCGCGCCGCCGCCATGATGGAACGGATGCGGCTCGGCGGGCTCGACAGGCGCGGCATCGGCGAACTGAGCGGCGGACAGTGGCAGCGCGTCCTGCTGGCGCGGGCCATGGTGGGCGAACCCCGTCTGCTGTTGCTCGACGAGCCGGAGACGCACCTCGACACCGCATCGAAAACATTCCTTTACGACTTCCTGACCGAGGAATGCGCCGCACGCGCCGTCGTGATGGTCAGCCACGACGAACGGACGGCGGCACTGGCGGCCTGCTCCGCCGTCTGCCGCGTGGAACAGGGACGGCTGCACACCGCAGGCCTCGGACACGGATGACGGGACAGCGGGAAAGCCGGACCGGACATTAACATTTTTAACCTTTGCTCACTTTTCAGGGTGCGTACATGGCTTGTAGTTCCGCCTACATGCAGGACCGGTTTTTCCTACATGGCATGTAGTTCGTCCTACATGCCATGTACAAAATCCCATCATAGGGCCGGTTCCTCCCCGAAACGGACTTGCAAATACGAAAAAAGGACGGTTTCAGGCCGTCCTCCGCGCTTGCGCAATACAAAGATAATACATTTTCCGTCCAAAAGCAAATTGTGTTAAAATCGCAATATCATTGTCGCACGTAGGGACGCGATTCATCGCGTCCGCAGGGATGAAACATCGAATAACATCCCAAATGCTCCCTGCGGACGCGATGAAACATCGAATAAAATCCCCAATATCCCCTGCGGACGCGATGAATCGCGTCCCTACACACGGCCCTGTCCTGTGTATAAGGCATGTAGGAAATCCTTTTTTTCCGAAAAAACGGCACGAATGCCGGCCGGAACATACGGAAACAGGGCAGACCGTGCGGGTCTGCCCTGTTTCCTTTTACAAATATACAACATTTTTCGGCCAAAAGCAAGAAATGTTAAAATCCAAAGTGGTCACTGGTTTTTTTCCGCCATGTCGTCGCCGCCGGGCCGGTCATGCCGGTTGCGGGGAAAGTGCTCGAGCACCTGCTGCCGCAGGAACGTGCGGTCGATGTGGGTATAGATTTCGGTAGTCGATATCAGCTCGTGCCCGAGCATGGCCTGTATGGCCCGCAGGCCGGCTCCGCCCTCGAGCAGATGTGTGGCAAAGGTGTGGCGGAAGGTGTGCGGGCTGATGTTCTTGGTGATGCCGGCGCGCTCGGCATAGAGTCGCAGATTGTGGAACACGGTGATGCGCGACAGATGCTTGCGCCGCAGACGGCTGATGAAGACATAGTCCTCCTCGCCCGGCTTGGGGTCAATCATGTTCCGGTCGAAGAACCACAGCCGCAGCTCATCGGCGGCGCGGGGCGACAGGGGGACGAGCCGCTGCTTGTCTCCCTTGCCCGTCACACGCAGGAAACCTTCGTCCATGTAGAGGTCGGACAGGCGCAGGCCGCACAGCTCGCTCACGCGCAGGCCGCAACTGTAGAGCATCTCCACGACGGTGCGGTCGCGCTGCCCGTCGGGGTGCGACAAGTCGATGGCCGCGATGATGCGGTCCACCTCTTCGAGCGTCAGGACCTCGGGCAGGTGGCGCCCCGTCTTGGGCGACTGCAACAGTTCCGTGGGGTCGTCCTCGATATATCCCTCGAGCAACAGGAAACGATAGAACGAACGCAGCGCGGACAGGGCACGCGCCACCGAACGCGGCGAGATGCCCACGTCGTGCAGCAGCCAGACGTAGCGGTGCAGGTCGTCGAGCGTGACAGCCTCGGGGGCGATGGCTTCGGCCTCCAGGTATTCCAGGTAACGCGCCACATCGCGCCCATAAGCCTCGCGGGTGTTGCCCGAAAGGCCGCGCTCAAGCAGCAGATAGTCCGTGTATTTCGTGAGAAAAACGCTCATACGTCATAAGAAAATGCGGCGCCGGCCGACGGTTAAGCGGGAAACCGGAAAGTTCGCAGGCACAAATATACGCACTTATGCCCTCACGCACAAATTATCACAACACATTTACCGTTCTGAAACCTTTCCCGGAAAAGCAAGCCCTGCCAAAAGTAAAAAAATAAGGCTTGTTTACATGTTTTAACATCGGGGAGGTAAATATTGAAGGTTATTTGTTTACATTTGCAGCCGAAAAGAGGACAAGAATCATGTGGTGAAGCCACGGAAGTAGCTCTCCCGCAGATTTTTGGCACGGCAAAACCCACAAGACCCTCCGGGTACGCGCCGCCGCCCGTCCATTCCGACTTTGAAAAGGTCCGGACAGAGTGATAAAATTACCCTCCTATCCTCCCGAAAGGCCGCTTATGCAATTCACACCCCGGACCAAGCCGGGGCTTTCCGCCATTCCTAAAAGAAAAGACGCCCTCACAGAAATCTTTTTATTAACCATATTATAAACTAAAAAACAAACGACAATGAGAAAAATTACCCTCCTTTTCTCGATCGTCTGCGCATTTGTGCTATGCGCGACGGTATCGGCGCAGAACCTTGTGTCTGCATTGCAGAACAAGGGTGTAAAGTCAGTGAGTGCCACACCTGCCACCGCATTGGAAACAGGTAAATGGTATGTAATGGAAAGAAGTGACCATTATGCCTACGATGCCGGTACACGTCTGCTGCACGCCGGCAAAAACACGCTTGTTGCTACCGGATTCACCACAGAAGATTGCGGAAAGGCCCTTTTCCAGGTTTTGAATATTGAGGACGCACAGATTGGTGACGTAGCTGTTAAGAAATTCACGATGCAATGGGGTACGGGTCATTATGCAAGTTGGAAAAATGGCTATAATAATGCCATCGCAACCGTGGATGCGACCAGCACCTCGACCGATATTTATGCCGCCTCGACCGTTACGAGCAACGGCACATGGTTCAGATTCGCACAAAATACGAGTACCACATTCGGAAATGGAAACAATCTGATGTTTGACGCAGCAACCAGCGGTACAGCCGGCGGTACAGTCTGTGCTTGGGCGAATGGTCAGGGTTATGGCGAACTCAATTCTGATGTTACAAGCAACAACCGTGCGTGGAAGGTTTACGAAGTGGAATTGGTAGACCTCACGGATGTCAAGATTGTAGTAAAGAATGGCACAGACGGTGAAGTTAAACGCGAATTGAACCTGCAATTGCCCGTTGGTGCAACCATTACGCTCAAGAACTATCTTCCTGCCAACGGTTTGATTACTTATCCGAACACAACAGTTACTGTTGTTGCAGGTAGTAACGAATTCCAGCTCGAATATACCGAAGAAGACATCCCTTATGCCGAAAGCTACGAGAAACTGAACGAGGGGAACAAGTGGGTTTCCATGTTTACCCTGAACGGCCGTATGCACGTATATGATGATACGAGCGAGGGAAATATTTATTCGTATGACTCGGAAGGTAACGCAACCATTACCGGCTCACAGAAAAAATATCCTACCATCGACAAAACTACTTTCACCCGTCTGGACGACAACTACTTCTGGGGATTCATCTGTGACAACCCGTTCTATACGGCAACCGTCAAGATTGTAAACAAAGCCGCCGGACCACGTAAGTATCTCCATCTTACCGCAAACGGTAACGAGGCGCCTTTGCTCTTTACAGATGCTGACGGTAATGTACTTGATACGTGGAAGACTGACGAGTGGGTTTTCGAAAAGAGCACAAACTCTGAAATACCTGCAAACGAAGCAGGACTTTACTACGGCATTAAAGCCAATGGATACGGCAGTTATATAAACAATTTCGACAACAGAGGTTACATGACAACCTATAGCGGAAACACTACTAGTGACAAGGGTTCCAACATCAAGTTCGTCAAAGAACTTGATACCTACAACATCTTGAAGGAACGCGCACTCGCAGCTCCCTGCGGCGCGGTACACAGCCTCAACCAGGCTGCACGCGATGAAATCAACAACATACCTGCAGACCAATGTACCGTTGCGAAATATAAGGAAGTCATCAACGATATTAATGAAGGCAATCCCGAAACAGGTTACATCGATTTCGATGAAACAAAATATTACATCCTTCGCAACTATGCTCCGGAAGGCGGAACAATATATGCACTCGGTTCCGAGAATGGTACATCCCCAAGAACGTTTACGGTTTCTGCCGATGACGCCGGCAGCAACAGCGAAATAATGAAAACTTCCAATGTAAATGCCATCTGGAAGATTACTGCAAACGATAACGTCGGCGAAGCTCCGGGTACCGGTATCGGTGCCAGTCGTACCGTAGCCCGCAAAGTGACCCACGTCAATAGCGGTAACAGTCTCACCGCCGCAAATACGCGCACCCTCACTACCGATGGCGACAAATACTACTTTGTAGACCTCGGCGCCGGCCAACATTTCATGAAGAATATACAATATAATGGTTCCGGCCAGCAGGCCAAAAACCCGCCTCTCAGTTGTTATGATGGCGGCGGCCTGTACCAGAAGGCGCCCTCCGTACCTCACAAGAAGAACACCCGTGATACTTGGTACGGCATCGAGGTAAGTAGCCTCAACATCAGCCTCAATCCCGGCAACGACGGCAAGAACTACGCCACGGCATGCTTCCCCTTCGCCATCAGTATCCCTGAAAAAGCAGAAATGACGGCTTACACGGTAGAAAGCATCAGCAGCGGAAGCGGTCATCTGAATCTGACAGCAATAGCCGCTGGTGAGACCATCCCCGCAGGCACCGGTCTGATCCTTATCGGTGATAAACAAACGTCTACGGTGAAGATCATCGCCGGTTCCACCGAAACAGCCGAAGCCGACCCCATACTGAAGGGTGTGAACATGGCTGTAACTTTCGGTTCCACCATCGCCAAGGACGACGTGCTTGTACTGGGACAGGACGCTGACGGCAACGTAGGTTTCTACAAGCCTAACGGCAGTATGACCGGTCTCCGCAGCAACAGCGCCTACATCCTCAGAACAGCTATTCCCACCGGCACAGAAGCCAACGGACTGAAGTTCAACTTCGGCGGCATTGCCAACGGAATCGACAGCGTGAGCACAGACAGCAACAACGGTCAGGTCATCTACGACCTGCAGGGCCGCCGCGTGAACAAGCTCTCCAAGGGCCTGTACATCGTGAACGGCAAGAAGGTCATCCGCTGATACGGACCGCACAGAGAACCTACTACAATAACCGGCGGCGCGCGGCGCAACGCCACACGCGCCGCCGGTTCACAAAAACAAAGCAGGAATTTACATTCCATTAATTAAGAAGAAAATCCAAAATGAAGAAATATATCCAACCTCGTACCGAAGAAATCAACTTCTTCACCGAGAACATGCTCGCACTGAGCGGACACCCCGATACAGAAACCGCGAACAACATCAACTGGACCGAAAAGAAAGAGCAGGACGGCGGCATGTTCGGCTCGTCCAACTACTGGGACGACAACGAATAAGCCCGGACGAGGCCGCCGGCAAGGCGGCAACACATACTTTTCCACCCTAAACCAATCCCCAGGCGGCCATCAAACCGTTTGGGGATTGTCGTTTCCGGCGGCCAAGTGCCGGATGGTCAGGCATAACGGCCCGGCCGGCGAATCCGGCGGCTTATTTTTCCGCATTCCGCTATTTTGTCGTACCTTTGCAAGGCCGGTACGACAAGCCGTGCCCGGCAAGACGCTTATGAAGATACTGATCATGAACGGGCCCAACCTGAATCTTTTGGGCACCCGCGAGCCGGGCATCTACGGCACGGGGACCATGGACGAGTGCCTGTCCGGCCTGCGCCGCCGATATGCGGACTTGGAAATCGATTATTACCAGAACAACGTGGAAGGCCTGCTCATCGACCGCCTGCAAGCCGCCATGACGGACGGCACCGCCGGCGTGGTGCTCAATGCCGGCGCCTACACGCACACTTCCGTCGCGCTGCACGACGCCATCCGCGCCATGCGCATTCCCGTCATCGAGACACACATCTCGAACGTGCACACCCGCGAGGAGTTCCGCCACCGTTCGGTCATCGCACCGGCCTGCCGCGGCGTCATCTGCGGCTTCGGGCTCGACTCTTACCGCCTGGCCGTCGAGGCGCTGCGGGCGATTGCCGGGGAATAAAACCTGACGGCGGAACGTGCGGGCGGCCCGCGCGACCGTACACGCCTTTATATATATGCCTGCGCGCCCCGTGGCGTGACGCAGGCCCCATCATCCACCAACCAAACGGACATCCATGTACAAGAAGACCAAAATAGTGGCCACCATCTCGGACGCACGCTGCGACATCGGCCTGCTGCGCAGCCTTTACGAGGCAGGAATGAACGTCGTCCGGCTGAACACGGCCCACCAGGACGCCGAAGGAATGCGCCGCGTCATCAACAACGTGCGCGAAGTGTCGAGCCACATCGCCGTACTCATTGACACCAAAGGGCCGGAAGTGCGCACCACGCGCTGCGAAAGCCCGATAGAGTTCGCCAAGGGCGACCTGGTGGAAGTAATCGGCAATCCCGACCTCATCACCACGCGCGAGCGCATCGCCGTGACGTACAAGAACTTCGGGCGCGACGTGGGAACGGGCGCACACATCCTCATCGACGACGGCGACCTCGGGCTGACCGTCGAGGACAAGCAGGGCGAGGTGCTGACGTGCCGTGTGGAGAACGACGCCACGCTGGGCTCGCGCAAGAGCGTGAACGTACCCGGCACGCGCATCGACCTGCCCGCACTGACGGAAAAGGACATCGCCAACATCAAGTTCGCCATGGAGGCCGACATAGCCTTTGTGGCCCACTCGTTCGTGCGCAACGCCGACGACGTGCACGCCGTGCGCCGGCTGCTGGACGAGGGACACAGCGACATACGCATCATTGCGAAAATCGAGAACCAGGAGGGCGTGGACAACATCGACGAGATACTCGAGGCGGCCGACGGCATCATGGTGGCGCGCGGCGACCTGGGCATCGAGGTGCCCCAGGAACTCATACCGGGCATACAGCGGCGGCTGGTGAGCAAGGCCATCCGCGCCCACAAGCCCGTCATCGTGGCCACGCAGATGCTGCAAAGCATGATCAGAAACCCGCGCCCGACGCGTACCGAGGTGACCGACATCGCCAACGCGGTATATTCGCGCGCCGACGCCCTGATGCTCTCGGGCGAGACCGCCTACGGAGACTATCCCGTCGAGGCGGTGCGCGTCATGGCCACCGTGGCCGAGCAGGCCGAAAAGGACCAGTTCGCCGACTTCCCCGACATGGACATTCCCCTTTCCGCCGAGCCGGACGTGACGGAGTTCTTTGCCAAAGAGGCGGTCATGGCCACCCGCAAGATGCGCCTGCGGGCCATCGTCATGGATAGCTACACGGGGCGCACGGCACGCTACGTGTCGTCGTTCCGGGGCCGCAGCATCGTGCTGGCCATCTGCTACAAGGCCAAGACGGTCCGCCACCTGGCCCTCTCCTACGGCGTCTACGCCATTTACATGCCCATCAAAAGCTACGGACACGAGTTCCTGCTCGCCGCTTTGCGCAAGCTGCTCGCCGACAGGGTGGTCTCGCCCGAAGACAGAATCTGCTATCTCGGCTCCTGGCGCAAGGAACAACGCACGTCGTTCATGGAAATGAACATCGTGCGCAACCTGTTCGAGACCGAAGGCGAGGAAAGCTACCCGAACTGACGCCCTGCGAGACGGGACGCCGCGAAACGAAAGAACACACGCATGGACAACGCACTCGAAGACTACATACTGCGCCACTGCTCGCCCGAGGACGAGTACCTGCACCGCCTGTACCGCGCCACGAACACGCGGCTGCTGCGGCCGCGCATGGCGTCGGGACACCTGCAGGGCCTGCTGCTGCGCATGATGACGCGGATGATACGCCCCAGGACCGTCCTCGAAATCGGTACGTACTCGGGCTACTCGGCCTTGTGCATGGCCGCGGGCATGGAGGCCGGCGGAACGGTCTACACCTACGAAATCAACGACGAGCAGGAGGAGTTCACCCGCCCGTGGCTCGAGGGCTCGCCCTACGCGGCCCGCATCGAAATGACGGTGGGCGACGTGCTGGAACTGCTTCCTCGCACGGACCTGCGCTTCGACATGGCTTTCATCGACGCCAACAAGCGGCATTACGACCGGTACTACGCACTGGTGATGGAGCGGCTGCACACGGGCGGATACATCGTGGCCGACAACACGCTCTGGGACGGGCACGTCACGGACGCTGCCTACGACCGCGACGCACAGACGCAGGGCATACGCCGCTTCAACGACATCGTAGCGGCCGACGACCGCGTGGAAAAAGTAATCCTGCCTCTGCGCGACGGGCTCACCATCATACGGAAAATACGCGACTGAACGCCTCCCGGCGGAACGACAAAGGCATCCGCTGCCGGCGGAGATACGGGCAAGGCGGCAACGACCCCGTTTTTCCACCTCCGGGATTAACATTTTTAACTCCCGTTACGTAAATAAATGTAAACAAAACGGGCTTATGACCTCTTGGAAGGCATCTTTTCGCGCGCAAAAGGCTTCCATTTCAAAATGGAAGGCATGTATTTTTGCGCAGGATGCTTCTAAAATTTTCTACATGTGCATGTAAATCGTCCCATAACGGGCTTATTTACACGAAAAAAGGCGGTCCGCGACCGCCTCATCCTTTTTCCGTACCACAAAGATACAACATTTTTCGCCCAAAAGCAAATTGTGTTAAAATACAAAACGGCCCGGAATCCGCACGTCCGGCTTCCGGGAAAAATACCCGCAGCCCCGCGAAAAAAGCAGGATTTCGCTTTGTACTTCGGGCGGATGGGCGTAACTTCGCAGCGCATATTATTTTTTTATTATACATTACATTGAAAACATTTGAAGAATTAGGTGTCGCCGAAGACATTCTCCGCGCCATCTCGGAACTGGGTTACGAGCATCCCATGCCCGTACAGGAAGAAGTCATCCCCTATCTGCTGGGGGTGGGCAACGATGTCATCGCGCTGGCACAGACGGGTACGGGCAAGACTGCGGCTTACGGGCTGCCCGTCCTGCAGAAGGTAGACCCGCAGGACCGCCGCACGCAGGCCGTCATCCTGAGCCCGACCCGCGAGCTGTGCCTGCAAATCGCCGGCGACCTCAAGGATTATTCGCGCTACATCGACGACCTGCACGTGCTGGCCGTATACGGCGGCTCGAGCATCGAGAGCCAAATCCGCGCGCTCCGCAAGGGTGCGCAGGTCATAGTGGCCACCCCAGGCCGCCTCATCGACCTGATGAAACGCGGAGTCGCCAAGCTGGACGCCGTGGAGAACGTGGTGCTCGACGAAGCCGACGAGATGCTGAACATGGGCTTCACGGAAAGCATCGACGAGATACTGGCCGGCGTGCCGCAGGAGCGCAACACGCTGCTCTTCAGTGCCACCATGGGCAAGGAAATCGAACGCATAGCCAAGACTTACCTGCATGACTACAAGGAAATCGTGGTGGGCTCGCGCAACGAAGGCGCGGAAAACGTGAACCACATCTACTACCTCGTGCAGGCAAAAGACAAGTATCTCGCACTGAAGCGCGTGGTCGATTATTTTCCCAAGATATACGCCATCATCTTCTGCCGCACACGCCTCGAAACACAGGAGGTGGCCGACCTGCTCATACGAGACGGATACAACGCCGAGGCGTTGCACGGCGACCTGTCGCAGGCACAGCGCGACCTGACCATGCAGAAGTTCCGCCAGCACCGCACCCAGCTGCTCGTGGCCACCGACGTGGCGGCGCGCGGACTGGACGTGGACGAACTGACCCACGTCATCAACTACGGACTGCCCGACGACGTGGAGAACTACACGCACCGCTCGGGACGCACGGGACGGGCCGGAAAGCGCGGAACGAGCATCAGCATCATACACATCCGCGAGAAGCACAAGGTACGTGTCATCGAAAAGGTGATTCAGAAGAACTTCGAGAAAGGTATCCTGCCCGAACCGAAGGAAATCTGCACAAAGCAGCTCTACAAGGTCATGGACGAGCTGGAGCGCATCGAGGTGGACGAGACGCAGATCGCGCCTTTCCTCCCCGAAGTCTACCGCAAGCTGGACTGGCTGAGCAAGGAGGACCTCGTCAAGCGGCTCGTGACGCGCGAGTTCGGACGTTTCCTGCGCTACTACGCCGATGCGCCCGAAATCATCCAGCCCACCGACCGCGCCAAGGGAGAGAAGAACGCCGAGAAGACCGGCGCAAGGCGCGGGGAACGGCGCGAGAAAGGCCCGCGCAAGGCCGAAGAGGGCTACAAACGGCTCTTCATCAACCTGGGCAAGCGGGACAACTTCTATGCCCGCGAGATTATCAATCTGGTGAACCGGTACGTGAAGGCCAAGATAGAGATAGGCCGCATCGACCTGACCACCAACTGCTCCTTCTTCGAGGTGCCCGAAGCCGACGCGCGGCTGGTCATGCAGAAGATGTCCAAGGCGAAAGTCGGCGACCGCCGGGTAATCGTGGACGACGCGGACCGCGAGACGCGCGGAACGGGCCGACGCAAGCCCGAAAAGCTGGAAGCAGCCACCGACGGGCGCGGCATGAAGAGCGCATGGAAGGCCGAGCGCAAGAACAAGGCCGGACGCGGCAACGGACGCAAGGGCAGGAACGAGGAAAAGAAGTCCGCGTACAAGGAAGGCGACTGGCGGCAATTCTTCGAGAAGTAAAACAAGCGGCGGCACCGTGGTACAGACCCCGGGCCGCCGCACACACGCACACATACCGACATGAAACACACTTTACTCGTCCTGTGGATGCTCCTGCTGCCGCTGTGCGCGACGGCACAGCACTTCTCCCTCCGGCTGAACGGCGGCTTGGCCTCGCGGCTGACGGGCTGCGACCCCGTGGGCGCGTTCAAAATCGGCGCAAGCTACGAATACGAGTTCGACCAACACTTCACGGTCGCCCCCGCCCTGCTCTTCAGCGCACGCGGCTGGAAGGACGCCGACCGCCGGGTCAGGGTAAACGAGGACGACGGGACACCTGCTTTCGACGAGGAGGGAAATCCCGTCTACTCCGTCATGGGCCGTTCCACCGCCGCCAATTATATAGAGCTGCCGGTGCTTTTCAACTATTACCACCGGCTGGCCGAGGCGCGCTACCTGCAGTTCTCGTTCGGCCCGTATGCCGCGATAGGCGTGGCGGGCAAGGTGAAGACGCGCGGCGACGGCGGACGTGCGGGCAGCGAGAAGCTATATTATGAGGACAAGACCTTCGGCAACGGCGGCTACCGGCGTTTCGATGCCGGCCTGCAGGCCGCCGCGGGCTACCAGTTCCCCACAGGGCTGACGCTGGGTGTGGAGGCCGACCTGGGACTGACGCGCGTATGCCGCGGCGGCGGGCGCAACGTCGGCGGCTATGTGTGGCTGAGCTACCGCTTCGACTGACCTGCAAAATACCCACATGCGGGTATTGCGGCGCAGGCCCGCGCTGCGTATCTTTGCAACCGATAAGCTGGCCACAGCATGTCAAGTAAGAATTAAGATTGTTATATGTATGTCAGGACAAGGCCGTCTGCCGGTGGGCAGACGGCCTTGTCGCCGTTCATGGCACGGACCCGGCGGCGCGTACACGGCGGTTCAGCGGCGCCAGGTGCGGTGCAGTCCTGCGCCGAAGCGGCCCGTGCGCGGCTGTTCCTCGGCTTTCCGCTCGTTCCGCTCGGGATAGGAGATACGGGTATGGTAGACCGTCTTCAGACTGCTCACGAGAACACGCTTGGCATCGGCAATGTCGCGGAACGTGATGGGACATTCCTTGAAGTAGCCCTCGGCCAGCTGCGCGTCAATGATGCTGTCTACCAGCTTGCCCAGGCTCTCTTCGGTGTACTCCTTCAGACTGCGCGAAGCAGCCTCCACCGAGTCGCACATCATCAGTATGGCCTGCTCGCGTGTCTGCGGATTCGGTCCGGGATAGCTGAAGGGCGCGCGGTCGATGGCCTCACCCGGATGCTTGTTGGCGTATTGTATGTAAAAATACTTGGCCAGCCCCGCGCCGTGGTGTGTCGCGATGAAATCGCGTATGACGGCGGGCAGGTGATACTTCCTGGCCAGACGCAGCCCCTCGGTGACGTGTCCGGTGATGATTTCCGCACTCCGCACCTCGTCAAGACTGTCATGCGGGTTCACACCCGTCTGGTTCTCGGTGAAGAAAGCCGGATTCAGCATCTTACCGATGTCGTGGTAGAGCGCGCCTGTACGGACAAGCTGCGGTTTCGCCCCGATTTTGTCGGCCACCTCGGCGGCCAGGTTGGCCACCTGCATGGAATGGTTGAACGTGCCCTGCGCCACTTTCGACATCTTGCGGAGTATGCTGTTGTTGATGTTGGTCAGTTCGACGAGCGTGACGCTTGAGGTGAAGCCGAAGGCTTTTTCCACCAGGTACATCAGCGGGTAGGCGAACAGCAGCAGCACACCGCCGACAATTATATATATGGCACGCGAACGGTCAAAGGACTCCCAGCTGAGTCCCTGGGCAAGGTCGTAAGTCACACTGACCAGCAAGCCCACAGAGACCGCCACGCAGACCGTGCGGAGCAGCTGGGAACGCTCGGTAAGCTCGCGCAAGGAATAGATGACCGCAAGGCTCGTTACGATTTGCAGCAGAAGGAACTCGAACGGACTGTGCAGCGCGAGGGCCGAAAGCAGGGCCATGACAAGCGCGGCCATAAAGGAAGTGCGCGAATCCATGAAGATACGCACCATCATCGGCACGATGGCGTAAGGCACAAGGTAGACACTGAAAAAATGGTGCTCGACCATCAGATACGTCACTATGGGAAACAGCGTTATCAGCGTAAACAGCAGCAACACCGTGTGCGGGGAGTCAAGATAGTCCCGCCGGAAAAGCTTCAGATAAAACAGGATGAGCGAGACGATGCACAGGACAAAGGCCGCCTGGCCCACAAATACGAGCCAGTATCCCCGCGTGGGGTTCATGCGAAGCTCGCTCTCGCGCTTGAGCGAGTCGAGGATTTTGGCGCGTTCCGCATTGACAATCTGTCCGCGGTCTATGATAAGTTGTCCGCTCTGCACCATACCGCAGTTGGGAAGCAGCTTGGCCAGTTCTCCCTGCCTTTCGGACTCGGTTTTCTCGCGGTCATAGCGCAGGTTCACCCTGAGATAATCGTTCAGGCGGCAGTTGCGCAGCATTTCGAGCGGATGTCCCGCCGTCTCCTTGTGCATGATGTTCTCATAGGCTGTGCGGGTAGTGAAAAATTCGGACAGGGGTACGCTCGACGACTCCTGTCCCCGCACGATGCGGATGCCCGGTGTGCCCGCCTCGGCCAGACGTTCCAGTTCCGAAGCGTCGATTACGCCGCGGTTGTAGACTTCCCGCATCATCGCCGTCAGGCGTGGCAGATAGTAGGCCGACACGCCCTGCAACTTTCCCGCACGTATGTCGTCGCGCAGGGCCTTGATACTGCTTTCGACGGCCGCGGTATCGTAGACGTAATAGGGCTGGAAGCCGCTCATGATGCTGTCGTGCTCGCGTTTCACCTCTTCCTCGGTCTTGTAGATGGGGAAGTCGTACGACGCGATGAGCTGCTGGTAACGCCAAGGCTTGTTCTGCTCGTAAGCGTAACCGAACTTGCTTTCGCGCGGAAGGAAGTAAACGAGTGCCGCCACGGACACCGTCACCGTCAGCAGCAGCGTAAACAGACTTTTGGGCGAGAGTCGCCGCCACGTGCCGTTTTTACTCATGATTATTCGTCTTTATGGTTTCTTTTCTTGCCGGGACAGCGCCTCGTGCAGCCGTGCCACGCCCTTCGACGCCACGTCGCGGATGACCGTGACCGGACATCCCGAAGGCAGGCGCACGGGGTTGGGGTCGATGAGGTATACGGGAACGCCGGGCCGCACGTAGCGCACGAGTCCCGCCGCGGGATATACGTTGAGCGAAGTGCCTATGATGGCGAAGACGTCGGCGGTCTCCACCTCGCGTGCGGCGGCCTCGAGCTGCGGGACGGCTTCTCCGAACCAGACAATCCACGGCCGCAGCAACGAACCGTCGGCCGCCTTCGCCCCGACGGGCACATCGGCGTCGTCAGGCCCGAGGGTGCGGATGCAACGCGGGTCGTCGGGATGCGCGGACGAGCAGACTTTCATCAGTTCCCCGTGCAGATGGATGACGTTGGTCGAACCTGCGCGTTCGTGCAAGTCGTCCACGTTCTGCGTGACGACGCATACGTCCATGTCGCTCTCCATCCCGGCCAGCCGGCAATGCCCCTCGTTGGGCTTAGCCGCCAGCAACTGCCGCCTAAGTCCGTTATAGAAACCGGTGACCAGCGCAGGGTCGGCCGCCCATCCCTCGGGTGTGGCCACCTGCTCCACGGGATAGCGTTCCCACAAGCCGCCCGCGTCGCGGAAGGTCTCGAATCCGCTCTCGGCACTCATGCCTGCTCCGGTGAGCACCACTAATTTTTTCTTCTTCATATCCTGCAAATATAGCGGTTATTTGCGAAACAGCGGCACATCGGGCGGACAAAAACGCGGCGGAGGCTTCCGGAGGGAAACAGAACGGGCATTGTCGGCCGTTCCTCCTTAATATACTGAAAAATCGCCCTCATCTGAAATTAAATCAGTAAATTTGCCGCGCAAAATTCAGACATAACACCAAAAACATCATGGAAAAACTCAGTTACGCCTTAGGAATGATTATCGGACATAATCTCAAAGGCATGAACGTAACCAACCTGAACGGCGCAGACTTCGCAAAAGCGGTCGAAGACGTATTGTCGGGCGCAAAGACCGCGCTCTCCGACGCCGAAGCCCAGCAACTTGTCACCGACTACCTGCAGCGCCAGGAAGCCGAAAAAGGCGCAGCCGCACGCGAGGCCGGCGAGAAGTTCCTCGCGGAAAACGCCAAAAAGGAAGGCGTGACCGTGCTGCCGAGCGGTCTCCAGTACTCCGTCATCACCGAAGGCAAGGGCCGCAAGCCGGCCGCCACGGACAGCGTGAAGTGCCACTACGAGGGCACGCTCATAGACGGCACGGTCTTCGACTCGTCCTACCGTCGCGGCGAGCCTGCCACGTTCCCCCTCAACGGTGTCATAGCAGGCTGGACCGAGGGCGTGCAGCTTATGGCCGAGGGTGCCAAGTTCCGCTTCTTCATTCCCTTCAACCTCGCTTACGGCTCACGCGGAGCAGGACAGAGCATCCCGCCCTACGCCGCACTGATATTCGACGTGGAACTGCTCGAAGTGCTTTGACCGGCGGCCGGATGCCGACAAACCAGACTAATCCCTACAACAAACAAATACAATGAAAAAGATTCATCTTACCTTACTGCTTGCCGCAGTGACTGTCTTCGCAGCCTGTGACAACAACAAGCCCGGCAGCCACGTCGGGAACATCACCAAGGGTTACCCGAAAGCCAGCCTGAAGACCCAGGCCGACACCCTGAGCTACCTCATCGGCATGGCCAACTCCATCAGCATCGAGGAGTTGAAACAATACCTGGCCAGCCCGCGCGTAGGCAGCGACTCGGCCTACATAGCCGACTTCATGCGCGGCGTCAGAGACGGCATGGAAGCCGCCGACAACAAGAAGAAATCGGCCTACATGGCCGGTATACAGGTCGGTATGCAGATGGGCGCCAGCGTAAAGAGCATGGGCGACTACGTATATAGCGGCGATTCGACGAAAACCCTCAGCACGAAAAATTTCCTCGCGGGCTTCGGCCACGGCGTGGGGGGCAAAAAGACCGCCATCAAGACGGATAGCGGACTCGTAGACAAGGCCAAGGCCGGCGAGATGGCCAACCAGCTCATCCAGAAGATGGTGAAGGAAAACATGGAAAAGCAATACGCCGAACAGAAAAAGGCCGCGCAGAGCTTCATTGCCGCCAAGGCTAAGGAAGAAGGCGTGAAGAGCCTGCCGGGCGGCACCCTGTACAAGGTCATCACGGACGGAAACGGCGCGGTTGCCCACGAAGGACAGAATGTCAAGGTCATCTACGAGGGCCGGTTCACGGACGGAACGGTCTTCGACGCTTCCAGCAAGCACGGTGAGCAGGCCGACACGCCCGCCATCATGCATATCGGCCGCAGCATCCCCGGTTTCGACGCCGCACTCAAGGCAATGCCCGCCGGTTCCGAATGGGAAATCTACCTGCCCTACGACCAGGCTTACGGAGAACAGGGCAACGGCATGATTCCTCCCTTCTCGGCACTCATCTTCAAGGTAAAGGTCATCGGCATTGCCGAATAACCGCGCCGGAGAGTAGTCTTACAAACACACAAAACAGCAAAAAATGAAAATCAGAAGCATCCTTATCATAGCGCTGGCCGCCGTATGCGTATGCTCCACGGCACGCTCGCGCAAGAAGAAGCTGACCACGGCGCCCGAGGCTGCCCGCCTGCAGCCCGTACCCACCGACACGTTCAGCTATGCCATGGGCGTGGCACAGAGCACCAGCCTCAAAATGTACCTCCAGCAGCGCGAAGGCGTGGACAGCGCCTACATGGCCTATGCCGCACAGGCATTGCTCGACGCCGCCACGATGACCGAGGCCGAGATGAAGCAGAAAGCCGCCTATGCCGCAGGCCTGCGCATCGCCGAAATGAACAAGACGCAGATTATCCCCTCGCTCAACCAGCAGTTCACGGGTAAACGCGACACCACCTATGCGGACCTGACGCTCTTCACCCGCGGACTGGCCGAGGGACTGACGGGCAAGAACACCTTGCCGGCCGACTCCGCCGCCAAGGTGGCCGAAAGGCAGTTGAACTACCACAACACGCAAATCAAGGAGGCCAACACCGCATGGCTGCTGGCCAACAAGAAGCAGAAAGACGTCAAGACCACGCCGAGCGGCCTGCAGTACCGCGTCCTGCAACAGGGCACCGGCGCGCTGGCCACGGACTCCACCGAGGTTGAGGTGCACTATGAGGGCAAGCTCATCGACGGTACGATCTTCGACTCGTCTTACAAGCGCGGCAAGCCCGCCACTTTCCGCCCCGATCAGGTCATCAAGGGATGGACGGAAGCATTGAAAATGATGCCCGAAGGCTCTACCTACGAGCTGTTCATACCTTATAACCTGGCTTACGGCGAGCGCGGAACGCAGAACATACCGCCTTACGCCACGCTCATCTTCAAGGTGGAACTCATCAAACTGAAGAAATAACGCCCGAAGGGCAACCACGACGGCCTCCCCCTTTCTCTTTCGCCCGCCGCGCAATCTTTCCCGTTGCCGGCACTATTCCGGACGGAAGCGGACGGGGGAGGCTTTTTTCGTGCCTGCGGCGATTTTAACACTTCTTGCTTTCGGGCGAAAAATGTTGTATCTTTGCAACAGGAAACAGGGCAGACCCGCGCGGTCTGCCCTGTTTCCGTATGTAGCGGCCCCGTTTTTCCGCAAGAATATCCCCCGAAACGTGTTTTCATGTGCCGTGTGTAGGGACGCGATTCATCGCGTCCGCAAGGATGAAACATCGAATAAAATCCCCAATATCCCCGGCGGACGCGATGAATCGCGTCCCTACGCGCGGCAATCATATTGCGATTTTAACACAATTTGCTTTTGGACGAAAAATGTATTATCTTTGTACTGCAAAAGCATGGGGGCGGCGTGAAACCGCCCTTTTTTCGTGCCCGCAGGCCCGTTTCGGGGAGAAACTGTCCCTATCATGGGATTTCGTACATGGCATGTAGGCGGAATTACATGGCTTGTAGGAAAAACCGGCCCTGCATGTAGGCGAAACTACAAGCCATGTACGCGCCGCCGAAAGTGAGCGAAAGTTAAAAATGTTAATGTCGGTCCGGCCGGAATGTACGGCAGGCACAAAAAATGCTCCCTGTACCGAAGGCTTTTCCTTGGGCACAGGGAGCATTTCCGCAGGTCCGGCGGGGAATATGCCGCCCGACGGTCACGGGGCTTCACACAGCCCCGCAAAGGCCTCAGTCGCGGTCTGCGCGCTTGCGGGCCAGATGGTCCAGGATGGTCTTGCGCATACGCATCGACTTGGGCGTCACTTCCACATACTCGTCCGCCTTGATGTACTCGAGGGCCTCCTCGAGCGAGAAGATGACGGGCGGGACGATACGTGCCTTGTCGTCGGCGCCGCTTGCACGCATGTTGGTCAGCTGCTTGGCCTTGGTCACGTTGATGACGAGGTCCTTCTCGTGCACATGCTCACCCACCACCTGTCCGGCGTAGACTTCGTCCTGCGGATTGATGAAGAAGCGTCCGCGGTCCTGCAGGTGGTCTATGGCATACGCATAGGCCGTTCCGCCCTCGAGGGCAATCATCGAACCGTTGGAGCGTCGCATGATGTCGCCCTTGTAGGGCTGGTATTCCTTGAAACGGTGGGCCATGATGGCTTCGCCCTGGCTGGCGGTCAGCACGTTGGTGCGCAGGCCGATGATGCCGCGCGAGGGGATGTCGAACTCTATGTCCACGCGGTCGCCCATGCTCTGCATGGAGGTCATCTCGCCTTTGCGGCGCGTCACCATATCTATCATTTTCGAGGCAAACTCTTCCGGGACGTTGATGGTCAGTTCCTCGATGGGCTCACAGCGTTCGCCGTCGATTTCCTTGTAGATGACCTGCGGCTGTCCCACCTGCAGCTCGTAGCCTTCGCGGCGCATCGTCTCGATGAGGATGGACAAGTGGAGCACGCCGCGGCCGGAAACAATCCAGCGGTCGGCGCCTTCGGTCTTCTCCACGCGCAGGGCGAGGTCTTTTTCAAGTTCCTTTTCGAGACGGTCGTTGATGTGGCGCGAGGTGCAATACTTTCCTTCTTTCCCGAAGAAGGGGGAGTCGTTGATGGTGAAGAGCATGGACATCGTAGGTTCGTCGATGTCAATCGTAGGCAGGGGTTCGGGCTGCTCAAAGTCGCAGATGGTGTCGCCAATCTCGAAGTTTTCGAGTCCCACCACGGCACAGATGTCTCCGCTCTCCACGGCCTCGGCCTTGCTGCGTCCCATGCCCTCGAACGTATGCACTTCCTTGATTTTCGTCCGCTCCTGCGTGCCGTCGCGGTGTGCTATGGTGCAGTTCATTCCCTCGCGGATGACGCCGCGGTGGACGCGGCCTACGGCGATGCGTCCCGTATAGTTGGAGTAATCGAGCGACGTGATGAGCATCTGCGGCGTGCCTTCCAGTTGCGTGGGGGCAGGGATTACTTCGATTATCTTGTCGAGCAGGTAGTTGATGTCGCGGGGCTGTCCCTCGGCAGGCTCGTGCCAGTCCTCGGCCATCCAGCCGTTCTTGGCCGAACCGTAGACTACGGGGAAGTCAAGCTGGTCTTCGGTGGCATTGAGGTCGCACATGAGGTCGAAAACCATTTCGTAAACCTCTTCGGGGCGGCAGTTGGGCTTGTCCACCTTATTGACCACGACAATGGGCTTGAGGCCTATCTGCAGTGCCTTCTGCAAGACGAAACGTGTCTGCGGCATCGGGCCTTCGAAAGCATCGACCAGAAGGATGCAGCCGTCGGCCATGTTGAGCACACGCTCCACCTCGCCGCCGAAATCGGAGTGTCCCGGAGTGTCTATGATATTTATCTTCACATCCTTGTACCGGATAGAGACGTTCTTCGACAAGATGGTGATGCCTCGCTCGCGTTCCAGGTCGTTGTTGTCGAGCATGAGGTCGCCGGTCTGCTGGTTCTGTCTGAACAGGTTGCCGGCAAGGAGCATCTTATCCACGAGGGTCGTCTTTCCATGGTCTACGTGGGCGATGATAGCAATGTTACGGATGTCTTGCATAAGGATGAAATATTTCTGTTCGGGCTGCAAAGTTACAGGAAAAATCCGAGTCCGCGTAAACCTTTCGGGGTAATTTACGCGGACTCGGGACGTAAGCGGCCGTTTCGGCCGCCGGGAGCGGCGAACGTCACTTCACGATGACCGTAGGCTTGTATCTCATCTTCGGCTGATTGGCCTGAAGCTCGGCCACGCTGATGTTCAGTTCGTCATCCGGCCTGCCCCAGCCCGTTGTGCCCTTGATGTGCTCGAGGGGCTTCCCTTTGCTGTAGACGATGTCGATATGTGTGCACTCCGGCTCCAGGGGCGGGAACTCGAAGACGCGGCAGAACCATTCGCCGGCCACGGAATGCATCCAGTAAGTAGTGTCCACGGGCAGCCCCCATACCCTGACCAGCGGATATATCTTGCCGCTGCGGCTGTCGCGCAGGCTGTAAGAGGACTGCGTCTGGTAGTAACGCTCGTTCCAGAGCATTTTGGAGACGCTGACAAGGTAGGTGCCTTTTTTTGTACACCAGATGGCATCCCTTGACCTTACGGCCTCGGACACGGGAGCCTCGACCGTGTGCAGCTTGGTGTAGACGGGAAAGGTATTATAATCGGTCGGGTCGTACTTATCCCCCGCCCGCTCCAGCTCGGGCAGGCGGATGTCGGGCGCGGAACGGTCGTAGCTGACGGTTTCCTTCTTCGGAGCGCTTCCGTTATAATAATAGTGATAAGAACATGACGTCGTCAGGAACAGGATGACGAGGATGGTCGGAAGAATGTTTCTCATAATCGTTGTTTTTAGTATGGGATTTCGGTTTTACTTCGTCAGAATATCTCTTACGCGCAGGCGTTCGTCGCTTTGCAGGTGGTTGGTGACACGATACAGGGCGACTTCGCGCACGTTGTCGGGCAAACGGGGGAATACCACGGCAACCATGATTTTCTTTCCCTTCATGCCGCGGAGGTGGAAATGGTCCCAGGCTTCGGCAGGTACGGACCGCCGCGCCTGATAATGGACTCCGGTGGCACAGTCCACGAGATAGCACTCCGGACCGCCGAACTTGAAAAAATCGTCGTCCGAGTACACGGCCCGCGAAAAGACCAAATGCGTCTCGTCCCCGACATGGCGCATACACAGCCCCCGTGCAACGCTTTCGTCAGCCGCCGGAAGGTCGTAAAGTATGGGCCAGCCGTCCTGTGCACGGGTCGGACGCCCGTCTTCCGGCGTTTCCGTGCGGGCTGCCGTTGCGGAAGGCTGCCCTTCCCGGCCCGCACTGTCCGGAGACTGCATATCTACGGGCGCATCCACCGCCGGAACAGCCGTTTCGGCCGCCGGGATGCGGGCCACAGACGGCACATCGTCCACAATCTTCAGCAGGACGGCGTCCTTTCCACGGCCGACCGAGGCCAGTCCCGTCATGCACACGGCCGCAACCACGGCCAGCAGCCTCATGGAAGGGGCATACCTGCGCCGGCCACCGGCCTTCATCTCCACAAAACGCCGACGCACGAAAGAACGATTGAAGCCGTCGGCAAATACCGGGCTTGTCTTCATGGCTTCCTCCAGCAGCAGCGTCTGGTAGGTCAGGATTTCAGTGCCGGCATCCAGCACCTGCCTGTCGGCTTCGAACTCCTGGACATTGCGAAGCTCCTTTCTCGCCACCCACATGAAGGGGTTGAACCAAAGCAACCGGCAGAACGCTTCCATGAGCAGGCCCTCGGCCGAATGTCCCAGCCGGATATGCGCCAGTTCGTGCATCACAATCATCCGCTCGCCATCGGCTGTCAGCCTCTCGGACGGCAGGAAGACGCTGCGACCAAAGGAGAAGGGCGTATCGACCTCGCGGCAACGCACGACGCCGTCGGCAGAACGGGAACACTTCCGCGCCATGCGGCGGCAGCGGATGCCGAGCAGCAGCAACTGGCCGCCCATCAGGAGCAACAACAAGGCGGACACGGCGGGAATGCCCCACACCACGGCCCGGAGAGGACGGTCGTAGTCCGCGCTTGCGGCGGCCGGAATCGGTTTTCCCGGCAACAGGACGGTATCAGCCGTACTGCCTCCGGGCACTTGATGCAGATATTCTTCGGCCTGCGCCCTGGTCACCACCACCTGGCGCGGACCACGGAGTTCCGACAACTGCCCGTAAGCGAAATGAAGTGCCGGCACGGCCAGGCAGAGAAACGGGACAGTAAGCAACAACCGGCGGCAAAGACGGTAGTCGGCCCGGCGCCGGAGCAAGAACACATAGGCCAGCATCAACAGTCCGGACAACAATATCATCCGGCCGGCCATCTCAAGAACATAAAGCAGCGCATCCATCACTCGGTCCCTCCATCCGTTTCTTCCATTTCCTTAAGTATTTCCCTCAGTTCCGCCTTGTCGATTTTCTCGTGACGGGCAAAAAAGAGCAGGAAGTTCCTCATCGACCCCTTGAACAGGGTGTTGCGCGTTTCTTCCATGAAGCCGCTGATATATTGGTCGCGTGACATCAGCGGCTTGAACACATTAACCTTTCCCTGACGGTAAGGTTCCACAATTTTCTTCTTTGTCAGCACCTGCATCACCGTCAATACCGTCGTATAGGCGGGTTTCGGTTCCGGCAACTCCCCGACAAGGTCGCGCACGGTGGCTTCTCCCTTGTCCCAGAGCAGATTCATCAGGTGCAACTCCGCTTTCGTAAGCGATTTCTGCTTCGTGTATGAATTCATTATACGCTATTTTTTGATTGTACATGCGGATGCGTCCGGCCGATGACGGCATCCCGTTCCATTTATCTACGGCAAATATAGTACATCCGGCAACTGCGCACAAATATATTCATAGTAGTTAGTACTATTCCATTAGTATTAACATCTTGCAGGGATGCGGGCCGGCCGCTCCCGCAGAAAAAGGGCCGCATATACGGGACAGTTCATTCTGTCTCCATATATGCGGCCCCGCAGGCGGCTTCCGGCGTTTCATGACCGCCTGACGAGGAAGTCATAGAACGGGGTATACAAAAAATTGTTCGGCCGGAGATAAATGATGTTGCTCTTGAAATCAATCAGCATATTGAAACGTTTCAGGAAGTTGTTGCCAATCATTCCGTCCACGTCTTCATTGTTCAGCATACCGGACGTAAGGGTGGAGTATGCGCCGGGCACTCCCGGCAGGATGTACGGACCGACAATCACTTCGTCGAAGAAGACATTCTCCAGCCGGCCTTCTCCGCCGTCCGAGCTGATGATGGTGGAGACGGCAAAGGGTTTCTGCGTGCCCATCAGGCCGTTCCGGCCGACAAACGGCGTGCTGAGGTCGATGGCCCGGTCGGAACCGGTGTCCACCTCGAGCGAAAGGTGATGGAGTTTCCCGTTCAGCCGGACGGGAAGCGTCACGAAGGGCACCGAGTACTTATATACGAAAGGCAGGGCCACGTGGGAGGAGTCCGCTTCTATCGTTTCTTTGGGATAAAGATATATCTTAAGGTCGTCGTAATTGAATTCCACATTGAACGCGGCCAGGCCTCCCAGCCCCAGCACGCCGTCCCAGGAATCGGGAGAAAAGGACAAATGCGCGCAATCGGCCTTTTCCCAAAGTACGGTCCCCGCACTGACGGTGTTGCCACTGCTGTATTCTATCCGGCTGCTCCCGGTTGTTCCCAGGTTGTAGCCTTCCACGCCCTTGCGGATGCAGGACTTCAACTTCGCGGAACTGACATTCAACACGATTGACGAGGCGCCCGTGTCCACTAAGAACCTTAAAGAATCGGATCCATTGACAAATGCCGTGACGTACATGCGGTTGTCGGCCGACAACGTAAACGGTATCTCGCCCACAGGCGTACGGCCCGTCATACGGGCACCGGCGCTCGGCCGGACTGTCAGCGCGATGAGCGCAAGCAAAAGGAATCTTAACTTTCTCATGTCTGATGTGATATGTTCCGGAACGGATGTCCGGCGTTTTTATGGTTTATCGCGCGAGCCAAGGCAGGGGGTTGATGTGCTCGGCATTGTTTCCGTTCTTGCGCCTCAGCTGGAAGTGGAGCGTACAATTGCCCGACGGCTCCGTGGCCACCGTCCCGAGCGTCTGGCGTGTGCTGACCCGCTGACCGCGCCGGACGGATACGCGGGAGAGATTGCTGTAAACGGAATAGTAACTGCCGTGACGCACAATAATTATATAGGAGTTGCCGATGTTGGCCACGGCACTCACTTCGCCGTCGTAGACACATCGCGCCTGCGCCCCCCGTTGTCCGGTCAGGTTGATGCCCTTGCTGTCGAGCGTGACACCGCTGAGCCCCTCGACGTTGTACTGCCCGTAACGGCTGGTCACGGCATATGAGCCGGTGATGGGCACGGGAAGCCGTCCGCGGTTGGCGGCAAAGTTGCCCGAAAGCGTGCGGTCGGCGGCGTCTTCCGCCTCGTAGCGCGGCTCGGCCTTGGAGGACGTTTTCCCGGAAGTCCCGGAAGATTTCTTTCCGCCGCCCTTCGTGCGTCCGGCGGCGGAGCTGCGGTTGGCAGCCTCGGCGCGGCGGCGCGCTTCCGCCTCCTTGCGTTTCCTTTCCTCGGCGGCCCGCCGTGCGGCCTCGGCCTTTTTCCGCCTTGCCTCGGCAGCGGCAATCTCCTGCCGCACCAGTTGATCGATGCGGGCGTTGAGCTGGTTCTGCTTTTTGCGGGCCTGCGCAATCGAGGACTGCAGTTGCGACTGTTTCTTGTTCAGTTCGTTCACGACACCCTGCCGTTCCGCCTTCTGCCCCTCGAGGGCCTTCCGCTCGGTGCGGGCTTCGGTCAGCAGCTTGCCCTGTTCCTGCCGTGCGGCCTGCAGCTGCTCCTGCTTGGCGCGGACCACCTTTTCCTTTTCCTTGATGATTTCGCCCTGTGCCCGCAGGTGCTTGGAATATTCCGAGGCATAGCGCATCCGGCGGTACATCTGGCGGAAATTCTTGGCCATGAGGACAAACGTCCACTTGTTCTTCAGCAGCCGGTTGTTGTTCATGTAGGAAACGGCATGGCGGTATTTGTGCTTGCACGCCGTCAGGTCGGCACGCAGCGCGGCCAGTTCGCGGCTGAGCGTGTCTATGTTGCCGGAAAGGCGCGTGACTTCGGTCTGTATGCCCTCGACATATTTTTGCTGCTCGCCGATTTTGGCGTTGAGGATGGCTAAGTTGTTGAGTTGGGAGGCAACATCCTTTTTCGTGGAACGGAGCATTTTTTCCGATTCCCCGATTTGCTTTTTCAGTTCGGAATGTTCCTTTCTGAGTTTCTCTATTTTCTTGTTGGTCTGTGCCTGCAAGGGAAGCGCGGCAGCCACGACAACCGCCAGGAGCAGGGATATTGTTTTTCCGGTCAGAGACATGTGGTGTGGGAAAAGAGGGTTAGGCTTTCTTAGAAATCGAGCAGGCGCTTCAGGATGGCATCCGCGTCGCGCTGCTTATACTTGGACGAGACCGTGGTCCGCGTCTCCCAGTCGGTCGAGTTGTTGATGCGGCTGAGCGAGAGGCTGAAACCGGCATCCTTGCCCAGTCCCTTGACGGCGCACGACATGGTTGAGGGGAAGGACTTGCCGGCCACGGTCACGAAGTCGGCATAGCGCCACGTGAACTCGCCCGGTTCGGCGGCATTGCGGCTTTGTACGGTGACGCGGTCGATGAGCGCGGTCTTCGTGGCCACGAGGAAGGAATACTCCAGCCGCGGGGCGTCGGGCAACACGAGCAGGGTGTGGTCGCCTGCCGACGAACTGCGGAAGCGTTGCAGGCCGTCGGCGGCCTTGGCCGTGCCGGGAATGAAGAGTTCGTTCCAGAAAAGCGCCTGCAAGGCGTTGAAGTCGAGCGCGGCCTGCCGCAGGAAGGCCACCTGGCCATAGGCAGCGCGCACGTACTGCTTGTTCACGCGGTCAATGACCAGCACCTCGGCGGGCGTGAACTCCAGACGGCCCACCTCGAAGCCGAGCAACGTGAGCGAGAGCTGCACCACCTCGTTCTTTTTCATCCGCAACGTGCCGCCGAGACTGATGTTCTTTCCGCCGCCGGCGACGTCGAACTTCATGCGTGCCGTGATGGCCGGCGCGGTCTGGGCATTGGCGGTCACCTTGGCGGCGAAGCGTTCGGCCTTGTTCTCGGCCTGCGGGGCCGTAACCTTGGAAGTCTGCACGCCGGATGTGGAGCGGCACGAAGCGACCAGCAACACGGCAACGAGCGGAAGGTATCTGAGTATTTTCATAAGCTTTTTGTTTTCTTTTTCAAGCGGAAAAACGACACTTCCGAACGTCCTGATTTTCAGTGCATCCGGGATAGCGTTTTCTACATGGCATGTAGTTCGTCCTACATGCCATGTAGGAGCGCGTAGAAGCCATGTAGTTTTTCGTATGTCGCATGTAGTTTTTCGGGGTTGGGATTTGTGGATTTTTTACAGTAAGGAAAGCAAGCGTTCCGCGTAGCTCCGCGGCGTCAGATGCGGCGTCGTCGTATCTTGACCCGGAGCCGGCTGCGCAAGGTGTCGTCTTCGGACAGTCCGAGCGACTTTATCCAGAATTTCACCGCCTCGTTGCGCTCGCCCACCCGATAATAAATGTCGCCGGCATGGTCGAAAAGCGTCGCGTTCTCGGCCGTCTCCTCGATGTCGCCCAGCAGCTGGTCGATGTAGATGCGGGCCTGCGTGTACTGTTTGCGGCAAAACAGAATCCAGGCGTAGGTATCCATGTACGTGGCGTTGCCCGGTTCGGCGTCAATGGTGCGCCGGCTCATCGCCTGGGCATATTCGAGCCGCTGTCCGTCGAGCGAGAGGAAGTAGGCATAGTTGTTGAGGCACACCAGATTGTCTCCCTTATACTCCAGCGCCATGTCGTAGGCTTCATAAGCCTTCTGCTTCTCTCCGCGCTCGTGGAGGAGGTCGCCCAGCGTGGCATAGAGCCCTGAGGCCAGCTCCTTGTCGGTCGTTTCGTCAATGTGTTCGGCGCCGGCCATGAGGCACTTCAGCGCGGCCTCGTCCTCGTGCCGGTTCAGCCGCGCAAGTCCTTCGTAATAATAGAACACCACGCGCGTCGGGTCGTATATGCTTCCCTCCCGGCACAGGTTGGCCACGCCTTCCATGTCGTTGGCGCGGATGAGGATGTCGAGCAGTTGCATCCGGGCCATGGTATAGTCCGGCTCGACCTCGAGTATGCGGCGCATGACGGGAGCCAACGCCTCGGCAGGCATCCCCTTGGCCGTCATATAACGGGCGCACAGCTCTCCCAGCGCGCGGTTCTCCTGCGGTTGTTCCAGCACCCGCTCGAAAAGCCGCAGCACGGGCGTGCTGTCCGCGTGTTGCACCAGATTGTCGGCCACATAGCCGCGCATGGCCTCGACCTTGGCCTCGTTCTGCGCATTGGGATTGAGCACTACATCCTCGATGAGTGCATTGTAGAGCGAATCTTCGCCGGCCTTCTTGTAGTAGGCCAGCAGCGAAATCTGCGCATAGCTGTTGTCGGGCTCCGAGGCCAGCACGTCTTTGTATACGGCCAGCGCCATTTCCCCGTATCCCTGTTGCTGGTACAGGTCGCCCAGCAGCACGCGGTAGGTCAGGTCGGCAGGGTATTCGGCGCACAGTTCCTCGATGGCGGCGTATGCCCGCGCCTTGTCGCCCATCAGGTCATACATCTTGAACTTTTCGAGACTGTAGGCCTCGTTGCGGCCGTCTATCTGTTCCATCTTCTCGATGGTACGCACGGCCCCCGCATAGTCGGCAGCCTCCTCCTGCAGCGCGGCCAGCACGGAGAGCGTCTCGACCGTAGGCTTCTTTTCCGCCAGTGCCCGGTAGATGGAAATGGCCGCCTTGTAGTCGCCGCTGCGGGCCAGATGGTTGGCCAGTGTCTCCTTGTAGTCCGTATTTTCGGGGGCATAGCGCACGGCCAGTTGCAGCAAAGAGTCGCCTTGCACGCGGCGCAGCGTGTCGTTCATGCTGCGGAAGGACAACTTCAGCAGGGCCATCTCGTAGAGCGCCTCGGGGGCGTCGGGCGAGATGGCCAGGGCGGCGTCCAGCAACTCGTATTCGGCATCATAGTTCTCCTTCTGCTTCTGCCGGACGGCCTCAAGGAAGAGCGCATCGAAGCGGCGCGCGTCGGCATAACCGAGCTGCCGCACGGGAAGACTGTCCCCGGCCGCCGCTTCCGCCTTCACGGCAGTACGGGAGCCGCCGCAACCGGCTGCGGCCACGACGGCAAGCAGCCCGACAAGGACGGAAAAAATTTTTCGGATGGTCTTCGTATTCATCTTCACTGATATCGGATGCGTCAGGATGGAAAGAGTAAAAACTGTCCGACACAAAAAGGCCGCTGTCACGGCCGTCGGATTTCTTTTTTTCGGGAAAGGGAGAGGCAGACGGCTACCGGCCCGTATGACCGAAGCCTCCGTCGCCGCGTTCCGTATCGTCGAGCTGTCCGACCGCACACCACTCGACGGTTTCGTGCCGTGCCACGACCATCTGGGCTATGCGGTCGCCGTCGTTGATGGTGAAGTCTTCGTCCGAAAGGTTCACCAAGATGACCTTTACCTCGCCGCGGTAGTCCGCATCGACGGTTCCGGGCGAATTGAGCACGGTGATGCCTTTCTTCAGAGCCAGTCCGGAGCGGGGACGTACCTGTGCCTCGTAACCGGGCGGCAGGGCCATGTAAAGTCCCGTGGGCACCGGTTTCCGCTCAAGCGGGCGCAACACGAGCGGCGCGTCGATATTGGCGCGCAGGTCCATGCCGGCACTCAGCGCCGTGGCATATTCCGGCAACGGATGGCGGGAACGGTTTACGATTTTTACTTCCATGTATCTCTACAAGCTTTTATTTTAGTGGACAAAAGTACGCAATTCCCGCCATATAGGTAGAGTTTTTAACGAAAAAGAAGGGGTAGCCCGTTTTTTTGGACTATTTTTGCAAACGGGCCTCGGCCGGCGGCCGCCGACAAGCCGTCTGCGACTGCCGGAGCGCCCGTAACGAACGACTATGAACTGGAAACAACTGATTTCGTACAAGCGTCTCGGAAAGGAAGACGCACATAAGCTGCAATTAGAGCGTCGCACGGAATTCCAGCGCGATTATGACCGGCTGATATTCTCCGCCCCGTTCCGGCGTATGCAGAACAAGACGCAGGTTTTCCCCTTGCCGGGCAGCATCTTCGTACACAACCGGCTCACGCACAGCCTGGAAGTGTCGAGCGTAGGCCGCTCGCTGGGCACGGACGTGGCGAGGGAACTGCTTTCGCGCCATCCCGACATGGCCGACACGGACATTTCGGCCATCGGCTCCATAGTCTCGGCGGCCTGTCTGGCACACGACATGGGCAACCCGCCTTTCGGACACAGCGGCGAACGGGCCATCCGCACTTTCTTCTCGGAAGGCAACGGCCGGAAACTGCGTGATTTCGTCACACCCGGGGGAGACCGGCTGACAGATGCCGAATGGGCCGACATAACGAACTTCGACGGCAACGCGAATACCTTCCGGCTGCTCACGCACCAGTTCGGAGGACGGCGGCGCGGCGGTTTCGTCATGACTTACTCCACACTGGCGGCCGTCGTGAAGTATCCTTATTCGGCGACCTTGTCGGGCAAGCATTCCAAATTCGGGTTCTTCGAGAGCGAACGCGCCGACTTCACGCGCATTGCCGACGAGCTGGGAATGCCTTACACCACACTCCCCGACGGCTCCGTCAGGGCCGCGCGCCACCCGCTGGTGTATCTCGTCGAAGCAGCCGACGACATCTGCTACGAAATCATGGACATAGAAGACGCTTTCAAGTTGCGACTGCTCTCGGGGCAGGAGACCCTGGAAATGCTCACGGCATTCTTCGAACCAAAAATCCGGGCCGAAATCATCAGGAACTATCCCGAGACCACCGACATCAGCGACCGCATCTCCTACCTGCGGTCCTGTGTCATCAATGCGCTGGAACAGGCCTGCGTACGTGTCTTTGTGGAAAACGAATCCGATATTCTAGCCGGAACTTTCGAAGGCACGCTCATCGACCGGATGCCCGAAACGCTGCACCGGGCCTATTCCGCCTGCGAGCAGGTGGCACGCGGCCGCATCTACTGCTGCAAGGAAGTGACCGACATAGACCTTGCGGGCTACCACATCATATATACGTTGCTGGAACTCATGACCGAGGCCGTGCTGGCTCCCGGAAAAGCATACAGCAAGATGCTTCTCGGACAGGTTTCATCCCAGTACCAGCTGCACGACGAGCGGCTTTCGGGACGCATCATGGCGGTGCTCGACTACCTTTCGGGCATGACCGACGTCTATGCCCTCGACCTGTACCGCAAAATCAACGGACACTCGCTGCCAAGCGTATGATGATGCCCCGTTCCGGGATTTTCTTCACAAGAAGGAAAAAGGAAAGAAGGCGTGGCCCACACCTGAAAAAACTTGTTCACATGACCGAAAAAGACGAGACCGACGCATTGTGCGGCAACACGGCCGATGCGGTTTCCGACAACGCACCGGAAACCGCCGGCACGGCACAGACGGGTGACTCCTCCTACGACCACATCCTGAAATATACGGGTCTGTTGGGCGGAGTACAGGTCATATCCGTACTTATATCGGTGGTGCGCAACAAAATAGCGGCCCTGCTCATCGGTGCCGCGGGCATGGGCCTGTCCGACCTGTACATGCGCTTCATCGACCTTATGGGAAGCATGACGAACTTCGGCATCACGCTCAGCGCCGTGCCGCGCATGTCGGAATTGTACGAACGTGGCGCGGGCCGTGCCCTGGGACATTACGTCCGGCTGGTGCGTACGTGGGTCTTGCTGACGGCCCTGCTGGGCCTTGCCGCCACCCTCGCCGCCGCACCCCTTGTCTGCCGTCTGGCCACCGGCTCTTACGCCGACACAGGTTACTTCTGCCTGCTGGCGCCCGCCGTGTCCATGAGCACTGTCCTTGCAGGCGAGCTGGCCGTGCTCAAGGGACTGCGCCGCCTACGCCGCCTGGCCGCGGTGTCCACCCTGTGTGCGGTGCTGACACTCGCCGTCACCGTCACTTTTTACCTGCTGATGGGCATACGGGGCATCGCGCCGGCCATCCTTATCTCCTCGGCCGGTCTGCTCTGGCTGCATCTGCGCGCTTCCACACGCCTGGTGCCCTATCGTGTCTCGCCGCGCAGCCCGCGCTTTGTGCGACAAGGTTTCCACTTGATTAAGCTCGGTTCGGCCTACGTCGTGGCCGGCATCATCACTTCGGGCGCGGAGATGCTGATACGTTCGGGCATCGTGCGCGCCGACGGCATGACGGCGGCAGGTTTCTATGCAGTCGGCTTCACGCTCACGGTGAGCTACGCGCGACTTATCTTCGTGGCGATGGACGCAGATTACTTCCCGCGGCTGTCGGCCGTCGTGAAAGACACGCCCATGATGCGAGAAACGGCCAACAAGCAGATAGATGTGCTCGTCCTGCTCATGGCCCCGGTGCTCATACTCTTTGCCTTGTCGCTGCCTTTTGTCGTGCGACTGCTGTACACGTCCGAGTTCCTCACGGTCATCCCCATGGTGCTCTGCGCCGCCTGCTATATGTATTTCAAGGCCGTCTGTTATCCGGTCGCCTACCTGTCGCTTGCGGCGGGCGACGCCCTGTTGTACATGACGATGGAAGTGGCCTACGACGTCGTGTTCGTCGTGTTCGTGCTGGGCGGCTACCATCTCGGCGGACTAGCCGGGGCGGGTGCGGGCCTTTCCCTGTCCAACCTGTTCGACCTGCTGCTGGTTTCCACCGTCTATTCCCGCCGTTACGGCTTCCGGTATGAGGGTGCGACGCTGCGACGCTGCGGTGTGCAGTTCCTGCTGCTGGCCGCGGGACTGCTGGCCGCCTCGTCCGCAGACCTGTTGCCGCGCCTCGTCGCCGGCACTGCCATATTCATCCTCTCGGCCGCCTATTCGTGGCGCATCATGAGCCGCGAATCAACCGTTTTCAGCCGTCTGGCCGACAGGTTGCGGCGCGGAAAGAAAAACTGAGCGGCGTTTTCAAACCTATTCCTGACTGACATGACGAATCATTCGGCACAAAAGAACGTCCGGGTCTCCGTAGTGATGTGCACCTACAACGGTGCGCGCTTCCTCGAGGCACAAATGGACTCCATCCTGGCGCAGGACTATCCCCTGCATGAGATTATCGTACAAGACGACGGCTCCACCGACGGCACGACGGCCATCCTCGACCGCTATGCCGCGCGACACGATTTCATAAAAGTGTTCCGCAACGCCGAAAACCTCGGCTACAACCGGAATTTCCACAGCGCGATGCTGCGGGCCACGGGCGATTTCATCGCCATATCCGACCAGGACGACATTTGGTTTCCACACAAAATCAGCCGTCAGGTGGCTGCCATCGGCGAGGCCTCGGTCTGCTATTCGGGACACTTTGTCGATGCCGCCTGTCCCGCTTCCACTCCCGCGGAGGCCCGCAATCCCGCCATCTACAAGCGTCCTGTGTCGCTCCGTTTCCCGCTCGAGCGCCTCATGTTCAGCAACTGCGTGCCCGGACATGCCATGCTGGTGCGGCGCGAGTTCCTGCTGCGCACGACGGAATGGGATTATCACCTCTTCTACGACTGGTGGCTGGCGGTCTGCGCCGTGCTTGACGGCGGCTTAGTCCATCTTGACGAACCGCTCAACTGGCATCGGCCGCACGCCGCCTCGGCCATCACGGAACTGTTCCGGCAACAAGCCGGCACGGGAAAGGGGAAAAGTAACTGGAAAACCTATGTCACCGGATGGCGCGACCTGCACCGTATGCGGCGGAACGCTTCGTGGCGAAAATTCTACACCTATATCCACACGCACACGTCGGACCGGTTCGAACCGCGTGCCCACGCCCTCAGCGGCGCCCTGCTGGGCGGCGTGCGCAGCCTGCCGCGCCTGTGCCGCCTGTGCCTGAAGTGGCGCGCCGAAATCTATCCCGCGAAAGGCGAAAGCGAATGGAAAAACCGGCTGCGTGCCTTCTGCTGGCCGGCCATCTACGCCCACGGCGACATTTCATTCAAAAAATAAACCGCATGACCCGGTCCGCGTGGTTTTTTCCTGAGAAACAAAAAGCCGTGCCGCGGCCGGAATCGCTTTGTCTTATGTCCGAAACAACAAACAACATGACCGAAACATCTCCCGCGGCCTCCGCGCGCCGCAACGTGGCGGTGGTGCTGGCTGGCGGCACGGGCCGGCGCATGGGCCTCGACCTGCCGAAACAGTTCCTGCCGATAGCGGGACGCACCGTGCTGGAACACACCGTCGATGCCTTCGAAAGAAACGCCTGCATACACGAAATCCTCATCGTGGCCCATCCCCTGCACGTCGAAGACACGCAGGCGATAGCCGCACGCAACAGCTGGAAGAAAGTGTCCGGCGTACTGGCGGGCGGCAACGAGCGTTACGACTCGAGCCTCGCCGCGATACGTGCCTGCGAAGGCCGCGCGGTCAATCTGCTGCTGCACGACGCCGTGCGCCCGTTGGTGTCCGACCGCATCATCACGGACGTCTGCGCCCTGCTGTCCGACCACGAAGCCGTGGTCACGGCGGTACCCGCCACCGACACCATATACGAGCTGAACGCCGACGGCACCATCGGGCGCATACCCGACCGCACGACGCTGCGCCGTGCACAGACCCCGCAGGCTTTCCGCCGGGAAGTCATCGCCGAGGCGTACAGGCGGGCTTTCGCCGATGCCGGTTTCAGCGCCACCGACGACTGCGGCGTGGTGCGGCGGTACATGCCGGAAGTGCCCGTCCGCATTGCCGAGGGCGAAGAGCGCAACCTGAAACTGACTTACCGCGAGGACCTCGCGCTGGCCGAGAGGCTGCTGGGCGGCGAAAGCCGGTAAGGACGAAGAAAGGCATTGACAGGAAAAACGAAAAACACTTTACGCATGACACCCAAGTCACTTTGGCTGGCACGGCTGCTGTACCGGCACGACGGACTGACGAAACAGGACATACTGGAAGCCTGGCGCGAGGAGGACGACTGCGGCAAACCGATGGCGGCCAGCACCTTCTACGACAACCGACGCTACCTCGAACAGCGGTACGGCCTGCGCATCGAATGCCGTGGCGGCCGCTACGCACTCTCGCACGAGCACGCGCCGGACGACGCCCTGCTGCGCCACCTGCTGGGCGAGCCGCGGACGTCGGGCCTCGGGCCGGACGAAACGGCCGGGGCACACTGGATTCCGCTGCTGGCCGACTCGATAGAGTGGAACGGCAGGCTGCGCATGGAATACGCGCCGCCCGGCAAACCACCCTACGAGACATTTTTCGACCCCTACTGCCTGCGGCGCGTACAGGGCTGCTACTATGTGGTGGGCCGCAGCAGCCGGCACAATGCGGTGCGCAACTTCGCGGCCGACCGCATCAACGGCCTCACGGCCCTGCCCATGCGCTTCCGCAGGGCGGCGGACTTCCGCGCGGACGACTGGTTCGCACACAGTTTCGGGGCATTCGGCGGCACCGACCTGCAGCCCGAGCACGTCGTGCTGGCCGTTGCCACCGCGCGCATGGCCGACTATCTGCGCACCCGTCCGCTCCACCCGTCGCAACACGAGGCAACGGCCGGCGGGGACGTATGTTTCGAACTCGACATTGCCCCGACACGCGACTTCATCGGGCAGCTGCTGGCCTTCGGCGCAGACATCAGCGTACTGGCCCCGCAGTCGCTCCGCGACAGGCTGCGCCGCGAAATCGCCGAGATGCTTTCCCGCTACTGAGGCCATCCGTACGGACACCGCAAACAGCATTCCGCCCCTTCCCGCCGGCCGTCTGCCGGACAGGAAGGGGCGGATTCACTTACCCCGGCCACCCCCCCGCGGGATTGCGGGGCGGCGGCGTTCCCATTGTCATAGTCCGAAATTCCGGAACACCCGCATGACGGCAGGCGGAAACTCGCGCTGCCGGGAGCGGTAACCGCGCCGCGACAGTTCACGCCGCAGCAGGCTGTCAGAGGCTATCCACCGGCCGAGCCGGGCCACGGCCGCCTTGGGATTGTCCGTGCCGAAGACGGCGACCGCCACCCCGCGGCGCGTGCCCCACCCCTCGGGACACCTGCGTTCATGACGTCCCGTCATACGCCGAACTTTTCGCGGATTTCCCGGATGGCTTCCGGCGTCACGTTCACGCCCGTCTCCTGCCGCGCCATTGCGGCAATCAGCCGCGGCAACTGCATTCCCGTCGTGGCAATCCGCTCGTCGCGCCCGAGGCGGCTGCGGCCGCAGACACAGGCAATGTACAGTTCGGTCCTGTTCTCGGAGGGCGGCGCCCAACGGGCAATGATTTTGGCCGGCGTGTCCAGCCGGTAGCGTTGGATATAAGTCTTCATCAGCACGACGGCCGCCCGGTAGCCGTGGGCGAAACTGATGAAACGGCAGAAACCGCGCACGTCGGGTCGGGCCGGGTCAAGGCCCAGCCAGCGGTTCCGGGCGGCATAACGGATGTTTAACGGGTTTCGGTTGGCTATGCCCAGATTTACTTTTCTCATGGTCTGTGATGGTTTTTGATAACGGCCTCGCGCGACGGCCTCAATGAACATAAATCGTATTTTAATCTGCAGATGGGGCAAAGATACGGCGGGCCGCTCCGAAAAAATCGGAGTGCGTTTTTTCTTTTTCGCAAAAAACGGGAACGGCCTGCCGGGATGGGTCTTCCGACATTAACATTTTTAACTTTCATGAACGGTCCGGGGCGGCGTACATGGCTTGTAGTCCGTCCTACATGCAGGGCCGGTTTTTCCTACATGGCATATAATTCCGCCTACATGCCATGTACGGAATCCCATGATAGGGACAGTTTCTCTCTGAAACGGGCCTGCGGGCACGAAAAAAGGGCGGTTTCACGCCGCCCCCATGCTTTCGCTGTTGCAAAGATAATACATTTTTCGTCCAAAAGCAAATTGTGTTAAAATCGCAATATTATCGCCGAGCGTAGGGACCCCGGGGGGAAGGGGGGGGCGCGGGGCGGGGGGGGGTTTTTTTTTTTTTTTT
>CAJMSQ010000002.1 GCA_905216095.1 uncultured bacterium | reverse complement strand
CACACCCCCCCCCGGGGTTTTTTCTCCCCCCCCGTTTGCTGGTTGCCCCCCCCCCCCCCCCCCACCCCCCCCCCCACACCCCCCCGGCCCGCCGGGCGAAATCCCCCGGGGCCGGCACGTCACGGTCTGCACAAAGCCTTTGCGCAGTAGCACCCCGATGCCGCCACGCCGCAGCATCGTGCCCGGTCACATTCCCTTCTGCTCCGTTATTTCCGCATCATCGGCCGTACAATGCGACAGACTGCCCTCGCGCGCCTGAATGCAAATGTAGGTCATGTCTCCCTCGCCCGTATTCTTCAGGTTACGGCTTGCACCGGTGGCCACACGCACAACCGAGCCGCTCTGAATGGGAAATACCGTGTCGTCCACCTGGAACAAGCCCTTGCCGGACAGCACGATGTAATGCTCTTCGTTCTCCTTGTGCGAATGGAAAAACGGCACAGACAGTCCCGCCCCGAGAGTACCGAAAGAAAATTCGCAGGAAGTGGAGCCGATGACATCACGGGTGAATACTTTTCCGCAGAAATCCTTCAGTTCTCCGACGGTGGCGTGCGCAAAAGCCGCGCCACATTCCATTTTTTTAATTTCGCTCATGATTTTCTTGGTGTTTTGAATGATTATTATTTACCTTTGCGGGGACAACCCCCTGTCTCTTTCTGCGGCAAAGGTAAGAAGTTCCGGTTTGACAGACAAGAGGTTACAGAAAAGTGCCCAGGTTACTCCGGAGTTACTTTTGCTGAAAATCAACAGAAGAAAAATGAAAAAAATCATAGAAAAATATTCGAATGTCGCCGCGTGTCCCGTCCGCAACGTCATTTCCCACTTCAGCAGCAAATGGGGCATTCTGATTTTGCTCGTGTTGAACGAGGGCGGACAAGTCCGCTTCAACGAACTGACCCGCATCCTGCCGGACATTTCCCCGAAGATGCTGAGTTCCACCCTGAAGACGCTCACCGCCGACGGCCTTGTATGCCGCCATCTGTACGCCGAAGTGCCGCCCAGGACGGAATACACCATCACGGAGAAAGGCAAAAGCCTGGTTCCCATACTGGAAGAACTGGTCCGATGGGCGTCATGCCACATGCCCGGGCACTAAAACGCCGCCATCCCCACCCCGCATCCCGCCTCCGCGGATTCCCCGGCATCGGCCCTGCGCCCGCCGGCCGCATACGGCCTCACGCGCACACGCACGAACATATAATAAAAAGCGGCGCACAGGAGAGCAGACCTTTTCTTTCCATTATAAATGTGAATAAGACAAAAAGTGACACTTATATATGGTTATATGCGGATTTATGACTATTTTTGCAGAGTTTTCGTTTCCGCGTCATAAGAAAACCGGAGACATTCCATCCGCTAATAATACAACAATTCAACAATAATGATGAAGAAAAACTTATTTCGTACGATGTTTCTCGCGGCATGTATGCTCATCGGCGAGGGCAGCCTGAAAGCACAAAACGGTTATGACGTACCTCCCATCGGCGAGGAGTATTCCGCATTGGCCCAGCAGGTAATCGACCTTCAGTTTTCCGACCCTGACGAAGCCAACAAGGTATTCACAAAGCTGGTAAGAAAGATTAAGAACAAGAAAGAGGAACTTTTGGGTGTGGGACAGCTTTTCCTGGACAACAACAACCCCGGTGGCGCAAAGTTGTGCGCCAAGCAGCTGTACGAAATTGCCCCGGACTACATCCCCGGCCTGATGTTCAACGGCGCCGTGTGCATGTTCTTCAAGGACTATGGCGCAGCCGGCCAGAAATTCGACGAGGTACTGGCGCTCGACTCCATGAATGTGCCCGCCCTGAAGCGCAACGCTTTTGTCTACAAGAACATCAACCCGCACGTAGCCATCGAGATGCTGGAGAAAATCAAGCGCATCGACCCCAACGACTACGCTTCTTCGAAAGACTTGGGCGACATCTATTACAACATGAATGAGTTCAAGGATGCCGTGAACCATTACAAGGGATACTTTGCCAACGTACCGAAAGAGGAACGCGACGTACGCGCCGCCGAAAACTACCTGCAGTCGCTCTATGCCACGCAGAAGTTCATGGAAGCCGGACAGCTGGTGAACGATTTCGAGCAGCTCGACCCGAACGACATGGTGTTCAAGCGCATGAAACTCTTCTGCGCCGTCGAGAACTACGAGCTTGACGTGGCCAAGCAGGCTGTCACATACATTTCGGAGAAGCAGTACGCCGACAGCCTCTACCTCTATCTGGACTATGCCTATGCCGGCAACCTCATGAAGGAACTGGGCGACCTGCCTGCCGCCATCGGCTATTTCGAGCAGGCACTCAAGACCGACTCCACCAAACTCTCGGGCTACAAGGAGCTGGCTACGCTCTACCGTCAGAACAAGGAGACGGACAAAGGCCTCTCCACCTACAAACTGTACCTCGAGAAACTGGGCGACAAAGTGGAACTTACCGACATCTTCGGCTTGGGTCAGCAGTATCTGTCGGCCAGTCAGCAGGCGGGAATCTCTGCCGAGGAGAAGGCCAAGTACGTTTCCGAAGGCGATGCCCTGTTCGCACAAATCCTGGAACGCAAGCCCGATGCCTATCAGGCCCTGCTGATGCGTGCCGCCATCAACATCACCGACGGTACGAAGCCGGAAGACAAGGTAAAGGCCTATTATGACGAAGCCTACAAAATCATGAAGGACAAGGAAGGCATTGACAGCGCAAAATTGCAGGCTCTCCGCTACTTGGCTTTCTATGCCGTGCAGAAGGACCTGCTGGACGAGGCGCGCGTTTACTGCGACGGCATCCTGGCCATTGACGCCGAGAACGCCTTTGCCAAGCAAATTGACAGCTACCTGAAGAGCGAGAACAAATAACTCCCCGGTCGCCATGCGCGACCCAAGGATGAGATAACCGACCGGCCGCACGAGTCTTCGTGCGGCCGGCCGCGTTTCTGCCCGTCCCCCGCCCACGGACGGTAAACTGCCGGAAAAGACCATCCGGCCGCCATCCGAGGACGACCGAATGAAAAATAATTCGTACTTTTGTGGCACTTACAATTAAGAACCATACTTGAAAAACGTGTTTTCCATTTTTTAGCAATGAACAAATATGCGAAATGGGGCATCATCGGTACGATAGCCGTCGGCCTCACGGCTTTGGGCATCCGTACGTTCGTTCCCCGCGAAAACAGCGACCTGAAAGAGGCCGCCGACAAGAAGGGAGACAAGAAAAAGCCCCTCAATGTGAGAGTTGTCGTAGTGAAACAGCAGCCTTTGACGGACGGAATACACGTCAGCGGCAGCCTGATTCCCGACGAAGAGGTCAATCTGACCTTCGAGACCGCGGGAAAAATCACCGCCATCCACTTCAAGGAAGGTGCGCACGTGGCACAGGGACAACTGTTGGCCAAAATCAACGACGCCCCCCTGCAGGCACAACTGCGCAAACTGGCGGCACAGCTCAAACTGACGCAGGACCGCGTTTTCCGTGCCAAGGCTTTGCTCGACAAGGAGGCGGTCAGCAAGGAGGCCTTCCAGGAGGCCGAAGCCAACCTCTCGGCTTTGCGCGCCGAAATGGACATGGTGAAGGCGCAGATAGCGCAGACGGAACTGCGGGCGCCGTTCAGCGGCATCGTAGGTCTGCGGCAGGTCAGCCTGGGTGCCTACGTGACCACCGCCACCCCCATTGCCACGCTTGCCAAGACGACACCCCTGAAAATCGAATTCAGCATTCCCGAACGCTATGCCGGACATCTGCCGGCAGGCACGCCGCTGACATTCACCGCCGAGGGCGACCTGACGCCCCGCTCCGCACGTGTCTATGCCTCCGATGCCGGTGTCGATGCCGACACACGTACCTATACGGTGCGCGCCCGTTATGACAATGCCGACGGACGCCTCGTCCCAGGACGCTACGTCAGCGTCAGCCTCACCACCCGCGAGTTTGCCGACGCCCTGGCCGTACCCACCGAAGCCATCGTCTCGGAAATGGGCGTGGACAAGGTATTCCTTTATAAGAATGGCACTGCCCGGCCAGTCGAAATCAAGAAAGGCCTGCGCACGGATGCACTGGTACAGGTGCTGAAAGGCATCCAGGCCGGCGATACCGTTATCACAAGCGGCACGATGCAGCTGCGCACGGGACAGCAGGTCAGCATACAGAAGTAACGGGCAGCCGACCGGCGGAACATTCCGCGGCATCCGCCATAAGCAGCCGGCCGGCACGTCTGCCCCCGATGCTTTTCCGGAGAAGCGTCCGCCCGTGCCCTTCTTCTTTTCCTCAACCGATATAATAACAGCCTGTATGAATATATCCGAACTAAGCATACGCCGTCCCGTTTTGGCCACAGTCCTCACACTGGTCATACTGTTGTTCGGCGCCATCGGCTATCTGAGCCTCGGTGTGCGCGAATATCCTTCTGTCGATAACCCTATAATTTCCGTCACCTGCTCTTATCCGGGCGCCAATGCCGATGTCATCGAAAGCCAGATTACCGAACCGCTCGAGCAGAACATCAACGGCATCCCCGGCATACGCTCGCTCACCAGCGTAAGCCAGCAGGGACAAAGCCGGATTACCGTCGAATTCGAACTTTCCGTAGACCTGGAAACGGCGGCCAACGATGTACGCGACAAAGTCTCGCGCGCCCAACGCAATCTGCCCCGCGACTGCGACCCTCCGACCGTGGCCAAGGCCGACGCGGATGCCATGCCCATCATGATGGTTGCGGTGCAAAGTGACAAAAGGTCGCTTCTGGAACTGAGCGAAATAGCCGATCTCACCGTCAAGGAGCAGTTGCAGACCATTCCCGAGGTGAGCAGCGTCATGATATGGGGAGAGAAGCGTTACTGCATGCGCTTGTGGCTGGACCCGACCAAGATGGCAGGCTACGGCATCACCCCGATGGACGTCAAGAACGCGCTGGACAAGGAAAACGTGGAGCTGCCTTCAGGCTCGATCGAGGGCAATACGACCGAACTGACCATACGTACGATGGGACAGATGCACACTACGGAAGAATTCAACAATCTTGTGGTGAAGGAAAACGGCGGCCGTGTCATCCGCTTCAGCGATATAGGCCGCGCCGAACTGTCCGCACGCGACTTGAAGAGTTATATGAAAATGAACGGCGTGCCTATGGTCGGCGTGGCCGTCGTTCCGCAGCCCGGAGCCAACCATATCAACATCGCTGATGCCGTCCGCGAACGCATGGAACAGATGAAGAAGGACCTTCCCGAGGATGTGAAGTACGACTACGGCTTTGACAACACCCGCTTCATCCGCGCCTCCATCAACGAAGTGAAGACCACCGTTTACGAAGCCTTCCTGTTGGTCATCATCATCATATTCCTGTTCCTGCGCGACTGGCGCGTAACGCTCATTCCCTGCATCGTCATTCCCGTTTCGCTCATCGGCGCATTCTTCATCATGTATGTATGCGGCTTTACCATAAACGTACTTTCGATGTTGGCCGTTGTGCTTGCCGTCGGGCTTGTGGTGGACGACGCCATCGTCATGACAGAAAACATCTACATACGCATAGAGCGCGGAATGAAGCCTTTCGAGGCAGGCATCGAGGGGGCAAAGGAAATTTTCTTTGCGGTAATCTCCACCACCATCACGCTGGTCGCCGTTTTCTTCCCGATAGTGTTTATGGAAGGTACGACCGGACGCCTGTTCCGCGAATTCAGTTTTGTGGTGGCCGGGTCTGTCATCATCTCTTCCCTGGCCGCGCTCACCTTTACGCCCATGCTGGCCACCAAACTCCTGGTGAAGCGCGAGCGGCAAAGCTTCTTCTACCGCAAGACCGAACCTTTCTTCATCGGTTTGAACCGCTTCTACGAGCGTAGCCTCACGGCATTTCTCCGCCGCAAGTGGATGGCGCTCGTCATCATGCCGGCAGCCGTACTTATTGTCGTGCTGATATGGACTTCCATACCGTCGGAAATGGCGCCCATGGAGGACCGTTCGAGCATCACGATACGCACGTCCGGCCCCGAGGGAGTCACTTACGAATACATGCGCGACTATACGGAAGACATCAATCGTATGGCCGACTCCATCCTGCCCGATGCCTCCTTCATCACAGCCCGCGTCAGCAGCAATACGGGTAACATCCAGATAACGCTCAAGGACATTGCCGAGCGCGATTATACGCAGATGGACGTGGCCGAACGGTTGTCGAAAGCCGTGAAAAGCAAGACCGACGCACGGGCATTCGTCCGCCAGCAAAGCTCTTTCGGCGGCCGGCGCGGCGCAATGCCGGTGCAATATGTACTGCAAGCCGCAAGTATCGACAAGCTGCAGGAAGTCTTGCCCAAGTTCATGGCAAAGGTACAGGACAATCCGACATTCCAAATGGCGGATGTGGACCTGAAATTCTCCACCCCGGAACTGCGACTCAGCGTCAATCGTGAAAAGGCCAACCTCATGGGCGTCAGCACACGCGACATAGCGCAGACCTTGCAGTACGGTCTGAGCGGACAAAGACTGGGCTACCTGTACATGAACGGCAAACAGTACGAAATTGTCGGCGAGATAAACCGACAGCAGCGTAATGACCCGAACAATCTGAAAGCCATCTACATGCGCGGAAGCGACGGAAAGATGATACAGATGGAGAACCTGGTGACACTTGAAGAGAACATAGCGCCGCCCAAGCTCTATCGTTACAACCGCTTTGTGTCGGCCACGGTGTCGGCAGGCCTGGCTCCGGGCAAAACCATCGGGCAGGGACTTGACGAGATGGACCGGATTGCGAAAGAGACCCTCGACGACACTTTCCGCACAGCCCTTGCCGGTGACTCGAAAGAGTTTCGTGAGAGTTCGTCAAGCCTGTATTTCGCTTTCGGGCTGGCTCTTCTGCTCATCTACCTGATACTTGCCGCACAGTTTGAGAGTTTCAAGGACCCGTTCATCATCATGCTGACCGTGCCTTTGGCCATCTCCGGCGCACTTATCTTCATGTTCGTCGGCGGACAGACCATGAACATCTTCAGTCAGATAGGCATCATCATGCTCATCGGGCTTGTAGCCAAGAACGGCATACTTATCGTCGAATTTGCCAACCAGCGGCAACAGGCCGGCGAGGACAAGCTAACCGCCATCCGTACAGCCGCGGCACAGCGTCTGCGGCCTATCCTCATGACCAGTACTTCCACCATACTCGGTCTGCTGCCTCTCATGTTCGCAACCGGCGAGGGATGTAACGGACGCATAGCGATGGGAACCGCGGTCGTAGGCGGAATGTTATTTTCCACCCTGCTCACCATGTACATCGTCCCTGCCATCTACGCCTATGTTTCCACCCCGCTATCGCGCAAGCAGCCTGACGGCGGGGAACAGGCACACGGCATGTCGAACCACAACGTTTAGTCCATTCTTGTCATGAAAAGAAACATCATCCTCATAGCCTTGTCCTGGATACTGCCGGCCTGCGCGGCCGCACAAGCCCGTCCGGACGTCCATACATCAGATGACAGCACGACCGTCTGCCCGGCCACTTCGCTGCGCGCCTGTCTGGAGAAAGGTCTGCGCAACAATTATTCGCTGCGCATCGTACGCAATGAAGAGCAGATGGCGGCCAATAACGCCACACGGGCGAATGCGGGCTACCTGCCTACGGTCAATCTGTCGGCCGGCTATGGCGGAAGCATCGAAAACCGCGATACGAAAACGCAGGGTACGCCTGCCGTCACCTCACACGACCGTAATGTCATCGACCACAATCTTTCGGCCGGCATCAATGCGGAATGGACCATCTTCGACGGTTTCAAGATTCAGACCAACTACAAACGCCTGCAGGAGCTGAAGAGACAGAGCGCCACACAAACCCGTATCGCCATCGAGGACTACATGGCCGACCTCGTTTCCGAATACTACAATTTCGTACAACAGCGCATACGTATGCGCAACCTGCGTTACGCCGTAGCCCTGTCGCGTGAACGCCTGCGCATCGTACAGGAACGCTACATCATCGGCAGCAATTCGCGGCTCGATCTGCAACAAGCGCAGGTCGATTTCAACGCAGACAGCGCACAAAGCCTCAAACAGCGCGAACTGTTGGCCTCATCGCGCATACGACTCAATGAGCTGATGGCCGAAAAGACCCCGTACCACCGCATCATGGTGCGTGATTCGGCCATCGAGGTGGATGACGCGCTCGCCTTCGACAGTCTTTGGCAATCCACCCTGCGCAACAACGCGCAACTCATCCGAGCGGCGCAAGACAAAACCCTGGCCGAACTGGACCTCAACAGCATACGGAGCCGCGACTATCCCTATGTCAGACTGAATGCCGGCTATGGTTATTCACGCAACATGTACGGAACGGGGGCCACTGCGCACAGGCAGACGTACGGGGCCGACTTCGGCGTGACCGTGGGCTTCAAACTCTTCGACGGGAACCGCCGCCGCGAGCAACGGAACGCCCGCATCGCCATCGAGAATGCCGAACTGGCACAGCGTGATGTCGAACTGGCGCTTCACGCCGACCTTTCCGACCTGTGGCAGGCCTATCGCAACAATCTTCGCCTGCTGGCTCTCGAGCGGCAAAACCTCGTTACGGCACAGGAAAACCATTTTATCGCCCGCGAGCGTTATCTGCTGGGCGATTTGTCAGGTATTGAAATGCGCGAGGCGCAGAAAAGTCTGCTCGATGCCGAGGAGCGCATCCTTGTGGCCGAGTACAACACGAAACTATGCGAGATTTCGTTGCGCCAGCTCAGCGGAGGCATTATGAAATACCTGGATTAATCGCACGCCGGCTACCATCGGCCGAGACCTGTCCCGCCGGCGGGGCCGCCGTTCCGCCCGGCCGGAGCGCACACGCCCTTTCCGCGAAACAGAAAATCACTCTTTTGAACGACAAAAAGCGACAATTTGGAAAGAAAAACTATCCGTCTCATATTAAATGAGTATATTTGCGGAGTTTTCTCAAGTATTAGTTATCATTTTTCTCGGAACAATGGAAAATATTGACTGGGGCAACTTATCTTTCGGGTACATGCCCACCGACTACAACGTACGCTGCTACTACCGTAACGGCAACTGGGGCGAAATAGAAGTCAGTTCGTCCGACACCATCAACATACACATGGCCGCAACCTGCCTCCACTACGGACAGGAAGCCTTCGAGGGCCTCAAGGCCTTCCGCTGCCCCGACGGACATGTACGCATATTCCGCATGAAGGACAATGCCGAGCGGCTGCAGTCCACATGCCGCGGCATCCTCATGCCCGAACTGCCCACCGAGAAGTTCTGCGAGATGGTCGAAAAGGCGGTCACGCTCAACAGCCGCTTCATCCCGCCCTACGAGAGCGGCGCCGCGCTCTACATACGTCCGCTGCTCATCGGAACGGGAGCACAGGTAGGCGTCCATCCCGCCGACGAATACCTGTTCATGATATTCGTAACCCCCGTCGGCCCGTACTTCAAGGGCGGTTTCAGCACAAACAATTACGTCATCATCCGCGAGTACGACCGCGCAGCCCCGCTTGGCACAGGCATCTACAAGGTCGGCGGAAACTATGCCGCCAGCCTGCGCGCCAACAAGATGGCCCACGACGCCGGATACTCATGTGAGTTCTATCTGGACGCAAAAGAGAAGAAATACATCGACGAATGCGGAGCGGCCAACTTTTTTGGCATCAAGGACGGCAAATATATCACGCCGAAGTCCACTTCCATCCTGCCCTCCATCACCAACCGGAGCCTGCAACAACTGGCCGAGGACATCGGACTGACCGTGGAGTGCCGGCAGATTCCCGAGGAGGAACTGGCCACATTCGAGGAAGCGGGAGCCTGCGGCACGGCAGCCGTCATCAGCCCGATTGCACGCATCGACGACATGGAGAACAATACGAGCTACGTCATATCCAAGGACGGAAAGCCCGGACCTGTCTCGACGCAACTCTACAACAAATTGCGCAACATCCAGTACGGCATCGAGCCGGACGTACACGGATGGGTGACTGTCCTTTGACAAATGAAACACACCACGCACCTCACACACCCTAAACGCCAAGACACAACATGAAAGACTTTGCACACGCACTACTCGCCCTCACGCTGACGGCCGCATCGGCCGCCTTCGTGACCTCATGCGGGCAGAAAGGCGAATCGGACAAGGACAAGGAACTCAACGAACTGAGACAACTGGCCGAGATGGACCGTCGCGAGATGGAGAACCAGTACGCCGAGTTTGCCGCCCAGTACGGTGAGATGAAGAAGGAGATAAAAAACGACTCCCTCGTCGCACGCATCGAAGCCGAACAGAAGCGTGCCGAATCCCTGCTCAAGGAACTGCGCGAGCTGAAGACGACAAGCGCCGCCGAAATACTGCGTCTGAAAAAGGAACTGGCCACCGTGCGCGCCGTACTGCGCGACTACATCCACCAGGTGGACTCGTTGCAACGTCTGAACCAGACCCTGGCCAGCGAACGTGACGAGGCACGCGCCGAGGTTGCCCGCACACGCGAAGAGAACAACAGCATCAGCGAGCGCAACACGCAACTGTCCGAAAAAGTGGCCGTGGCCGCACAGCTCAACGCCACGGGCGTGACCCTCTTTGCCGCAAAGAAGAACGGGAAAGAGGCACGCAAGAGCAAGGACATCACGCGTTTCACGGTTTCGTTCACCATCACGCGCAACGTGACCGCGGCAGCGGGCACACGCACCGTATACGTGCGCTTGCTCAAGCCGGGACAGGCCGTCGTGGGACGCGCGGGCACGTTTGCCTATGAGAACAAAAACATCGAATATTCCGCCGCCAAGAATATCGAATATTCGGGCGAGGAACAGCGCGTCACGGTATACGTCCCCGTAAACGAGTTCCTCGGCGTAGGACGCTACACGGCCTACATCTTCGCCGACGGACAGATGATAGGCTCGGGCGGCATAGACATCAACAAGTAACTTCCGGACACACGAAAGACACTCACGGCCGGACTTCTCCCGCGACAGCGAAAGGAAGTCCGGCCGCATTGTATCCGCAAGTCCGTTTCGGGGAGAAACTGTCCCTATGATGCGATTTCGTACATGCCATGTAGGACGAACTACATGGCATGTAGTGTTTCCCGGGTCTGCATGTAGGACAAACTATCAGCCATGTACGCATCGCCGAATGTAAGTGAAAGTTAAAAATGTTAATATTGCGTCCGTCGTACACCGCCTCTACGCCCCCGGCAAATGCAAGAAAAGCATTGTCGCAAGGCGGTCGCGACACAGATACCCGAACACCCGTATCAGCACGACCGACGGACATCCGTCCTGGCTCCGGCCTCGCGTCCGGATACGGCCCATAGTCCGGCGAACGTGAGCAGACCGTTGAGCATCAGCAGTTCATAGCCGAACGTATATCCCCACCAGAGGGGCGCGAAATGGTCGAGCAGCGCGCACGTCACGGGGGCGGCCACGGCTATGACGGGCACCCATGCGTCGGCCGGACGCCGGCGCGTGAAGAGCCCGAACCCGTAAAGCCCCAGCAGCGGGCCGTACGTGTAGGAGGCCATGATATAGATGGCGTCGATGACGTTGGTGTCGTTGATGACGCGGAACAGCAGGATGCAGACCAGGAAGGCGACCGACACGGCGACGTGTACGCGGCGACGGATGGCGATGCAGCGTTCGGGCGACAAGGCCGTGCGCCGCTCAATGCCCAGCAGGTCGATGCACGTGGTGGTGGTAAGGGCCGTGATGGCCGAGTCCGCGCTCGAGAATGCCGCCGCCACAATGCCTATGCTGAAGGGAATGACCACCAGCGTGCCCATGGCGCCGCTTTCCACGAGCATGGGCAGCAGCCGGTCGCTGTCGGCCGGCGGAGTAATGCCTTTAGCGCTGCACAGGGCATAGAGCAGGATGCCGAAGACCAGCAGCAACAGGTTCACGGGCAGGAAGCACGCGCCGTAAGCGCACATGTTCTTTTGCGCGTCGCGCAGGCTGCGGCACGTCAGGTTCTTCTGCATCATGTCCTGGTCGAGCCCCGTCATGACGATGACGATGAAAATGCCGCTCAGGAACTGCCGCCAGAAGTTTTGCCGGCTGCCCGCATCCCAACAGAACATTTCCGTCATGCCCGAGCCGCGCACCGTATCGACGATACCCGCAGCGTCCGTCCCCAGCTGCCGGGCGACCATTCCCGTCATGACCGCCAGCGCGAGCAACAGGCACAGCGTCTGCAACATGTCGGTACGCACTATCGTGAAAATACCGCCCCGACGCGTATAGGCCCAAATCAGCACAAGCACCACGACGGCCACGGCCAGCAGACCGGCAGGCCCGTCGGACGAGAACAGGGCAACGGAATCCCGGCCGCCCGTGGCGGGAAACAGGAACTGCCGGATGACCAGGCAGACCAGATAAAGCCGGGCGGCAGCGCCGGTCAGTTTGCTCAGGATGAAGAAAAGCGCGCCCGTGCGGTGGGTATTCCGCCCGAAACGCAGGCTCAGATAATCGTAGATGCTCGTCAGTCGCAACTTGTAATAGACCGGTAACAGCACGAATGCCACGACGACGTAACCGAAAAAGAACCCCGCGCACATTTGCAGGTAGGTCAGGCCCGTCGAAGCCACCCATCCGGGCACCGAGATGAACGACACGCCCGACAAGCTGGCGCCTATCATGCCGAACCCCACCATCCACCAGGGTGAAGTTCGCCGGCCGCGAAAAAAAGTCTCGTTGTCGGTACGTCCTGCCGTGCGGCGCGACAGCAGGACCAGAAGTATGAAGTAGGCGGCCAGCGTGGCCGCCATGAGAATCGGGGTGTTCATCGTTGCGGAATGCTTTTATGCGGCTGCAAAGTTACGGCAACGGTTGGTTACGGCAAAGTTTCTCCGCGGGAAAAGCCGCTCTCCACGCCTTCCTTGCCTTTTTAGGTTTTATTCGCACGGCATAAGCGTTTATTAAAGTATTGCCCGCGGCGGTTTTCCATATTTTCCCTAAATTTGCACACAAAGGATATTTTTTCTGAATGGCATGAAACGACTCTTTCTCCTCATCTTCGCTTTCGCAGCCTGCTGCACGACGGAACTTTGTGCCCAGCAGGACAACGGCGGACAGCCACTGAAGGCCGACACGCTGAAGGCCGGTACAGCCGACACGCTGCTTGCGCCCCTGCCCCCGGCACTCGACGTTCCCTTTATGCCGGCTGCAGGCTTCGATGCCCTTTCCCCATCACTCTACGGGGCATACGGACCTTCTTGGCGGCTGCATGAGGGCTTCAACGCGCAGTTCGGCATGAGCCTTTCCGCGGCTTTCGGGCACGGGGCTCCGCGGGGCGTGGGCTTCGGGCAGCACGCGGCATTCGCCTATGCCCTGCCCGCAGGCAAGCGGCTGTCCTTTGCCGCAGGCGTATATGCGGCCAACATGGACTGGGGAGGCCTGCGGCGCACCGAAGGCGGCGTGGCGGGCATCATTGGCTACCGGCTGAGCGATGCGGTCAGCCTTTATGCTTACGCGACAAAGCGTTTTACGCCCGACGAATACGGACGGCGCTGCGGGATGTTCCCCGTTTTCCTTTACGAACCGAAGGAACGCATCGGCGCAATGGCCGAAATAAAACTGGGAAAAAGCGCAATGATACAGGTCAGCGTGGAGAAAGATGGATATTGACAGGCATGACGATGCGCCGCACGGCATGAAAGGAAACGCAACGGGCGGGACGGAATGGCGGGAACTGACCTTGACGCGGCAGCGCCGGTTGTTGCAATGCGAATACGAACACGAAAAAGCCGCTTTCCGCCGAGACGCCGAAACAATGGGCGTGGGACGGAAAGTGAAGCGCGGCGAATGCTGGTTTCCCATAAGCATCGGACGCAGTTATTATAATTCACTGGACCGTTTCGTGGTGGAAATCTTTCGTACCGCGGACTCCGGAATCGAACACGGCTTTGAATATGGCCGCTCGGTCTGTTTCTTTGAGACGGACGGGGCGGGTATGTTGCGCTATGCCGATTTCACGGCAACGGTAAACTATGTCGATGGCGACCGCATGGTGGTCGTGCTGCCCGATGAAGCGGCTTTGTCCCGCTTGCAGCGGATGGAACTGACGGGTGTGCAGCTTCATTTCGACGAAACCACCTACCGGCTGATGTTCCAGGCCATCGACCGCGTCGGGAAAGCCCGGGACAACCGGCTGGCCGAACTGCGCGACATCGTTTACGGCGGCCGGCCGCTCCGACGTGCCGCCGGCGGAAGCGTGCCCCTGCGGTTGCCGTGGCTGAACGCCTCGCAGGAAAAGGCGGTGGCCGACATCCTGGCCGCACACGACGTGATGGTCGTACACGGGCCGCCGGGAACGGGCAAGACCACCACGCTGGTGGAAGCGGTATGCGAGGTTTTGCGCCGCGAGCCGCAGGTACTCGTCTGTGCGCAGAGCAATACGGCGGTGGACTGGATAGCCGAACAGCTCGACCGCCGCGGAGTGAGCGTCTTGCGCATAGGCAATCCGACGCGCGTCACCGAAAAAATGTTGCAGAACACGTATGAACGGCGCTTCGAGAGCCATCCCGACTACGCCCTGCTGTGGCAGATTCGCCGGGACCTGCGGCAACTTTACGCCATGCCGCGCAAGGGACGCGGCGAAAGCTTCCACCAGAAGACGGCACGCCTGAAAGAAAAGGCGGACGAACTGGAACTGCGCATCAGGCACGCGCTGTTCGACAATACAAGGGTCGTGGCCGCCACACTCGCGGGGACGGCAAACCCTTTGCTCGACGGACATCACTTCCACACGCTCTTCATCGACGAGGCCGCGCAGGCACTCGAGGCGGCCTGCTGGATAGCGATGGCCAGAACGGACCGCGTGATACTGGCCGGCGACCATTGCCAGCTGCCGCCGACGGTTAAAAGTCCCGAAGCCCTGCGTGGCGGTTTGGGACGCACGTTGATGGAACGCCTGGCCGCCACCCGGCCCGAAGCAGTCAGCCTGCTCACCGTCCAGTACCGCATGAAAGAGGAACTGATGCGCTTTTCGTCCGACTGGTTCTACGGCGGACGGCTGCAGGCTGCCGAGGAAACACGGCGTGGCGGAGTGATCGGCGAACTCGACAGCCCGCTGGTATGGGTGGACACGGACGAGGCCGACAGCATGACAGAGGAAAACGACACCATGCCTGCGGCCGGAGACAACCGCAGGGAGCAATTCGTCGCCGCCTCCTATGGCCGCATCAACGAGTACGAGGCACGGCTGACGATGAAGACCTTACGCGACTACGTGACGCGCATCGGAACACACAGGCTGCTGGAAGAGAGCATCGACATCGGCGTGATTTCCCCCTACAAGGCACAAGTGCAGTTTCTGCGCGGACTCGTGCGGCGCGATGATACGCTCCGTCCGCTCCGGAAAGCCATCACGGTGAACACCATCGACGCTTTTCAGGGGCAGGAGCGGGATGTGATGGTCGTCTCCCTTGTCCGTGCCAACGAAGAGGGACAAATCGGTTTCCTGTCCGACCTCAGACGGATGAACGTGGCCATCACGCGGGCACGGCTCAAGCTTTTCATCATCGGATCGGCATCTACGCTTTGCCGCCACGCTTTCTACAGACAGTTATATAAATATTGTAACAAGCGGAAGTAATCCCGCCGGAACGGAATGCCTGTATCCGCCACCCTAAAAGCACCTGTTTCTCCCTCTCTAAAGAAAAAAAGAAGTTAAAAACAGAGGTAAAAGAGGAAACATGGCGCCTGTTTGTCTGAAAAATATTAAATTTACACACTCGAATAAGGATAGTCCCCATCGGGACAGGATAAATTATTTCTAAAACTATGAAAAATCTGCATCACTTGCTTTTAGTTTGTGGTATTGCGGCCTTGCCTGTGACAGGGTGGGCGCAAAGTGAGTTCCAGCTGGTCAATCAGCAGCCGGCAAACCCCGACAACGAACCTGCACCTGTGCATCCCGTTCCGAGCGAAAGACAGGTAAAATGGAACGAAACGGAATTTTATGCCTTCTTCCATTATGGTATGAACACCTATACCGACAGGGAGTGGGGAAATGGTGACGAGGACGAAAACCTGTTTGCCCCGACAGCCGTTCCTAACCCCGAACAATGGCTCACCGCAGCCAAGGCTGCAGGCATGAAAGGCGGCATTGCCGTCGTCAAACACCACGACGGATTTTGCCTTTGGCCTACATCCAGCACCACGCACAACGTGACTTCGAGCAGCAATGTGAACGCTCAGAGCACCAACATCCCGCGCGATTTCTCCGATGCCGCACGCAAGCTCGGCATGAAGTATGGTTTTTACGTCTCTCCCTGGGACCGCAACTCGGCTTACTATGGCGACGGCACGAACCGCTATGTCAAGGACGTGTTCCTCAGACAATGTGCCGAATTGTCCCAATATGGAACGGACCAGTTCGAGATGTGGTTCGACGGAGCTAACGGGGGAACCGGCTATTACGGCGGTGCCAACGAAAACAGAAGCATTGACAAAGAAACTTACTACGACATACCCAACCTCAGGGACTCGGTTCACAAAGTGTGCCCCGATTGTGTGATGTGGGGAGAGGGACGTGAAGCCCGCTGGATAGGCAACGAAGCCGGCTGGGCCGGTGAAACGTGCTGGAGCATGGGCGATGGAACGTCCGGCGACGAGCACGGTGTAGTCTGGCATCCGGGCGAGAGCGACGCAAAGGCAACTACCCGCGGCTGGTTCTGGCATGAGGGCGAGGGAGTGCAGTCGGCCGAACGACTGTTCCAGATGTACTTGGAAACGGTTGGCCGCAACGCCACGCTTATCCTTAACCTGCCGCCCAACAAGGCCGGCATACTGCCCGAAGCAACGGTCAATCGCATGACGGAACTGGGCAACTTGCTTACGAACCGCCTGGGAAATGACCTGGCACCCGCAGCTACGGTGACGGCCTCCGAAGAAAGGACCGCCGGAGCGGCACGTACCTATTCCGCAACCAATGTAACCGACGGCGACAAGGACACCTACTGGGCCACAAACGACGGGACAACCGAAGCAAGCCTCACCTTCGAGTGGCCGACCGCACAGACCATCCGTTACGTCTCCATGATGGAGTACATCCGCAAGGGCCAGCGCGTCAAAGCCTTCGAGATAGAAACGAGCAACGACGGCACGACATGGACCAAGCAGGGCGGAAACATCCAGACCACGACCATAGGATACAAGCGCATACTGCCTCTGAACGGCAGCACCTCGTCAAGTTACGGCAACGGCGTGAGCGCAAAATATCTCCGCCTGACCATCAAGGACGCAAAGGCATGTCCGCTGCTCCACACCGTATCCATTTATTGATTCAACCGTCATAGAAATAAAAAACACATATATAATGAACAGAAGTACACTTTTAGGTTTAGCTACGCTGCTGCTACCGCTTTCGGGCGCGGCACAACTGCACATCGGCTTCGAGACAAACGATTCCTACACCGGCCTCGGAGTTTATGACAGCTGGGAAGAGTCGCCTTTCCGCACGGGAGACTTGCAAGGCAACGTGAAAGTAATCGCCAACGAGCTGACCCAGGAAGACGAAATACTGGGAATTGCGCCTAACGCGACGGAAAAAATGCTTGCCGTGCAGTGCTCGCGCTTTGGAAGCAACAGATTCGGCGCCCGCATAGACCTGGCCAATCCTTTCGAGCTGAACACAACCGTCAAATACGTCCACGTATTCATCAACAAGCCGACCGAAGGCCGCGTGATGCTCATCGGTCTCGGCAAGCGCACGGAACGCGCCGACCAGTCGGCCGAAACGGAACAGTTCAGCGTTCTTTCCACCGCCAAAGTCACTCCCGGGAAATGGAGCGACGCCGTGTTTGCCATAAAAGGTGCCGGCGGAATTGAAATCAGAAGCCTTGTAGTCGTTCCCGAATGCGAGTCACCGCACAACCGCACGGAGGATTTCGCCGCCTACATCGACGAAATCGAGATAAACAGCGTGCCCACGCCGCGTGTCATATACGGAGACTATCCTTTGAACTATGAAGCGACGCAGGTTTCGGGAAAAAGCGGAAACTACCTGAACTCCATCGCGCTGAACGGCTCGACAGACGGAAGCCAGACCATTGCAGTCGGCAGCAACGACCCGCAATACATTTACCGCGACCTGCTCGGCAAGACTTTCACGGCCAAAGCAGGCGAGACGCTGACACCCTCGTTCTCGTTCACGTCCAACTGGATGAACGGTTATGTATATCTGGACCGCGGCAACGACGGCAAATTCACGGCAGACCTTAACGAAGACTACACCATCCCCGAGGGTAGCGACATCATGACCTATTCCTATGTCGAGACTGTCGAGAATACGGAAGGCTACAAGAGTGACGGAACGAAAATCAGCGGCAATGCGCGCAACTTCATCAATCCTCCCGCCTTCCGGCTGCCTTCCGACTTGGCCAACGGCTTTTACCGTATGCGCTTCAAGGTGGACTGGGGAAATGTAGACCCTGCCGGACGCAACACCTCGACCAACAGCATCGTGCAGAACGGCGGTATGATTGTCGATGTGCGCATGAACATCCACTCGGACGAGATTTCCGTTTCGCGTGTCGGCGGTCTCAACGGCGACCTGCTGAACGAAGACGGCACGGAGCTGGTGACGCGCACCGTTCCCTTCGGCCAACCGTTCACCATCGCCGTCCAACCGGCTTCCGACAACTTTGAACTCTCCTACATCCGGGTACGTCACGGATACAACCTCACGGGAGACAGCCTCGTACACGGCACACCGCAATACGTAGACGAGATTATCCCCGCTTATCTCTTCCGTGACAACAAATACACCATACCCGCAGAATACATGGACGGCGATGTAGTCATCGAACCGTACTTTATAGATGCCGGCGTCGCGCCGTCCGAGGACGATTATGCCCTTAACTTTGCCACCGACCTGACCGTTACGCGCACCGACCGTCGCCTCAACAGTTTCACTTTCGCGGCGACACAAGGCGGCAGCTCTACCGTCACGCTCGACACCGAGGGGACAAACTACGTCTACCGCGACATGACGCACAAGCAGGTGTCTGTCGTGCCGGGCGACGCCGTGGCCACGACGGTAGACTATACGGGACGTGCCATGCACCTTTATCTCTACGTGGACCTGAACAACGACGGACACTTCTCAACGGCTCTTGATGCCGCAGGTGCGCCGCAGGTAAACAGCGAACTCCTTTCTTATACCTATTATCAGGGACGTAACAGTCTGGGAGCCGAAATCAGTGGCACGCCGGGCAGTGTTGCTGTCAATTCCATGCCCGAGTTTTCCATCCCTTCCGTACTTCCTGCCGGCACATACAGGGCTCGTCTCAAGGTAGACTGGGACAACATCGACCCTGCCGGTCATTGGAACGAAAACGAGGGAAACAAAATCAACGATAACGGAGGTTATGTCGTGGACTTCCTGCTCAACGTCCACAACGCCCAACACAAACTGACGCTCATCACCGCCAACGGAAGCATCAACGGTACGGGAAACACGGCTCTGCCCCTGACACTGCCCGTTTTCCAGGCGCTTGACGTCGTTCCCACCCCGATAGCCGCCGGCTACACGGCTGAAAAAATGACGGTCCGCCACGGACACAACTTTGACGGTCCGCAATTCATCCACGGCAACCGCCAATGGAGCGAATACGAGGTGGACGCCGCCGCCTGCACGCTGCCTGCCGACAGCATCGACGGCGACGTGATGCTGTCCGTAGCTTTTGAGCAAGGCGACGATGCCGAGTACACGCTCATCTTCAGCGACGAGTTCGACGAACCCGACGGTTCGCTGCCCGATGCAAGCAAGTGGGGATGCAGCGAACGCCACGGAGCTACATGGAACCGCTGGATTGCCGACGATCCGCGCGTGGCATTTCTCCAGGACGGCCAGCTCGTGACGCGCGCTATACCGAACCCCGACCCCACGCGCTATGAAGGCGACATGATAACGGGCGCCATACAGACCAGATACAAGTTCGGCTGGCAGTACGGCAAGATAGAAGCCCGCATCCTGACGAACCCGCACACCGGAAACTTCCCTGCGTTCTGGCTCATGCCCGACGATCAGTCCTTGGGCTGGCCTAACGACGGCGAAATCGACATTTGGGAACAGATAGACGGCCAGAACACCGCCTACCACACGCTCCACACCGGCTACCGCCAATCCATGAAAGCCTTTCAGGAGTCCTGTCCCATGGACCGCTACCATACGTATGGTTTCGAGTGGGATGCCGAAAAAATGATTTGGTATCTTGACGGCAAAGAAGTAGGACGCTATCGCAACGGCGAGTTCAGCGACCCGCGGGCTTGGCCTTACGACAAGACTTTCTATATCATTCTGAACCAGTCCGTAGGAAACGGCGCATGGGCCCGTCCCGCCGACATCACCCATACGTACGAGACCCGTTTCGACTGGGTTCGCGTTTACCAGAAGGACGGCCAGAACTACTGCATGGGCGACCAGCAGTTCGTCACCGGCATCTCGTCGGCCGAAGCCGCAGGCACGCTCGACGCATCCGCCGGCAAGGGCTGCATCCGCCTGTCGTCCCCGAACGCAGTCGAGGCCCGCATCTACGACCTCGCAGGCCGCCTTGTCTTCTCCAAGCAGCTGAAAGGCACCGAAACCGTCCCCGTTCAAACCGGCATCTACGTCGTGAACGGCAAGAAGTTGCTTGTGCCCTGACCAATCCCGTCCGGGAATAAATATCGGGCGAAACGTCCGCCTCTCATCCCGGCACAATAATACAAGACCGCACGGAAATCCGTCCATGCGGTCTTTTTTTGCACCCCGCCGCCGGATAACGCATCCGGCATCCGGCATACATGGAAAATCAAGGCGGCCGTCACCGACCGACATTAACATTTTTAACTTTTACTCACTTTCGGAGCGGCGTACATGGCTGGTAGTTTTCCCTACATACAGGGATAGAAACGACTACAAGCCATGTAGTAAAAAGCAGATGGCATGTAGTTTTGCCTTTCATAGGACCGGTTTTCCCGAAATACGGCCTCCCGGACACTAAAAAAGGCCGGTTTCGGCCAGCCTCCGCATTTTGCTACACAAAGATACAACATTTTTCCGCCAAAAGCAAGAAGTGTTAAAATGGCCGGCACACACCCTTCCTCACCGCACGGTCACCCGGCATTACATGTCATATTTTTACTTTTCAGACGATTTTTCTTGAATTTTGTTGTCTTTTTGCAATTTGTTTATTACCTTTGTCGGCAAATCAAACAATGAAACCGAATGGCGACATCTTGCTGTATTCTACGACTGCGTGGCTTGGCTCTACCCGTAACAGGGGCAGGGAAGTGAGTGATGCGTTCGTCAGAGACAACAAGGCGGACAGCACGACGGATAACCGATACGGCCTTTCTCACTTCCGGGTGTGAAAGGCCGGCTTCGTATTGTTCACGTTACCGTTCGTATTAAAACAAGACCTATGAGCGACAGACTTTTCATTTTCGACACAACCCTGCGCGACGGAGAGCAGGTGCCGGGATGCCAACTCAACACGGTGGAAAAAATACAAGTGGCCAAGCAACTCGAAGTCCTTGGCGTGGACGTCATCGAGGCCGGCTTCCCCATATCCAGCCCCGGCGACTTCCACTCCGTCATAGAGATTTCGAAGGCGGTGACGTGGCCCACCATCTGCGCCCTGACACGTGCGGTGCAGAAAGACATCGACTGCGCCGCCGAAGCCCTGCAATACGCCAAACACAAACGCATACACACGGGTATAGGCACGAGCGACAGCCACATACGCTACAAGTTCAACTCCACACGTGAGGAAATCATCGAACGGGCCGTAGCGGCAGTGAAATATGCCAAGCGTTACGTCGAAGACGTGGAGTTCTACGCCGAAGACGCCGGCCGCACCGACAACGAATATCTGGCCCGCGTGGTCGAAGCCGTCATCAAGGCCGGCGCGATCGTCGTGAACATCCCCGACACCACGGGCTACTGCCTGCCGCGCGAGTATGGCGAAAAAATAAAATACCTCATGGAGCACGTGGACGGCGTCCACAACGCCATTCTCTCCACCCACTGTCACAATGACCTCGGCATGGCCACCGCATGTACCCTCGAAGGCGTGCTCAACGGCGCGCGCCAGGTCGAAGTCACCATCAACGGCATCGGGGAACGCGCGGGAAACACCAGCGAAGAGGAGATAGCGATGATTCTCAAGTGCCACCACGACCTCGACATACAGACCAACATCAATACGCACAAGATTGCCGCCACCAGCCGCATGATCAGCTCGCTCATGAACATGCCCGTGCAGCCCAACAAGGCCATCGTCGGCCGCAACGCCTTTGCCCACTCCAGCGGAATACACCAGGACGGCGTCTTGAAGAACGTAGAGACTTATGAAATAATCAACCCGAAAGATGTCGGCATAGATGACAACAGCATCATACTGACAGCCCGTTCGGGAAGGGCGGCGCTCAAACACAGGCTCGAGGTACTGGGCATCGAGACGGCCGACGAAAAACTTGACGCCATCTACGAACAGTTTCTCAAGCTGGCCGACAAGAAAAAGGAAGTCACCGACGACGATATCCTGGTCCTGGCCGGCGCGGAACGCTCGAACACACACAGCATCAAGCTGGATTACCTGCAAGTCACGAGCGGACACGGCATCAGGCCCGTGGCAGCCGTCATTCTCGACATTGCCGGCGAAAAATTCCAGGCTGCGGCCGAAGGCAACGGCCCGGTCAATGCCGCCATCAACGCCGTCAAGCAAATCATCAAGCGGCAGATGACGCTCAAGGAGTTCACCATACAGGCCATCAACCGCGGTTCGGACGACGTAGGTAAGGTCCACATGCAGGTAGAACACGCCGGACAATGCTATTACGGCTTCGGCGCGAACACAGACATAGTGGCCGCCAGCGTGGAAGCCTACATCGACTGCATAAACAAGTTCCGCAAATGAGAGACCTGCCCAAATGGCTGATTGCCTTGGCGGGAACCGGCCTCCTGCCGCTGCTGGCCGCACCTTTCTACCTGCTCGGCGCCGTCAGGCCCCTCGGGACAAGCGATTACGCGGTGTTGCGTTTTCTGCTCTTCGTCCTGGCCAACCTGATATGGCTTTCGCCCGTCATTCTCTTCTTTGTGGCGCTCGATTACTACCGGCGGGGATTCCACAAGACAGGCATCGTCGCGGCCATCGCGGGGCTGCCGCTCACGGTGACGGCCTTCGCCTTGCTCGTCTGACGTTCTCTTTTTCCAAAAACTCCGAAACACCGAAACACCGGGTTCTTCCGAACCGATACACCTATATATAATATGGCAAATACTCTTTTCGACAAAATCTGGGACCGACATGTCGTGCAGCAAGTGCAGGACGGCCCCGAACAGCTCTACATCGACCGCCTCTACATGCACGAGGTGACCAGCCCGCAGGCGTTTGCGGGAATGCGGGCCCGCGGTCTGAAATGCCTGCGCCCCGAGCGCATCTTCTGTATGCCCGACCACAACACGCCTACCCACGACCAGGACAAACCTATCGAAGACCCCGTGTCTCGCAAACAGGTGGATACGCTCGCGCAGAACGCTTCCGACTTCGGCCTGACCCATTTCGGGATGCTGCATCCCGATAACGGCATCATCCATGTCGTAGGTCCGGAGCAGGGTCTCTCACTTCCGGGCATGACCATCGTATGCGGTGACTCCCACACGTCCACACACGGTGCGATGGGTGCCGTAGCGTTCGGAATAGGTACGTCCGAAGTCGAAATGGTCATGGCTTCGCAGTGCATACTCCAGGCCAAGCCCAAGAGTATGCGCATCAGCGTCTGCGGCAAGCTGGGCAAAGGCGTCACGGCCAAGGACGTAGCCCTGTATATCATGAGCAAAATCACGACCAGCGGCGCGACAGGCTATTTTGTCGAGTATGCCGGCGACACCATCGAGGGCCTGTCCATGGAAGGCCGCCTGACACTTTGCAATCTCAGCATCGAAATGGGCGCGCGCGGCGGCTTCATCGCTCCCGACGACAAGACTTTCGAATACATCAAGGGACGTCCTTACGCCCCGAAGGGGGAAGCGTGGGACAAGGCCCTGGCCTATTGGAAGACCCTGCGCAGCGGCGACGACGCCGTCTTTGACAAGGAAGTCCGTTTCGAGGCTGCCGACATCGAACCCATGATTACTTACGGCACCAACCCCGGTATGGGCATCGGCATCGGCGCTACGATTCCGCAGGCCGCAAACGCTTCCGACGAGAAGGCGCTTGCGTACATGGGATTCAAGGCCGGCGAGAAAATGACGGGCAAAAAGGTGGACTATGTCTTTCTCGGCGCCTGCACCAACGGACGTATCGAGGACTTCCGCGCTTTCGCTTCGATTGCGAAGGGACGTAAGAAAGCCGACGACGTGGTGGCGTGGCTCGTACCCGGCTCCTGGAAAGTACTGGCCCAAATCAAGGCGGAAGGACTCGACAGGATTCTGAACGAAGCCGGCTTTGAAATCCGACAGCCCGGCTGTTCCGCGTGTCTGGCCATGAACGACGACAAGATACCGGCGGGCAAGTTGAGCGTTTCCACATCGAACCGCAACTTTGAAGGCCGCCAGGGCCCCGGAGCGCGCACCTGCCTGGCCTCTCCCCTCATGGCCGCGGCCGCAGCCGTGACCGGCGTCATCACAGACCCCCGCGAGTTGCTGTAAGAAGCCTTCCGCGCGCAACAGACCCGCATCCGCGCATTCCAGAAAACACGACGAAACAAACAAATCCTGTTCCCCAACATCATGAAACAGAAATTCGACATCATACAAAGCACCTGCGTCCCCCTGCCCCTCGAGAACGTGGACACAGACCAGATTATTCCCGCCCGTTTCCTCAAGGCGACGGACAAAGAGGGCTTCGGAGAAAATCTTTTCCGCGACTGGCGCTACAATCCCGACGGCACGAAAAAGGATTTCGTGCTGAACGACCCTACTTACTCGGGCGAAATCCTCGTTGCCGGTAAGAACTTCGGCTGCGGCTCGAGCCGCGAACATGCGGCATGGGCGATAGCCGGCTACGGGTTCCGCGTAGTCGTCAGCAGCTTCTTTGCAGACATTCACAAGCAGAACGAACTGAACAACTTTGTGCTGCCTGTGGTGGTCAGCGAGGACTTCCTGTCAGAGCTGTTTGCCGAGATAAGCAAGAATCCCGCGACCGTAGTGACGGTGAACGTGCCCGAACAAACCATCACCAACGGCGCGACGGGACGCAGCGAGCACTTCGAAATCAATGCCTATAAGAAATATTGTCTGATGAACGCGCTCGACGACATCGACTTCCTGCTTGAAAACAAGGACAAGATAGAAAAATGGGAGAAAGCCAACGCCTGACGGTCGAAATCATGGACACGACGCTGCGCGACGGCGAGCAAACCAACGGCGTGTCCTTTCTGCCACACGAAAAGCTGCACATAGCCAAGCAACTCCTGCAGGGCGTGCGTGTCAGCCGCATCGAAGTGGCGTCGGCCCGCGTATCCGACGGCGAGCGAAAGGCGGTCACCGACATCTGCGCCTGGGCCGCGCGCCACGACATGGCCGGCCGCGTCGAAGTGCTGGGCTTTGTGGACAACCACGTGTCCGTGGACTGGATTCGCGGTTGCGGGGGACGTGTCATCAACCTGCTCTGCAAGGGTTCGCGCCGCCATTGCGAGTTGCAGTTGAAGAAGACCCCGGAACAGCACATCGCCGACATCCTGCGCGAGGTGGCTTATGCCGACGCGTGCGGCATAGCCGTGAACGTCTACCTCGAAGACTGGTCGAACGGCATGGCCGAAGACGAGGACTATGTGTTCGGACTGGTCGATGCGCTCCGCGGGTCGTCCGTACGCCGCTTCATGCTGCCCGACACCCTCGGCGTGCTCAATCCGCTGGCCGCCGTGCAATACCTGCGCAAGATGCGCAAACGCTATCCCGACCTGCATTTCGACTTCCATGCCCACAACGATTACGACCTTGCCATCGCGAATGTCTCGTCGGCATTGCTTTGCGGATGCCAGGGCATACACACCGCCGTGAACGGACTGGGCGAACGCGCGGGCAACGCCCCGCTATCGAGCGTCCAGGCCATCCTGAAAGACCATTTCGGGCTGGAAACGGGCATTGACGAGAGCAAACTTTTCGAGACCAGCCGCCTGGTCGAAAGTTACAGCGGCATAGCCGTCCCGGCCAACAAGCCCATCGTCGGCGAGAACGTGTTCACGCAGGTGGCCGGCGTACATGCCGACGGCGACAACAAGTCCGGGCTTTACTGCAACGCATTGCTGCCCGAGCGTTTCGGACGTCAGCGCGAGTATGCCCTGGGCAAGAACAGCGGAAAGGCCAACATCCTGAAGAACCTCGAGGCCTACGGACTGGAACTCACGGCCGAGCAGACCCGGCGCATCACGCAGCGCATCATAGAACTGGGCGACAAGAAAGAAGTCGTCACCCAGGACGACCTGCCCTATATCGTGGCCGACGTCCTCAAGCACGACACGCCCGCCTCGCGGGTACGTCTGGTCAGCTACCTGGCCACCACGGCCTACGGTCTGAAGCCTACCGCCTCGCTGAAGATAGAAATCGACGGCCAAAGCTATGAAACGCAAGCCTGCGGCGACGGACAGTACGACGCATTCATGCGGGGACTGCGGCACATCTATGAGGAAAAACTCAGGAAACCCTTCCCCGCACTGACGGGATACTATGTCACGATTCCGCCCGGCGGGCGCACCGACGCCTTTGTGCAGGCCGTCATCACGTGGCAGTATGGCGAGAAGACTTTCCGCACGCGGGGACTCGACGCAGACCAGACCGACGCCGCCATAAAAGCCACCATCAAGATGCTCAACCTCATCGAAGAAAGCAATTAAGCAACGGAAATGAAACTTACGAACAAGATAATCGCTCTGATAGCGGCAGCCGGCACAGCATTGTCGGCTGCTACTTTTTTGCCCGACGCCGGCACGGACAAGCCCGCCCGCGGGGAAATGACTGAAAAATCCGACGGCGCAGCCGGCAGGACGGACGTAACCGCCGCCGCTCCCGGCTCCGGCCGCGCCATCGAGCTGCCGGGACGCATGAAAGGCACGCCCGAACGCATCATCCGCCACACCGGATACACCCTGTCCTACAACCGCGAGCACAACGCACCCAACTGGGTGGCGTGGGAACTGACCAAGGCCGAGACGGAAGGCACGCTGCCCCGAGCGAACGACTTCCTGCCCGACCCGGATGTGCCGGAACCGCACCGGGTCACGACATCCGAGTATACCGGTTCGGGATATGACCGCGGCCACATGGCGCCTGCCGCCGACATGAAGTGGAGTTCGCGCGCCATGTCCGAATGTTTTTACATGAGCAACATATGTCCGCAGAACCATGCCCTGAACAGCGGAGCGTGGGCCACGCTCGAGAAAGCCTGCCGCCGCTGGGCCGCCCGCGAAGGGGCGGTCTACATCGTCTGCGGACCGGTCTACAAGGACAAACGCCGGAAGAAAATCGGCCGCACCCTGCGCATCACCGTACCCGACGGCTTCTTCAAGGTTGTGCTCTGCCTGAACAGCGGCCGCGAGAAGGCCATCGGCTTCTACTACGCCAACCGTTCCGGTCGCCAGGACATGGACCGGGCGGCGCGGTCCGTAGACGAAATAGAGGAACTCACGGGCATAGACTTCTTCGTAAACCTGCCCGACAGACAGGAAGCCGCACTCGAGTCCGCCTATTCGCTCAAACTGTGGCAATGACCCGGCGAACGGACGGACGCGACATTAACATTTTTAACTTTCGCTCACTTTCGGCGCCGCGTACATGGCTTGTAGTTTTTCGTACATGCTTTGTAATTTTTCCTACATGCCTTGTAAATTCTCCTACAAGGCATGTAGGAAATCCTTTTTCGAGGGGAAAAACGGACCGGATACCGGCCGGAATACACGAAAACAGGGCAAACCTGTGCGGTCTGCCCTGTTTCCTGTTGCAAAGATAATACATTTTCCGACGAAATGCAAGAAGTGTTAAAATAGCTCCGGCCCGCGGAGACGTATCCGGTTTTGCCGTTTTTTACCCGCCGCGCCAAGATAAACGCGCACAAGACTTGGCACGCCGGACGGCTTTTCGTACTTTTGCAGAATATATGAAACCGACAAAAAACGTCATCCATCAACATCCAAACATAATGAAAAGAATCTTAGGACTTTGCCTCGCCATAGTGCTGGGCATGGGCGCACACGCCGATGAGGGCATGTGGCTCCTGAAACTGATGAAACAGCAACACCTTGAGGACTCGCTGCGCCGGGCCGGCCTGCAACTGCCGCCCGAGGCGCTCTACAGCGAGACTTCCCCCTCGTTGCGCGAGTGCGTCGGCATCTTCGGCAACGGCTGCACGGGCGAAATCGTCTCGCCCGAAGGACTGGTCTTCACCAACAACCACTGCGGCTTCGGCTACGTGCACGCCATGAGCACCATGGAGCACAACTACCTGCAGGATGGCTATTTTGCGAAAAGCCGCGCCGAGGAACTCTCCGTGCCGGACCTTGACTTCACGTTCGTACTCCGCATTGCCGACGTCACGGACGAGGTCAATGCCGCCGCACAAGCCGAGGGCGTGAGCGAATACCGCGCCCAGAGCCAGGCTTTCCTCGAACCGCTCGCCACGAAACTCTTCAAGAAGAGCGACCTGCGCAAGAAAAAAGGCGTGAGCACGCGCATCGTGCCGTATTTCGGCGGCAACCGCTTCTACATGTTCTACGAACAAAGTTTTCCCGACGTGCGTCTGGTGGTGAACCCGCCGCAGAACATCGCGCAGTTCGGTTTCAACCAGGACAACTGGGTATGGCCGCGCCACAATGCCGACTTTGCTGTCTTCCGCGTCTATGCCGACAAAAACGGAGAGCCTGCCCCCTACGACAAGAAGAACCAGCCGCTCAAGACCAAGCGTTTCCTGCCCGTCTCGCTCAAAGGTATCGGTGACGGAGACTATACCATGATTATGGGATTCCCCGGCCGGACGAGCCGTTACCTGACTGCGTCCGAGGTGGAACTGCGCACGCAGAGCCAGAACGCACCCGTGAACATGGCGGGCGAGGTCCGGCTCGACTACATGAAGCGTCTGATGGACAGTGACAGCGTCCTGTCGCTCAAACTGGCCGATGCGTACATGAGCCTGGGCAACGTGGTGAAGAACTTCGGGGGAATGAACGAGAGCGTCAAGAAAACGGGGCTCATACAGATAAAGAAGCGTGAGGAAGCGGCTTTCCGCGACTTCGCCGCCCGCAGCGGGAAACCCGAATACAGGGATATCATCGACCGCATAGACTCCCTGTGCGCCGCCATGCGCGATACGATTCACGACCTCATGCTCCTGAACAGCACCGTGGGCTCGCAGGAATTCTATGTACGTCCCAACGCCGTCGAAGCCTATCTCTCCGCGCTCGAAAGCGGCAAGAAGAAAGACATCGAGGCGGCCGCCGCCGATTTGCTCCGCTTCTACGACATGTCGGTGGGCACAACGGACCTGCAGATGGACCGTGCCGTCATGGAGCTGCTGCTCCCCTACTGGCAGAAGCAGGCCCGGCTGCAAAGTTCCCGCGCCATCCTTTCGGACCCGGCGGCTGTCAAGGCCCGTTACGACGAAATGTACGAGAAGTCGCTGTTCCGCAGCCGCGAAACGCTCGAAGCGTTCCTGCAGGCCCCCGACGCCGCCGTGCTCAAGGCGGACCCGCTCTACCGTCACTGGAAGGAGTACTCCGAATGGATGAAGAAGTTCTCGCAAGCCTCGCAGAACCACAACGCCAAGCGCGCGGAACTGGACAAAATCTACGTGCGCGGACTCTGCGAGATGTATGACTGGGCCAAGGCCCCCGATGCCAACTTCACGTTGCGCATGACTTACGGCCACGTGGGCGGATATACGCCGCGCGATGCCGTGCGTTACGGCTGGCAGACCGTGCTCGGCGGCATGTTCGAAAAGGAAAATCCCGCCGACCCCGACTATGTCATCAACGAAAAGCTGCGCGGCTTCTACGAGAAGGGCGATTTCGGCCGCTATGCCCTGCCCGACGGCCAGCTGCCCACCTGTTTCCTCTCCAACAACGACATCACGGGCGGCAACTCGGGCAGTCCGGTGATGAATGCCAAGGGTGAGCTGATCGGTCTGGCTTTCGACGGCAACATAGAATCGCTCAGCAGCGACTTGCGCTTCAATCCGCAACTGCAACGCTGCATCAACGTGGACATACGCTTCGTCATGTTCATCATAGACACGTTCGGCGGTTCCACTTACCTGCTCGACGAAATGGATATCCGCTGATCCGGCACACCATATTATATATATAAGAAACGTCATCCCCGTTCCGGCCGCCACCTGAACGGGGATGACGCTTTCCGGATGCCGCAGGCGCCGGCGCAAGTGGTGGACACGGAAAAGTTGGCGCGCAAAACGTGGCCTTACGCACATGCCCGGCATTGCGAAACTCACGTTTTGCTGTTTTACCTGCGAGCGAAAAGCTATTTTGTTTATAAAAAGTAGGATTTTCCTGTAAAATTGACTATTTTTGCACAACAAACGAATGAATATCCGCGGACAAGCAATCCCCGCTGCCCGCAAAAAACGGAACAATATGCTGAGAATAGCGATACAAGCCAAAGGCCGGCTGAACGAAGATACCATGGCCTTGCTCTCGGATGCCGGCATCAGCGTGGCAGCCAGCAAACGGAAACTCGTAGCCCAGGCATCGGGCTTTCCGATGGAAGTGCTTTACCTGCGTGACGACGACATACCGCAGGCTGTCAATATGGGAGTGGCCGACATCGGTATCGTGGGGCTGAACGAGGTCGCGGAAAAAGGACATGACGTGGAGGAAGTGATGCGTCTCGGCTTCGGCGCGTGCCGCATCTCGCTGGCCGTGCCCCGCGACGCGGAATATACCGGTCCGGAATGGTTTGAAGGCCGGCGTGTCGCGACATCCTATCCCAACATCCTGCGCGACTTCTTCACCCGCAACGGCGTCAATGCCGAGATTCACGAGATTGCGGGCTCCGTAGAGATAGCTCCCGCCGTCGGGATGGCCGACGGCATCTTCGACATCGTGTCCTCGGGCGGCACACTGGTGCAGAACGGCCTGCGGGAAGTGGAGCGCGTGTTCCATTCCGAAGCCGCGCTCATCGCAGGCCGCGGTCTCTCGCCCGAAAAACAGACCGAAATCGAAAAACTCAAGTTCCGCTTCCGCTCGATAGTAGACAGCCGCGGCATGAAATACGTCCTGATGAACCTGCCCGCCGACAGCATCGACGCGGCAGTGGCCCTGATGCCCGGAATGCGCAGCCCGACGGTCCTGCCCCTGGCGGCCGAAGGCTGGTGCTCCTTGCACGTGGTCATTCGTGAGGACGAATTGTGGGAGAAAATAGAACAGTTGAAACTTCTCGGCGCAGAAGGCATCCTTGTCCTCGCGCTCGAAAACATGATACGCTGACACACCTCGTCCGAAGTGCGTCATGGAAAGAACAGAAACGCAGATGGAAATAATTTGTAACCCGTCAAGGGAAACCTGGCCCGCGCTCGTCAAGCGCAACATACCCGACGATGACACCATCGCCGCCAGCGTGGCCGCCATCGTGGACCGCGTGCGGCGCGAAGGCGACACGGCACTGCGCGACTATGCGCTCCGTTTCGACGGGGCGGCACTCGACGCGCTCGAACTCACCGATGACGAACGCCGGCAGGCGGCCGCGGCCGTCGCCCCCGAGGTGAAAGACGCCATTGCAGCAGCGGCAAAGAATATAGCCGCCTTCCATGCGGCACAACGTCCGCATGTGGTCGATGTCACCACGCAGCCCGGTGTCCGTTGCCTGCAGCGCGCCGTTCCCATCCGCCGCGTGGGACTTTATATCCCGGGCGGACAGGCTCCTCTCTTCTCGACAGTACTCATGCTCGGTATGCCCGCAAAAATTGCCGGCTGCGAAGAGGTGATTCTCTGCACGCCGCAGAACGCTACCGGACACATAGCGCCCGAAATCATCTATGCAGCTGAAATTTGCGGCATCGACCGCATCTTCCGCATAGGCGGCGCGCAGGCTGTCGCGGCGATGGCTTACGGTACATGCAGTGTCCCGCGCGTGGACAAGATATTCGGACCGGGCAACCGCTATGTCACGAAAGCCAAACAGCTCGTCACGAACGTCACGGCCATAGATATGCCCGCCGGTCCCAGTGAAGTGCTCGTCCTAGCCGATGATGCGGCACGCGCACCCTATGTCGCGGCCGACATGCTCTCGCAGGCGGAACACGGAGCCGACAGTCAGGCCGTCCTGGTCTGTCATAGCCGCGACTTCGCCGAAGCCGTGAACGCCGAAGTGGCGCTTCAGGCGGCGAAACTCAGACGTACGTCCTCCGTCGAGGCATCCCTCTCGCACAGCCGCATGGTCGTGTTCGACGACGAGGCGGACAGAATCGCCTTTGCCAACGCTTATGCCGCCGAACACCTTATCATTTCCACACACGAACCGTGGACGGTGGCCGAAAAGATAACTGCGGCCGGCAGTGTCTTTGTCGGGAATTACTCGCCCGAGAGTGCGGGCGACTATGCCTCGGGTACGAACCACACCCTGCCTACCGGAGGCTGGGCACGTGCTTTCAGCGGCGTGAACCTCGACAGTTTCCAGCGCAAGATTACTTATCAGGAACTTTCGCCCGAAGGGCTTCAGACTTTAGCCCCCATCATCATGACGATGGCCGAAGCCGAAGGTCTCGATGCCCATGCCGCGGCCGTGAAGGTGCGGCTCGCGAAGGACTGAACCTCAAACCAGACAGCGTATGACGAACCCGTTAAAATATGTCCGCCCTAACATTCTGGCCCTGGAGCCATATTCGACAGCCCGCGACGAGTTTAAGGGCGGCGACATCTCCGTGTGGCTCGACGCAAACGAGAGCCCGTACGAAAATGGCGTGAACCGCTACCCCGACCCGCACCAGAAAAAACTCAAAACCTGCATCTCGCAGCTCAAAGGTATAGGGCCGGACAGCATCTTCATAGGCGGAGCGGGCAGCGACGAGGCGATAGACCTGACTTTCCGTATCTTCTGCGAACCGGGATGCGACAATGTCGTCTCCATCGCGCCTACTTACGGAGTCTACAAGGTAGCCGCGGCCACCAACAACGTGGCCCTGCGCGAAGTAGCCCTCGGGCCGGATTACACGCTCCGGACAGACGCGCTGCTCGAAGCCTGTGACGCGCACACCAAGCTCCTTTGGATTTGTTCGCCCAACAATCCTACGGGCAACGCCTTCGACACTGCGCAGCTCGAAGCCCTGGCCGACGCGTTCGGAGGTATGCTGGTAGTGGACGAAGCCTACGTGGATTTCTCCACCAAAGGCACGATGCTCGATGTCCTGGACCGACATCCGAACGTCATTGTGCTGCAAACGATGTCGAAAGCCTGGGGCATGGCGGGCCTGCGCCTGGGACTGGCGTTCGCAGCCCCGCAGATAGCCGCGCTTTTCGCCCGCGTAAAATATCCTTACAACGTGAACGGGCCGACGCAGGCCGAGGTCATGCGCCGCATATCCCTTGGCGTGCAGACGCAGATAGCCGAAATCGTCGCGCAACGGGAATGGCTGAAGGCGCAGCTGGAACTTACGGGCTGCGTGCAAAGGGTTTTTCCGTCCGATGCCAATTTCCTGCTGGTCCGCGTGGACAATCCCGACGCGCTATATGACGAGCTGGTCAGACACGGCATCATTGTACGCAACCGCAACCGGGTGAAAGGTTGCGAAGGATGCCTGCGACTGACCGTCGGGACGCCGGAAGAAAACCTCCGCCTGCTGGAAGTGATGCGCAAGCAGTAGGAAAGGCGCGCCACACGGCTTGCCGCACACCGTTTCTTTGTTCCAAGAAAACTTATCCCCATGTTGAAAAAAGCCATCTTCATCGACCGCGACGGCACAATCATCAAAGAACCGGCCGACGAGCAGATAGACTCACTCGAAAAGCTGGAATTCGTACCCGGATGTATATCCGCGCTCCGCCTGCTGGCGGGACAGGGATACGAACTTGTCATGGTCAGTAACCAGGACGGGCTGGGAACACCGAGTTTCCCGGAGGAAACATTCCGGCCCGCGCACGAAAAAATGCTGGCCACGCTGGCCGGCGAAGGTATATGCTTTGACGAGCAGCTCATAGACCGCACTTTTCCGTCCGACAACGCACCTACGCGCAAGCCCGGTACGGGAATGCTGCACAAGTATATGGACGGGAGTTACGACCTCGGGGCCTGCTTCGTCATAGGCGACCGCCTGACCGACGTACAACTGGCCGCCAACCTCGGAGCGCGGGGAATCCTGTTGCAGGAAGCCGCCCCGGGCCGCGAAGCCGTCAGCCGCGCCGGACTGGATGCCGCCTGCGCGCTCGTCACCCCCAACTGGCACGAAGTGGCCGAACACATACGCCGCACGGAGCGCCGCGCCGTCGTCGCGCGCACTACGGCCGAGACCGATATATATATAGAAGCGGACCTCGACGGCGGCGGGGAGACGCGCGTGGATACGGGACTGAAGTTCTTTGACCACATGCTGATGCAGATACCCCACCACTCGGGCATCTCGCTCACGTCAGTCTGTCGCGGCGACCTCGAGGTGGACGAACACCACACCATGGAAGACGTGGCCATAGCCCTGGGCGAAGCGCTCCGGACCGCCCTGGGCGACAAGCGCGGCATAGACCGTTACGGATTTGTGCTGCCGATGGACGAAAGCCGCGCCATGGTACTCATCGACTTCGGCGGGCGCGCCGAACTGGAATGGGACGTACCGTTCACCCGCGAGTATGTAGGCGACACGCCCACCGAGATGTACAAGCATTTCTTCCTTTCACTGTGTACCGCCATGCGGTGCAATCTCCATGTGTGTGCATCCGGCGAAAACAACCACCATCTTATCGAAGGCGTATTCAAGGGTTTTGCCCGCGCACTGCGCATGGCCGTGCGCCGGGACGTATTCAGCTACGAACTGCCTTCGAGCAAAGGAATATTATGATAGCAATCATCGACTACCGAATGGGCAATCTCCGCAGCGTGGAGAACGCCTTGCAACGGCTGGGCGCCGACTTCCGCATCACGGCCGACACCGACGAGATACGACGTGCCGACCGCGTGCTGCTGCCCGGCGTGGGCAATGCCGCCGAGGCCATGGAAAACCTCCGCGGCGCGGGCCTCGTGCAGGTCATCCGCGACCTTCGCCGACCCGTACTGGGCATCTGCGTCGGCATGCAGGTCATGTGCCGCCACTCGGAAGAGGGCGACGCGGAATGTATCGGCCTCTTCGACGCGTGTGTCCGCCGCTTCCGTCCCACGGAGACGGAGAAAGTGCCCCACATGGGCTGGAACCGCATCGCCAACATGGAGACCAAACTCTTCAAGGGCCTTACGGGCGGCGATTACGTATACTTTGTCCATTCCTACTACGCGGGACTCTGTCCCGACACCATTGCCACGGCGCGCCACGGGCAGCTGTTCAGCGCGGCCCTCAAGTACGAAAACTTTTACGGCACGCAATTCCATCCCGAAAAGAGCGGAGACGTTGGCGAACAGATATTAAAGAATTTTCTGGAACTATGATAGAAATCATTCCCGCCATAGATATCATCGACGGCCGCTGCGTCCGTCTCTCGCAGGGCGACTATGCGCAATGCAGGACCTATGACGCCTCGCCCGTGGATATGGTAAGGCGTTACGCCGACTGCGGTGTACGGCGCGTACACGCGGTAGACCTCGACGGAGCCAAGGCCGCCGCGCCGTGCAACCTGCGTGTGCTCGAACAGATGGCCGGCATCGACGGCGTAGCCATCGAATGGGGCGGCGGCATCAAGGACGACGCGGCGCTGAAAGCCGTCTTCGACAGCGGAGCCGCCCATGCCGTCGTCGGGAGCGTGGCCGCCAAACAGCCGGAACGGTTTTCGGAGTGGCTGCAACGCTTCGGCGGCGACCGGATGGTACTCGGCGCGGATGTCCGCGAGGGGAAAGTGTCCGTAAGCGGCTGGCTGGAGGACCTGGAACTAAGCATCGACGACCTGATAGGGACATTCCTGCCGCAAGGCCTCAGCCAGGTCATCTGCACCGACATCTCGCGCGACGGTATGCTGCAAGGTCCGTCGTTCGACCTCTACACCCGCCTGCAAGCGAAATACGACAACGTAGACTTTACCGTGTCGGGGGGCATCTCTTCCATGGACGACGTGCGCCGCCTCGACACGCTGGGCCTGCGCAAGGTCATCGTGGGAAAAGCCATCTACGAGCATCGCGTCCTGCTCGCCGACATCGAGCGGTGGAACGCGGGGACTTTTTCACTTTGAAGCCCGCCGACTGTACACGGCCCCGTAATTTTCTGTTTTTATAAAGACTAAAGATAACCGAATATATGGTAGCCAAACGCATTATACCCTGCCTCGACGTCAAAGACGGCCGGACGGTGAAGGGAGTGAACTTCAAGTCGCTCACAGATGTCGGCGATGCCGTCGAATTAGGCCAATTCTACGCTCGGAGCGGCGCCGACGAATTGGTATATCTGGACATCAGCGCGACGAGCGAAGGGCGGAACACCTTTACGCGGCTGGTGGAGCGCATCGCCGACGGCATCAACATCCCTTTCACCGTGGGCGGCGGCATTTCCTCGATAGACGACGCGTCGCGCCTGCTCGATGCCGGTGCCGACAAGGTGTCCATCAACAGCGCGGCCATCAGAAACCCGCAACTCATCGGCGAAATAGCCTCGCGCTACGGCAGCCAGTTTGTCGTAGTGGCCATCGACGCACGCCAAGGTGACGACGGCGTATGGCGCACCACGACACACGGCGGCACACGGCCTGCGGGACGCGAACTCTTCGAGTGGGCAAAAGAGGCCGAGGACCGCGGTGCGGGCGAGATACTCTTCACATCGATGAACCACGACGGGACCCGCTCGGGCTATCCCTGCGACACGTTCGCACGACTGGCCGACACGCTGCACATACCCGTCATCGCGTCGGGCGGAGCCGGCTCGGCCGACGACATTGCCGCCGTGCTCACCGAAGGACGTGCCGACGCCGCACTGGCCGCCAGCATCTTCCACTACCGCGAAATCACCATCGAGGACCTCAAACGCCGACTGCGCGGACAAGGCATCGAGGTACGGCTCTGACCGCGGCATCCATTTCACAACCGTTCCCGAAAAAAACGAACCACATGACTTTTTCTGATTTCAACCTCTCCAAGTGCGCCGACGGACTGCTGCCCGTCGTGGTACAAGATGCCGTGACACTCAAGGTGCTCATGCTCGGATATATGAACGAGGCGGCTTTCGACAAGACGATGCGCGAGGGTCGCGTCACGTTCTTCAGCCGCACGCGCAACTGCCTGTGGACCAAAGGCGAGACCAGCGGCAACTACCTCGAAGTGGTAGAAACCTACGCCGACTGCGATGCCGACACGCTGCTCGTCAAGGCGCATCCCGTCGGACCCACGTGCCACCGCGGGACGACGGCCTGCTTCGACACGCCCGAGGACGAGGGATTCGTGCGCACGCTGGCCGCGCTCATCCGTCGCCGGCACGAAGAAATGCCCGAGAACTCCTACACCACGCGCCTCTTCATCAAGGGGGTGAAGAAAATTGCCCAAAAGGTGGGCGAGGAAGCCGTGGAGAGCGTCGTCGAAGCCGTAGACGGAAACCGAGACAGGTTTATTTACGAAGCTTCCGACCTGGTATATCATCTGCTCGTCCTGCTGGAACAGATGGGCATGGGCATAGAAGACGTGGAGCGGGAACTGGCCAAACGCCACCGCTGAGGCTTCCGCCGGCACCCGACATTAACATTTTTAACTTTCACTCACTTTCGGGGCGGCGTACATGGCTTGTAGTTTCCCCGACATGTAGGGACAAAAATAACTACATGGCTTGTAGTCGTTCGTACATGCCATGTAGTTTTTCCTTTCATAGGGCCGGTTTCTCCCCGGAACGGGCCTATGGATACGAATAAAGGGCGGCTTTGGCCGTCCTTCCTGCTTTCGCAATACAAAGATAATACATTTTTCGGCCAAAAGCAAGAAGTGTTAAAATTGCCGGCGGCCGGCTGACAGTACAGGCTTGTCCGGAAAAAACACCGGTGGGGGAAGCGGCTCTGTGCCGTTTATGCAAATTAATGGAAGTCCGTCTCTACGGGCCTCCATTAACCAACACAAAAACTAAACTAGACTTAACTACTAATTACGTTATCTTCACGACAACTGTATGTCGCAAATATAAACTTTCCTGCTAAAGTCTGCAAGGAATATGTGTTATTTTTTCGTTTTGGCTTAATATTTAACATTTCAGCCGCGCACTCAGGTTCAAAAGATAGAAGTCCAGCACCGTCATGGCCGCCATTGCTTCGACCACAGGTACGGCTCTCGGCAACACGCATGGGTCGTGCCGCCCGCGGGCCGTCAGCGAGACGGCATTGCCGTGCACATCGACCGTCTGCTGCTCCTGCAGGATGGTGGCGACGGGCTTGAACGCCACCCTGAAACAGATGTCGTTGCCGTTACTTATGCCTCCCTGTATGCCTCCGCTGCGGTTGGTGGCCGTCGTGACGCCGCCATGCCCGTCGGGCACGAACCTGTCGTTCTGTTCGCTGCCGCGCGCCGTCACTCCCGCAAAGCCTTCTCCGTATTCGAAGCCTTTCACCGCATTGATGCCCAGCATGGCACCTCCGAGCGCGGCGTGAAGTTTACCGAAGACCGGTTCGCCCAGACCCGCCGGGCATCCGCGGATGACTCCCGTGATGACTCCGCCGATGGTGTCGCCGTCGGATTTCACTTGCTCGATGAGGCGTGCCATTTCTTCGGCTTTCGCGGCATCGGGGCAGCGTACGGCGTTGCTCTCCGTGCGCGAAAGGTCGTACAGGCGGTAGTCACGGTCGAGCGCGATGCCGCCTACCTGCGACGTGTATGCCGTGACCGTGATGCCCAGTTGCCGTAACGCCATTTTGGCAAAGGCGCCGCCGACGCAGCGCGATATGGTCTCGCGTGCCGAAGAGCGGCCTCCGCCGCGGTGGTCTCGTATGCCGTATTTGCACCGGTAGGTGTAGTCGGCGTGACTGGGACGGAACGTGTCGCGAAGGTTGTCGTAGTCGGACGAATGCTGGTTCTCGTTGCGGACAAGAAAGCCGATGGGGCAGCCTGTCGAGCGTCCCTCGAAAACTCCCGAAAGGATTTCTACGCGGTCGCCCTCTTTGCGCGGCGTCGTCAGGGCGCTTTGTCCCGGTTTGCGGCGGTCCAGTTCGTGCTGCACGAAGTCCATGTCTATTTCCACGCCTGCGGGGAAGCCGTCGATGACGCCTCCGACACCCGGTCCGTGGCTTTCGCCGAAAGTGGTGAGGCGGAAGATATTACCAAAAGTATTCATGATGCAAGGAGATTAGGGTTTGTATTGTGCGGCCGGCGGCCCGCACAATACAGGCCTGTATCCGTCCGCACGGAAACGCCGGGAGAGACTTTTTTATTCCCGGCCGTGCCCGCCACCGCAGCATCCGCCGTCGTGATGGTGGCCGTGTCCGCCTTTGCCACAGCATTCCCCGTCGTGGTGATGACCGTGTCCGCCTTTGCCACAGCATTCTCCGTCGTGGTGATGGCCTTCTTCGCCGTGGCAGCCGCAGCCTCCGTCATGGTTACCGCCGCATTCGTCGCAGCCGCAGCCGCAACCTTCTCCGCTCATGCGGTTGATGAGGCCCTGAATCTCTTCCTGCGTAGCCTCACGCGAGGTCACGACGCTGCCGCGGAAGTGAAGTTCCTTGCCGGCCAGGGGATGGTTCAGATCGACGACCACCTTGTCTTCCTTTACCTCGAGAATGAGGCCTTGGAAACGGTTTCCGTCGGCATTGACAAGGGGAATGACATTTCCGGGATAGATGGTGTCTTTGTCAAAACGGCCGTCGATGCAGAAGACTTCCTTGTCGAGCTCGATGACATGCTCCTGCACATAAGGACCATAGGCCTCGTCCACGCTGAGCGTGAAGTCGAAGTTCTCTCCTGCCGTGAGGGGTGCGATTTTCTCTTCGAAAGCATCAAGCGTCACGCCCATTCCCGTGATGAACTGGAAAGGGTGTTCGGCCGGAGCCTTTTCAATGAGTGAGTGGATGCCTTTTTCGTTGTCTGAAAAGAGTTCGTATGCCACTGTGACATACTTGTGGGACGTCTGTTCCATGTCTTAGTTCTATTTTTAAGTTTTTATTGTTCAAGTAAGTGCCTCATGGAGCTGAATGGCGGCCGGAAACCGTTTCCGGACCGGCTGCAACGTGTGTATGTCGCCCGGATGGCATTGCCGGCATGGCCCTTACGCCAGCTCCAGACCGAAGATTTCGGTCAGTTCACGCAGTTCCGCACTCTTTTTGAGCATTGCGGCGAATTGTTCTTTGCGGCCGTACGCGCGTTTCTGCTCCTTGCGCTCCATGAGCCGGAAGTTCAGTGTGATTTTTCCATTATGCAGTTGCGTGCGCAAGTGGTGTAGCAAATCGTCTTTCAGGGTTTCCATGTAGCCGATGACTTGTGCGTTTTCCACCGGTACATCTACCTGCCAGTTCTCGCCTATAATCGGTTCCATGTTCTTCATCCGGCCGGCCACGGCACTCTGTTCGCGCGGCAGGAGTGCGGCATAGCGATGCCATTGATAGTAGAGCGCGTTCTTGTCGAAGTCTTTCTCTTCGGTAATCACGTCCTGCTCTTGCTTTTCGACGGGCGTTTCCTTTGTTTCCTGCTGTCGGTCGAGACGGATGGATATGGTGTGCGGCGCCTTTGCCGTTGTGCGCAGCTTTTCCGGCTGTCGGGGCGCTGCGGTCGCGTTTGTACTTTTCTGTACCTGTACGGTAGTCGGCTGCGGGGTCTGTGTCCGGACGTTGTTTTCGGCTTCCGGTAGCTCTTTTGCTGCAGTTGCGGCCGGTTTCACCACGGGTGCGGCCGCCAAGTTGAATATGGATTTTAATTTCTTCGCAGGGCCACGCCCACAAGCCTCTGCATCGTCCGCTGCCGCCTGTGCCACTTCGATGAGCGTCAGTTCCACGAGCAAGCGTTTATTGTTACTCGTGCGATAATTGATGTCGCAATCGTTACAAAGCTTCAGTGCGCGGTACAGGAATGCGGGCCGGCAGCGTCGGGCCTGCTCCTCGTAACGACTTCGTACGCTGTCGGCCACTTCGAGCAGGGGCAGGGTGACGGCGTCGCGGCTCACTAACAAATCTCTGAAGTGGGATGCGAGTCCGCCAATGAAGTGATTGGCCTCGAATCCCTTTGACAGGATTTCGTCGAGCGTCAGCAGTGCTGCGGGAATGTCCGTTTTGAGCAGCGAGTCGGTCAGTTTGAAATAGTAATCGTAGTCCAGGACGTTGAGGTCCTCGATTACTTTGGCGTAGGTGATGTTCCCGTTGGCGAAACTGGCCACCTGGTCGAAAATGGAAAGCGCGTCGCGCATACCGCCGTCGGCTTTTTGCGCGATTACCCCGAGGGCCTCTTCCTCATAAGTGATGCCTTCCGCTTCGGCCACGCGGCGCAGGTGGCCCACAATGTCGGCCACTTCCATGCGGTTGAAGTCATAAATCTGACAACGACTGAGAATCGTGGGCAGAATCTTATGTTTCTCGGTCGTGGCCAGTATGAAGATGGCATGGGCAGGCGGTTCCTCAAGCGTTTTGAGGAAGGCGTTGAACGCCGCCGCCGAGAGCATGTGCACTTCGTCTATGATAAATACCTTGTACCGGCCCACCTGAGGCGGAATGCGTACCTGTTCGATGAGCGAACGGACGTCTTCGACCGAATTGTTCGAGGCGGCGTCCAGCTCATGTATGTTGTAGCTGCGCCCTTCATTAAAGGCCGTGCAGCTTTCGCACGTGCCGCATGCCTCTCCCCGCTCATTTGGCGAAAGGCAGTTGATGGTCTTGGCGAAAATACGTGCACAGGTCGTCTTTCCCACGCCGCGCGGTCCGCAGAAGAGATAGGCATGTGCCAGCTTTCCCGCGGCGATTGCGTTTTTGAGCGTCGTGGTCAGCGACGACTGTCCCACCACGCTGTCGAACGTGGAAGGCCGGTATTTTCTCGCCGATACGATGTAATTGTCCATAGGTTCCGGTTTTGTGCAGACAAAGGTAAGAAAAAAAATAGGATTAGGCTCTATCGTGTCGCCAATCTGTACAATCAGGATTCCCCGGCCCGCGCAGACCGGTGGTGCAAGACGCATCTCCGCAGAAAAACATCATCATGCCGCCGAAACAATGAAGATGGAAATTTGGTGCGTGACGCAAGAAGTCGTAACTTTGACACGGCAAACGAAACGTACACCCTGCCGTGCACGCGCGTTCCTGCCATGTCGTACACCTTTAATATATATAATAAGAACATGACCCTTATAGACGGAAAAGCAACAGCGGCCGAAATAAAGAAGGAAATAGCCGCAGAAGTAGAGCGCATGGTGGCCGGCGGCGGCAAACGCCCGCATCTGGCCGCCGTACTCATCGGGCACGACGGCGGAAGCGAGACATACGTGCGCAACAAAGTGTTGGCGTGCGAGGCATGTGGCTTCCGCTCCACACTGGTGCGTTATGAAGACGATGTGACCGAGGAGGAACTGCTCGCTTGCGTGGACCGCCTCAACCGTGACGCCGACATCGACGGTTTCATCGTGCAGCTTCCGCTGCCCCGTCACATCGACAAGCAGCGCGTAATCGAGGCCATCGATTACCGGAAAGACGTGGACGGCTTCCATCCCGTCAATGTAGGACGACTGGCCATAGGGCTGCCTTGCTACATGTCGGCCACCCCGAAAGGCATACTTACCCTTATGCAACGTTACGGCATAGAGATGAGCGGCCGCAAGTGCGTCGTGCTGGGGCGTTCCAATATCGTAGGGAAACCCATGGCGCAACTCATGATGCAGAAGGAGCACGGCGACACCACCGTCACCGTCTGCCACAGTCACAGCCGCGACCTGAAGGAAGAATGCCGGCGTGCCGACATCGTCATCGCGGCCATCGGCAAACCGGAATTCGTGACAGCCGACATGATTAAGGAGGGCGCCGTCGTCATCGACGTGGGAACCACGCGTGTGCCTGATGCGACACGTCCCAGCGGCTATCGGCTGTCGGGCGACGTGAAGTTCGACGAGGTTGCCCCGCGGTGCAGTTACATCAGCCCCGTGCCCGGCGGCGTCGGCCCCATGACCATTTGCATGTTGATGCTCAACACGCTTGCCGCAGCCAAGCATGAGTATTATCCCGACTGAGCCGGGGCCGGTGCAAAGCCTTCCGCACTTTTCCACACGGCTTTCCGCAAGAAATAAGTAAAAAAAAGAACAAAAATTTGGCGGCTTAGCAAGAAATACCTATCTTTGCAACGCTTTTGGGAACAAAGGTTACAGATGGTGACTATAGTTCAGTTGGTTAGAGCGTCAGATTGTGGTTCTGAATGTCGTGGGTTCGAATCCCACTAGTCACCCGAAAGAACTTCCGTATGCTGTTTCAGCCGCGGAAGTTCTGTTTTAGAACGCCAAAGCCGGCATTTCGTACATACGGGATGCCGGCTTTGGCGCATTTTGTAAACTGTAGTTGAGAAACAAGGCGTTTCAAACTGAAATAATATTAAGAAATGCGCCTCGCCCTTGCAGGGATGGAATACACTGCTTAACTTTGCAACAGAAAAGAGAGACATGCGGCACACATGGAACTTATAAAACAGGCCGCACCAACACAAAAACGAAAGTACGGCCCTGCGGAAGTCGCGACAAGGTCTTTGGGAAAAGGCCGGAAGCAGGGAGCCGTCACATAGGAAAACAGGTATTATCCTGTTCCGGGTAAAGGATTGTAATAGGTAACACTCGGATGCAAGCCCCGAAATGCGGGGCGCGGGAGGGCACAAGGCCGTGAAGGCAATGTTGCCGCCCGTCAGGATGGAAAGAGGCGTTCAGCCTCTTTTTTTGGCTATATACCCGTCAGTCTGTTCCAAAGGCAACGGGGAGGACATGCCTTTCGGCCGTCCTCCCCGTCGCGTTGCTGTCTTGTGTCGCGGCAGTCACGTGCAATCGTGTGCTGCCTGCGGCACGTTGTCCGTATGCCGTTATTTGAAAATGCCGGCCAAGGTCTCCGAAAGTTGCTCGCCGCGCAGGCCCGTCGCAATGATTTTTCCGTCGGGACCTATGAGGAGCGTGGCGGGAATGGAGTTGATGCCGTAGACGGATGCGGCCGCACATTGCCAGCCCTTCAGGTCGGAAATGTGATGCCAGGGCAAACCGAGTTTGGCGATGGCTGCCGTCCAGGCAGCCTTGTTGTTGTCGAACGAAACGCCCACGATGTCGAAACCTTTGTCGTGGTATTTCTCATAAGCCGCCTTTACGTGGGGCATTTCCTGCCGGCAGGGGCCGCACCACGAGGCCCAGAAGTCCACCAACACGTACTTGCCGTTACCCACAAACTCGGACAAGCGGCGCTCCGTGCCCGTGGTGTCGGGCATGACAAGGTCGGTAAAATCCGCTCCCACGGCCTGCCGTCTCCATCCGTCCAGCATACCTTTCAGTTTGTCGAGCAGCGAGGTCTGCATATAGGCAGGGTCGCCCTCGACGAGTGCCAGTACGTCCGACTTGTCCATCTGTGAGGCCGTCTGTATCAGGAAGTAGGCGGGAAATTTGGCCTGTTTATTTTCGGTGCAACAGGTCTTGACGTTGTCTATCATGCGCTCGGACAGCTCGTCAAAGCTTTTTTCAATGCGCTGCATCACGCTGTCGGCCGGCGTTTCGCCTTTCTGGCGTAAGGAGGTGTATTCCCCGTACACCTTCTTCAAGGCATCGATTGTTGTGGTGTGTACCGTGTTGTAGCGGGTCAGTCCCTCGTTTTCGGATGTTCCCGCCGCCGTCTCTGTCTCCAGGTCCACGCTTACGTTGCCGTCCAGAATGACGGGGACTGACTTGGATTCGGCATCAAGTCTTACTATGCCGAATATTTTTCCGGCGGCTTCGCCTTCGAAGGTGAATTTTCCGTTGCTTACGGCCACGCTGTCGGGTGTCTGGTTCTCCATATTATAGAGATAGACCACCTTGGCGTCTGTCGCCGATGCGGGCAATTTCCCGCTGACGGTGTACTTCTGTGCTGTGCCGGCCATGGCGGTGGCACCGAGCATGAGGATAAGGATTGTTCTTTTCATTGTCGCGTTGTTTTTCTGCTTTTTCGATGTCGGCAAAGGTAGTAAAAAAAACTCATACACGGCATTCCCCTCCCGTTTTACCGCAGGCGGACATCAGCAAACGGCACTTTGTCACAAGAAAAACGGCAAATACCGAGGAACGACATTAACATTTTTAACTTTTCTACACTTTTTCGGAACACCGACGCCCCTTTTGTTTTTCCCTACATGCAGGGACAGGAAACACTACATGGCATGTAGGAAAAACCACGAGCCATGTAGTTTCTCTTTCCTTCGGGGTATTTTTCCGCGAAAGCCGGCCATATCGCACGAAAAAAGGCGGGAAAACCCCGCCTCCGCACTTCCGCTGTACAAAGATAATACATTTTCGGCCCGAAAGCAAGAAGTGTTAAAATCACCGCAGGGTAAATGTTAAAATCCCGAAGTGTCCCGAAACTCCTTCCGGACAAAAGAGGGAAAAGCCCCGCCGCGCAATTCCTGAAGGCCCGGAAAACACATCGAAAGGCCTGTAAACATACTTTTAGACCTCATACGGGGCATTTGCCGGATATTGTTTTTGTACTTCGCCGTTCTTGCGTTATCTTTGCACCGTAATGAAAGGAAAAAAACTACTCAGACGAGCCGGCAAATGGCTGATGGCGATGATTCTCACGCCCATCGTGCTGTTCCTGCTGGCGGCCATACTCATCTATCTCCCGCCCGTACAGAATTTTGTAGTCCGGAAAGTGACGCAACATCTGTCCGAGACCACCGGCATGAACATCTCGGTGGGACAGGTACGGCTGGTGTTTCCGCTGAACCTCGGGGTACACCGCGTCACGGCGGTCGAAGGCAACGACACCATAGCGGCCCTGCGCTCCCTGCGCCTTGACGTCCGGCTCATTCCCCTGTTCAGCAGCCGCCTCGACGTAGACGGTTTCGCGCTGTACGACATGAAGCTGAACACAAAAAACCTGATAGCCGACACTTACCTGCGCGGCCGCGTCGGTATGCTGGAGGCACGGTCGCACGGCATAGCCTGGGCCGACGGGAAAATACACATCAACAATGCCGTGCTGCGCAAGGCCGAGCTCTACGTGGCGCTCAGCGACACGGCGGCCAAGGACACCACCGCCTCCGCGCCGTGGGACATCACCGTAGACCGCGTGCGCATCGAGCAGACCGCGATACGGCTGTCAATGCCCGGTGACACCATGCGCGTGGCGGCCGACATGGAGTCCGCAAAGCTGTTTGACGGACACTTCGACACGGGTCGCGGCAACTACGCCGTCAGGCAGCTCGATATCCGCCGGGGCAACGTGACCTATGCCGCACGGAGCGGACGGGAAGCCGCAGGCACGCCGCACAAGGGCAATCCCGCTTTCCGGAAAGACAACGACATACTGTGGAAGGACTTCAGGACAACGGCCGAAGGCTTCGACCCGAACCACATCGTGCTGTCCGGACTGAACCTGCGCCTCGACACCCTCAGCTACACGGCCGACGGCACACTGCGGGCAGGCATCGCCAACGTCTCGCTGCACGAACGCAGCGGAATAGACGTGAGGGAGCTGTCGGGAGGCCTCTACATGGACTCCGTAAGACTGTCCCTGCCGGCATTCCGCCTGCGCACACAGCACTCGCGCGCCGACATCGCGCTCGAACTGGACCGGAAAGCGTTGCAGGAAGGCCGCGACGGACGGCTGGCGGCATACATCGACGCGGCCATCGCGCCCGAAGACGTGCGGACACTGGGCCGCGGAATGATTGACGCGGAATATCTGAAGGCCTGGCCGCAGAAAACGCTGGCCATCCGCGCGGAGGCCTCGGGCAACATGGACCGGCTGACACTGGACCGGCTGGAAGTGTCGCTTCCGGGCGCGCTGCGGCTGACGGGAAGCGTGAAGGCCGAAAATGTCCTGCGCGACAACCGGAAAATAACGGCGCGTTTCGACCTGCGGACGCAGGACATGACATTCGTCAAGGCATTTGTCCCCGCCGACGCGCGTAACTCGTTCAACATTCCCCGCGGCATGACGGCGCGAGGCACGGCCACGGTTCACGGCAATACTTACAAGACCGACCTGCAGGTGGCCGCGCGGGGCGGACGGCTGCAAGCGAAAGCCGAGGCCGACCTCCGGCGCGAGAGTTACAGGCTGGCGGCCAGCTCGGCGGCGTTCCCGCTGGGCGACTTCCTGCCCGGCTCGGGCCTGGGGGCTTTCAGCGGAAAACTGACGGCCGCCGGCAGCGGCTTCGACCCGTTTGCGACCCGCACACGGCTGCAAGCGAAAGCCTCGGTCGGCAAATTCGCCTACGGGACGTGGGACCTGGGCGGACTGAAACTGGACGCGACCGTCGCAGGCGGAAAGGCGAAGGCCGATTTCTCGGCACTCAACGAACTGGTAGAGGGCGAAGGACATCTGGAAGCCACCCTGGGCCGCGAAATCGAGGCCCGGCTCACGGCCAGCCTGCCCATGGTGAACGTACAAAAGGCGGCGGGAATGGCAGATACCTTGCAACTGGGCGCGGACGTGGACATCACGGCACGGGCGCAGCGGGACTTCTCGGCATACGGCGCGGAAGGCGGATTCAGACACTTGCGCTTCCTCACACCGCGGAAGAGCATCCCGGCAAAAGACTTGCTGTTTGCCTTTGCCACCTCGCGCGACACCACCACCGCCCGCGTGTCGGCCGGAGACCTGTACCTGAACTTCGGGGCGGCGGGAACGGTGGACCTGCTGGCCGGCAACTTCACGAAACTGGCGGACAAATTGTCCCGGCAAATAGAGAAAAAGGTACTGGACGAGAAGGAACTGCGACAGGCCCTGCCGGACATGACGCTACACCTCGACGCCGGACGCGACAACCCCATGAGCCGCATCCTGGAACACATGGGCGTTTCCTACAACTCGGCACGCCTGCGCCTCTACGCCGGACCTGAGGACGGTCTGAACGGCGACCTGAGCGTCGGGGCCCTGCGCAACGGCAACCTGCTGCTCGACACCATCGGCGTATTCCTGTCACAGGACTCGACAGGTTTCCGGCTGCACGGCGACATCCATAACTACACGAAACGGAACCCGCATAAATTCCGGGTAAACCTGGACGGATTCCTGCAAAAAGACGGTGTAGGCGCACAACTGCAGTTCATCGACGCGCAGGGAAGGCGGGGCATCGACATCGGAACGCGGGCCGCGCTGACTGACGAGGAGATACGGCTTTCCATCTACCCGCAACATCCTGTCATTGCCTATCGCAACTTCACCGTGAACGAGGATAACTTCATCAGTCTGGACAAGAACAAGATGCTGAAAGCCAACATCGACCTACTGGCCGACGACGGGACGGGCCTGCGCGTATTCAGCCAGCCCGCGGACTCGGTGAACGACATCACTGCCAGCATAAGTAACCTGAACCTGGGCGAACTCTCGGACGTCCTGCCCTATCTTCCGCAACTCGAAGGTATGCTGAACGGCGACTTCCACCTGGTGGACGACCACAAGAACCTGTCCACGTCGGCATTGTTCGAGGCTTCGGGACTGAAATTCGAAGGCGTGGACCTGGGCAACATAGGCATGGAGGCCATCTACCTGCCGAAAGAGGGCGGCGAACACTATGCCAACGCCTATATCTCGGCAAACGGGACGGAGGTGATGGAATGTGAGGGAACGTACCGCGACACGGAGGGCGGACTTTTCACCGGCAACATCAGCCTGCATGACTTCCCGCTCGCCATGCTGAACGGCTTCATGGCCGGAACAGACATGGGGCTGCAAGGAAAAGCCGGAGGACACCTCACTGTAGAGGGGAACCTCGAACGGCCTGCCATCAACGGCGCGCTGAACTTCGACTCGGCACACCTGTACTCGGACGTCTACGGCTTTGACTTCACCATGGACCGCCGGCCCATCGAGATAAAAGACAACAGGATGCTGTTCGACAACTTCGGCCTGTATTCCCGCAACGCGGACAACCCGCTCGTGATGAACGGAAAGCTGGATTTCGCCGACTTCAGCCGCATCACGCTCGACTTCAACATGAAGGCGAACGACTTTGAACTCATCACCGCCAAACGGAAAAAGCAGTCACTCGTCTACGGAAAGGTCTTTGCCAATTATAACGGTACGCTGCGCGGCACGATGGACAACCTTTTCATCCGCGGAAAGCTTGACGTGCTCGACAAGACCGACATGACTTACATCCTGAAGGATTCTCCGCTGACCGTGGACGACCGTCTGCACGACTTGGTGAAGTTTGTGAGCTTCGAGGACAGCGTCGCCGTGGACGAAGAGGCACCCGTACCCGTCGGAGGCTTCGACATGACGCTCGCCATCTCCATCAACGACGCCGCACGCTTCCATTGCCTGCTCAGTGAAGACGGACAGAACTACGTGGACCTGGAGGGCGGCGGCGACATGACCATGCGCATCACACAACAAGGCGACCTGCGCATGACAGGACGCCTGACGGTGAACGAAGGAGAGATGAAGTACTCGCTGCCCGTCATCCCCCTCAAGACTTTCAGCATCACACAAGGCAGCTACGTGGACTTCACGGGCGACGTGACCAATCCTACGCTCAACATAGCCGCCACCGAACGGATGAAAGCTACCGTCACCGAAAACGACCAGCCGCGCACGGTGGCCTTCGACGTGGGTGTGGCCATCACAAAGCCACTGAACGACATGGGACTGGAGTTCACCATCGAGGCACCCGAGGACCTGAGCGTACAGAACCAGTTGGCGACAATGACAGCCGCACAGAGAGGAAAGACGGCCGTGGCGATGCTGGCCACCGGAATGTACATGACGGACGACATGATGGCATCCGGCGGCAGCGGCTTCAAGGCCAGCAACGCGCTCAATGCTTTCCTGCAAAGCGAAATCCAGAGTATTGCCGGCTCGGCCCTGAAAACTATCGACGTAAGCATCGGTATGGAAAGCGGAACCAGTGCCGCGGGCACAGAGACTACTGACTATTCGTTCCAGTTCGCCAAACGCTTCTGGAACAATCGCATCAGCGTCATCATAGGCGGCAAGGTCAGCACGGGAGAAGACGCTGAAAATTCGGCGGCAAGCTTTATCGACAACATAGCCCTGGAATACCGGCTCGACAAAAGCGCATCGCGATACGTAAGGGTATTCTACGACCGCGGAGTGCAGGACCCGCTCGAAGGACAACTGACAAAAACCGGCGCAGGCCTCATCCTGAGGAAAAAAAGCAACCGGCTCGGCGAACTGTTCCTGTTCCGCTCGAAAGATAAAAAGAACAAAGACAAAGAAGACAAAGCGAAGACGAAACAATGATACTTCTCCCCCCACATACCAACCACCCGATGCGAACGACCATAGGGATAGCGGCAATTCTGCTCCTCGCCGCGCTGGCCGCCTCCTGCTCCACAACGAGCAACCTGCCGGAAGACGAACAACTCTACGTGGGTATCGACAAAATCAGCTATGAAGGAACGCCTCTGAAGCTGAAAAAAACAACGAAAAGGGACTCCGCCGGCGTCATCACGTCCATCGGAGAGGCCATCAACGCGGTAGACGACCTGCTGAGCGGCAAAGGCACCGCCGGCATAGAGGAACAACTGTCACACAAGGCGGAAGACCTCACCAAAGAGGAACGTAAACGACTCAAAGCGCAGAACGAGGCTGACCGGGAAGCATTCGAGACGGCACAGGAAGAGGTGGAAGCCGTACTGGCCTATGCACCCAACAACGCGTTGTTCGGCTCTTCGTCCATCCGTTCCCCCTTCCCCGTCGGCCTATGGCTCTACAACGGCCTGGTAAATCACCGGAAAGGGCTCGGGAAATGGATTTTCAAAAACTTTGCAGCCACCCCCGTCCTCGTTTCCACGGTCAGCCCCGAAATGCGTGCACGGGTAGCCACGAACACCCTGCACAACTACGGATATTTCAGCGGGAAAGTGGAGCACAGGATACTGCCGCGCAAAAATCCCCGCAAAGCTAAAATTGCCTATGACGTATATGCGGGTCCCGTACATAGGTTCGACTCCATCGCCTACCTTGACTTTCCGGCACGGGCCGACAGCCTGCTGCGCGCGACCAGCCATGAACGGCTGCTCAAGTCGGGCGACGCCTTCAGTGTCGTGAACTTAGCCGGCGAACAAACGCGCATAGAAAAACTTTTCCGCGAGAACGGTTATTACTACTACGCGGCTCCGTACACCACATTCCGCGCCGACACCGTCATGCGCCGCGGGAAGGTCCAGCTACAAGTACGCCCCGCGCCCGATCGGCCGGCACGTGTGCGCCACCAATGGTATATCGGGAACACGCACGTCAGCATCAAGCGCACGGAAGATGACGTTCCGGACAAGTCCATCCGCCGACGCAATTACTTCTACGAGTATTCCGGAGAGAAATTGCCCCTGCGTGCGGGCATGTGGCGGCACGCCATCAGCCACCGGAAGGGCGAACTCTTCCGACTGAGCCACAGCAACATGACCTTAGAAAAGTTGAACACCATCGGAGTCTTCAGCCAGATGGACGTAAACTACGTGCCGCGCGACACAAGCGCCTCCTGCGACACACTGGATATATATGTGAATGCCGTGATGGACAAGCTTTATGACAGCTACTTCGAGATGAACGCCACGCTGAAAAGCAACCAGCAGGTCGGACCGGGCATTGCCTTCGGCGTAGCCAAGCGCAACGCGTTCGGAGGCGGCGAGAAAGTGTCGTTCAAGATATTCGGTTCGCACGAGTGGCAGACGGGTGCGGGCCACGGAGGCAATTCTTTGCTGAACTCCTACGAGCTTGGTACGGAGCTGGCCTTTGACTTTCCGCGCTTTGTCTTCCCCGGCATCAGCCGACGCCACACCCGCTTCCCCGCATCCACCACTTTCGCGCTCAATGCCGACTGGAGAAACCGAGCAGGCTTCTTCAACATGGTCACGTTCGGCCTCAGCGCAACATATAAATGGCACAAACGCCGCACGGCCGAGCACGAACTGACGCTTTTCAGCCTTGAATTCGACAAGATGTTCCACAAAACGGGCACTTTCGACTCGATAATGAACGCCAACCCCGCGCTATACGTCTCCATGCGCGACCAGTTCGTGCCGTCCATATCATATACATTCACCTACAACTCGGCCGCCGGACACCGCAACCCCGTCTGGCTGCAGCTGACGGCCAAGGAGGCGGGAAATGCCGTATCGGGAATTTACGCGGCCACGGGACGCAAATTCTCGGAACAGAACAAAGCGTTGTTCGGCAGCCCCTTCGCGCAATTTCTGAAGTTCACGGCCGAAGCACATGAGACCTTCCGCATCAACTCGCGCTTCAATGTCGCCACGAGGCTCTTTGCCGGCGTCATCTACAGCTATGGGAACAGTACCCGTGCGCCATACGCCGACCAGTTCTACGTAGGCGGCGCCAACAGCATACGTGCCTTCACCGTGCGCACCATAGGTCCGGGCAGCTACCGCAGCGGAAATTCGAAGTACGCCTACATAGACCAGACGGGAGATGTCCGGCTGGAAGCCAATGCCGAACTTCGCGCGCGCCTTTTCGGCAGCCTGCACGGAGCCGTGTTCCTTGACGCGGGCAATGTATGGCTGCTGCGTGAGGATGCCGGCCGCCCCGGCGGCAAATTTTCGGCAGAGACGCTGAAGCACATCGCCGTAGGCACAGGACTCGGCCTGCGCTACGACCTCGACTTCCTCGTCCTGCGCTTCGATGTGGGCTTCGCGCTCCACGCACCTTACGAGACAGGAAAAGCGGGCTGGTACAACATACCGCGCATCAAGGACGGACTGGCCTATCACTTCGCCATAGGCTATCCTTTCTAAGGGCCGGTGACGGCCGTACCGCAGCCGGAATCGGCCGAAAGCCTTCCGGAACCGACGAAAAAGGGGACAGGACAAGCTGTCCCCGCGAAAGCGGAATCTTTAGTAACCATTCAGGGCACGAGGCGTATTCCCCGTGCCCTTTTCTACATACTTTATGTTCAATTCAACGGCTTTTTGCAAATAATGCCCGCGTCCTCCGGGCCGCCGGGCCCGGCAGGCGGTCAGCTCAGCGCGACTTGTTCGACACGCTGCCGGCCGAAGAGGCCTCGGACTGCAGTTCCCCGCTGACCCACGTCTCGACATGGGCGGCCGAAGAGGCTTCCGCGCTGCCCGTTTCGGCTTTCAGCCCGACCGCGTCTATCTTTGCGGCACTCGAAGCGTCGAAGTCCACCGTCCGACAGCTGCCTGCGAGCGTCACCTTCGCGGAACTCGACGCATCGGCCGAAACTTTCCGGGCCGAAACACCGCGCAGCGTCACCGCAGCCGCGCTCGAAGCGTCTATTTCCAGTTCGTCCGCCACGACGAGACTGTCGGTTTCCACACGTGCCGCGCTCGAAACCTCGATGCCGCGCAGGGAAGGCGCGTATACCGTGACGACCGTCTCCACGTCGTTCACGGAACTGACTACGTCATCATAACTCAGATGCAGTTCTCCGTCTTCCACGCGGACCTTGATGCGCGGCATGACGTTCTCGTAGGCTTCCAGCCGCAGCTGCGGCCGACCTTCGCGTTGCACATACACCACCCGGATGCCCTGACATACCGAGATTTCATCGAAAGATGCCGTCACGGTGTCTTTCGTCAGGCGGATGCCCTCTCCCTTGAGCGCGTTTCCGCCTACAACCAGCCTGCAGGCCGTGAGCGACAGTATGGCCACGGCCACCATCGCAAGTCTCATTTTTTTCATATACCTTTTCATGTTTAATCGTTTGCTTTGTTTTCATTCCCGGCCCTGCGGGCATCGTAGGCGGCCCGCACTTCGGCCACACTGATGCCGAGCATGTCCATGCGCCGGAACATCTCGGGCAGGTCGGTCTCCATGAACTCGCGGCGGCGGGTGTCGAGTATGAGCTGCCGGGCCTCGGGCGAGACGAACGAACCCAGTCCCCGCTTGTCGTAGAGCACACCCCGGCGGCGCAACAAGTCGAAAGCCTTGACCGCAGTGTTCACATTCACTTCCAGCAGACTGCTGTACTCGCGGACGGCAGGCACTCGCGCATCGGCCTCATACGTGCCCGAAAGGATTTCGTCCGAAAGCCGCTCGGCTATCTGTACATATATGGGTAATCCTTCCTTGAAATTCATTTGCGCAGGTATTTATATGGAATGACTTGCATACGGGTAAAGAGCAGGTAGCTCAGCCAGACATTCACGCAGGCGAGCACACCGAAGACGGCACTTATCCACGAGAGGGAAATCTCGAGAGAGAAATGAACATGTTCGAGGAACAAATCGCACAGCACACCCATAGCAATGAAAATGCCCAGGACGGTCAGCAGCGTATAGAGGAAAGCCCGTTTGCGGAAAAAGGCACTTCCGAGCAACATACAACTATATGACCACACATTCGCCATCACGCTGAGAACCATTATCTCGCCGGCCGACACACGGGGAAAGGTTCCCTGGTTGTTTATGCTGTGCCAACCGGAAACAATGCTGCCGATGCCCTCCACCATGTTCGGCACCAGCGAGGGGAAACTATGGCCGAAAACCGGGAAGACCAGCATCCGCGTCAGGTCGGCCAGCACAAAGGCGGCGAAGAAAGCCACCACGTAGAAAACGGTGTACTGCAAAACCCGCGAAAGATATTTTTCCAGGTTCGTTCCCGGCAACATCAGGTTGGCTATGCGCAACTGTTTGGTGCGGAAGTTGGAGAAAACGCGGCTCACTGCATAGTAAGAGAGCAACGAGAAGCATATCAGGACGGCGGCATTGGTTTTCGAGAAAAGAATGTCCTCGGCCAGCCCCGCAGGCATGGCGTCCAATCCGTCGCGGCTGGGCGAATAGAAGAAAGAGGCTATCACCAAAAAGTTGGCCACATAGAGCCAGGCGAAGTCGCGCAGGTTCTTCGTCCGGTTTTCCTGTATGTCGTGCGCCAGTACGCGCCCGAAACGTCTGAATTCAAAGTGTTTCATATTTTCTTTTTTTACATAAAATTCCACCAATCCTTATTTTCCGGCCATCAGGTCGGGATGTTCCTGCAACGCGTTGAAGAGCAACTCAAGGTTCAACACCGTGTCGGTGCCGTTATCGTTGCGGCAGATGACCGAATTGCCCGTAATCGAGGGCTGCACATAGAGCGCGTCGTCCACAGACTCCCCGACGGGACGCTCCTCGAAGCACAACGCCGCGCAGATGTCCGACACCGGACGGTCCAGCAGCAACCTTGTCCCGTCTATCACGGCCACATGGTCGATGAGCATATCGACATCACGCACCTGGTGGGTCGAAATAATCAGCGTGCGGTCGTCCGTCATGTATTTCGACACAACACGGCGGAACTGGCTCTTGGCCGGAATGTCCAGCCCGTTGGTCGGTTCGTCCATCAGCAGGTAACGGGTGTCCGCCGCAAGGGCAAAACTCATGAAGGCCTTTTTCTTCTGTCCCATCGAGAGTTCGCCGAGATGCAGGTCGGGCGACAGTTCGAATTCCTCGAGACAGGCTGACAACACCTCCTCGCTGAAGCGCGGGTAGAACGGTGCATTGAGTTCCACATAACGGCCCAACTTCACCGCAGGCAGCTCGAACTCTTCGGGAACAAAGAAGATTTCCTGCAATACCTCGGGGCGGCGCAGACGTACATCGACACCGTCGAGCGTGACACAGCCTTCCTGCTGGTGCAACAGGCCGCATACGAGATAAAGCAACGTGGATTTTCCCGTGCCGTTCTTGCCCAGCAGGCCGTAGATGCGGCCCGGCGCAAGCGAAAGGCTGAAATCCTCGAATACAGGCGCCTGGCGGCGGCCGTAAGCAAAGCGGATGTTCTTGATTTCTATCATTTCCTTATGTTTTAATGGTGTTATAGCTTAATAGTACACCGCAAAAGTATATCTTTAGATGCTTCCGGCCAAATTTTTCTCCGTTTTTTTCACCATTTCCCTGAAAAAAAATTTCCGGAGGCCCGTACGACGAACACCGACAAGGGCAAAACGCGCGACCGGACATTAACATTTTTAACCTTTCTACACTTTTGGGAGACGCTATCCCCCGCTTATTTTTCTTTACATGCAGGGACGGGAAACACTACATGCCATGTAGGAAAAACTACATGGCTGCAAAAAATTTCCATCATAGGGACAGTTCCGCCCGAAAACGGGCCTCCGGACACGAAAAAGGGGCGGTTTCAGGCCGCCCCCGCACTTTTGCTGTACAAAGATAATACATTTTCCGCCGAAAAGCAAATTGTGTTAAAATCCCAAACAGCTCCGACCGCGTGCGCCGGACCAAGGCAGACGAAAAAGGTGCGGACGCACACTCACTGCGCATCCGCACCGGCTATAATTCACAACTTTATGAAAAAAATCCACAATCAGTTTCCGCTTACCGTATGATGGTCGCGTCGCGGTCGGGGCTGACACTCACGATGCTTATCGGCGTAGCGAGTTTCTGCTCAAGATAGGCGATGTAGTCCTTGAACGCCTGCGGGAAGTCGGCTTCCGCGCGCAACCCGCTCAGGGGCGTCTTCCAGCCGGGCAGTTCTTCGTAGACGGCGGTCCAGCCTTCGGTGTCGTAAGGCATGGTTTCGGTAATCTGTCCGTCCTTTTCGTAAGCGGTGCATACTTTTATGGTGTCGAAACCGTCGAGTACGTCACCCTTCATCATCACCAGGTCGGTCACACCGTTAATCATGATGGCGTATTTCAGGGCGACAAGGTCCACCCAGCCGCATCTGCGGTTGCGTCCCGTCACGGCACCGTACTCGTGGCCTATGCGACGGATTTCCTCGCCCGTCTCGTCAAAGAGTTCCACGGGGAAAGGTCCGCTGCCCACGCGGGTGCTGTATGCCTTGAATATGCCGAAGATGCGGTCAATCCTGTTGGGTGCGACACCCAGTCCGGTACAGACGCCTCCGCTCGTGGTGCTCGACGACGAGACGAAAGGATAAGTGCCGTGGTCTATGTCGAGCAACGAGCCCTGGGCACCCTCGGCCAGCACGCTCTTGCCTTCGGCCAGGTAGCCGTTGATTTCGATTTCGGTATCGGTCAGGTGGAACTTCTTCATGTACTCCACGCCTTCCATCCAGCGCTTCTCCTCTTCGGCTATGTCGTAGTCCGTGAAGCCGAGGTCGCGGAGAATCTGTTCGTGGCGGGCTTTCAGCGCGTTGTACTTGGCCTCGAAATCGTTCAGGATGTCGCCCACGCGCAGACCGATGCGGGCCGCCTTGTCGCTGTACGTGGGCCCGATGCCCTTGCCCGTCGTTCCCACCTTCGACTTGCCTTTCGCCGCCTCGTAGGCGCGGTCCAGCACACGGTGTGTGGGCAGGATGAGGTGCGCGCGACGGCTGATGTGCAGGCGTTCCGTGAGGGAATAGCCGGCGGCCTCGAGCTCACGCGCCTCGGCCATGAAGAGGTCGGGCGCTATGACGCATCCGTTGCCGATGATGTTTATCTTGTTCTCGTCGAAGATGCCCGAAGGAATCGACCGGAGTACGAATTTCTTTCCTTCGAAGATGATGGTGTGTCCCGCATTGGGACCTCCGGCGAAGCGGGCCACTACGTCGTACTTCGGGGTGAAGTAATCGACTACTTTACCTTTGCCTTCGTCGCCGAAGACGATGCCTAAGAGCGCATCTACTTTACCTTTGCTCATGTCTTTTATGATGTAAGGATGTCCACATGTTGTCCCGGAACGCGCACCGCCGCCCTGTTGCCGGACATGTGCCTGTTCCGACGGACAAAGATAATGTTTTTTTCTGATATGCGGCGGATACGCCTATATATATTATGGTATGCCCCGCCGGGACGGAGGTTGCGGGCGCCGGACAGGCCTGCACGAAGCCCTACCCTGCCGTCCCTGCCGCAAGGTTCCACAAGAGGAAGATGTTCAACGCGCTGACGACCACCGCCATGCCGTAGAGCAGCACGTTCATGCCGCGCCGGTTGGCGTATCCGCCCATGACGCGCCGCGAGGACGTCAGCCCCACCTGCAGGAATATGGTGACGGGCAGCTGCAGGCTGAGGACGGCCTGCGAGACGATGAGCCCGCGGAACGGGTCGCCTATGAAAAGTATGATGAGGAAGGCGGGAATGAACGACCAGAGGATACCTTTGCGCGAGCAGGACTTGCCCGCATCGTACGACTTGCCGTTCATTCCGGCGTAGATGGTGCCTGCCGCCATCCCGCTGGTGACCGTGCTCGAAATACCTGCCAGGAGAAGCGCGACGGCAAACACGGTATAAGCGCCCGGCCCGAGCATGGGTGCGAGCAGGTCGCCGGCATCGGCGAGCGAGTCCACGACGGCGCCGCGCGCATGGTAGGTATCGGCGGCCAGGATAATCATGGCGGAATTTATCGCCCATCCGATGCTCATAGCCAGGAGCGTGTCGAGAAATTCGTACTTCAGGGCGCGGCGTATGCCCGCGTCACCGCGTTTGTTGATTTGCCTGCTCTGTATGACCTCGGAGTGGAGAAACAGGTTGTGGGGCATCACTACCGCCCCCAGCACACTCATGACGACGAGGATGCTGCCCGGGGGAAACGAGGGGCGGGCCGACGCCGCGAGGGCCTGCGACCAAACGGTGTCCGTGAGGGTCAGTTCGTAGAGAAAGGAGAACCCGATGAGCGAGACAAAGGCTATGATGCCCTTCTCCACCCTGCTGTACGAGTTGGTCAGCAGCAATGCCGCACATACGACCGTGGTGGCGGCCGCGCCGACGATGACGGGGATGCCGAAAAGCATCTCAAGCGCGATGGCGCCGCCCAGGATTTCGGCCATCGACGTGGAAACGGACGCGGCCATCGCGCTGAGCAGCACGGGGCGGCTGACGGCGCGCGGCAGATAGCGCGTGGCAGCCTCGGACATGCACAAGCCGGTGACGATGCCCATGTGGGCGGCGTTGTGCTGCAGCACGATGAGCATTATCGTGGAGAGGGTGACCACCCAGAGCAGGGCATAGCCGAACTCCGAGCCGGCGGCGAAGTTGGAGGCCCAGTTTCCGGGGTCGATGAAGCCGACCGTGACGAGCAGTCCCGGACCCAGGTGACGGAAGATGCCGCCCGCTGCACCGGAAGCGGTTTTCCGCTGTGCGCGTCGGCGGCGCAGGCCGTTGAAGATGTCTTTCATCATTTTGTTCTACTTTTATTTTTCGGTCCGGACGGGTTCCGCCGCCCTGCAGGCGGCACCGCGGACGAAAGAAAAGCAGCCTCATCGCAACCGGGCTACGCGTCGGAAACGATAAGGCTGACAGGTTTTTTCAGTTTATGCCCTTCCGGGCTGCCGCCGGCGGTACTTTCCCGCAGGCAACGACTATGCTTCAGGCTTTACTTCTTGGCAAAGTAACGCTTGTAGAGGCCTTCGAAACCGCGGCCGTGACGTGCTTCGTCGCGGGCCATCTCGTGAACGGTGTCATGTATGGCATCGAGGTTCAGTTCCTTGGCGCGCTTGGCGATACGTGCCTTGTCCTCGCAGGCACCGCTCTCTGCGTTCATGCGCTTCTCGAGGTTGGTCTTCGTGTCCCATACGCAGTCGCCGAGGAGTTCGGCGAACTTGGAAGCGTGTTCTGCCTCTTCCCAGGCATAACGCTTGAAGGCTTCGGCAATTTCGGGATAGCCTTCGCGGTCGGCCTGACGGCTCATGGCAAGATACATTCCGACTTCGGTACATTCGCCCATGAAGTGGTTGTTCAGGTCTTTGATCATCTCGTCGTCGCATCCCTTGGCAACGCCTACCTCGTGCTCGGCCACGAACGAGAGACCCTCGTCACCGGTCAGTTCTTTGAACTTGGAAGCGGGGACACCGCACATCGGGCACTTCTCGGGAGCTTCGTTACCTTCGTGAATGTAACCGCAGACAGTACAGATAAATTTCTTTTTCATAATGATGGAATTTAGATTGTTAATGATATGTGTTTGTTATTGCCGGTGTGATTCCGCCCGGGTGCAGGCGGCGCATTTCCCACGGTAATAGAGGGCGGCGCTCTCCGTACGGAACGACTCGGGTATCTCGGCGGCCGCGTCGATATCGACCTGACGCAGCGGCAGGTCGTACACCTTTCCGCAACAGTTGCACAGGAAGTGGGCGTGGGGCCGGGCTTCCGCGTCGAAGCAGACGTTGCGTTCGTCGATGGTCAGCTGCGTTGCGGCGCCGTTGTCCACGAGCAGGCGGAGCGTGTTGTAGACGGTCGTTTTCGAGAGTGTGGGGATACGTGCCGTGAGCGCACTATGTATCTCGTCCGCCGTGGGATGTGTATGATGGGACAACAGATATTCCATTACGGCCATGCGCTGTACGGAGGGCTTGATGCCGTGTTGTACGAGATAGTCTATGGTTTCTTGATTGTTCATCTTACTTATTTGTAATCGTTACATATTTAATTACAGTGCAAATATAAGGAAAGAATTTTTTTCCTCCAAACAAAATGGTATTTTTCTTGAGAAAAATTTTCCTCCGTCCCTTGCCGCATGGCCGGACGGGCGGTGAGGGAAACAGTATGACCGGGACACGAAGCCGGGGAACACGGGCCGGACGCATCCGACATTAACATATTTAACCTTTGCTCACATTCGGGACGGCGTATTTCCCTGCTGTTTCCGACTACATGTAGGGCCGGGAAAAACTACATGCCATCTGCGTTCTCCTACATGGCATGTAGTTTTTCCCGTCATAGGGACAGTTTTTCCCGGGAAAGGGCTTTTTTACACGAAAAAAAGGGCAGCCGAAGCCGCCCTTATGTTTCCGTAATGCAAAGATAATACTTTTTTTGCCCAAAAGCAAGAAAAGTTAAATCGCCGGAAGGCAATTGAAATATACCGGCCGGCCCGGCATCCGTGCGAGGGTTCAGGGATGCCGGCCCCCGCCCATCGGCATCATCGGCATGGCTCTCATGGGCGCTCCTGCGGGACGCGGACGGCCTTCGCCGCCGGGACCGCGGAACTGTTCCCGGTCTTTGCTGTCCTTGCTGTTGCTCTTCCCGCCGAAGATGTTCAGCTTGTAGATGAAGTGCACCATGCAGTAGGAATTGATGGCGTTGCTCCAGGTGTCGCTGCGCCTTGTGGCGTTGATGACACGCGACACGTTGCTCTGCTCGTGCAGGATGTCGTAGAACTGGATGCTGATGGTGGCGGCCTTGTTCTTGAGGAACGACTGCGAGATCTGCGCGTTCCACAGCAGTTCGTCCGTGTTCATGGAGCGGTCGGAGTATCCCCGCCGCGAGTTCATGCGTATGTCGGTCGAGATGGCCAGGCCGAAGTCGAACATGAAATTGGCATTCGCGCCGTAAGCGAAGTCCCAGGTGTCCATGTTGGCGTTGTCCTGCAGCGTGGCGCGAGCGTGCTGGTAATTGAGCGTACCGAGCAGTCCGACGTCGAACCACGAAGCGCGGTAGGCCAGGTTGAGGTTTTCTCCCACACTGAAGGCCCGTGTCGTGTTCTTGCTGGCAGCGGCGTTCGCGAATATGCGGTTGTAATAGTCGTAATCGTGCTTTTGCGCGGTTGCGCCGTCGGCCGCGTCGGCAAGAGGCATTTCCGTGCGTGCGCCTGCCCCGCCGGCGGACGTTCCGCCCGACGTGTTGTTCATCCGGCTGATGTAGCCCACGGAGTTGTCGTAGTTGAGCGAAGTGAATGTCGTGACGGTGAACAGTTTCTTGGCACCTAATCCCGTGTTGAACATGAAATGGCCGCGCGCGTTCCAGTTGCCGTTGATGTTTTCCGGCCGCGAATAGAGCGCACCTGTCGTTTCGTCATAGACATTGCGGTTGCTGATGGAATTGCTGGTCTGCGTGAAGTTCACACCTCCGCCCATGCCCTGCTGCCGATCGGCGTTGTAGCCGTGATAGAACAGCCGGAACGAGTTGTTCCACGAAGGCTTCAGCCCCGGATTACCCATGGAGACGCTGAGCGGATTGGAGTCGTCGATGACGGCCAGCAGGTTGGTCATGGACGGCTGCGAGGAATAGCCGTTGTAGCGGAAGTCCAGGAACTCGGTCTTGGAGAACCGGTAGCGAAAACGTACCTGGGGCGAAACCTTGAACACGTGCCGCGTGATGAGGGTGTCGATGTTCTGCCCCGGACGCTTGTAGGCCATGCGCGTCTTTTCGGGATTGAAGTCCACACCCGCGTTGAAGCGGATGGCTTCCGAATTGTAGCGCACGCCGACCTCGGCCGTGTGGTTATAATATTTATAGGTAGCGTACTGACTGTTGTTCAAATCGCGCACGGCATTGAGGACTTCGTCTTCGGTAGGCAGCGAACCGATGACGGGATAGCCCAGCCGGTCGCCGTAGGAGGCATATTGCGGCCAGCGGGAGGCATAGTCGCCGTAGGCCAGCGAATCCAAGTTGTAGCGGGAACGGTCTCCCTTGGTATACTTATAGTTGTAGTCGTAACGGAACTCGGCAAACCAGTTCTTGGCGATGGGCTCGGCATAGCCGACACGGATGCCGTAGCTGTGGTTACGCTCCGGCGTGTGGCTGTATTGGTTCTTGAAGGCCGGGGCCGTGGTGCCGTTGAAATATTCGATGTCGGAGATGCTGAACGAACGGCTTTCGCTCTTCGAGTATCCGCCCGTCGCGCGCAACGACACGTTACGTCCTTTCGAGTTGAGGCGGCGCACGATGTTCAACGTACCGTTCACGCTGTTGCTCTTGCTGTCGCCGAGACTGCTGCGCAGGTTGCTGTTCACGGCAATGGCCCTGAGGGCCTCGTTCACCGGTGTCTTGAAGATGCTGTCCAGCGGACTGTACATGCCCTCGATGCTGTAAGGATCGTCGTTGAAGGTGGCCGTGCGGCTGTTGCCCGAGTTGTCCCCGTCCGTGTGCGAGAAAGACGGGCGGAAGGTGACGGTGGTCATCGAATCCGGGCTCCACTGGACGCGCAACGCGCCATTGACGCTCGTCGAACTGCTGCGGCTGAAATTGTTGCTGTTGCTGAAGGAGCGGCTTGACCCGGCCGAGAGGAACGTCTCGGAGGCCGAGGTCGTGATGGCGTCCGTCCCGGTGTGGTTGTAGCGCACGTTACCGCCTATCTCGAAGCGCCCCGCCTCGCGTTTCTTCTTTCCGTTCTCCCAGGTGAAGTCGATACCGGCGTTTTTGTTGGCCGTAAGTCCGCCGCCGTTCCGGTTGAATCCGCGCGGACCGCCGAAACCCATGTCTCCCGTATTGTTGGCCGAGCCGTAGGCCGTGATGCGCATGTTGTCCGTGAAGCGGGTGACGAACAGACGGCCGGAATAGCGGTCGTGCGTACCGTACCCGATGTCCACGTTCGATACCCACGACTCGTTAAGCTGCCGCTTGGTGGCGATGTCCAGTACGGTGGTCTCCTCGCCGTCGTCGATGCCGGTCTGTTCCGTATAGTCGCTTTTCTTTTCGTAGGCCTTGATTTTGCTTACGATGTCGGTAGGCAGGTTTTTCATGGCGATTTTTGTGTCGCCCTTGAAGAAGTCCTTTCCGTTCACGAGGAATTCCTTCACTTCCTTACCGTTCCACTTGATGGTCCCGTCATCGCTCACTTCCACGCCGGGCAACTGCTTGACCAACGCCTCGAGCGTCGAGCCTTCGGGCACGCGATAGGCCGATGCGTTGAACATGGTCGTGTCTTCCTTCTGCTCGACGCGCGCTGCCGTGACGGAAACTTCGGCCGTCCCGAGCAGGGTCCCGTCGGCCGACAGGAGAATCTGCCCCACATTGACGGAATCGCGTTCGTCGGTCAGTTCAATGTTCCGGTAGGTGGTCTTGTAGCCCACGTAGGACAGTTTCAGGATAAACTTGCCGGCTTGCCGCGCATTGATGCTGAAAGTTCCTTTTTCGTCCGTCATGGCTCCGCCTGTCACGGTGCTGTCCGGTTTCAGCAAAGCAGCAGCCGCGTATTCCACGGGTGCCTTGCTCTTCGAGTCAATGGCCGTTCCTGTTACCACAAAGCGCTGGGCGTTCAGTCCGACCGTCCATGTCAGTAGCAGGCACAATAGGGTAAGTCTGTTGTTCATACGCATATAGGGATGTGAGTAAATGGTTTCCTTTTTTCCGGATGCAAAGGTAGGTCCTTTCGGGATAATAAAGAACTAATTTTTGTAAAGTTCGACGAAACACTGTGTTTTATAGACGAAATACCGGCATGGGACTGCCTGGCCAACCGAAAAGTCTGCGTATATTTATATATATAGGAAGCGGTCCGGCCATGCCAAATACTAAAAACTGCGTTTTTTATTTGCCATAGCACTCACCTTTCGCTATATTTGTATAATATAGAAGGCGGTTCGGCCATGCCAAATACTAAAAACTACGTTTTTTATTTGCCATAGCACTCACCTTTCGCTATATTTGCAACAGGACACCTCAATCAGATGCAGAATGATAAAATTTGCCAACCATATCTCGAAAATCGAAATCAGCAGCCTGTGGGGCGGGCACAAGCACATCGTATGGTCGTTGCGCCCGGACGTGAACGTCCTGAGCGGACATAACGGCGCGGGAAAGAGTACCATCCTCAACCGGCTGGTGCAACACCTGCGCGCGGTGCCGGCCTCGGGCGAACTTGTAGGACCGCCGCGGCTGGGAGTGAAAATTGAGTTCGACCCGTCCGACGCGACGGCCATCCGCTACGACATCATACGCAGCTTTGACCGCCGTCTGGTCAGGAGCGACCGGCTGGACACGCTCACCGACATGCGCGTCAATACCGAACTGGACTGGCAGCTCTATCTGCTGCAACGCCGTTACTTAGACTATCAGGTGGACATAGCCAACCGCATGATTGAGCTGCTGAGCAACGGAGACCCGGACGCGCGGGAGAAAGCCGCGGCCGCGGCCGCCATGAAGACGCGTTTCCAGGACTTGGTGGACGAACTGTTCAGCGAGACCGGCAAGCACATCGACCGTCAGAGCAACGAAATCAGTTTTGTGCAATATGGGGAACCGCTCCAGCCCTACTTGTTGTCGAGCGGGGAAAAGCAGATGCTCGTCGTACTGCTCACGGTGCTCACCGAAAACTGCCGCCCGTACGTCCTCTTCATGGACGAGCCCGAGGCCAGCCTGCACTTCGAGTGGCAGAAACGCCTCATCACGATGATTCGCGAACTGAACCCGAACGCGCAGATTATCCTGACGACACATTCGCCCGCACTGATCATCGACGGATGGGAAGATGCCGTCACCGAAGTGCGCGACATCACCGTCTGACAAGGCGCGCAAGGCGGCAGAGAGGCACACGGACGTTCACAAAAGACACGAAAGCATGGCAAAGCGACTTTCCCAGAACCTTAACTCCGAATACATTGCGGCGGCCAACCGTTTGCAGGGCAGCCACGCAAAGCGACGCATCGTGGCCTACGTGGAAAGTTACGACGACGTGTTCTTCTGGAGTAACCTGTTGCGCGCCTTCGAGACCGACAAGCTATGCTTCGAGGTCACGCTGCCCTCGCGGACATCGCTTTGCAAGGGGAAAAAGACGGCTTTGGCCAACAAACTCGGCAACAGGTTGGGCGCGTGCATGATTGCCTGTGTGGATGCCGACTACGACTACCTGATGCAGGGCGCGACCGAGACGTCCCGACAGGTCTGCACGAACCCTTATGTCATACATACCTATGCCTACGCCATCGAAAGTTTCCAGTGCTACGCACCGGCCCTGCACAACGTGTGCGTCATGGCCACACTGAACGACCGGAGGATATTCGATTTCGAGGACTTCCTGGCCCGTTACTCCGAAATCATCTGGCCGCTGTTCGTCTGGAACGTATGGGCCTACCGCTATGGCCGGCACGGTTCTTTCTCGATGCTTGACTTCTACCGCATTGTCTGTCTTGACAAACTTAACTTCAGGCATCCCGAACACACCCTCGACGCCCTGCGCCACAGGGTCAATGCAAAGATTGCCCGGCTGCAGAAATCGTTCACACAGGGCCGCACCAGCTATAAACCGCTGCGCGACGAACTCATCGCCATGGGCCTTACGCCGCAAACCACCTACCTGTATATGCGCGGACACGACCTCTTCGACGGCATCGTATGCCCCATCCTGACCACCGTATGCGAGGCTCTGAGGCGCGAACGTGAACGCGAAATCCGCAGGCTGGCAGACCACCAGCTGCAAATGCAAAACGAACTGGCCGGCTATCAGCACGCGGTGGCAAGCGTGTCCGAAATGCTGCGCAAGCACACCGGTTATGTGGATTCCGAGCCTTATCGCCGCATTGGCGAGGACGTGCGCCGCCTGATAGAAAAGGAAGGATAGACGGCATACGTCCGCGATGCCGCGGCCGCCCGGGGCATACCCGCAACAGGCATCGGGCTTCAGAAAAAGAACAAACGTTGTATATGAAATTACGGAAAGAGGCAGCGTCGCATGAATATACGACACTGCCTCTTGTGAACAGGTATAATCAACCTTTCTGTTTTGGCGAGGCAAAGTCCCCCTATTAAAAATTTACCCTCCGGGGGACTCTGCGACGCCCCTGCCGCATGTCGGCAGGTTGATGCGGGATTTAGTCTTTGTCGTCCCAATAATTGGACGAACCGAACATGCCACCGTCTTTCTTATTGGTCCAGTCGCTGTTTTCTACGTTGCTGTTGCGGTCGGTCTTGTCTATGGCTACCTCTTCAATCGAGTTAGCCAGCATGGATTCGGTGAAGAGGTTGATTTCCTCGGTACGGGGTTGAATGTATTTCTTCATTTCGGGTATTTTTCTTTTAGTGGAACACAGGTTCCGGTATGTTTTGAGTACACCGGCAGCACAGGGCGCAACGCCGCACGCGCTGCCGGGTTACATGAATTTACTCTCGGGTCAGTCCGTCTTTAGAGGATGACTTTCTTGCCGTTCACGATGTACAGGCCTTTGGAGAACTTGTTCACGCGGCGGCCCTGCAGGTCGTAGATGACATCACTCTTGTCGCTGTCAGCGTTCACGCCGTCGATGCCGTTGGCCACGCCGCCGAAGTTGAACTTCAGACCGTTGGCGGGATTCACACCGTCAAGTGCGCTGACGGGAATATAGGCACTGTTGCTGCGGAGTCCGGTGGAAGCGTCGGCAGGCAGGTAGAAGCCTACCTTGGCTCCGGTGGAACCTGTACCCAACACGAGCACATTGTTTTTCGTAATCTCGTCATCGTAATCCCGTGCCATGTTCACACCCTGCAGGTAGTCGTTAGCCTCTGCAGTCTCGGTAGCGTTGTATTTGATGTTCACGGTAACTTTATTTTTACCGCCAATCAGAACCATTGCGGTGTTGGCAGGGATTGTGCCTTTGATTTCTTTCAGGTTCAGCACGCCGTTCTCTTTATCGACAGTGCCTACGGTATAAGCCTTCACTCCTTCTGTTTCATCGATGCTGATGGCGAAGGGAAGGTGTGCGGTGGCATAGAAACTTTCATCGCCCTCGACGCCCTTGTGAAGTTCAAACTCGAAACTCGTAACAGGAATACCGTACCAAGTGTCGCGGGTATTCTTTTTGTGAGCATAGGAAAGTTGTGTCTGCGACAATGTACCACCGGCAACGCCGATAAGAGGTCTGGCACTGGCTTGGCTACCGTCACCAGCGTATTGCGCGTTCTTCAGGAAGTGCTGGCCGGCACCAAGGTTTACGAAGTAGTAGATATCCCTGTTAGCAGGTGTTGCTACGAGTGTGCGAGTATCTGCGTTAGTAAGAACATTGCCGCTGTTGGCGTGAGTGACATAACGACCGATGGTCTTACTTACACCTATATCTGTGCTTCCGCCCATATAACCTTCATCATTAGGATCGGCCTGCGCAATCTTCCAAAGGGAATTGATGTCGAAGAATTTCATGCCTTCGCTAATATTCCCTATCTTGTCCGAAGGAACTTCGGCTGTAGTTGCTGTTGAACCGTCTGTGGAATTAAGTACATACGTATCTTCACCGACAGGAGTATAGTTGCGGAGATAATAGTATGCACCATCGACAAACGGTATGACACCGTCATTTTCCATTTCTTGGATGGCAGTAATCTCTCGCTGGTATTCTTCTACAGTGCTACCGATGATTAGTGCACGTGCTTCTTGGGTAAGACTGTGTACAGCATTATAAGGAGCAGCAAGGGCGCGTTCTTTCAGAAGATTGTAAGTATCCAATTCTGAAGTGAACTTGATATTGGAACCATTGTCACCAGCACCTACAGTATACGTCGTCATGAAGCCGGCATTGTTATAGTTGTTAATGTACTGACTGGTTCCGGATGCTTTAACACAATAGTATTGTACACCGTCATCACCTGTCTGGCCTTTCTCTATAACCCACTCATTGGTAGTATTAGAACCCTGTTCTGTAGCAAACAGCAGTGGGATATCCATATCAAGGCTCCCGTCTGTGAGATACAAAGTTCCTTTTTCCTTCTTGGCACCTTTGTTTACAATCTTAACGGTGGAAGATGTAAAAGGATCATGGATAAAGCCCCAGAATTTCCTGTCACTCAAATTGGCAAAGGTAGCCCTGTCAATGGTAGGATATCTCTTACGGCTTCCATAATTACAATTGTCATCATATACGTGCATACGTCCGTTTTTCGTAAACATAGACACCCACTTGTCATGATTGTTCAAATCATCAAAGTTTGTAGCGAAAGGAATACGCTCGGTATATGTAATGGGAACTTCCGAAGTTGCATCTGTCACCGTAATGAAGCTGTCATCAAAATCAAGCAGAATGCTTTCCGGAAGGAAACTCTTAATAGGATAATCCTCGGCAACAGGCAAGCTGAAAGAACTTTCGAATGTAGAGCCTGCAGCATTATTTTCTGAAGCTCTGACTGTAACATTTTTCTTAGTAAAAGGATCATCATATGCAGCGGCCTTAAAGTCGGATATGTCTATATTCACCCCTAAGGAATTACAGTCCCAGAAGACCACAAGACGGTCATCTGCACCTAACAGCGGGGTCTCTGAATTTCCTTCATCTGCATGAATGCAGAATGTATAGTTCTGACCTGATGTCCAGTCAGCTGTTTTTTGTGTAAGCCTTGTTGCGGTAGAATTTGAAATTTTCCAAACAGAAAAGGTCGCACTGGTACTACCGGTAAGCTTGAATGTGAAATACATGAAATACACATTCTTGTTAAGATTATACACTTGGGCCACATATTCACCGCCAACCCTTCCGCGACCATAGAAAGAGAAACCGGTTTCGCTACCGTTTCTAAAATCTGTCGTATAGTTCTGCCCCTGACCTACTCCATAGACCATTTTGTTAGTAGAATAGTCATCGGTTCCGAAATTAGTGACGATTTGTTCCGCAGTAGGGAGACCGGAACCGATATCAGTACGTGTTCCGTACAAAGACTGGGCAGATGCGGCGTTAAGAGTAAGGTTCGTCTTCTCCGCATTGGCCGAAGTTACTCCCATTGCACAAATGAGAGTAAGCATGAAAAGATAGATTTTTCTCATTTTCACTTGTTTTTAGTTTATAATTGAGGGTCAAAAAAATCCGTGAGAGCGTTTTTTCTGTCGGGACGTAGGAGAGGAACCCGGACAAGTTTTGACTTCTGTTGATGGTGACGGACGGCCTTTCGAGGGAATATGGGGTAATTTTGTCTCTCTTCGGGCTTACCGGAACGAGAAGGATGCAGACGGCACGCAACCGCACTTCCGTGGGCTTTGGCCGGCCGGAAAATTTGCGTAAAAGCTACTCTTGCAAGCTTCTTCGCACAATTTCCCGTTTTCTTTTCGAGCGCAAATGTAAATATAATAGTTAAGAAATTACCCCCCCCAATGTTAAAATATATAAATATACCCTATTTTTAAGTTTTAAGAAGGGCATTGTTCAGTTGTAGACCGCGCCGGACGCACCCACTTGAAGCGTATTTCGAAGAAGAACGGCTTCGGGACGAGGCACACCTTATGTCATGCGAAATACACCTTATATAATATTATAGGAAAGAGGCTGCGTCGCATTGGTATCACGACACAGCCTCAAGTGAATGAGTATAATCTATCTTTATGTTTGGCGAAGCAAAGTCCCCCTTTCAAAAAAATTACCCTCCGGGGGACTCTGCGACGCCCCTGCCGCATGTCGGCAGGTTGATGCGGGATTTAGTCTTTGTCGTCCCAGTAGTTGGAAGAGCCGAACATGCCGCCGTCCTGTTCTTTCTTTTCGGTCCAGTTCTGGGAATCCGTAGCTTCTTTGGTCGGGTCTGTGCTCAGCGCGAGCATGTTCTCGGTGAAGAAGCTGATCTCTTCGGTACGAGGTTGGATATATGTCTTCATTTTGAGTTTTGTTCTTTTAATGGAATGTATAATTCCGGTCTGTTATTGGTGAACCGGCAGCGCGTGTGACGTTGCGCCGTGCGCCGCCGGTTCTTGTAGTCTGTTCTCTGTGCGGTCCGTATCAGCGGATGACTTTCTTGCCATTCACGATGTAGAGGCCCTTGGAGAGCTTGTTCACGCGGCAACCCTGCAGGTCGTAGATGACCTGACCGTTGTTGCTGTCTGCGTTCACACCGTCAATTCCGTTGGCAATGCCGCCGAAGTTGAACTTCAGTCCATTGGCTTCGGTGCCGGCGGGAGCGTCGCTTACGAGGATGTAGGCGCTGTTGCTGCGGAGACCGGTCATTGCGGAACCCGGCTTGTAGAAACCTACGTTGCCGTTAGCGTCCTTACCCAGTACAAGTACGTCGGTCTTGGCGATGTTGCTGCCGAAAGTCTCAGCCATGTTCACGCCCTTCAGTATGGGGTCGGCTTCGGCCATTTCGGTGGAACCGGCGATGATGTTCACCGTAGACGTAGCCTTGTCACCGATAAGGATCAGGCCGGTGCCTGCGGGGATTTCGCCTGTGGCTTCTTCCAGATTCATGTGACCACCTTCGCTGCTGATGCTTCCTACCGTATAAGCCGTCATTCCTGCATTTTCAGGAATAGTGATGGCGAAGGGGAAGTGAGCTGTAGCATAGTATTTGTGGTCGTTGCCCTCGTTGAGTTTTATCTTGAGGGTTTTGGCTTCAATTCCGTACCAAGTATCGCGGGTGTTCTTGTAGTGGGCATTTCCACTTTCTCCCAACACACCGTTATTATTACAGTTAAGGGAGTGAGCCATAGCCTGGGCACCGGTACCATTATATTGCGTATTCTTCAGGAAGAGCTGGCCGGCACCGAGGTTTACGAAGTAATATTCTTCATCTTCAGTCGTATCGCTAAGTTTACGATAGTTCGTATCCGTGGTACTCGGTGTCGAACGGTTCACCGCATGAGTGAAAAACTTTCCGCTGTTGATGTGCTTGATGTAGCGAGCGATGGTACGGCTCACACCGATACCTGTACTGTTGCCGCCACCGGCCGTAGCGCCTTGTTTTGTAACAATCTGCCAAATGGTGTTGGCATCAGAGCAAGTCATGTGAGTGTCTGTCGTATTACCGAGTTCATCCTCACCGGTAATTTCGATGGCAGCTCCATCTATACCATTTATCGTACCGAGCAGATAGGTTTTTCCGCCTGCAGGGGTATAGTTGCGGAGGAAATAGTACTTGTTCTCATTCCAGTCTACGAAACCGGTCGTATTTTCATCGTTATTGATGTCTGCAATAAGGGCTTGATACTGCTCTACCGTGTTAGCGGAACTGTTACGGATTTCGTCGCGGGCGGCCTTATTAAGGCTGTACACAGCGTCAAAGGGAGCGTTGAGGGCGCGGTCTTTCAATATTGTGTAAGTTTCCAATTCAGGAGTGAACTTGATATTAGAGCCGTCATCCTTCAGAGGTCCGTCTGTGTATGTGGTCATGAATCCCTTGTTACCGTTATTATTGATATAGCAACTTGTTCTCATTGCACGGACACCGAAATACTGTGTACCGTCTGCCACCTTACCTTTCTCTATTACCCAGTCGTTGGTTGTCCAATCGGCAACACTGGCATTTTCATATGGGAAGAGCACAGGACCGGAGCCACTGGTATTGATCAGATAGAGGGTCTTGTCTTCGGCTGCCTTATTGTATATCTTTACAGGGCTGAAACGGTTCGCACGAACGAAGCCCCAGAAATATTGGTCAGTCAGGCCGGTGAAAGTAGCCCGGTCAATAGTGGGATATGATTTTGTGGAACCATTCATAGTTTCTTCATCATACACATGCATACGTCCGTTCTTAGTGAACATAGACTGCCACTTGTCTCCGGCAATCAGCTCTTCGTAGGAACTGGCAAAGGGGAACGCGCGCTCTGCTGCCTCATCTACAGTGTAAGTCTGTGTGTAAGTTATCACGCCGTCTACAGCATCGTCCAGCGAAACGGTTTTCGTTATGTTGTCATAGGTTACGAAAGAATACTTACGAAGGTAATTACTGAGTGTAATGGTTGAGCCAACGGGTATTTGCAGGTTCTCAACCTTGTATGGAACCTCATCGCCATCAGTTTCATTTTTCACTTCAATAGCAACCGTTACAAGGTCGCTCAGTTCAACTTCATAGACCTGCCAGTAGTTGTTTCCTCTTGAAGTTGAATTATTTACTACAGAAGAGCTAGAAGTAGACCAATCCACAACATTTGCATTGGCACCTTGATTGTCTATGAAAATATTTCGACCTGCCGCAATATGAGCATAACCATCACTGAATTGCGTATTGGTATTTTTCATTAATTGAAACCATGTGGAATTATTGTATGTCAGCGGAGCAGCATACACCCATCCGGTACTGGTATTTTCCTCACTTTCATCTACTGTTTCTGAAGTCGGCATTTTAGTATTGTGAGTATCCGGCCACTTAGTGTAATAACCTGTACCCCATTGCATACGAAAGCCTACAACATCTATATTACCTACTGATGCCGTTTTCCTATTCGTTATTCTAAACAGCGCCTTTCCGCAGTCAGTCGTGGTCATGCCTGCTGTAATATGTGAGCCACTTGTCGCACGCTGCAGACCACCATTTGCATGATTGTCATAGACATAGCTCCGACCACCAAGGTCATTTTCCATCACATACCATTTTCCTTCCTGCAGTTCATCTAACGAACTGACAGGTGTGGCACTCACTGACTTGACACCCTTGTCCTGCAATTCAGTAACAAGAGTCTGCGCCATCGCCGTTGCGCTGATAAAGAATGCGCAAACGAGCGAAAAAAGGAGGGTCATTTTTCTCATTGTCCTTTGTTTATTGGTTTATAAATATAGTGAATAAAAAGTTTTGGGTAAATGCGTTTTTCCTATCGGCACGACGGATATATCCGGACCGGCCCGGCGTCTGTGAGCAGGGACAACAGGGCTTTTCAGTAAGCAGATGAGGGGTAATTTTGCTTTTGCCCGAGGTCTCCCACGACGGAAAGGAAGTACGGTACATATACCCGCACGTCCGCGAGCCTTGACCGACCGGAAAAATCTGCATAAGAACTGCTCCCGCAGGCTTCTCTGCATGATTCCTTCTCCTTTTCGGGCGCAAATGTAGATATAATAGTTAAGAAATTACCCCCCCAATGTTAAAATATATAAACACACCTTATTTTTTTGCATTTGAAGCATCATAGCCCCTCCGTACCCCGTGCCGGCGACGGGCCGCAAGGGCGTTTTGAGGGGTACGACCGGACAAGAGACCGCTTTGCTTTTTCCACTCATGCCCCGACCGGACCTTGCGCGTCGTAACCACCGCGTCCTCCGCTCCGGAATGGCCGCGCGCCAACGCTGCCCGCAGCCGCTTTCGCGCACGCGCGTACCTTATTAATACAGTATGCCGGGCGGCCATTCCACCGCAAATCATTTTTTCGCCACAACAGGCACACGTTCCAAAATAAAATTCGTACTTTTGCCCTTGATAACCATTCTTTGTTTCATCCTGATGGACGACTATCACGCGAATAACAATCAGAGTCACTGCCGGTAACACAGCCACGCCTGAGCCCTACCGGCGCCAACATTAATGCCCGGAGGAAAAAGCCATGCGAACTTACTGGAACATCGACCACACACTGCGTACACTGGACGAATGGGAACCGAACTGCTGGGTGCAGGTCACCTGCCCCACACCCGACGACGAAGATTTCCTTTACAACACACTGAAAATCCCCGACTACTTTCTTGACGACATCCGAGACAAGGACGAGCGCTCGCGCTACGACTACGACGACGGATGGTCCCTCATCATCCTGCGCATACCCTACGTCAAGGAAGTCCGCTCACGCACACCGCACACCACCATCCCCCTCGGCATCATCCTCAACAAGGACGTGTGCATCACGGTGTGCAATTACGAAACCAACATGATGATTGATTTCGTTTCCTACCAGCAGAAGCGGAACCGCGGATTCACCGACTCCGTGGACCTTGTCTTCAGACTGTTCCTCTCCTCGGCCGTCTGGTACCTGAAACGGCTCAAACAAATCAATATTCTCATAGAAGAGGCCAAACGGAACCTCGACAAGAAAATAGACAACGAGGACCTCATCGGACTGTCACGGCTGCAAGACAGCCTGACCTACTTCATCACGTCCATAAGGGGCAACGAGACGCTGCTGTCGAAGCTGAAAATCAAACTGCCCGTCGATGAGCTGGATGCCGACCTTATCGAAGACGTCAATATCGAGATGAACCAGGCACGCGAGACGACCAACATCTACACCAACATCCTCGACTCGACGATGGAGACCTATGCCAACATCATCAACAACAACATGTCGGGCGTCATGAAACAGATGACGTCCATATCCATCATACTCATGTTCCCGACGCTCATCGCGAGTATCTTCGGCATGAACCTCGTATCGGGGCTCGAAAGCACGCTATGGGGTTTCCCCCTCGTCATCGTGCTCTCCTTCCTCGTGACCGGCATTTTCTACGCCCTGTTCCGGCGCAAAACATGGATTTAAGCCCCGAAAAGGAAAAATGTAGCGGAATTTTTGGCTATCCCGATAAAAATAGCTTCATTTGCAAGAAATAACTTAAATAAAGATAACAGACCACTTCATTATGGACGAAAATAAAATGCCGGACGCAGCGACCGTCAGCCCCGTGGAAAGCGTGGAAGAGACCGTGAGCGAAAACACCGGGAACGGACTGCAGGAAACCGGAACGCAGCCGGAAGAGACCAACACGCCGGCCATGAGCGCCGAAGCCCCCGAAGCACCGGCCGAGACGCGCAAGCAGCCCACCACAAAGGCCGAAGTCATCGAAATGCTGAAGGAAATCGTGGCCTCGGGCGCACAGGCCGACCGTGCCGAGACGGAACAGCTCAAACAGGCTTACTACAAAATCCACAATACCGAAGCGGCCGCCGCACGCGAAGCCTTCATACAGGCCGGCGGAGCGCCCGAGGCATTCATCCCCGCGCCCGACAGCGACGAGGAGGAGTTCAAGGCGCAGATGGCACGCATCAGGGAAATGCGCGCACAGGCCGCCGAAGCCCTCGAAAAAGAGAAGCAGGAAAACCTGGAGAAGAAGCTGGCCATCATAGAACGCATCAAGGAAATGTCAGCCTCGCCCGACGACGCCGACAAACACTACAACGAAATCAAACAACTGCAGGCCGACTGGAAAGAAATAAAACTCGTGCCCGCAGAAAGGGCCACGGAGCTGTGGAAGAACTTCCAGCTCTACGTAGAGCAATTCTACGACCAGCTGCGCCTCAACCACGAGTTCCGCGCCTACGACTTCAAGAAGAACCTGGAGACCAAGACACGCCTGTGCGAGGCCGCCGAAAGCCTGGCCCGGGTGGAAGACCCCGTATCGGCTTTCCACCAGCTCCAGAAACTGCACCAGGAATTCCGCGAGACGGGCCCCGTGGCCAAAGAGCTGCGCGAAGAAATCTGGACACGCTTCAAGGAAGCCTCCACCGTGGTGAACAAGCGCCACCAGGAGCACTTCGAAGGTCTGAAAGCCCGCGAGGAGGAAAACCTGCAGAAGAAGACAGAACTCTGCGAAAAGGTCGAAGCCGTCTCCACCGAAGGTCTGAAAACATTCGCCGACTGGGACAACACGACCAAGCAGGTGCTGGAAATCCAGAGCGAGTGGAAAACCATCGGTTTCACGCCGAAAAAGATGAACGCCAAGATATTCGAGCGTTTCCGCACGGCATGTGACAAGTTCTTCACCGCCAAGACGGAATACTTCAAGGCCACCCGCGAGACCTTCGCCGCCAACCTGGCCGCCAAGACCGCACTCTGCGAAAAGGCCGAGGCACTCAAGGACAGCACCGACTGGCAGGCTACCGCCAACAAGCTCGTCGCCCTGCAGAAGGAGTGGAAGACGATAGGCCCCGTGGCGCACAAGGTGTCCGAAAGCATCTGGAAACGGTTCAACGAAGCCTGCAACCATTTCTTCGAAAAGAAAAACGAGGCCACATCCGGCCAGCGCGAGGAGGAAGAAGCCAACCTCGAAAAGAAAAACGCCATCATCGCCGGACTGGAACAGTTGCTGGCCGACGAGGCCGAGAACGTGCAGCAGGCGGTCCGCGACCTGCAGGCACAATGGAACGCCATCGGGCACGTACCTTTCAGGAAAAAGGAAAAGATATACAAGCGCTACCGCGAAGTCTGCGACCGCATCTACAAGGAACTGCACATCAGCGCCGGACGCCGCCACCTTGAGAACTTCAAGAAGAACGTGGCCGACAAGGGAGGCAGCGAACTGACCCGCGAGCGCAACCGGCTGATGACGGCATTCGAGGCAAAGAAACAGGAAATACAGACCTACGAAACCAACCTCACGTTCCTCTCGTTCAAGTCGAAGTCCGGAAACAGCATCGCCGACGAAATCGCGAAAAAGATAGAGCGGCTCAAGGAAGACCTCGGGCTGCTGGCCGAGAAAATCAACGCCATCAACGAGAAAATCAAGGCCGAGGCCGAAGCGAAATAAGCCCCGTCCGCACAACAACCATGATACGCCCCCGAAGCCCGACGGCTCCGGGGGCTTTCCGTATCCCCGCGCCCCGCGGCCGGCACGACGGAAAAACGGCGACGGAGACCGCCGGGACGGAAACAGGAAAACGACCGCGGCAAGGAACAGAAAAGTTTTTGCAGGCCAAGTACCCGCATTACGAAATATTGTGTAACTTTGAACGCATTAAGTAGGCCGGCCCCGCAACGGGCCGCAAAGCAGAAAAACACCAAAACAACACTTTATCATATCATGAAGAAAAACCGAAAATTCGTAGTCGGACATTGCGCAGCCGTAGCGCTGGCACTGCCGCTCACGCTGACGGCAATCCCCACGACGGGCATGGCGCAGCGCATCGGACTGAATCCCGTACACGCCCGGGCGGTACAGATTGCCGATGCCCGCAAAATCAACCCCACGACCGTAGAGGTGGTGTATGCCGACGGCAAGCACATGACCATCGACTTCTATGGCGAAAACATCTTCCGCCTGTTCCGCGACGACACGGGAGGCATCATGCGCGACCCGAAGGCCAATCCGCCGGCACAAATCCTGACAAACTCGGCACGGCGCGCCACCGGCGGTGTGGAACTGGAGAAGAAAGACGGTAACATCGCCATCTCCACCCCGAAAATCCGCATCGGCATCGACCGCACCACGGCCCTGATGACCGTAACCAACCTGCAGACGGGCGAGACCGTAATCAAGGAAACTGCCCCCGCGGAGCTCGGCGAAAAACAATGCACGCTGACGCTGGCCGCCCGGCCGGACGAATACTTCTATGGCGGCGGCGTGCAGAACGGCCGCTTCTCCCATCGCGGCAAGGCCATAGCCATAGAGAACACCAACAACTGGGTGGACGGCGGAGTGGCATCTCCCACCCCCTTCTACTGGAGTACGAAAGGCTACGGCCTGATGTGGCACACCTTCAAGCCGGGCCGCTACGACTTCGGGGCCACCGAGGAGGGCAAGGTGCTGCTTTCGCACTCGGAGAACTATCTTGACGTTTTCCTGATGGTGAACGACGGCGCGGTAGCCCTGCTCAACGACTTCTACCAGCTTACGGGCAATCCCGTCCTGCTGCCGAAGTTCGGCTTCTACGAAGGACACCTGAACGCCTACAACCGTGACTACTGGACCGAAGCCGAAAACGGTTTCATGCTCTACGAGGACGGCAAACGCTACAACGAGAGCCAGAAGGACAACGGCGGCATCAAGGAAAGCCTGAACGGAGAGAAAAACAACTACCAGTTCTCGGCCCGTGCCGCGATAGACCGCTATTTCAAGCACGACATGCCGCTCGGCTGGTTCCTGCCCAACGACGGTTACGGCGCAGGCTACGGACAGACCGAGACCCTTGACGGAAACATTCAGAACCTCAAGGAATTCGGCGACTATGCCCGTTCCAAAGGCGTCGAGATAGGACTCTGGACACAGAGCGACCTGCATCCGAAAGCCGGCATCGAGGCCCTGTTGCAGCGCGACATCGTGAAGGAGGTCCGCGACGCAGGCGTGCGCGTCCTCAAGACCGACGTGGCGTGGGTCGGCGCGGGCTACAGCTTCGGTCTGAACGGCGTGGCCGACGTCGGCGAAATCATGCCTTACTACGGCTCGAACGCACGTCCGTTCATCATCTCGCTGGACGGCTGGGCCGGCACGCAACGCTACGCCGGAATATGGAGCGGCGACCAGACCGGCGGGGACTGGGAATACATCCGCTTCCACATCCCGACCTTCATCGGTTCCGGACTCTCCGGACAGCCCAACATCACGAGCGACGTGGACGGCATTTTCGGCGGAAAGAACGTCCCGGTGAACGTACGTGAGTTCCAGTGGAAGACCTTCACGCCGATGGAGCTGAACATGGACGGCTGGGGCAGCAACCCCAAGTATCCCGAAGTGCTCGGCGAGCCTTCCGCCAGCATCAACCGCTGGTATCTGAAAATGAAGTCCGAGCTGATGCCCTACACCTACAGCATCGCACGCGAGGCCGTGGACGGACAGCCCATGATACGCGCCATGTTCCTCGAATACCCCAACGAGTACACGCTCGGAACGCAGACGCAGTACCAGTTCATGTACGGACCGAGTTTCCTCGTCGCCCCGATTTATCAGGACACCCGGGCGGACAAGGACGGCAACGACATACGCAACGGCATCTATCTGCCCGAAGGCAAATGGATAGACTATTATAACGGCGACATCTACGAGGGCGGATGCATCATCAACAATTATGACGCCCCGTTGTGGAAGCTTCCCGTATTCGTGAAGAGCGGAAGCATCATCCCCATGACCCATCCGAACAACAACCCCTCGCAGATACGCAAGGACTACCGCGCCTACGAAATCTATCCCGACGGCTACACCGCATTCAGCGAGTATGACGACGACGGGAACACGCAGGAATACCTGAGCGGACGCTGCACGCGCACACTCATCGAGAGCAACGTGGAGAAGAACAAGCTCACCGTCACAATTGCACCCACGGAAGGCGACTTCGAAGGCTTTGAGGCCGAAAAGACGACCGACCTGCGCATCAACACCACCGTGCAGCCGAAGAAGGTAACGGCGAAAATCGGAAAGCGCAAAGTGACACTGAGCCAAGTCAGCGACGCGGCCGCGCTCGAAGGCAAGGAAAACGTCTATTGCTATGTGGAAGCGCCCAACATCAACCGTTTCGCCACACCGGGAAGCGACTTCGCCAAGCAGGTCATCACGAAAAATCCGCAGCTGATCGTACGTATCGGAAAATGTGACGTGAAGGAGAACGCGCTGGCCGTGGAAATCGACGGCTTCGGATACGCTCCGGCAGACCGTCTCCTCACCCACACGGGCGCACTGGCCGCCCCGAAGGTACACTTCACCGACGAAAACACGGGTACATACACGCTCACGCCCTCGTGGGACGCCGTAGCGAACGCCGACTACTATGAAGTGGAATACGACGGCATGGTCTACTCGACGATACGTGACCGCGAACTGCTCTTCGACGGCATGGTGCCCGAAAAGGAATACGCCTTCAAGGTACGCGCCGTGAACAAGGACGGCCGTTCCGAATGGACCGACGCCGTCGCCACGACGAAGAGCGACCCGCTCGAGTTCGCGCTGAAGGGCATCAAGGCGCAAGTCACCTGCGAGGACCAGCCGGGACAGACCGTCGCCAAGCTGTTCGACTTCGACCCGAAGAGCAACTGGCACACCAAGTGGGGAAAAGGCACTGCCGTACCCTTTGACATGATTATCGACCTGCGCAGCGTGAACAAACTCGACAGACTCGAATATCTCCCGCGCGAAGACGCCGGCAACGGCACGCTGCTGAAGGGTACGCTGGCATACAGCACCGACAAGCGCACATGGAGCGACCCCGTTCCCTTTGTCTGGGCAAAGGACGGCGCGACCAAGACCTTCGCCTTCGAGGGAAATCCCGAGGCACGCTACGTGAAGATGAGCGTCAGCGAGGCCGTAGGCAACTTCGGCTCGGGCAAGGAAATGTACATCTACAAGGTGGCCGGAACGGAAAGCGTCCTGCAGGGCGACATCAACCGTGACAAGCGCATCGACGAGAACGACCTGACCAGCTACATGAACTATACGGGTCTGCGCAAGGGGGACGGCGACTTCGACTATGTAAGCATCGGCGACGTAAACGGCAACGGTCTCATCGACGCCTATGACATCTCCATCGTGACGACCGAACTCGACGGCGGAGTGCGCAACTCGAACGACCACGTGGCCGGCTCGCTCGTGCTCACCCCGAACAAGAAGACATTCGCCGCCGGCGAAATGGTCGAAATCAAGGTTTCGGGCAAAGGCCTGCACTACGTGAACGCACTGAGCTTCGGCCTGCCTTACGACGTGAACGACTTCGAGTTCGCAGGTGTGGACCTCGTCGGAATGAAGGACATGGTGAACCTCACCTACGACCGACTGCACACCAACGGCACGAAGTCCCTCTACCCGACGTTCGTGAACAGGGGCAACAACTTCCTGCTCGACGAGGGCAACCCCGAACTGTTCGTCATCAAGTTCAAGGCCAAACGCGCCGGCAAGTTCAACCTGAAAGCCGTAGACGGCATCCTGGTGGACAGAAATCTCGGAACGGTGAACTTCTGACACCATCCACGCATACCGGTAACGGGGGATGCTTCCGCAATGGAGGCGTCCCCCGTTTCCTTGTCCTCACGGAGGAGCGCCGGCCCCGCCGTCTCTCACGGGAAAGCGGTAATTTCCACCGCGCGGAACTGCAACCGGTCAATTCCGACATTAACTTTTTTAACTTTTCTACACTTTTGGTGCGGCGTACATGGCTTGTAGTTTTCCACACATGCAGGGACGGAAAACACTACATGCCATGTAGTTCGTCCTACATGGCATGTACGAAATCCCGTCATAGGGCCGGTTTCTCCCCGAAACGGACCTGCAAACACGAAAAAAGGACGGTTTCAGGCCGTCCTCCGCACTTGCGCAATACAAAGATAATACATTTTTCGGCCAAAAGCAAATTGTGTTAAAATCGCAATAGGATTGTCGCGCGTACATGACATATACGAAATCGCATCATAGACTTGCAAACACGAAAAAAGGATGGTTCAGGCCGTCCTCCGCGCTTGCGCAACACAAAGAGTGCGCATTTTTCGGCCAAAAGCAAATGCTGTCAAAATCGCAATATGATTGCTGCATGTAGGGACGCGATTCATCGCGTCCGCAAGGATGAAACATCGGATAAAATCCCAAATACCCCCTGTGGACGCGATGAAACATCGGATAAAATCCCCAATACCCACTGCGGACGCGATGAAACATCGAATAAAATCCCCAATATCCCCTGCGGACGCGATGAATCGCGTCCCTACACACACGCCCCCCGCCCCGAACATTCCAATTCCCCGCCCCGACAAGCCCCAAACCGCATCCGCAAATGGAAGAACCGCAAAATATCAACGGACAAACGCACAAAAATCGCCCGCGATTGATTATCTTTGCCCAAAGATAGGCGGCGCTTCAGCAATCCGAAACGAGTTTCATTGCATTCAGCCTGCACTGTCCCGCCTTTACTGAAAACAAAAACGGAAAAACACAAATGCTACCCTACGAAGAAAACGAAATGCGCCGCGGCCGCATCGAGGTCATCTGCGGCTCGATGTTCTCGGGCAAGACGGAAGAACTGATACGCCGCCTGAAGCGCGCACGGATTGCCCATCAGCGCGTCGAAATCTACAAACCCGCCGTCGATACCCGCTACTCCGAAGAAGATGTCGTGTCGCACGACCGCAACGCCATAGCATCCACGCCCGTCGAGACGGCGGCCGCCATCCTCTTGCTGTCGGGCGAGGCCGAAGTGGTGGGCATAGACGAGGCGCAATTCTTCGACCAGGGATTAGCGGACGTATGCAACCAACTGGCCGACAACGGGAAACGTGTCATCGTAGCCGGGCTCGACATGGACTTCAAGGGCGTCCCGTTCGGGCCTATGCCGGCACTGTGCGCCATTGCCGAGGAGGTGACAAAAGTACATGCCATCTGTGTGAAATGCGGTGGCTTGGCCTACGTCAGCCACCGCACGGTGTCGGACGAACGCCGCGTGATGCTCGGCGAACAGGCCGAATACGAACCGCTGTGCCGCACCTGCTACAACCGGCTGGCCGGAAACGACAAAGGATAAAGCCGCCACGCGGCCCTGCCCCATAAAGAAAAAGAACGGCACATGCAGGCCGTTCTTTTTTATTCCATTCATCTTTTTTTATTCCAACAGGAAAGAAAGCAGCACAAGCAGCCCGAACGTCAGGATGTTGCGCGACGTGAAACCCAGCACGCGGTTCAGCGCGCGGCCCTGCCCGATGCGCGTCATCTTGCGCCACGTCAGATAGTGCGGCAGCAGGTAGAACAGCGGCAGGACGGCCGTCCACAGGTGTCCGTACAGGGCACACATCGCCACGCACAGGTAAGCGGCCACTCCCTGCAACAGATAGAAAAGACTGCCGAATGTCCCGCCCAGCGTCACGATGAGCGTGCGCTTTCCGGCGCGCGTGTCCGTGTCGCGGTCGCGGTAATTGTTCACCACCAGCAGCGTGTCCACCGCCAGACCGCAGGCCGCGCCCGTCCACCACACCTCGGGGGAGAAACCGCCCGCCTGCACGTAGTACGTGCCCGCCACCGGGACAAAGCCGAAAAAGGCCCACACCAGCAAATCGCCCATGCCGCAATAGCTGAGCAGCGTGGTATAAAGAAAAGCAAAGACCACGCACGCCACACCTATGGCCAACAGTCCCGCACCCCCGTAGGGCAACAGCGACAGACCGCAGGCCGATGCCGCCAGCAGCGTCACACCGATGCCGGCACGCATGGCACGCGGCGAAATCCAGCCTTGGGCGCACGCCCTCTCCGGACCGAGGCGGTCGTTGCCGTCCGTACCTTTCAGGAAGTCGAACAGGTCGTTGATGAAGTTGGCCGCCACCTGCATCAGCAAGGCGAAAACGACACAGAGAACCGCCGGGACAAGGCGGAACGCACCATGTGCGGAAGCCAGGGCCGAAGCCGCGCACACCGGCATGACGGCCGCGGCCAGCGTCTTGGGGCGTGCGGCCAGGAACCAGGCACGCGGGGAATTTTTCTTCACATTGCTCATCATACTTGCAAAGGTACGGTTAAAAGCGCATCCGCAGACAGAAATGCCGGTGAAAAACATCGTAAATTCCACCCGCCACATCAAAAAACACAAAACGAGGCCGTTTTCTTGGACGAGTGCAAATAGTTTCGTATTTTTGTAACGTACTTAGGTGTATCCCGCAGGAACGGACCACCGGATGCCATGTCGCCTCACCTGTTCATATATATAAGGAACACAGCGACAGATGCCGGAGCCGCGCCCCGTGTGACAGGCACGTCTGTGAACGCGGCAGCGGTTGCTTTACGCGACAAAACAAACAAATCAAATAATCATTAACCTTTTCAGCTTATGAAGAACAAATTCCTATGCTTGCTTTGCCTGTTGCTGGCCCTGCCTTTCGCGGCAACTGCGCAGGATTTCGTAAACCTTACCCCCAAGCCCAAACAAATGACCGTGGGCTCGGGCGAACTGGTGTTGCCGCGAACATTCGCGGTCAATACGGCCAACGTTTCCGAAGACATGGCCGCCGAAGTGCAGAAGTTCGTCAATGCCTTCAATGCCGCCACCGGTTACGAGGCCGTGGCACAGAATGCCGACAATGCCCTGATTGACGTCAGGACGGCCGACATCTCGGCCGTAGGAGAAGAAGGCTACAAGCTCAATGTCACGGCCGACGGTGCCGTCATCGAGGCTGCCACACCGGCAGGCCTGTACTTCGCCTTCCAGACCGTGAAGAAGATTCTTCCGGCCAACGTCATGGCCGGCGTAGCGGACGCAACGGTCACCAAATATGCCCTGCCCGTCGTCAGCATCACCGACCAGCCGCGCTTCGGATACCGCGGATTCATGCTCGACGTGGCGCGCCACTTCTTTACCGTGGAGGACGTGAAACGTATGCTGGACGTCATGTCCTATTACAAGATGAACCGCTTCCACTGGCACCTGAGCGATGACCAGGGATGGCGCGTGGAAATCAAGAAATACCCGAAACTGACCGAAGTCGGCAGCATAGCGCCCAATTCCCGCTTCACCGACATGAAACTCGGCCAGTACTGGATTAACAAGCCCTATGGCCCTTACTTCTACACGCAGGAACAGCTCCGCGAAGTCGTGGCCTACGCCAAGGAACGCCATATCGAAATCATTCCCGAAATAGACATGCCGGGTCACTTCGTGGCAGCCATGGCATCCTATCCCGAATACAGTTGCACGCCCGAGGGCACTCACACCATCTGGGACGACGGCGGTATCTCCTCCGACGTGCTTAACGTGGCCAACCCCGCTGCCGTGCAGTTCGCCAAGGACATCCTGACCGAAATCATGGACATCTTCCCCTACGACTATATACATATCGGCGGTGACGAATGCCCGACCTCGGCCTGGCAGAACAACGCCGAGTGCCAGGCACGCTACAGAGAGTTGGGCCTGACCAGCTATCGCCAGCTGCAATCCCACTTCATCAAGGAAGTAGGTACGCACATCAAGGACAACGGCCGCAAGGTCATCGTATGGAACGAGGCCATCTCGGAAGAGGGAGCCGATACCAAACTCATCCAGGACCTTGACGCGCTTGTCTTCGCCTGGACCGTGGGCACCGCCGACGCCGGTGCGCGCAAGGCTGCCGAACTTGGTCTGGACAATGTCTATACTCCGTGGGGCCCGTACTATATCAACCGCAAGCAAGACCCGAACGATCCTCCCGGAGCCGGTGACGGTTCGGACAACGTACGCGCCACTTACAACCGTGTGCCCGTTCCGGCAAACATCTCTGCCGAACTGGCCAAGCACTACACGGGCGTACAGGGTACTTTCTGGACAGAGCACGTCTCCGACCGTACTTATATGGAATACTTGGCCCTGCCCCGTCTGATTGCCATCGCCGAAGCGGGATGGACCCAGCAGGCCGACAAGAACTTCGACGACTTCCAGGTGCGCATGACCAAGGACAGCACGCTGCTGAACTACAACAACTACAACTACTGCCGCCACTTCTACTTAGGAAGTTCCACCGGCGAGACGACAAAAGTAATGCCGAACGTCTCGACCGCCACCCGCAAGTATTACTACCGCCTCGTGACGCGCGCCGGCTCGGACGCCACACGCTCCGGAAGCTGCATGGAACTGCTTCGCGAAGGCTCTCCGCTCATCACGACCTATGCCGGAAAAAATGCACAGGCCAACCGTCTGTGGACAGCCAAGCCTGTGGCCGCCGATGACGCAGCCTACGACTGGCAGCTCTGGAGTTTCGAGGAAGACGAGGCCAATCCGGGACACTATGCCCTGGTCTGCAAGGCGCAGCCCGAAGGTTCGGTGAAGCCCGACCCCACTGCGACTTCGACTGCCGGACGCTGGGACTACGACACTGCCGCCAAGCACTACAACTTCGTACTTGGTGACAACGGTTACGGCCTTGCGGACGGTTCCTACTATTATTCCATCCGCAGCGACAAGACTACGAACCTCTGGATGAACGCTTCGATGGGTGGACAAGGCTATTCCGTCAATATTTACAACAACCCCTCCGACGGCAACGGCGGCCTGTGGTCGGCACAGTCCATCGATGGCGCTTCCATCGTATATCCCGAATTCAATTACCTTGAGGAAGGAAAGACTTACACCTTCACCAACTCCGTGGAAGGCTTCGAAGGCATCACCATCGCCGATGACGGAAAAGCCGCACATGCAGGACAGACGACCGACATCTGGGGTAACAACGTATGGACCGTAACCAAGAGCAGCCTCAACGCCGACAAGTCGCAGAACGTGCAGCTCACGAACGCCACGACGGGACGCAGCATCGCCGCAGCCCAGGGCAGGAACGGCCGTATCGGTTATCCTGTCACGATAGGCGCACCTGCGGTAGACATCACCATTGCCCCGAACGAGGAAACCCACGATTTCACGGTGAGCATCGCCGGTAAGAACCTCTACCCCGTACCTACTACTTCCAACAACCTGCCCGGCATCATCTCCTCCGGCTCTTCGGTGGACAACACCAACGCTTTGCGCTTCGTCGGCGCAGCCTGGAACATCCAGGAAGTACGTGCCGTCACCTATGTCTGCAAGGACGAGGACGGAAATGCCTTAGGCACGCTCGTACGCGGCGTCCCCGTCGGCGAGGAAGACATCACGGCCGTTTGTCCCGAGTTCAAGAACATGGTAAAAGTCAGTGCCGAGAAAGCGGACGACACCACCGTGAACGTAACCTACAAACGCTCGGCCTATGCCGTAACGACCGTATGCCGCGACCAGTATGGAGCCATCCTTTTCAGTGAAGAAAAGAACTGCCCCGTAGGCGAAAATTTTACGGTCAGCCTGCCTGAGTTAGATTACTGCACATTCGTCAGTTCCGACCACGAAGACGGTTCTTCTTTCGCCCCCGAAGCCGATGCGGTAATCCTTGCCACTTACGAGCACGATGCCTATAACGGCGTGAAAGAGCTCGGTCAGGCTGTTTCAAACCTGGAGTCGGGAAAATCATACCTCATCTACGACAACTCGGACGCCGACAACGGCGGCCGACGCGGCTTCCGCTCCGCCACAAGCAGCAAGCAGATAAACCGTGTCGCCAAGGCCGAAGGCGCCACCCCGGCATCCACATGGACGCTGGAGACTTCCGGCTCGGGCTTCAAGGTGAAGAACACCGCATGGAATGCCTACGTACCCTTGCTTAGCACGCAGAACACGCCCGTCACCCTCACCGACAACGGCGGCGTATTCACCTTCTCGAAGAACCCGGACGGCAGCTGGCAGATAAAAGGTTCGAACAATGTGTGCTGGGACGGTGTGGCCAACGGAAATCTCGTGGGCTGGAACGCACCGGGACACCCGTACGTCGTCTACGAATACGTGGCAGACCTTTATTTCAACGTGAAAATCCAGGTTGTCGATATGGAAGACAACGTTCTGGCCCCCGAAACGAACGAGCTGGTCAAGGCCGGAAGCACCTACACGCTGACTGTTCCCGCCGTCAAGGATTATATTCTGAAGGAGATACAGGGCGGCGGAACCGACCTCGCTGCTGTCGGCAAGAACCTCACGGTAAAAATCATCATGACCGTAGATCCTTCGACCGGCATTACGGGTGTCGAGAGCGAGAAGGCAACAGGAAAAATCTATGACCTGTCCGGCCGTCGCCTCAACGGCATCTCCGGCCGCGGAGTATACATCATCGACGGACAGAAAGTAATGGTGAAATAAATTCGCCCTGACAAACATTCCCCAAGCGTCCGTCCGGCACAAACCGGGCGGACGCTTTTTTGATTTCCGCACCATCTCGGAACACGCCAAACAGCACCTTTGTAAACCTTTCATAGAGAGAAGTTTACTTACATGGCATGTAGTTCTTCCTACATGCCATCTACGGCGGACTACATGCACATGTAGTTTTTCCTACATGTACACATAGGAAAATCCGGGCCGCATGTAGGAATTTTCATGCCGCACGCAGCCATCTTTTTTTCCGTTCCGGGAGAACGCAAATGAGGTCCTTGCACACGTATCCGCCGATTTCTGATAATCCCAAATCGGTCATTAGACCGCCGATAAGTTTGCCCGATATGGCTCTTTTGCCGTCTTATTCCTTTTTCCCGTCATCTTTTTCCCCGTCCGTGCTTGACATAGCCCGCTATGCCTGCGCCCGCCCGTGAAAAAATATGGCTGGGAAAAAGAAACAATACGGACAAAAGTATAATGACCGATTTGGGATATTTTTTTGTACCTTTGCCAAAACTATATGGGCACCTGTGCCCGCCAAAAAGCAAGACCATGGCAACCATCCTCTATCCCTCTCCCGTTTTCGGCCCGGTACGCAGCCGCCGCCTGGGCCTTTCTCTCGGCATCAACCTGCTGCCGGCCGACGGCAAGGCATGTACGTTCGACTGCATCTATTGCGAGTGCGGCTTCAACGGAGAAAGACGGCCCTCGAAGCCACGCCCGAGCCGCGAAGAAGTACGTGCGGCCCTCGAGGACAGGCTCATCGGGATGCAGGCCGCCGGCGAGTTGCCCGACGTCCTGACTTTTGCCGGCAACGGCGAGCCTACGTCGCACCATGACTTCGCCGCCATCATCGACGATACCATCCGGCTGCGCGACCGCTATTGTCCGCACGCCGGCATCAGCGTTCTGAGCAACGCCACCTTTGCCGCCCGCCCCGAGGTGCGCGACGCACTTCTGCGCGTGGACAACAATATCCAGAAACTCGACACGGTGGACGCCGCATATATCGCCCGCGTGAACCGGCCCGCAGCCTCCTACGACGTGGAACGCATCGTGCGCGACCTCTGCGCCTTCGAGGGACACGTGATTGTGCAGACCATCTTCATGAAAGGTACGGACACCGAAGGCCACGACGTGGACAATACGTCCGACGCCTACGTCCTGCCGTGGATTGAAGCCTTGCGGCGCATCCGTCCCCGACAGGTCATGATTTATACCATCGACCGCGAGACACCGGCCCGCGGCCTGCTGAAAGCCACGCACGCCGAACTCGACCGCATCGTGGCGATGGTCGAGGCCGAAGGCATTCCCGCCACGGCTTCCTACTGACAACACGTCGCCGGCCGCCCGTTCCCACCCATTCACCGTCACTCCATGGACCTCATCCGCCGCATATCCGAAACCGTCGTACGGCAGGGACTTCCCCTCCCGCCGTCACGCCTGCTCGTCGCCCTGAGCGGCGGTGCGGATTCCGTGGCGCTGTTGCTCATCCTGCACGAAATGGGGTATGAGCTGAGGGCCGCGCATTGCAACTTCGAGCTGCGCGGCAGCGAAAGCGACCGCGACGAGAATTTCTGCCGCCGGCTCTGCGACAGGCTCGGCATACCCTTGCACGTGACACACTTCGACACCCGCGGCGAGGCGTCACGCACCGGCGAAAGCATAGAAATGGCCGCACGCCGCCTGCGTTACGGCTGGTTCGTGCCGCTTGCGGACGAATACTCCTGTGCCGCGGTCGCCGTGGCCCATCATCGCGACGACAATGCGGAGACCCTCCTGCTCAACCTCCTGCGGGGAAGCGGGCTGCGCGGCCTGACCGGAATGCGCGGCACGAACGGACGCATCGTCCGGCCGCTGCTCGGAACTTCGCGGCAGGAGCTTACCGACTTCCTGGCCGCACGCGGACAAGACTACGTGACGGACAGCACCAACGCCGACACGGCGTACAAGCGCAATCTGGTGCGTCACGAGCTGCTGCCCCTGTTGCGCCGCCTCAACCCTTCGGCCGACGAAACACTGGCCGCCACCGCCGTCCGCCTGTCCGAGGCCGGACAACTCCTTGACTACGCCGTCGAAAGCCTGCGCGCCGGGCTGGAGCACGTCCCCGGCGGTATAAACCTGCCTTTGCCCGGCACCGACATCCCCACCCCGCAGGGCAATGTCCGTGTCACGCCTACCCTGATTTACGAACTGCTGCGTCCCTACGGTTTCACGCCGGCTACGGTCGCCGACATCGCCGCCACGGGCGGACGACGCAGCGGTGCCCTCTACGAAGCCCACGCCCATGTGGCCGTGGTGCACCGCGGGCGGCTCGAAGTCCGTCCCCGTCCCGTCCCGCTCCCCGCCACGCCGGTCGGAGTGCCCGGCCGTACCGTCCTGCCCGACGGCACGCAGTTCGAAGCGGACTTGTTGCCGCGCGCGGAACTGGGCTGCATCCCCCGCGATGCCGCCACCGCGTGCCTGGATGCCGACCGCATCACATCGCCCCTCACCTGCCGCAGCGCAGCCCCCGGCGACCGCTTCGCCCCCTACGGGATGCGCGGCACGAAACTCGTGAGCGACTTCCTGACCGACCTGCACTGCTCGCGCATCGACCGGCTCGGCGCGCGTGTCCTGTGCGACAGCGAAGGCATCCTGTGGATGGTGGGCCGCAGGCCCGACCGCCGCGCCGCCATCACCGAGACCACACGCCGCGTCCTGCGGATAAAGGTCCTTTAATTTGTAAAACACTTGACCATGAACCTCTTTCTTCATACTCTCCGCCGCCTGCGCGCCGCTCTCCCGCTTGTCGCGGCCGTCACCGGCCTTCTCGCCCTCACGGCCTGCAATCCCGTGGACCGTTCCGGCGAACAACCCTTCCCGCCAACCCTCGAAAGCGTATCGGCCACGGTCGAAGGCAACGTCTGCCTCATGACCGGCCGCATTCTCACGTCGGTAAACAGCGACATCCTCAAGCGGGGCTTCAATTACGGCAACGACACGCTGCGCATCGAGGTGGAATCGACCGACGAGACCGACCTGTTCCACGCTACGACGCGGCCGCTCGAACCGGGACGCTATTTCATGGTGCCTTTCGCCCGCAACGGGGTCGGCATCACGCGCAGCGACACCATTTATTTCCGGATAGGAAACTAAAAAAGCCACATCCATGCCACGCATCCTGTTTCTGATTGTCCTCATCGCGAGCCTGACACTGCCCGGCCGCGCACAAACGGTCATCGACCTCAAAAGTGGCGGCGTGCGGGCCAAGACCATCGACGACTACCGCGAGGAGAGCGGCATCCGGGAGCGGCAGCGGCGCGACTCCCTGGCCTACATCGACCACCTGACACGGGCCCTGAACGCACTATATGCCGATTCGACGGCCGAAGCCGAACGACGCTTCCGCGCGGCCCTCAAGGCGCGGCCCGAAGCCCCGGGCAACCACATCGTACACTACTACCTGGGACAGATTGCCCTGACCCGGAACGACCGCCGCGAGGCATACGACCAATTTTCCGCAGCCTTGAAGCAAAACGCTGCGGCCCGCGACGCCCGATACGGCCGGGCCGTCTGCCTGTATGAGGGCGGAAACCTGCCGGCCGCCTTGTCCGATTGCGAGGCCCTGCTGGCGGACACACTGCCCGACGACCTGCGCGTGCGGACACTGTTCCTGCGCTCGGCAGTCCATACCCGCAACCGACAACCCGCGGCGGCGCGGCGCGACTTAGAGGAGATTTTACGGGAAGAACCCGAGAACGAAAACGCAAGCCTGTTGCTGGCCTGCCTGTTCGAGGACCTGGGACAACCGAACGAGGCCCTGAACCGCCTGAACCTGTTCCTGGCGGCGCACCCGCGGAACTATGACGCACTGATGGCCCGCGCCGGCGTGGAGGAACGCCTGTCGATGGACGTCCCCGCCCGCTCGGACTACGACGAAGCCATCCGGCTGCGTCCGGACGACGCCCAGGCCTACGCAGGCCGCGCCCGCGTACTGCTGCGCCTCGACCTGAAAGGAGCGGCCCGCAAGGACCTGGACACGGCCGTGCGGCTCGGTTTTCCGCGCACGGCACTGAACGACTTGTACAAGAAACTTAAACACTGACTCCCCATGAGAAGGACCTTCCACCTGCTGCGAAGCATCGCCCTGACGGCGGCATTGTGCCTGCCGGCCTGCATCCCGACGGCAAGGGCTGCGGCTGCGGCGGACGAAACCCTGTTGCCGCGCGAGGTACGTGCCGTCTGGCTCACCACACTCAGCGGACTGGATTGGCCAAGCCGCCCCGCAACGACACCGGCCGCCGCCGAGGAACAGCGGCGCGAGCTCTGCGGAATACTGGACCGCCTGCAGGCGGCAGGAATCAACACGGTGTTGTTCCAGGCCCGCATCCGCTCGACCACGGCCTACGCCTCGGTGCTCGAACCCTGGGACGAGGTGTTCACGGGCACGCCGGGAAAGGCTCCCGGATACGACCCGCTGCGCTTCGTCACGGACGAATGTCACCGCCGCGGCATGGAACTGCACGCCTGGGTGGTGGCTTTTCCCATCTGTACGGTGGCATCGGAACGCCGCCTCGGCGCAAAGGCGTTGCCCCGCCGCCGTCCCGACCTGTGTGTGCGCTGCGGCGACCGCTGGATGATGGACCCGGGCGTGCCGGGCACGGCGGACTATCTGGCCGACATCTGCGAAGAGATTGTGCGCGCCTATGACGTGGACGGCATCCACCTCGACTACGTGCGCTATCCCGAACAGGGCATCCCCTGGAACGACACCCGCACCTACCGCCGCTATGGAAAAGGCCGGAACATGGCCGACTGGCGACGCGGGAACGTGGACCGCTGCGTGCAGAAGGTATCCGCGGCCGTCAAGGCCGTGCGCCCGTGGGTGAAGGTGAGCTGTTCGCCCGTCGGGAAATACGCCGACCTGCCCCGGCAGAGCAGCTACGGATGGAATGCCCGCGACGCCGTCTTCCAGGACGCGCAGGGATGGTTGCGCAACGGCTGGATGGACATGCTCTTCCCCATGATGTACTTCGACGGCAGGCACTTCTATCCCTTCGCCCTCGACTGGCAGGAGAACGCCGCCGGGCGGCCGGTCGTTCCGGGACTGGGGATATACTTTCTCAGCCCGCGGGAAAAGAACTGGGACCTCGGCGTCATCAGCCGCCAGCTGCACTTCCTGCGCGACACGGGCATGGGGGGAGCCGCCTTTTTCCGCTCGCGTTTCTTCACCGACAACGTGAAAGAACTTTACGACTTCGTGGCCAACGACTTCTACCGGCGGCCCGCGCTTGTCCCCGCCATGACCTGGGCGGACAGCGTGCCGCCCGCCGCTCCCGAAGTGCGGATTGCGCGCGACGGCATGGCGGTGGTGCTGACGTGGCAGGCCGTAACGGACGACCGTCCCGAAGTGCCCGTGCGCTACAACGTCTACCGGATGCAGGAAGCCCCCGACGGCACGGAACAGGCCCTGCCCGTGGCGCTCGGACTGAAGGAAACGAGCCTGCGCCACGTGCCCGCGCTGCCCGCATCGCTATACAGCCGCTACATCGTTACGGCCATCGACGCCTATGGCAACGAAAGCCGCGACTACACGCCCGTCACGCTCGGCGTGCCCGACATCGGGAAATGGCGCACCGCGGTCAAACGCTGAGCAGCCGCCTGACGGCCGGACGAAAGCCCCTTGTGCCGCCGACCGACATTAACATTTTTAACTCCCGTTACGTAAATAAATGTAAACAGAAAGGGCCTGCGAGCCTTTGGAAGGCATCTTTTCGCGCGCGGAAGGCTTCCGTTTCAAAATAGAAGGCATGTATTTTTGCACAGGCTGCTTCTAAAATTTTCTACATGTGCATGTAAATCGGCCCATAAGGGGTTTATTTACACGAAAAAAGGCGGTACGCGACCGCCTTCCCTATTTTCTGTACCACAAAGATACAACATTTTTCGCCGAAAAGCAAATTGTGTTAAAATTGCCGCGGACCAATGCTCAGGCAAAGGCAGCCTCACTTCAGTTCAATGACTTCAAGGTCCTTGAAGTCCGCGCCGTCCACACTGAGGCGCACGAGCGTGCGCACCTTGTGCCATCCCTGCAGGCCGGCCGCGCCGGGATTGATGTGCAGAAGGCCCAGACTGCGGTCGTAGAGCACTTTCAGTATATGTGAATGGCCGGAAATGAAGAGCTTGGGCGGACGCACGAAGAGCTGCCCCTGTATGCTGCGGTCGTAATTGCCGGGATAGCCGCCGATATGCTTGATGAGCACGTCGGCCTCCTCGCAGCGGAAGCGGAGCGTCTGCGGATACATGCGGCGCAAGTCGCCGCCGTCGCAGTTTCCGCATACGGCCCGCAAGGGTTTCAAGTCGGCCAGCCGCTCCGCCAACTCGAGCGTGCCGATGTCGCCCGCGTGCCAGATTTCATCGCACTCGGCAAAGTACTTCGCGTAACGGTCGTCCCAGTATCCATGCGTATCGGACAGCAGGCCAATCCTTTTCATCGGGCGGTCAGGTTGAGCTTCTGTTCCACGAAATACCTGATGAACGCGGCTGTCTGCTCGATGCCCAGCACGCTGGAGTTGATGCAGAGGTGGTAGGTGGCGGCTGCGCCCCACCGCGAGGGACTGTAGAAGTTGTAGAACTCCGCCCGCTTGGCGTCGCCCTGCTCCATGACGCGCCGGGCGGCCTTCCCGTCTATGCCGCGCGCCTTGCAGATGCGGTCTATGCGGTCGGCAGGGTCGGCGGAGACGAAGACATTCACGCAGCGCGGGTGGTTGCGCAGCACGTAGTCGGCACAACGGCCGATGAAGATGCACGACCGCTCCTCGGCCGCCTTGCAAATGGCCTCGCTCTGCAGGCGGAACAGGCTTTCCTCGCTGAGCTGGTTGTTGTAGAAGTCGCTCCCGCTGCCGAAGAAGGGCACGATATTGCCGAAGACGGAACGGAAGAATGTCTTATGCTCGTCGCTGCGCTCGAAGACTTCCGTGCAGAATCCGCTTTCCTTGGCGGCCAGCTCGAGAATCTCCTTGTCATAATAGGCTATGCCCAGGTCGCGCGCCAGGATGTGGCCGATGGCGCGGCCTCCGCTGCCGAGCTGACGCCCGATGTTGATGACGAAATTTTCCATATCGCATATATTTTCTTATTCTTCTTGTTGTATTGCTCCGTCACGGCCGGTCCGGTCGGCCGCCCCGCCGCGTGTCTGCGACCGGAGCGCAGGGAGTTTTTCCTCAGAGCGTCTCGGCCGCACGTTGTCTGAACTTGCGCACATGCACCAGCAACATGACGGCCGACACCACGGCGGCCGCAGCGTCGGAAACGGGCATGGCGCACCATACGCCCGTCACGGCATTGTCGAACAGGTGGGGAAGGATGAGCAGCGCAGGCAGCAGGAAAAACAGCTGGCGCGTGAGCGAGAGGAAGATGCTCTTGCCCGGCATTCCGATGCTCTGGAAGAAGGCGGTCGATACGATTTGCATACCGATGAGGGGGAAACAGAGGACCACGAGCCGCAGTCCGCGCGCCGCCTCGTCAATCAGTTCGGGCGCGTCCTTGGCAAACACGGAAACACACGGCCGCGCGAAGAACATGCCGGCGAGGAAGCCCGCCGTAGTGATGCACGTGGCCGCGACAACGGCCTTCTTCAGCACGGAGATGAGGCGGTCGTACTTGCGCGCGCCATAGTTGTAGCCCGCTATCGGCTGCATACCTTGGTTCAGACCGATGACAATCATGACGACCAGCAGGGCCAGGCGGTTGGTGATGCCGAACGCGCCGACGGCGACGTCGCCTCCGTACTGCGTCATGCTGCGTGTGACGATGACCGCCACCAGACAGGCACACAGATTGATGAGGAACGGCGGCAGACCTATGAGGAGGGACTCGCGCACGATGCGGCCGCGCAGGTGCATGATGTCGCGACTGAAGTGTATGAAGTCGTCAGGATTGGAAAACAGGCGCAACTGCCATACGAGCATACAGCTTTGCGCCAGCACGGTGGCGGCTGCCGCGCCGCGGATGCCCCACCCGAGCACGAAGATGAAGACGGGGGCGAAAATACAATTGAGCGCGACCGTCCCGAATGTGGCATACATGGCCTTCATCGGACGGTTGGTGGAACGCAACAGGGCATTCAGGCCCAGATAGAGGTGGGTCACAACGTTGCCGGCCAGGATAACGGTCATAAAGGCATGGGCATGGGGCAACGTGGCGTCGCTTGCTCCGAAGAAACGCAGAATCGGTACAAGGAACAACTGCAATATGAGTCCCAAAGACAGACCCATGACGACGTTCATGATGACAACGTTGCCGAGAATGTGGCGTGCCGTGGCGTAATCCTTCTGCCCGAGGCGCACGGACATGAGGGTGGACGCGCCTACACCGACCATGGCGCCGAATGCCGCCGTGAGCGACATGACGGGGCCCGTGAGCGCCAGCCCCATGATGGCTTCCTTTCCGACACCCTGACCTATAAAAATGCCGTCTATGATGTTGTAGACGGAAGAAGCCGTCATAGCCACAATCGCAGGTATGGCATAGTGCATCAGCAAACGGCCTACGGGTTGCTCTCCCAATACATTAAAACTTTCCTTCTGCTCCATAATCCGTTTTTTACAGGGGCAAAGTTACGATTTTCCATGCAGAATGTACGGAAAAAGCAGGGGAAAAGCGCGGTAAGGGCCGCAAAGGAACGACCGTCTGCCGTGACAGGAAATACTGACAACAGCAAACGGTCGTATAGGTTCGGATTGCGCCGCATTCCCCCGCGGGAAAGGGCTTTACGGGTGCGGGCTTCAGCCTACGGTAAGCAATGTGGTGCCTTCCATCACGCTGTCGCCGGCGGCTACGCATATTCCCGTAACCGTTCCGTCGCACTCGGCGGTGATATTGTTCTCCATTTTCATGGCTTCCAGTATGAGCACGGTGTCTCCCTTCCTGACAGCCTGTCCCACGCTCACGGGTATCTTCGTCACCACGCCGGGCAGGGGAGCCTTGACGGGCGTTCCCGCTCCGGGACCGGCGGCCGGTGCTGCGGCCGGTGCGATTTCCTGTGCGGGTGCCGCGGGTGCGGGCGTGTTGTTGTCGGCCACCATTACGGGAAGGTCCTCTTCCACCAGCGAGGAACCTTGCATCTCAACCTCGAAAGGAATGCCGTTCACCTCGACCTTGGCGGTTTTTCCCACGATGCCGTCGATAGTCACGTCGTACTGCGCACCGTTGATTTTGTATTTGTATTGTTTCATTTTGTTCGTTATGGTTAAGTATCGGTTACTGCGTTGCCGGCGCGCGTTTCAGGCACTCCGGCGCACGTTTCATAATGATGAAATGAGTTGCGAGGGATTTGCCCATTCGCTGCTTTGCGGTGCGAGCGTGATGACGCCCGGTTCCTCGTCGTGCACCACTTCCACTTCGTACTCGATGAGGGCCAACGCGATGACAGCCGCATAAGCAGGCATGTCTTCGTCGGTCACAGACGGATGTTCGCCGTTCACGAGCAGGTCGGCAATGGTTCCCTGCTTTTCGTCAAGGCGGATACAGAGCGTTTGCCCGTTCAGATTATACTTGAAAGTCTTCATACGATCTTATATATATAGGTGTAGCCGTTCGTTACAGCCACCCGGTTCTTTTTAGAGGGGCACATTGCCGTGTTTCTTGGCGGGCCGGGCTTCGCGCTTGTTTTCCAGTTGCGCCAAGGCGCGGCAAATGCGGAAGCGGGTGTTGCGCGGTTCGATGACATCGTCCACATAGCCGTACTCGGCCGCCTTGTAGGGGTTCGTGAACAGGTCGTTGTACTCCTTTTCCTTCTCTGCGAGGAACGCCTTCGGGTCTTCCTTCTCCTTGGCCTCCTTTGCGCTGAGAATAGCCACGGCTCCGCCGGCACCCATTACGGCAATCTCGGCCGAAGGCCAGGCATAGTTCAAATCAGCCTTAAGTTGCTTGCAACCCATCACAATATGACTGCCGCCGTAGCTCTTGCGCAAAGTTACCGTTACCTTGGGCACGGTGGCCTCGCCATAGGCATAGAGCAGCTTTGCTCCGTGACTGATGACCGCATTATACTCCTGACCCGTACCGGGCAGGAATCCCGGAACGTCCACAAGGCTTACAATGGGAATGTTGAAGCAGTCGCAGAAGCGCACGAAACGGGCTGCCTTGCGCGAAGCGTTGCAGTCGAGCACACCGGCATAGACACTGGGCTGATTAGCCACGATACCGACGCTCTGACCATTGAAGCGGGCAAAGCCTATGATTATGTTGCGCGCGAAATCACGCTGGACTTCGAGGAACTCTCCGTTATCTACGACCGCGCCGATGACCTTGTACATGTCATAAGCCATATTGGGATTGTCGGGTATAATCTCGTTAAGGCTGTCTTCCTTACGGTCTATGGGGTCGTTGCAGGCAACGCGCGGCGCGCGTTCCATGTTGTTCTGGGGAATATATCCGAGCAAGCGGCGGATAAGTGCGGCAAACTCTTCCTCAGTCTTGGCGGTAAAATGACACACACCGCTCTTGGAGGAGTGTACGCCCGCGCCGCCGAGGTCTTCCTGGCTCACGTCCTCGCCCGTCACGGTCTTAACCACTTTCGGGCCGGTAAGGAACATGTAGCTGATACCTTCCAGCATGACGACAAAGTCGGTCAAGGCGGGACTGTATACGGCTCCGCCGGCACAGGGTCCGCAGATGCCGCTGATTTGCGGCACGACTCCGCTGGCTTCAATGTTGCGCTGGAAGATGTTGCCGAAGCCTGCGAGGGCGTTGATGCCTTCCTGTATGCGCGCGCCGCCGGAATCGTTGAGTCCGATGCAGGGTGCGCCCATCTTCATGCTCTGGTCCATTACCTTACATATCTTCTCGGCCATCGTTTCGGACAGGGAGCCGCCGTTTACCGTGAAGTCCTGTGCGAATACATATACCAGACGGCCGTTAATCGTACCGCTGCCGCAAACCACGCCGTCGCCCAGATACTGCTTCTTCTCCATTCCGAAGTTGTGGCAGCGGTGCAGTTTGAACATGTCCATTTCTTCGAACGAGTTCTTGTCCAGCAGCAAGTCGATACGCTCGCGTGCCGTGGCCTTTCCCTTGGCATGCTGTTTCTCAATAGCCTTCTCGCCTCCGCCAAGACGTGCTTTCTGACGGAGTTCCACGAGTTGCTTGACTTTCTTCAGTTGTTCGCTCATTGTTATGTCTGTTTATGAAATGCTTAATCGTACATTAATTTATACGAGGCAAAGTTAAGAAAAAAACGGAACACGCACCCGCCGCTTTGCGCATATTCTGAAAAAAAGTGACACAGGCGGCCGGCTTGGCGGTATCGCAAAAAGGAAGTACCTTTGCAGCGTGAAAGAAAACGTACTCCATATCCGGCACCTCTCGACGGGCTATCGCTCCGGCGGAAAACGCCGTGCGGTGTCGCAAGACCTGTGCGGCACACTGCCGCGTGCCTCGCTGACGGCACTCGTAGGCCCGAACGGAACGGGCAAAAGCACCTTGCTGCGCACGCTGGCCGGCCTGCAGCCGCCGATAGCGGGCGAAGTGGCGTGGATGGGGCGGCCCTTGCGCGACTACACGCCGCGTACGCTGGCGCAGACGGTGGCCGTGGTGCTCACCGCGCGGCCCGAGTCGGACGCCCTCACGGCCCGCGACGTCGTAAGCATGGGCCGGATGCCCTACACGGGGTTCGGCGGCAGGCTGTCGGCGGCCGACCGCGAAATTGTGGCCGAGGCGTTCGACGTCACCGCCGCCTCGGCACTGGCCGACCGCCGCGTGGCCGACCTGAGCGACGGCGAGCGCGGCCGCATCATGGTGGCCAAGGCCCTGGCACAGCAGACACCCGTCATTCTGCTGGACGAACCGACGGCCTTCCTCGACTTTCCCGGACGCATCGGCATGTTGCGCCTGCTCGGCAGCCTGGCGGAGCAACACGGAAAGACCATTCTGATTTCCACACACGACCTTGAACTGACCTTCAGCACGGTCGGCAACGTCTGGCTGCTGTCACACGAAGGCCTGCGTCAGGGCTCGCCGCGCCAACTGGCCGAAGCGGGCTGCATAGAACGCCTTTTCGGCACGGAGGGCGTCACCTTTGACAGCCGCACCCTGCGTTTCTCACTCTCATCCCACCATTCTCCCCTTACCACATCCAGCCTATGATTGTCTGCATTGCCGAAAAACCCAGCGTAGCCCGCGACATCGCCCGCCTGCTCGGCGCAACCGAAAGCCACGAAGGCTACATCGAAGGTAACGGTTACCAAGTTACATGGACGTTCGGCCACCTGTGCGAACTGAAATACCCGGAAGACTACACCCCGGGCTGGAAAAGGTGGTCGCTCGGGGCATTGCCGATGATTCCGCCCCGTTTCGGCATCCGCCTGAAGCAGGACAAGGGCATCGAACGCCAGTTCTCCATCATACAGGGCCTCATGCAGAAAGCCGACGGCATAGTGAACTGCGGCGATGCCGGGCAGGAAGGCGAGCTCATCCAGCGGTGGGTGATGCAGAAGGCGGGGGCCAGATGTCCCGTGCAGCGGCTCTGGATTTCGTCGCTCACGGAAGAAGCCATCCGCGAGGGGTTCGCCAACCTCAAACCGCAGACCGACTACAAGCCGCTCTACGAAGCGGGGCTCTGCCGCGCCATCGGCGACTGGCTGCTGGGCATGAACGCCACACGGCTGTACACCCTGAAGTACGGACAACAGGGCAAAGGGGCCGCTCCCCTGTCCATAGGCCGCGTACAGACGCCGACACTGGCGCTTATCGTGCACCGGCAGCACGAAATAGACCACTTCCGCCCCGAGCCCTACTGGGTACTGACAACCGTCTACCGCGAAACGACATTCACCGCCCAGGCACGCAACGCCCGTCCCGGCAATGACGAAAGCGAGGCCGCAGGCCCGGAAAAAACGCCGACGGCACAAAACGACCGCCGCAACGCTTTCGCGACGGAGCAGGAGGGACTTGCCGCGCTCGAACGCATCAGGAACGCGCCCTTCACCGTCACCTCGGTGGAGCGGAAGAACGGCACGGAAGCGCCGCCCCGCCTGTTCGACCTGACTTCCCTGCAGGTGGAGTGCAACCGGAAGTTCGGATACTCGGCCGAACAGACCTTGCAGTTCATACAGAGCCTCTACGAGAAAAAAGTGACCACCTACCCGCGCGTCGATACCACCTACCTGAGCGACGACATCTACCCGAAGTGCAAAAACATCCTCAACGGAATCAGCGGGCAATACGGGCCTATGCTGCAGCCGCTGCGGGGCACGCAACTGCCGAAGCGCAAAAAGGTGTTCGACTCCTCGAAAGTGACCGACCACCACGCCATCATACCGACGGGAGTGCCGCCCGCCACGCTGACCGACACGGAACGGAACGTCTACGACCTCGTGGCGCGCCGCTTCATCGGCATTTTCTATCCCGACTGCCGTTTTGCGACGACCACCGTACTGGGCCGCGCCGACGACGTGACGTTCAAGGTGAGCGGCAAGCAGATTATCGAGCCCGGATGGCGCAGCCTGTGGCAGGCGGCGGCCCATGACGACGACGCATCCCGCGAACGGCGCGCCGAAGAGGCCGAAGAACGCACCCTGCCCGCCTTCAGCGAGGGAGAAAGCGGGCCGCACGAGCCCGGACTGGCCCAGAAGATGACACAACCGCCCAAGCCGTACACCGAGGCTACCCTGCTGCGCGCCATGGAAACGGCGGGCAAGACCGTCGAAGACGAGGAACTGCGCGACGCCATGAAGGAAAACGGCATCGGACGCCCGTCCACGCGCGCCGCCATCATCGAGACGCTCTTCCGCCGCGGATATGTACGCCGGCAGCGCAAGGCGCTCGTCCCGACGGCGACGGGAACGGAACTCATCGGGCTCATCAAGGAGGAACTGCTGAAGAGCGCGGAACTCACGGGCCGGTGGGAAAAGAAACTGCGCGAGATAGAAAAAAGGACGTATGCGCCCGCACAGTTCATCGAAGAACTGAAGTCGATGGTGACGGACCTCGTCCGGCAGGTGCTTTCGGACAACGAAAGCCGCCGCGTCACGGCACAGACCGACCCGAAAGCGGCGCTTCCGCCCAAGTTGCGCGCCGCCACCGAAGCACCGGCCCAACAGCCCGACCGGCCCAGGCGCATACGTGCGGGCAGCGTGTGCCCCGAATGCGGACAGGGCAAGGTCATCAAGGGGAAAACGGCCTACGGCTGCTCGCGGTGGAAAGAGGGCTGCGCCTGGCGCAAGCCTTTCAAGAAATGACGGACATACTTCCCGTCCCCCTCACCGGACATCCAAAGGACGGGACACGCCTAACACGCCGGCGCAGACCGGCACAAGGAGCGGCCGGGAACGGACATCCGGCACCCGACATTAACATTTTTAACTTTTCTGCACTTTTCAGCGGTGCGTACATGGCTTGTGGTTTTCCCTACATGCAGGGACGGGAAACACTATAAGCCATGTATTTTTTCCTACAAGCCATGTAGGAAATTCTAAAATAGGGCCGGTTTCTCCCCGGAACGGGCCTACGAATACGAAAAAGGGACGGTCTGAGGCCGTCCCCGCGCTTTCGCAGTACAAAGATAATACATTTTCCGCCCGAAAGCAAGAATTGTTAAATCGCCGCAAGGCAAGTGTTAAAACCGCAATATGATTGTCGCGCGTACACGGCATCCCGACAACATCACACCGGGCTCGGGCAAAACAGGAAAGGACCGGCGCACGGGAAAAACTATCCCGAAAATTCCCTAAAAATCAAAAAAACGGCATACATTTAGAGCCGGTGCGGCCATATATCGGAGAAATCATTTTAACTTTGCAGAGATTTTCACCTATATATATCATTAATGAGCAAAACAACAGACTTGGTACAGTCCGTCATCGACGGAATACAGGAAAAGAAAGGGCGCGGCATCGTCGTCGCCGACTTGCGAAGCATCGCCACCGCACCTTGCGAATACTTCGTGGTGTGCAGCGGCGGCTCCCCGCAGCAGGTGGGCGCAATAGCCGAATCCGTGGGCGACTTTGCCCGCAAGGAGCGCGGCGAGAAGCCGGCTGCCGTGGCGGGAATGGACAACGCCCTGTGGGTGGCCATGGACTACGGCACGGTGATGGTGCACATCTTCGTGCCCGACGCCCGCGAACATTACGACATCGAGCACCTGTGGGAAGACGCGGGGCTGAAAGAAATCCCCGACCTCGACTGACCGCCGAACGGACGGCGGCAGGGGCATAACAGGCCCGGACGGCCGCCACACAGGCGGGACAGGTTTTCCCCCACATCACGAAACGGACGGCGGCAGGCAGGACCTGCACCGTCGAAGAACAAGCATCAGCCATCTTGGATATGGACAACAACAAAAACGAAAAGAACAACATGCCGCGTTTCAACCTGAACTGGCTTTACATCATCATCATAGCCGGGCTCGGGCTCATGCTCTATCAGGGAAAGGACGCTTCCGACGGCATCAACAAGGAAGTCAGCTTCACGCAATTCCGCAGCTACGTGAAAGAAGGCGTAGCCTCCGAGGTCGTCATCAACAAGACCGACGGCAAGGCAAGACTTGTGGTCAAGCCCGAAAAGATTCGCAGCATCTTCGGGCAGGGCACCGAACAGACCGGCAAGCATCCGACCGTATCGACCGTGTGCGCCCCCAACGACAAGCTGGGCGACTTCATCGACTCGTGCGGCGTTCCCGTCACCTACGAGGAGTCCAGCAACTTCCTGCCCGGACTCATCGGCAGCCTGCTGCCCGTCTTCCTGCTCGTGGGCCTGTGGTTCTACTTCATGCGCCGCATGGGCGGCGGAACAGGCGGCGGCGCGAACGGCGTATTCGGCGTGGGCAAGAGCAAGGCACGGCTGTTCGAGAAAGGAAACGGCACGCACGTCACCTTCAAGGACGTGGCGGGACAGGAAGGTGCCAAACAGGAAGTACAGGAAATCGTGGACTTCCTCAAAAATCCTGCCAAATACACCGAACTGGGCGGAAAAATCCCCAAGGGCGCCCTGCTGGTAGGTCCTCCGGGTACAGGTAAGACGCTGCTGGCCAAGGCCGTGGCGGGCGAAGCCGACGTCCCGTTCTTCTCGATGGCCGGCTCGGACTTCGTGGAAATGTTCGTAGGTGTCGGCGCCAGCCGTGTACGCGACCTTTTCCGCCAGGCCAAGGAAAAGGCACCCTGCATCATTTTCATCGACGAGATAGATGCCGTCGGCCGATCGCGCGGGAAGAATCCCGCATTCGGCGGAAACGACGAACGGGAAAACACCCTGAACCAGCTGCTTACCGAGATGGACGGCTTCGGCTCGAACTCGGGCGTCATCATCCTGGCGGCCACGAACCGCGTGGAGATACTTGACCCCGCGTTGCTGCGCGCCGGACGCTTCGACCGGCAGATACACGTGGACCTGCCCGAACTGTCGGAACGCATAGCCATATTCAACGTCCACTTGGCTCCGCTGAAACTGGGCGACGACCTCGACGTGGACTTCCTCGCACGCCAGACCCCGGGCTTCTCGGGTGCGGACATAGCCAACGTTTGCAACGAGGCGGCGCTCATCGCCGCACGGCATAACCGCAAGACGGTGGGCAAACAGGACTTCCTGGATGCCGTGGACCGCATCATCGGCGGACTGGAAAAGAAATCGAAGGTGATGACCGCCGAGGAGAAACGCACCATCGCGCTCCACGAGGCGGGGCACGCTTCAGTGTCGTGGCTGCTCAAATACGCCAATCCGCTGGTGAAGGTGACCATTGTTCCGCGCGGACAGGCACTGGGCGCGGCCTGGTATCTGCCGGAAGAGCGGAGCATCACGACCAAAGAGCAGATGCTCGACGAGATATGTGCAACTCTGGGAGGCCGGGCCGCGGAGGAGTTGTTCGCAGGCCACATCTCGAGCGGAGCACTCAACGACCTGGAGCGCGTCACCAAGCGGGCTTACGGCATGGTGGCCTATCTCGGCATGAGCGACGACCTGCCTAACCTTTGCTACTACAATAACCAGGAATACAACTTCACCAAACCTTACTCCGAAAAGACGGCCGAACGCATCGACGAGGAGGTGAAACGCCTCATTGCCGAACAGTACGAACGCGCAAAAGCCATCTTGCGCGAAAATGCGGACAAACACGCGCAACTGGCCGGCGTGCTAATTGACCGGGAAGTCATCTTCACCGAAGACGTCGAGCGCATATTCGGCAAACGCCCGTGGAAGAGCCGCGCCGACATGCTGATGGAAGAGGAGCAGCAGGCGGGAACGGACGACGCAAAGCCCGCGGACGGAGACGGACCCGCCGACGCGGACGGCGGAGACAAGGATAACAATGTGCAACCGGCAGAAATGCCCCAACAGACTACGGGCCATGAATAACATGATACTGCGCGGACTGACGGGAACGCTCTTTGTCGCGGCTTTAGTGGGGGGTATCGTTGCCTCTCCGCTGAGTTTCACCGTCCTGTTCGGACTGGTAACGGCGCTGGGCGTGTGGGAATTTTCCACACTCGTGAACGAACACGCCGGTGCGTCCGTGAACCGTTTCATCAACACGGCGGCAGGCGTTTTTCTCTTCCTTTGCATCAGCGGTTTCTGCATGGAACTGCTCGCTCCCCGCGACTTCATTCCTTACTTACTGACGCTTGTGTATCTCTTGGTGAGCGAACTCTACCGCAAACAGGCCGACCCGCTGAAGAACTGGGCGTATGCGTTCGCCTCGCAATTATATATAGCGCTGCCTTTCGCCCTGCTGTCCGTACTGGCGTTCCGGTATGACGCGATGCAGAACTTTGTCCGTTACGAATGGGTCTATCCTTTGTCGATTTTCATCTTCCTCTGGACGAACGACACGGGGGCCTATCTCTGCGGAAGCGCACTTCATAAAAAATTCCCGGCAAAGCTGTTCGAACGTATCTCGCCTAACAAATCGTGGGTGGGAAGTATCGGCGGCGGCGTGCTGTGCCTGCTGGTCGGTGCCCTGCTTTGGCATTTCTTCCCCGACAGGATGACGTTGCCGCAATGGCTCGGACTCGCGCTGACCGTATGCGTGGCCGGCACTTGGGGCGACCTGGTGGAAAGTCTCCTCAAGCGGCAACTCGGCATCAAGGACAGCGGAAACATTCTGCCGGGACATGGCGGGATGCTCGACCGTTTCGATTCGTCGCTGCTGGCCATCCCCGCCGCCGTACTCTACTTCTGGCTGCTCGGCGCATAGTCTGCCGCGCCACGACATGGCGGGTACACCATATTATATATAGGCAAGAAGATTTTTATAAAGAAAAAGGGAAAAGAAACCACGGGAATGCGCTGTCCGGCTCAGATTCGGACAGCGCATTCGCCTATCTACAAACGTTTCACTTAATATCTGCTTGTTTCCGTCCCTGCAGACAGGCACACCTGCCGCAGGGCTGCAGCTCACAGGTCGCCCACACGGCGCAACTGCACCGCCGCCACTTTCAGGTGCGTGCCGTTCCAGGGCCGCGAAGTGACTTTCACATCGTTCGAGATGCCATACTTCAGCGCACCGCCCGCATGTCGCAGCGTGTCAGTGCGCACTAAGTTCCACTCCCCGGCGTTCCGTTTCACCTCTTCCCACGTGGCAGAATCGGGTACATTGGCGAAACAAGCCGCCAAACGGCCTTCGGCCAGCGTCATGCGGGCGACATTTCCTTTCAGGTCGATACCCACGGGCACCTCTCCTATGGCCGGGCGTTCCTCTTTCGCGTCACGCGACTTCAGATAAAGGCAACAGCCGTTCCCGTTTGCCCAGCCCAGTGCCTCGACACAGTACTTGCCGGCCGGCATGTCCACCCGACGCTCCACTTGGAACTTCATGGCACGGTCTCCGAGGCGCTTGCGCACGTCCATATAGCGCCAGTTTTCGCCCGGCACGAAGGTTTGTAAGTCGTAAAAGCTATGCCTTTCGTCGCAATTCTCGTATTGCAACAGATTCCAGCCGTTCTCCTGCAGGATACTCCGGTTGTACTGCGACAGATATATCCCGTTCACGGTATTGTGCTCGCGCTCGATGCGCCGTTCCTCACTCTGAATGCCGAGTACAAGGAACACCGACATCACTATCGTCACGACCAGCGCGGTCAGCCACACGGCAACGAACGTGAACCGCCGCGCAGCCGAGGCCGGACCGGGCGTGGGTCGGTGCAGAAGGCGGTTAATCAACACGCCCATGAGGATGCCCAGCACTATCAGCCCGGACAGACACAGCGCAGTCAGCTTCCAGCCGATGCCGGGTACGGCCTGCAAGACCTCAACCGCCCAGCCATCGACAACGTTGATATCGACAAGCGTACCTATCCCGTTGAACACGCCGAAGAGTACCACAGCCAGGCAGCCGAGCAACATGAAGAAGAAAAGGCCGAGCGTCACCAAAACCAACAGCTTTGCACAGAAAAGCACGAGCGAAAGCAATGTGCTCAGACATCCGCGGGCACTCTGCGCCGTCTGCGTGCCGACATAGGACCTCTCTCCGCGGTTCACGTTGCGCATAAGTTCCTCGTTGATGGTTCCGGGGTTCACGGGACGGCCCTGCATCCGCAGCTTGTCCTCGGCGGTCCGTGCTTGTGGCAGGAACGCCCACAGCACCAAGTAAATGATGGCAAAGGTATAGAATGAACAAATCGTCAGCAACACCATACCGATACGCCAGGGAAGCGGGTCGGAACCGCCGAAACAGCGGCACAGGCCCGACATGACGCCGCCGACCATGACATCCTCGGAATCGCGGTAGAGTTTCCGCCCGTTCCACCAGCGGCGCATCCGCTCCCAGACGTCGCCCCGCACTTCACGGCCGGCATCTTCCACACCGGGCTCGGCGGCAGTCTCGGCGGTGTCCGCCATGTCGTCGTCCATTTCCTCGGGATTGCCGATACGACGTATGATGTCCTCGACGTTTTCTATGGTTACAGCCTCCACACCGGCGGCCTTCAGCTCGGCAAACAGCTCCGCCACGCGGTTTTCTATGTCGTCGGCAATCTCCGCGCCCCCTTCCTTACGGCTGAAATAGGCGCGCATGTTCTCTTCATATTTCTTGAGCAGTTCGTAAGCATCCTCGTCGATGGCATAAAGGACTCCGAACAGATTGATGGTAATGTTTTTCTTCATTGTCTGATGTTTTTTTCAATCAACCGGCATCCGTGCGACACCGGCCGGCACACAGGCCTCACTTCATGGTAATGTGCGCGGGCTCTCCGCCTTGAGCAGGCCGACGGTACGGGCCAACTCGTTCCAGGCCGTATCCAGGCCCGTCAGAAAAAGCTCTCCGTCCTCCGTCAGCGCGTAATACTTGCGCGGAGGTCCCAGAGTACTTTCACGCCACTCGTAGCTGAGCAGCCCATCCTTCTTCAAGCGCGTCAGCAACGGATAGAGCGTGCCTTCCACCACTATCAATTCAGCCTCTTTCAGCCGGGTAATGATGTCGTTGGCATAGCTCGCCTCCTTGCGCAACAGGAGTAGGACGCAGTATTCCAGCATCCCCTTCCGCATTTGCGACTTTGCGTTGTCCACATTCATGTCTCACTTCTTTTTATTACGGTTCTCCGAAGCCGCACAACGGCCGTATGCACGACTTCATGCCGCAAAAGTAGGTTTTATTTAGTACTATGCAAAACAAAGTACTATAAAATAATTATTTCTTAACTTTTATTTAGGATCAAAACTATGGAAAGCCGATGGGACACCCTTTCTGAAACAACAAGGCGGCACACAGAAACGCATTGGCCTGTGGAACGAGGCCGGCGGCCGATGAAAGAAGCATGTACATGCCGGCAAAGGCCGAAAATCCGGGCATTCGCTTGGCCATAGTCCCGCGTTATGTTAATTTTGCAGCCGACAAACGAAAAACAATCCCAGTCTATATATTTATGGTATCAGCAGATGGACTGACCGTCGAGTTCGGCGGCACCACTTTATTCAGTGACATTTCCTTCGTCATCAACGAAAAAGACCGCATAGCCCTCATGGGCAAGAACGGAGCAGGCAAGAGCACACTGCTCAAGATACTGGCCGGCGTGCGACAGCCTACGCGCGGCAGCATTTCCGCCCCGAAAGACACGGTCATCGCCTACCTGCCGCAGCACTTGATGACCGAAGACGGACGCACGGTCTTTGAAGAGGCCTCGCAGGCCTTTGCCCATCTGCACGAGATGGAGGCCGAAATCGAGGAACTCAACCGTCAGCTGGCCGAACGCACCGACTACGAAAGCGACGAATACATGTCGCTCATCGAACAAGTGGCGACGAAGAGCGAGAAGTTCTATGCCATCGACATGACCCACTTCGAGGAGGACGTGGAAAAGACGTTGCTCGGACTGGGCTTCGAGCGCAAGGACTTCAATCGGCAGACCAGCGAGTTTTCGGGCGGATGGCGCATGCGCATCGAACTGGCAAAAATGCTGCTCCGCAAGCCCGACGTGCTTTTGCTCGACGAACCGACCAACCACCTGGACATCGCGTCGATAGGATGGCTCGAAGACTTCCTCATCACCGCAGGCAAGGCGGTCGTCGTCATCAGCCACGACCGCAAATTCGTGGACAACATCACCACACGCACCATCGAGGTGACGATGGGCCGCATCTACGACTACAAGGTGAACTACTCGCAATACCTGTCCCTGCGGGCCGAGCGACGGCAGCAGCAACTGAAACAATGGGAAGAGCAACAGAAGATGATACAGGAGACGAAGGACTTCATCGAACGCTTCAAGGGCACCTATTCCAAGACGTTCCAGGTGCAGAGCCGCGTCAAGATGCTCGAAAAGCTGGAACTCATCGAAGTGGACGAAGAGGACACCAGCGCACTGCGCCTCAAGTTCCCGCCCTCGCCGCGCTCGGGACAATATCCCGTCGTGATGGACGGCGTGGGCAAGGCCTTCGGCGACAAAAGGATATTCTCGGGCGTGAGCCTCACCATAGAGCGCGGCGACAAGGTGGCTTTCGTGGGCCGCAACGGCGAGGGAAAGTCCACACTGGTGAAGTGCATCATGGGACAGCTCGGGCACGAAGGAACGCTTACGCTCGGACACAACGTGCAGATAGGCTATTTCGCGCAGAACCAGGCCTCGTTGCTCGACGAGAACCTCACGGTTTTCCAGACGATAGACGACGTGGCGAAAGGCGACATCCGCAACAAGATACGCGACCTGCTGGGGGCGTTCATGTTCGGCGGCGAGGCAAGCACCAAGAAGGTCAAGGTACTGTCAGGCGGCGAGCGCACACGGCTCGCTTTGATGAAGTTACTGCTCGAACCCGTGAACCTTCTCATTCTTGACGAGCCGACCAATCACCTCGACCTCAAGACCAAGGACATACTGAAACAGGCCCTGCAGGACTTCGACGGCACACTGATTTGCGTGAGCCACGACCGCGACTTCCTGGACGGCCTGGTCACCAAAGTATATGAGTTCGGCGGCGGACGGGTGCGCGAGCACCTGTGCGGCATCTACGACTTCCTGGCCGCCAAGAAGATGGAAGAATTACAGGAACTCGAGAAATAACCGGCGGGAAGCCTCCCGCAAACAACCATGCAGATTCTGATTTCATGCGCCAAGACCATGGCGGACTCAACCACGGCGCCACGGGCCGCCACCACGCCGGCCTTTGCCGACGATGCCGCACATACCGTGCGCCGGTTGCAGACTTTCGATGCCGAAGAGCTGCAGACGGTCCTGCACGTGCCGGCCCGCATCGCGGCAGAGAATGTCCTGCGCTACGGGCACTTTTTCGACACGACGCAACCCGCGCTTCCCGCGCTGCAGGCCTATACGGGCATCGTGTTCAAGTACATCCGGCCGGAAGACTTCACGGACGAGGATTTCGCATACGCCCAACGGCATCTCTTCATCACCTCGTTCCTCTACGGCCTGCTGCGGCCGCTCGACGGCATCCGCCCGTACCGGCTCGAGGGCAACGTGCGTCTGCCCGACGAGGACGGCCCTTCGCGCTTCGAACATTGGCAACCGCGGCTCACCGACCTGCTCATACGTGCCGTTAAGGCCGACGACGGCATACTCGTGAACCTGGCCAGCGCCGAGATGAAGCGGCTTTTCGACTGGCGGCGCGTATGCAGGGAGACACAGGTGGTGACACCGGAGTTCCGGACCATGCAGGAAGGTCGGCTGCGCTCCGTGGTCGTCCACGCCAAGATGTGCCGCGGACAAATGACACGCTTCATACTGAAAAACCGCCCGGTCTCCGTGGAGGAACTCCGCCTGTTCGAACCCGACATCGACGCGCCGGTCACGATGGAACTGAAGTAACCGGAAACGCACGCCGGGCCGCGCACGCCGCCCACCGTCCCGCTTCGGAAGACATCCCGCCCCGTCACAAAAAAGCGGCATTCCACACCACCCGACATTAACATTTTTAACTCCCGTTACGTAAATAAATGTAAACAAAACAGGGATACGGACACGCGGAAGGCATCTTTTTGCGCACGGAAGGCTTCCGGTTCAAAATAGAAGGCATGTATTTTTGCGCAGGTGGCTTCTAATTTTTTCTACATGTGCATGTAAATCGCCTCATAACGGGCTTATTTATACGAAAAAAGACGGTCACGGACCGCCTTCCCTATTTTCTGTACCACAAAGATACAACATTTTTCGACGAAAAGCAAGAAATGTTAAAATCGCCGGCGACGCAGAAAAACGCGCCCGGCGGGACAGGCCCGGGCAGCCCCGGTGCAGGTTTTCGGAAGTAAAGTCCGCGCTTTTCCGGCTGTCCTGTTTTTTTTTCGTATATTCGCGGCTATGAAGTACAGCCTTATCATCCCCGTCTATAACCGCCCGGACGAAATCGACGAACTGCTGGGCAGCCTTTGCCGTCAGCGGTCGGGCGATTTCGAAGTCATTGTCGTGGAGGACGGTTCCGCCGTTCCGTGTCGCGACGTGGTGCTCAGCTACGCCGACCGCCTGGACGTGCACTATTTCCCGAAGGAGAACTCCGGCCCCGGCCCGTCCCGCAACTACGGTGTGGCGCAGGCGCGCGGCGAATATGTCATCATACTTGACTCGGACGCGGTGCTGCCCGACACCTACATGGAGGCCGTGGACGCCGAACTGCGGCGCAAACCGTGCGACGCCTTCGGCGGACCCGACCGTGCCCACGAGTCTTTCACGCCGATGCAGAAAGCCATCAACTATGCCATGACCTCGTTCTTCACGACGGGCGGCATCCGCGGCGGGAAAAAGCAGATGGAGAAATTCCACCCGCGGTCGTTCAACATGGGCGTGCGGACCGAAGTCTATCGCGCGCTGGGCGGCTTCTCTGAGATGCGCTTCGGCGAGGACATCGACTTCTCCATGCGCATTTTCGAGGGCGGATATTCGTGCAGGCTCTTTCCCGACGCATGGGTGTGGCACAAGCGGCGCACCGACCTGCGCAAGTTCTTCAAGCAGGTGCACAACTCGGGCATCGCACGCATCAACCTGACGAAACGGCATCCGGGCTCGCTGAAACTTGTCCACACGTTGCCGGCCGTATTCACCTGCGGCTGCGTGCTGCTCCTGCTGCTCACCGTCGCAGCCGCCGTCCTGGGCTGTCCGCACTGGTACGTCTGCCTCGCTCCCCTGTTGCTGTTCGCCTTCATCATCGGCGTCGATGCCGGAGTCAAGGAGAAAGACCCGCTTGTCGGGTGGCTGGCCGTGGCCGCCGCCTACGTGCAGCTCACGGGCTACGGCAGCGGATTCATCAGGGCGTGGTGGCAACGCTGCGTGCTGGGACGCGGCGAGTTCGATGCCTTCCGAAAGAATTTCTACAAGTAACCCGACCGCCGACATGTCCCGACAAAACGCACCCGACCGCGACACCGCCGGCATCCTGCGGCGCATCGGCGACACCGGAACACCGGCCGCCGACGCGGGAAAGGCGCGCCTGTCCATCAACGAGTGGGCCGAGGCCGACCGGCCGCGCGAGAAACTGGCCGCCCTCGGGGCGCAGGCGCTATCGGATGCCGAACTGCTGGCCATTCTCATAGGCTCGGGGTCGGCCGACGAGAGCGCGGTGGCGCTGATGCGGCGCGTGCTGGACGACTGCGGGCGTAACCTGAACACGTTGGGCAAGCGTAGCATCGACGACCTGTGCAGGTACAAGGGTGTGGGTGCCGCGAAAGCGATTACCATCCTGGCGGCCTGCGAACTCGGGAAGCGGCGTCAGGCCGCCGAAGCCGGAGACCGGCCGAAGATGGACTACTCCCGGCGCATCTACGAGTACTTCCTGCCACGGATGCAGGACTTGCCGCACGAAGAATGCCACGTGCTGCTGCTCAACAACGCGCTGCGCGTCATCGCTTCACGGTGTGTCAGCCGCGGCGGCATCACGGGTACGGCGGTCGATGTGCGCCTGGTGTTGCGCGAGGCCCTGCTGGCACGCGCCACGGCCATGGCACTCTGTCACAACCACCCCTCGGGCAACGCGCGCCCGAGCCGACAGGACGACGAACTGACACGGCGGATGGCCGCCGCGGCCGGGGCGGTCGAAATCCGGTTCGTGGACCACATCGTACTGGCCGACGGCTCTTTCTTCAGTTACAGCGACGAAGGAAAACTTTAGCGCGGGGCGGGACACGGCCGCCGCACGGAACAGAAACGGACAAGGCGTCCGCACGGGCGCACACCTATATATAATAAGAAAGAAAACATGACACAAGAAGAAAAACTCAGGTTGGAGGAACGCATCGTAGAGGTACTGAAGACCGTTTACGACCCGGAAATCCCCGTAGATGTATACAACCTCGGACTGATCTACCGCATCGAATTGCACGAGGACGCATCCCTCGACGTGGACATGACGCTCACCGCGCCCAACTGCCCCGCCGCAGACTTCATCATGGAGGATGTGCGGCTCAAACTCGACGGAATCGACGGCATAAAGGAGGCCAAGGTGAACCTTGTCTTCGAACCGGAATGGGACAAGGACATGATGAGCGACGAAGCCAAGCTGGAATTAGGTTTTATGTAAGGGACAGGAAAGAATGAAAAACGTATATTTCCTCTCGGATGCCCACCTGGGCAGTCTGGCCATACCGCACGGACGGATGCAGGAGCGGCGTCTGGTCAATTTCCTCGATGCCATAAAGGACAAGGCCGCGGCGGTGTATCTGCTGGGCGACATGTTCGACTTCTGGCATGAGTACAAGACCGTCGTACCCAAGGGCTACACGCGACTGCTGGGCAAAATCAGCGAACTGACCGACATGGGCGTCGAAGTACATTACTTCACGGGCAACCACGACCTATGGGTAGGCGACTACTTCGAGCGGGAATGCGGCATGACCCTGCATCTCAGGAGCTCGGTGGTCGAGATATACGGCAACGTATTCTACTTGGCGCACGGCGACGGACTGGGCTCGACGGACCGTAAGTTCAAGTTCCTGCGCGCCATGTTCCACAACAAGACGTGTCAGCGCCTGTTCGCCTCCATCCACCCGCGCTGGGGAATGGCTTTCGGGCTGGAATGGGCGCGCAGGTCGCGGCTGAAACGCCCCGACGGCAGGGAACCCGACTACATGGGCGAGGATAAGGAAGAGCTGGTGCTTTTCGCGAAAGACTACATGCGGACGCATCCCGACGTGAACTATTTCATCTTCGGCCACCGACACATTGATTTGGACCTGATGCTGTCCCGTGACACGCGGATGCTGATTCTGGGCGACTGGATCAGCCGTTTCACCTACGCAGTCTATGATGGCGAGCACCTGCTGCTGGAAGACTTCGTCGAAGGCGAGACCTCGCTCTGAGCGGAACGGCAGGTGTTTCAAAAATAAAAGGGCTGAAATTTTTACCCCCCGATTTTTTATTACCTTTGCCCCGATAAAAACGCGCCGGACAGCGCATAACGCATCATACACCTATATATAATCAACAACACGGACATGAAAAAAATCCTAACCCTATTCTTCCTGCTTGTATGCGCGACAGGCGTACAGGCACAACTATTGTGGAAAATCTCAGGCAACGGCCTGGCAAAACCTTCCTACGTGGTCGGTACTTACCACGTGGCACCCGTAAGTTTCGTGGACAGCATTCCCGGGCTGAAAGCCGCACTCGACGAATGCGAACAGGTATACGGCGAGCTCGACATGGCGGAAATGCAGGACATGGGCGCACTCATGAAGATGCAACAGGCCATGCTCCTGCCCGAAGGCCAGCAACTCGACAAACTGCTCACGGCAGACCAGATGAATCGTCTCAACACCTACATGAAGGAACTTATGGGCGTGGACATGACCAACCCCATGGTGGCCGGACAGATGAACCACATGAAGCCTGCCGCCATAGAGACACAGTTCCAGATGCTCTATTGCATGAAGAACACACCGGGCTTCGATCCGCAGAACCTCTTTGACAGTTACTTCCAGAAGGCGGCCGCCGAAAAGGGAAAGGCCGTTGGCGGACTCGAGACCATGGAGTTCCAGACAAAAGTCCTGTACCTGGACAAAAGCATCGAGCGGCAAGTCGAGACGCTCATGTGCGCCATCGACAACAAAGCGTTCGGCGAGCAGGTCATGGACCTGACAACGAAAGCTTTCTTCGCCCAAAATCTCGACGGCATCAAGGATGCGATGGACATGAAGTTAGGAACGGGCTGCGACGCCACGCCCGAAGAGGAGGAGGCACTCGTCTACGGCCGCAATGCCGCCTGGGCTGAAAAACTGCCGGCCATCATGCAGGCCAAACCTACCTTCCTGGCTGTCGGAGCCGCCCACCTGCCCGGCGAACGCGGCTTGCTGGCGCTGCTCAAGCAGGCCGGCTACGACGTAACTCCCGTGAAGTGAGGCGCACCTGCCGATACCGCATCCCGAACATTTGTATCAATAAACACAAAGACTATGTCTGAAATATTTCTCCAGGCGTCGCACGTGGTCAAGCGCTATGCCGAACACACCGCCCTCGACGACGTGAGCATCAGCGTGCCGCGCGGCAAGGTTTTCGGCCTGCTCGGACCGAACGGCGCGGGCAAAACGACACTTATCCGCATCATCAACCGCATCACCGCGCCGGACAGCGGCGAAATCACCTTTGACGGTCGGCCCTTCACGGCGGCCGACGTGGCGCACATCGGTTATCTGCCCGAAGAGCGCGGACTTTACAAGAAGATGAAGGTAGGCGAGCAAGCCGTCTACTTAGCCCGGCTCAAGGGACTCAGTGCCGACGAAGCCCGGCGGCGGCTCAAGACCTGGTTCGAGAAGTTTGAAATCATCGACTGGTGGGACAAGAAACTCGAAGAGCTGTCCAAGGGTATGCAACAGAAGGTCCAGTTCATCATCACCATATTGCACGAACCGCAGCTCCTCATCTTCGACGAACCGTTCTCGGGCTTCGACCCCGTGAATGCCGAGATGCTGAAGCGCGAGATACTGGAACTGCGCGACAAGGGGCACACCGTCATCTTTTCCACGCACAACATGTCCTCCGTCGAGGAAGTCTGCGACGAAATTGCCCTCATCAACCACTCGCACGTCGTACTTTCGGGCAACGTGTCCGAGGTGAAGAAACGCTTCCGCACGGGCATGTACGAACTGACCGCCACATCGGGCGAACTGCCCGCACGGTCCGACGCCTACGAAATAGTGGAAAGCGCGACGGCCGGCGGGCTCACGACCTACCGTCTGCACAAGGCCGAACAGCTAAGCAACTCGGAGCTGGTGCAGGCCCTGTCGCGCGACGTGGAAATCCGCTCCTTCTGCGAACAACTGCCGTCCATGCAGGAAATATTCCTCAAGGTGGTGGGCGCATAAGCCTTTCGCGGAAGCGTCTCCCCCACCCAAAGTTCACTTCATAACTCATCAGAAAATGTCCAAGACTTTTATCATTATACAGCGCGAGTTTTCGACGCGCGTGAAGAAGAAGTCCTTCATCCTGCTTACCGTGTTGATGCCCTTCATCTTCGCGGCACTCATCTTCGTCCCTGTCTGGCTGGCCTCCATCAAGGACACCGACCAGAAAACCGTCAAGGTAATCGACGACACCGGGCGTTACGCCGCGCTCTTCAAGGACGACCAGAGCTACCGTTACGAGAAAGCGGCCGCCGACAGCGCGCACTTCTACGCCGAAGATTCCGGAGTGGAGGCCGTCATCCTCATCTCGTCCGACCTGACCCGCGACCAACGCGGCGTCAGGATATGTTCCAACAAAGAGGTGGCCGCCGACCTGCTGAGCTACGTCACGAATGTGCTCAACGAACAGGTGCGTCGCGACAAACTGGCCGCAACCGGCATCTCGGGGCTGGATGAAATCGTGCGCGACGTGCAGACGGACTTCAGCATACCTACCGTCAAGCGCAATGCCGAAGGCGATGCAACGGCATCCAACACCTTTGTAGCGATGGGCGCCGGCTTCATTTTCACCTTCCTCATCTACATGTTCGTCATGACGTATGGCGGAATGGTTATGCAGAGTGTCATGGAAGAGAAGACCAACCGCATTGTCGAACTGATGGTCTCCAGCGTGAAGCCGTTCCAGCTCATGATGGGCAAGATTATCGGCGTGGCCCTTGTCGGCTTCGTGCAGCTGCTCATCTGGGGCGCGATGCTGGCCGTCATCCTCGGCGTGTGCGGTACGGCGTTCGGGCTTTCGGCCCAGCCGGCCGCCGTTCCCACAGACCCTGCCGGCGCAGCCGCGATGGCCGAAGTGGCCAATGGCGGCAACGAGGTGCTGACCGCGCTCCTCAACCTGCCGTTTGCCGAGATGGGCATCCTGTTCGTGCTCTACTTCATCGGCGGTTACCTGCTCTACGCCTCGTTCTTCGCGGCCGTGGGCGCCAGCGTGAACGCACAGGAAGACAGCTCGCAGTTCATCATGCCCGTCATCCTCATCATGGTATTCGGCCTTTACGCCGCCATGTACAGTGTGGAGAACACCAACGGCCCGCTGGCGTTCTGGGCCTCCATGTTCCCGCTCACCTCGCCCATCGTCATGATGGTGCGCGTACCGTTCGGCGTGCCCTGGTGGCAGGAAGTGCTCTCGCTCGGCATCCTGTTCGGCACGTCCCTGCTCTTCGTATGGCTGAGCGGAAAGATATACCGCGTCGGCATACTGATGTACGGCAAGAAGCCGAGCATCAAGGAGATGGTCAAGTGGATACGCTACAAATGACGGCACTCCCGCGACACACAAAGGGCGGCAAGGGGAAACAACCCCTTTGCCGCCCTTTCCTTTTTATTGAGAAAAAACACGCGAATAGCTTGCACAGGAAAATAAAAGGGCGTATATTTGCTCTTACAATAAGGCTGTGCCGGTTAGATTGGGATTCTCATCAATTAAACTGAAAGACCGAGAAAAGCTTACCTGACCAATGGCGTGCCGATATGCGGGTCTTGGACACGTAGGGTCGGATTACAAAGGCAGGACAGCACTCAAATCCTATTTTCGCTCGGAGTTTCATCACATCATCGGTACAGCCATTTTTGTATCCCTGCGGCAAGGGCCGGCCACCGGCCCGGACGCAGGCGGCGAAAGCGGGATGCACCATACCGGCCCGGCGAGGCGTATTCCTGTCCCCGCGCGATTTTAACACTTCTTGCTTTTCGCCCGAAAATGTATTATCTTTGTACTGCGAAAGCGCGGGGACGGCCTCAGACCGCCCCTTTTTCGTATCCGTAAGCCCGTTTTCGGGAGAAACCGGCCCTATTTCAGGATTTCCTACATGGCATGTAGGAAGAATTACATGCCATGTAGTGTTTCCCGGCCCTGCATGTAGGGGAAACTACAAGCCATGTACGCAGCATCAAAAGTGAGCAAAGGTTAAAAATGTTAATGTCGGATGCGGCCGGAACGCAGTATTCCGGGCGCAAGACAGGCCCCGCCGCCCGTAAAATAGTCGGTCCGCATCGTGATAACAGGCCATGTATTCCTTTGGAGAGCTAAAAAATGTGTACCTTTGCAAACGGAATTTTAACAAGGTATATAAAGGATAACAAGGTATTTATCATTGACAAAATGAAAAGTTTCAGTTTCAAGCCCCGCTTGGTTTCGGACCTGCGCCACTACAGCCGCGAAAAACTGGCTGCCGACGCAATGGCAGGTCTCATAGTGGGCATCGTGGCTTTGCCGCTGGCCATCGCCTTCGGCATCGCTTCCGGCGTTTCGCCCTCGCAGGGCATTCTGACGGCCATCATAGGCGGTTTCATCGTATCGGCGCTCGGCGGTTCGCGGGTGCAGATAGGCGGCCCCACGGGTGCGTTCATCGTCATCATCTTCGGCATTGTGAACAATCCGGCCCTCGGTCTGTCGGGCCTGATGATAGCCACGATGCTCGCGGGTGTCTTCCTCATTCTGCTGGGCCTGTTCAAGCTGGGCACCATCATCAAGTTCATTCCCTATCCCATCGTGGTAGGCTTCACGAGCGGTATCGCCGTCACCATCTTCACGACACAGATCAAGGACTTGCTGGGACTGCAGATTGACGGGAAGGTGCCCGGTGACTTCATTGCCAAATGGATGGTTTATTTCCAGCACATCTCGACCATCGACTGGATAACGACACTTGTCGGCATCCTGAGCATCGCGGTCATCGCCTGCACACCCAAGCTGTCGAAGAAGATACCCGGCTCGCTCGTCGCCATCGTGCTGATGACCGTAGGCGTGTACTTCCTCAATCCTTACCTTGAGGGCGAAGGGCTCAGCCGCATAACCACCATCGGCGACTCCTTCGGTGAAATCAAGGCGGAGATACCTGCGCTGACCGTCCCCGACATCACGTGGGAAAACATCAAGACCCTCTTCCCCACAGCCATGGTCATCGCCGTGCTGGGCGCCATCGAGTCGCTGCTCTCCGCAACGGTAGCCGACGGTGTATGCGGAGACCATCACAACTCCAACCAGGAACTGATGGGACAAGGTGTCGCCAACTTGGTCACACCCCTGTTCGGAGGTATCCCTTGCACCGGGGCCATCGCGCGTACCATGACAAATATCAACAACGGAGGCCGCACTCCCGTGGCCGGAATCATACATGCCGCCGTGCTGCTGCTCATCTTCCTGGTGCTCATGCCGCTGGCCGCCTATATTCCCATGGCATGTCTGGCCGGCGTACTGGTGGTCGTGTCGTACAACATGAGCGGATGGCGTACCTTTATCCAGCTCATGAAGAATCCCAAGAGCGACATCACCGTGCTGATCATTACATTCCTGCTCACCGTAATCTTTGATTTGACCGTCGCCATCGAGGTGGGATTGCTCATAGCCTGCCTTCTGTTCATGCGACGTATGGCCGAAACGACACAAATCAAGGTCATCGCCGACGAAATCGACCCGAACGAGGAGACCGACGCCGAGCTTCACGAGGAGCATCTGCAGATACCCGAGGGCGTGGAAGTGTACGAAATCAACGGACCTTACTTCTTCGGCATCGCGAACAAGTTCGAGGAACTCATGGCCGCCATGGACAACCACCCGCAAGTACGGGTCATCCGGATGCGCCGCGTGCCGTTCATCGACTCCACGGGCATACACAACCTGCAAAGCCTGTGCGAGATGAGCCACCGCGAGGGTACGCACATCGTCCTCTCGGGTGTGACGCCCAATGTCCATGCCGTGCTCGAACATGCCGGCTTCTGCCGCCTCCTGGGCAAGGACCACATCTGCCCGAACATCAACATCGCGCTCGAACGTGCGGCACGCATCGTGCGCGGAAAGGCGGAAAAGAAACACCATCACTGAACAAAGGAGGGCTGAGCGCCTCCTGCGAAAACGTGGAACTGCCGCCCCCCGCCGGGCGCCGGGGGGGCGCCCGCTGGGCGGGCGGCGGGGGGGTGGCCGGCCGCGGCGGTCGGCGGCCCGGGGGCAGCGGCGGACCGGGCCGCGGCGGGGGCGGCACCGCCGGCGGGGGCTGGTACTATGGCGGCGCGAGGGGGAATACCGGAGGCTGCGGCTGGCCGGGAGGGGAGGGCATTTTGCCGTTTCAGCCACGCAAAACCGCGTTTGTACGAGCCCCAGTCATATTCGCCGTGGCGGCGGGCTATCAGGTGATTGACATACGGACGGAGTTTGGCGATTTCGCTTTCGGGTATCGGATTGTCGGTTACATAGACGATATTGGGTGCGATTTCCTTTAAGGCGCGCAGATAGTCAATGACATAATCGGAAACGGTGCCGTCGGCAGAATAGGCGGCAAACACCGCGCAGTTCTTTCCGGCGGCGAGGGGGGACAGGGTTTGTTCAACGTCTGCGGGGGCTGAGGCTGCGCTGCGGGCGGCAGGCGCCTTACGGCTGCCTGCGTACAGCGTAAGGACGGCGAGCATGAGCGCAATTGCGGCGATGGCGAGAACGGCGATATAAACCGGACGGCGGCGCATGGTTGTCTCCTTTAAAAAAAATCCCCGCAAGCTCCGGTGGAGCTTACGAGGGATATTATAGCGCGGGAAAAAATTATTCCGCAACCAAAACCTGACGGCGGCTGTGCATAGCTTCTTCAATAAAGGCAATCTGCTCTTCCACCATCGGGTTGCCGGCAAATTTTTCTTTGGCTTTTTGAACGCGCTCTTCAAACGTGCCATCATTGGATTTGAAAATATACATATAAGCGCGGGTAACGGATTTGATGGTATGTTCGTCGCAGCCGCTGCGTTTGAGGCCGATGACGTTCAGGCCGCGCAGTTTGCCGCGGTCGCCGGTTACCATCGCGAACGGGATGACGTCGCGCCCGATGCCGGTCATGCCGCCTATCATCGCCTTGCGCCCGATACGGCAGAACTGGTGAACCGCCGAGTTGCCGCCGAGGATGACGCCGTCGCCCAGACGGACGTGGCCGCCGATGACCGCATTGTTGGTCATGATGACATTGTCGCCGACGACGCAGTCGTGCGCAATGTGCGAGTTAACCATAAACATGCCGTTGCTGCCGACGCGGGTGGTCAGTTTTTCCGGTTCTTCACCTGCAACCGGGGTCTGGCCTTTGGGGGTGCCGGCGTGCATGGTTACGTTTTCGCGGATGACGTTGTGCGAACCGATTATCAGCCGCGCGCCGGGCTGGAATTCGTTGCCGTGATCCTGCGGGCCGCCGCCGAGGCAGGCGCCGGGGAAAATGACATTGCCTTCGCCGAGGGTGGTGTCGCCCAAGACGGTTACGCGGGCGATGAGCTTGTTTCCGGCAGCGATTTTGGCTTGGCCTGAAATATAGCAGAAGGGGCCGATTTCGGCAGACGGGTCGATTTGGGCGCCGGTTTCAACCACAGCGGAAGGGTGTATCATCTTTTTTCTCCATAAAAAATTGCAACTGTCAGGAAGGGTAACAGAAAGCAGGGCAGATGTAAAGCGGAAATTTCGGCGGCGGGCAGGGCGGGCGGTCACAAAATATTACGGATTGTTGCCGGGAGAGATGGGCGGCGGGATACGGAGCGGGAAACCGGGAATGAGGTGCAGTCTGGATACGGAACGGGGAACGGGGAATGAGGTGCGGCGGAATACGGGACGAGGAACCGGGACGGGAGGAGAGAATGGCAGAGCATGGTTTGCCCGATGCAGAACAGGGGCGGGGGACTGAAACGGGAAAACAAAAAGCCCGCACAGCAGCAGAACCGGCAGGGAACAGTGCCGGGCTTTGATGCGGGGCTGTTGTCGGGCTTTGAGGTGGGGCTGTTGTCGGGCTTTGAGGTGGGGCTGTTGTCGGGCTTTGAGGTAGCGTGCCTAGAGTGCCAGTTTTATGCGGCGCAGGGTTTCTTCCCTGCCCAGAACCGCGGCAATTTCGCTGGCGCCGCCGGGGGTTGTTTCCAGCCCGGTCAGGGCGATGCGTACCGGATACAGAACCTGTCCGTTTTTCAGCCCGTTGGCGGCGGCGACCGCTTTCAGGCATTCAAACAGGCTCTCGTTATTCCAGCCGTCCGCACTCAGGCTTTCCAGTGCCGGGAGCGCGAGCTGCAGCGATTTTTTGGCGATTTCAGGGTCGGTCTTCATCTTCTTGTTGTTAAACAGTTCTTCGCCGTAAGCGGGCAGGGTTTCAATGAAACCGGCGGTTTCGGCGATGTCGTTTAAGGTTTCGACACGCGGCTGAAGGACTTTGGACAGCTCTTCGCGGTTGATGCTGCGGGTGATGAATTTGTCATATTCTTTACAGGCGAGGGCATGGAATTCCGCAAACGGCAGGGCACGGATATAGCAGCCGTTCATCCAGCGCAGTTTAGCGATGTCAAAAATCGCCGGGGATTTGTTCAGCCGTTCGGCGTCAAATACCTGTTCCAGTTCGGCGAGCGAAAAGATTTCCTGTTCGGTGCCGGGGTTCCAGCCCAAGAGCGCAATATAATTCAGAATCGCAGCGGGCAGGTAGCCTTTGGCGACCAAATCCTGGAACGACGCATCGCCGTTGCGTTTGGAGAGCTTGTGCTGCGCGTCTTTCATCACCTGCGCGACGTGAACGTAAATCGGCGGCGTCCAGCCGAACGCTTCGTAAATCAGGTTATATTTCGGGGTGGATGAAATATATTCGTTGCCGCGGACGACGTGGGTAATCGCCATCAGATGGTCATCAATGACGTTGGCGAAGTTATAAGTCGGGAAGCCGTCGGACTTCAGCAATACGCCTTCGTCCAGTTCGTCATAGTCGATTTCAATATCGCCGTAAACGACGTCGTGGAACATTGCCTTGCCTTTGCGGTTGATGTTCTGGCGGACGACATAGGGTTCGCCGGCGGCAACACGGGCTTTGGCCTCTTCCAGCGGAATGCGCTTGCAGGGGTCTTTGAACTTGGCGCCGAGGACGGTTTCTTCTTCGTCGTCATCGTGTTCGGTCTTGGCGCAGAAGCAATAGTGCGCGCCGCCGAGTTCCACCAGCTTGTGTGCGTATTCCTGATACAGCGGCAGGCGTTCGGACTGGATATACGGACCGTATTCGCCGCCGATGTCCGGGCCTTCGTCCCAGTTCATGCCGACGGTCTTGAGCGTGTTGTATATGATTTCGGTTGCGCCTTCGACATAGCGTTTCTGGTCGGTGTCTTCAATGCGCAAAATAAAACTGCCGCCGGAAGATTTGGCGATAAGGTATTCATATAACGCGGTTCTCAGGTTGCCGATGTGCATATAGCCGGTCGGGCTCGGGGCAAAGCGGGTTCTTGCTTTCATTGTGGTAAAACTCCTTTAAGTGTATTTGGAAAGGCGCGTCCTGCCAGCGGGCGCGGCGCATTTATGACAGGTGTAGCGCAGGGGCGGAAGAAAATCAAGCATTTTTTTGCGGCGGGGGACAGAGGCGGCGGAGGGGGAGAGTGGAAGAGAGTGGATATTGGAGGCAGCAGCGCATAGAACGCGTGCAGGCAATAGACAAAATATTTGACATTCCCGGCGGGCGGTGTTATGGTGGCGGCAATTAGCAATTATTATTCACATTATTAAATCTTAGAGTTATGAACAAGTTTAGCTGTTATCTGCTTTCGTGGAAAGCTGCTGTATTGCGGAAATTTACGCCGCGGGTTGTTATTGAACGGTATTGTCTGAAATCTGTCCCTAATGCGGCTCTGTACCTTCCGGGGAAGGAAGCCGAACTTCGGGTTATCGACAGCGTCGAACCGGGGTATAAACAATGGCAGTTTTTGAAAGACCGGGTCTGGAGCGCCGATACACGTCAGGAGCTTTACAAACGCGGGCTGTGGGGTGCGCTCGGCGTGCAAAACCGCTGGGAGTTCGAATATCTGCTGAAACATACGCAGCCGGTCGCCTATCTTAACGGGCCGGGCAGCGATTTTCGGTACCCCGTCCAGGCGTTGGCCAGATTTTTATTTACCCCCTCCCTCAAAATTGGCTGCTGACCCAATCAAACAGGTTTCTCCTCGCCGAAATCGCATGTTCCCCCGGGTGCCTCAATCGTATTCATTGTTC
>CAJMSQ010000001.1 GCA_905216095.1 uncultured bacterium | reverse complement strand
ACGCGATTCATCGCGTCCGCCGGGGAGATCGGGGATTTTATTCGATGTTTCATCCCTGCGGACGCGATGAATCGCGTCCCTACATATGACATTTTTCGGCCGAAAGCAAGAAGTGTTAAAATCGACGGCGGGCCGCTCAGTCGCGGATGTACTCGCTCCAGTCCGTCAGCCGCATGTCGCCCTTGCGCAGATAGGTGTCGTGCATCGCAAAAGCCGCGCTCAGCACATGGTGCGTATGGCCGCCGTAACGTTCGGCCAGTTTCAGGTAATCACGCAGCAGCGGGCGGTAATCGGGATGGGCTATCTCGACCAGGGCCGCGGCCTTCTCCATCGCACACTTGTTGCGCAGGTCGGCCACACCGTATTCGGTGACAATGGCATCCACGAAGTGCTCCGTATGGTCCACGTGCGAGCAGAACGGGACGATGCTCGAAATTTTTCCGTCCTTGGTCGTCGAGCCGCAAGTAAAGGTAGAAAGCATCGCATTGCACGTGAAGTCGCACGAACCTCCCACCCCGTTCATCATCTTCGTGCCGCAGATTTTCGTAGAATTGACATGGCCGTAAATATCCACCTCGATGGCGGTGTTGAGCGAGCATATACCCAGCCGCGCGATGATTTCCGGACAGTTGGAAATCTCGGAAGGCCGCAGCAACAGCCGCCCGCGGAAGTCGTTGATATTGGCATAAAGGTCCTGAAGGTGCTCGCTCGATATGGTCAGGGCACCCGTCGAAGCGGCCACGATGCGCCCCTCGCGGATGAGGCGCAGCGGCTCTTCCTGCAACACTTCCGTGTAGAGGCTGAAGGCGGGAACCTCGGGGCAGCTGCCCAACGCGCCGACAACGGCATTGGCCCCGCTGCCCACACCGCTCTGCATGGTGAGCTTATGTCCCGCAATGTAGCCCTGTTTCATGTTCCAGACCAGGAAATCGGCCACATGCTGCCCGATGCGCTCGGTCACGGGCGTTCCGGGCGTCATGCTGCGCGCCTCGTCGGGCAGGTGGGTGCAGACCAGCCCCGCGATGCGCGACGGTTCGACCTCTATATAAGGCAGTCCGATGTGCTCGATGGGGTGCGTGATGCGCACCGGGGAGCGCAGCCACGGGTCTTCGATTTCGTAGATGTCGTGCATACCGATGAGCTTGGTGGAATGCCACGAGTTCAACTCGATGAAGACCCCCTTCCCGGCCAGCCGGCACACCGTCGGGGCAATGCCGATGCCCGCCGTCAGGTAAATGCGCAGCTTGCCGCGGATTTCCTGAATGTCGCAGGCCTCGATGATGCCCCAGTCTATCTTTCCGGTGATGCCCTGCCGCAGGTGGGTGGCGTTGTCCGAAAGGTTGAGGTCGGTGTAACGCACGCGCCCCGCGTTGTATGCCTTACGGATTTCGGGATTGACCGAGAAGGGCAGCCTGCGGTCGATGGCGTCGGCCGCAGCCAGCTCGCCGTCGCAACTGGCGCCTATCGAGGCGCCGGTCACCACGTCAATCTTGAACGGACGTCCGGCCTCGTGCTCGCGACGTGCCCGTTCGGCAATGGCGGGAGGTATGCTCTTCGGCGCACCGGCGGGTCCGAAACCGCCGACGCCCACCAGGTCGCCGTCATGTATCATGGCCGCAGCTTCGGCCGCTGTGATTTCCGGGATAATCATAAGCTAAAAATTTTTGCCTGCAAAGATAAGCATTTGTATGATAAAAGAAGGCAAAAGCGAGGAGTTTGACAGATTTTCGCACCCTAATCCCCGCATTTGTCCACGACGGGCCGGGGCGGCGTTCCTACAGCATACGCCGGCTCAGGTAGCGCACGGGATACCATACCGTCAGGAAACCGACGGCAACCACCGTGGCCAGCACGGCCAACACGTCGGTGAGGCGGACGCTCACGGGGTAAGCGTCCACGATGAAGTTCCCGCCGTCGCCTCCCAGCCTTATCAGGCCGAAACGCTGCTGGACGTAGCAGAGCAACAGGCCGGCCAGCACGCCGATAACCGCGCCCAGCAACGTGATGAGGCGGCTCTCGAGCAGGAAGATGCGGACAATGAGGCGGTCGTCGGCACCCAGGCTGCGCAGGGTGTCCACGTCGTCGCGCTTGTCGATGATGAGCATCGAGACGGAACCGACAATGTTGAAACTGGCCACCAGCAGGATGAAAGTAAGAAAGAGCCAGGCCACGAATTTCTCGATTTTCATCACGTTGAACGTATCGCTGTGCTGCTCGGCACGGTCGCGCACCACGTAACCGCTGCCGACGGCACGAATGACGGCGGCCTTCGTCCGCCCGGGGTCGGCATCGTCGCGCAGACGCAGCTCGAGCGAGGAGATTTTCCCGTCCTGCTCGAACAGACCGCGGGCAAAGTCGAGCGAAGTCAGCAGATAGGCGTCGTCATAACGCTTCTGGTTCACCTGGAAAAAGAGACCGAGCGGGAAAAGGTCCGCCACGTTGAAACTCTCGGCGGGATTGGCCATGTTGATGCGCTCTCCGCGGCGCGGGGCACAAATCTGCAACTGCCCGAAATCGATTCCCGTGCGATAGGCCAGCCCGTAGCCGGGAATACCATAGTGCACGCCTGCGGCAGACAGGTCGGGAAGCGGCACATGCCGGTTGTTGCGGTCGTAGATGATGCTGTCCACGCCCGTGACACGCCCGAAAGCGGCGTCCACGCCCTTGACCGTGACCACCAGCGGGTTGCCGCGGTACAGGATGAGGGCATTCTCTTCCAGGCACTCCGACACCCGGTCCACGCCGTCCACCCGACGCACGCGCTGCAGGGCGGCATCGGCGGCATCGGCATACTTTCCCTTGGCGGGAACCACCTCCAGCTGCGGGTCGAATGTGGAGTAAAGTCCGCCTATCAGGTCGCGGAAACCGTTGAAGACGGACAACACGCAGACCATGGCCATTGTGGCCAAGGCTATGCCCCCGACGGAAATGCCGGAGATGACGTTGATGGCATTGTGGCTCTTCTTGGAAAAGAGGTAGCGGCGGGCAAGAAAGAAGGACAACGACATGACGGCGGCCTACTTCTTCAACAACTCGTCGATGTGGTCGATGTAGTCGAGCGAATCGTCCACAAAGAACTTCAGTTCGGGGATGATGCGCAGCTGGTGACGGACGCGCGTGCCCAGTTCATAGCGGACCTCGCGCGCAGCGCGGTTGATGTTTTCCACTATCTCGGCACTGCGCTCCGACGGAAATACGCTCAGGTAGCCGCGGCATACGCTCAGGTCGGGGCTGATGCGCACCGCGCTCACCGACACGAGCACACCGTGCATCGACTTGGTCTGTTTCTGGAAAATGTCGCTCAGTTCCTTCTGGATGAGCCTCGATATCTTTTGCTGGCGTGTAGTCTCCATAAATATTTTCCTTATATCGTTCTCTGGTTGCAAAGTTACAAAAAAAACAACAGGCAGCCGTTTTTTTCGCAAATGTGTGGGGCGCGACGTCGGCAGGGCGGAATGTCCCTGTTTGCCGCCGCCCGGTTTTCCTATGTGTCCGCAATCCGCTCACGTTGCCCCGCGACGGCGGTCCGAAGGGCCTCTGACGGTACATGGAACCGCCGGAACGGGGCATTTACGGACCGGCAAAACGAACAATTCACAAAAAAAGACCGCCCGCGCCCTTGCAAGTCCTACGAAATCACTAACTTTGCATCGTCTTGCCACCCGGCAGGACGGCCGGACTGCCTGAAAAACGGCAACGACCCGAAGTGCCACCACTCTGACACGGACTTGGAGCGGCGGTACATATGTTTAACTAATCCTATCTATAATGGGGCTATTACTCCTCTACCTCTTCACCGCTCTTTCTATTTCTTTCCTCTGCTCTGTCCTTGAGGCAGTGCTCCTTTCCACACCCATGTCCTTCATCACCATGAAGGAAAGCGAGGGCGACCGCCGCGCACCGCGGCTCAAGGCCTACAAACAGGACATCGACCGGCCCATCTCGGCCATTCTCTCACTCAATACCATCGCACACACCGTAGGTGCCGCCGGAGTTGGCGCACAGGCACAGGAAATTTGGGGCGACCAGGCATTCGCCATCACCTCGGCCGTGCTCACGTTGCTTATTCTTGTCCTCTCGGAAATCATACCCAAGACCATCGGGGCCACCTGCTGGCGACAGCTTGCACTGCCTTCGATGCGCGTCATACACGGGCTGGTTGTCATCACCTACCCGCTCGTACTGCTCTCCGAGCTCATCACGCGCGTCATCTCGCCCAAGAAACAGCCGCTCACCGTCAGCCGCGAGGAAGTTTCGGCCATGGTCACCGTCGGGGCTGCCGAGGGCGTGTTCGAAAAGAAGGAGAACCGCATGATACAGAACCTGCTGAAGCTGGACGACATCACGGCACGCAACATCATGACGCCCAGTTCGGTCGTCGAGATGGCCGAAGAGAGCACCACGCTGGGCGAATTTTACAAGAATCCCGCATTCCGCGCCTACTCGCGCATACCTATCTATAACGAGGAGAACGATGACTACATCAAGGGCTATGTCCTGAGGCAGACCATCCTCGAAAAGCTTTCCGAGGACAAGTTCAACCTGCGCCTGTCGGACATTGCGCGCCCCGTCCTGACCTTTTCCGAAACGGAGCCCGTATCGCAGGTGTGGGAAAAACTGTTGGCGAAAAAAGAACATATCTCCATCATCATCGACGAATACGGCTGCTTCCGCGGAATTGTCACGATGGAAGACGTCATCGAGACGATGCTCGGCACTGAGATTGTGGACGAAAAGGATACCGTGACGGATATGCAGGAGCTGGCCCGCGAAAAGTGGCAGGAACAGCAGGAGCATCAGGAACAGGTCTGACACCGTCAAGCCCCGCTCCCGGCCCGCACGGCGTGGAAAGCACAGCGAACCACCGCCATGTCCTGACAGGTCCGGCTGTCCGGTTTGAGACTCAACATTTGCCGGCAGCGATTTTAACACTTCTTGCTTTCGGGCGAAAAATATTGTATCTTTGCAACAGGAAACAGGGCAGACCCGCACGGTCTGCCCTGTTTCCGTATGTTCCGGCCGTCATCCGCGCCGCTTTTCCGGGGAAAAAGGAATTTTTAAGTGCCTTGTAGTTTTTCTTACATGGCATGTAGGAAAAACTGTTCCTGCATGTAGGACGAACTACAAGCCATGTACGCGCCGCCGAAAGTGAGCGAAAGTTAAAAATGTTAATGTCGGGAATGCCTTCAAACCGTTTTCCACGACAAAAAATACGCCCCCGCATAACTTTATCCGTCATACAGGGGCGTAGAATACGTTTCGGGCAGACTTGCTTACTTACGCAGGCCAAGTGCCTTGACAATGGCACGGTAACGCTCGATGTCTCTATCCTTAAGATAGTTGAGCAAAGCGCGACGCTTACCTACCAGTTTCACGAGAGCGCGTTCGGTCGTATGATCTTTACGGTTGGCTCTCATGTGGTCCGTCAAATGGGAAATACGATAGGAGAACAAGGCCACCTGGCTCTCAGCTGAGCCGGTGTCCGAGTTAGACTTTCCGTACTGTCCAAAGATCTCTTTCTTCTTTTCAGAATCCAAGTACATAATAAATGTGTTTAATTAATCGTTATGCTACGAATAGCGGCGCAAAGATACGGGCTTTCAACGAATTGGCCAAATATTTCGCTTTCTTTTTGCCTTCCGGTTCAATCCACAAGGCGGTAACGGCCGCCGGAGAGCGTTCCGACCACTCCTTTCAGCTCCAGTTCGAAGAGCAAGGCGCTTACCTGCTGTACAGGCAGGGCGGCCCCGGCGGCCAACTGATTGACAGACTTCGCCTCCTGTCCGCGCAACAAATCGCAAAGCAGCTTTTCGGCGGGCGAAAGTTCGGGAAAGAGGGGAAGCTGCACGGGGCGCGACTCCGCGGCCGGCACCCACCCGAGGGCATCGGCCATGTCAGCGGCCGAAGTGATGAGAGCGGCGACATTGGAACGTATCAGGGCATTGCAGCCCGCCGAGGCCGCATCGCCCACCCTGCCGGGAAAAGCAAAAACCTCGCGGGAATAGTCGCGGGCCAGACGGGCTGTGATGAGCGCCCCGCCCTTTTCGGCACTTTCCACGACGACCGTAGCATCGGTCATGCCGGCCACGATACGGTTGCGGCGCACGAAGTTTCCCTTTTCCGCAGGGGTATGCGCCACATACTCGGTGAGCAGTCCGCCCTGCCCTGTCATCGCCGCCGCCGTCGCCCGGTGCGAGGACGGATATATCGTATCCAGCCCATGCGCCAACACACCCACCGTCTGCGCGCCGGCCTCCAGCGCCGCACGATGGGCATGTATATCGACACCATAGGCCAGACCGCTGACCACAAGACAGTCGGGGAACATCGCCACCAGGTCTTGCACAAGATGACGACAGAGGTCCTTTCCGTATTCCGTGATGCGCCGCGTCCCGACCACGGCCACCGCACGACGGGCATTGAGACAGGCCGTCCCTTTCCCGTACAGCACAAGCGGGGCATCGGCACACTCACGCAGACGCGAGGGGTAGTCATCGCCGCACAGGCTGACAGGGACGACACCATGCGCCGCACAGAACTCCAACTCGGTTTCCGCACCGCGCAAGGCCTCGCTCCAGTCGGTCAATGCCCGGCCGCCGCGCCCGACAATCTCATCCCGGTGCTCATACACGGCACGGGCGCTGCCGTAACGGCGCAGACAGTCGAGGGCGGCCGCCTGGGTGATGCCGCGCAGACGGCTGAGAGCTATGGCATAAAACAGTTCTTCCATAAACAGAATGGCTTGAAGTTTCTCCCGGACCGCCACCCGCAAAAGGCGGCATGGCGGACAGCGGACAATCAGAACGGGCGGCCCCGGTCAGTCCGCGGCCAAATATTTCGCGAAAGTACGGTTCAGTTCCTCGCAGTCTGAAATACGGCCGTCCACCAGGCACACCGTATCGACGGTCGCGCGCAAAACAAGCCGCTCGTCGGCGGCACGATAGATGTCCTGCCTGAAAACATACTTTATGCCTTCCTTGCTCAACGCCAGCCGGGAGATGAAGCGGTCTCCGCTACGCAAAGGGATCTTGAAGGCCATCGTGATGCGGGCCACGACGGCGTCGATGCCGCGCCGGTGCAGTTCGGCGAAGCTGACGCCCTCGGTAATCAGGAATTCATGGCGCGTATGCTCCAGGTAATGCTGGTAATTGGCATTATTCACTATGCCCTGCAGGTCGCACTCGTAGTCCCGCACTTTCATGGGCAGTTCAAAATGGTATTTCATGTCGATATAATGGTTTCAATCAGGGACACAGCACCGCAGAGAATCAGCCTCTGCGCGGCTACATACCTTTTAACAAATTGGTTATCAGTTATATATTTTTATTTCTAAGATATTCGCATCCGAAACGGCAACGCAGGCAGTCCTTCCGTTCGCAATAGGCGCGCCGCAACCGTATGAGGGCCTGGCTGTCGGCCGCATTGGCAGCCGTTATGCCGGCCTTCTGCCAGGAGCGTGTAATGAAATTCTGCTCGGGACGCGTCTGCTCCAGCAGGGCAAAGGCCTGCTCGCACCGTTCCTCGTCGCAGTGGTGCCGCCCATAGGCAAAGAGCAGCGGTGCCACGGCGTTGATGAGAATGCTGTCAAGAGAAGCGTCTCGCAAGGTCTTTTTCCGTGATGCCGAAACAGAACTGCCGAAAGCATAGTGGCTTTCCCAATACGGCGTGACACCCGTTGCGAATAGCCGCCTCAGGGCCGCAGGCTCTTTGGTCTCCAGCAGCCGCGAGAAGTCCATGTTCCGGGCGTGATAGAGCCCGGCCAGCTGCGACAGGCGTATGTGGGGAAAGTTCTGGGGCCGCAGACGCAGGAAACGCCACAGCCGGCGGTCCATCGGAAACAGGGAAAATTTATGCGCAAGATAGGCGTACTCTTTGCTCAGGCGCAGGAAGTAGTCGTCTCGACGGTCCTCGTCCACCGCATCCTCGGCCAGGAAACCGGCTTGTCCGAGAAAAAAGGCCTCCACCTGGAACAAGTCATCCCTATGTTTGGCCACGGCCGGCAAAGGTACGGACAAGGCCCACGTCTCAAAGGCATCGGCATTGATACCGAAGCCGAAACTGCGCGCCAAAGCCACAAAACAGACCCGTTCCCAGTCGCCCGCCGTCGCTTCAAGCCATTTCTCCACGCGAAGGGTCTTTTCCTCGAGCCTTTCCGCCGTGAGCGCGGCCAGCCAACCGTGGACTGTGAGTGACGGGATATAGGGAATGACACGGTAACAAGGGGGATAATTCTCCTCTTCGAGCAATTCCCGATAGTTTTCCTGTACATAAAGGGGCACCTCCAGGCACACCTGCGGCAGTTCACGCCCCGAGAGCGTGCGCACGGCACCGTCGATATGCGCGGCCACATGCAGAACCACGCCATTGTAGGCCGCATCCCGGTCATGCCCGTGCCTGTACCAGTCGGACGAACACTCGTGTATCTCCACATTACCCGCCCAGACCATGCCGTCCACCTTGACTTTGGCGTTGAAGAAGTCCGGCCCGGCATCGTGGTTATGCAATCCGGGGTCGAGCACCTCCACTTTCCGGCCGTCGGCCGTAAGGAGTCCGTCGGCCGGAAGCAGTTTGTGTTTCCATACGTAATGGATCAGTTTTTCCATGTGGCTTCCATTTTATGGTTAAACCGACAAAGGTATGTTTTTTTCATTAATCCCGCAAGCCTGCAAGGTGATGATTCTCCTCCGCCCCGTTCCCGAGAAAGGCGGGACGGGAAGAAAGAAACCGAAAAAAAGTTGTAATTTTGCGACACATTATTATATATATTTCCACATGGATGCAGAATTCCACTACGACGTGATTGTCATCGGCGCAGGCCACGCCGGCTGCGAAGCGGCTGCGGCCTCGGCACGCATGGGTGCCCGCACGTGCCTCATTACAATGGACATGAACAAGATTGCCCAGATGAGCTGTAACCCTGCCATAGGGGGAATAGCCAAAGGGCAGATTGTGCGCGAGACCGACGCGCTCGGAGGATTGACGGGACTCGTGGCCGACGCCACCGCCATCCAGTTCCGTATGCTCAACCGCTCGAAAGGACCGGCCATGTGGAGTCCCCGTGCCCAGTGCGACCGCATCCGTTTCATCGGAGAGTGGCGCAGACACCTGGAAAATACGGATAATCTTGACATCTGGCAGGACGAGGCGGCCGAAATCCTCGAAGAAAACGGCAGGACCTGCGGCGTACGCACCGTCTGGGGCGCGACATTCCGCGCCGGATGCGTGGTGGTGACGGCCGGAACGTTCCTGAACGGCCTGATGCACGTGGGAAGGAAGAAAGTGACAGGAGGACGTTGCGCGGAACCGGCGGCCACGTTTTTGTCCGCATCCATCGCACGTTTCGGCATCCGCACCGGACGGATGAAGACGGGCACACCCGTCCGCATAGATGCCCGTTCGGTACACTTCGAAGACATGCAGGTGCAACCGGGCGAGACAGACTTCCACCGGTTCTCCTATCTGAGCGAGGCACGTCCCTTGCCGCAGCTCCCGTGTTGGACCTGCGAAACGAATGCAGAGGTCCACGAAACACTACGCTCGGGACTGGCGGACTCTCCCCTCTACAACGGACAGATACAAAGCATCGGGCCGCGCTATTGTCCGAGCATCGAGACCAAACTCGTCACCTTTCCCGACCGCGACCGGCATCCGCTTTTTCTCGAGCCCGAAGGAGTCGGCACCAACGAACTTTACCTGAACGGTTTCTCCTCAAGTCTGCCGATGGACATACAGATAGCCGCACTCAAGCGCATCCCGTGTTTCCGCGACGTCGTCATCTACCGCCCGGGCTATGCGATTGAGTATGATTTCTTCGACCCTACACAACTCCGGCACACGATGGAATCGAAACTTCTGGAGGGATTATTCCTTGCGGGACAGGTAAACGGAACGACCGGATACGAGGAAGCAGCCGGACAAGGCATCATCGCCGGCATCAACGCCGCCCTGAAGTGCGCGGGCGGCGCACCCTTCACGCTGAAACGCGATGAAGCATATATCGGCGTACTCATCGACGATTTGGTCACCAAGGGAGTGGACGAGCCCTACCGTATGTTCACGTCGCGGGCCGAGTACCGCATCCTGCTGAGACAGGACAACGCGGACACACGCCTGACCCCGTACGCCGAAAAACTGGGCACGGCCACACCGGAACGCATCCATTCATTCCGCGACAAGCGGAAAAACACCGATGGAATCATCTCCTTCTGCCAGGAATACTCGGTAAAGGCAGCAAAAGTCAATCCGTACCTGGAGCACATAGGCAGCGCACCGCTGCAAAGAGGCTGCAAACTGACAGACCTCATCAGCCGCCCCGAAATCGGCATCAACGGGATTGCAGAAGCCATCCCCGCATTACAGGAACGACTTTCGCGTATCAAACAAAACACAGAAGAATGCGTTGAAGCCGCCGAGATTGAAATAAAATACGCCGGATACATCGCACGTGAGCGGGTACTCGCCGACAAGATGCAGCGGCTGGAAGCCATCCGCATCAAAGACAGGTTCGACTACGACTCCATCACACAACTCTCCACGGAAGCGCGCCAGAAACTAAAGGCCATCAATCCCGAGACGCTGGCACAGGCCGGAAGAATACCGGGCGTCTCGCCCAGCGACATCAGCGTACTGCTCATCCTGCTCGGACGATGACGGGGCTCGCATCCACGAAACCTTATCCGCGTTTCACGTGAAACAAGCATTTACAACCCATCACATAAACAAGTACTTATGAATAAAAAGTTGTTGTTAGAAAATCTTAGAAACATTCCGGATTTCCCCAAGCCGGGCATACAGTTCAAGGACGTGAGCACACTGTTCAAGAGCCCGGATTGCGTGCGCGAGATGCTGGACGAACTTGTCCGTATCTATAAGGACCGCGGCATCACCAAGGTGGTAGGCATCGAATCAAGAGGGTTCGTGATGGGCGCCATACTGGCCGCAGAAATCGGCGCGGGCTTCGTGATGTGCCGCAAGCCGGGAAAACTGCCGGGCATTACGGTCAAGGCGCACTACAAGAAAGAATACGGACTCGACACCATAGAAATCCACGAGGATGCCATATCTCCGGGCGACGTGGTGCTCATCCACGACGACCTGCTGGCCACCGGCGGTTCGATGCAGGCGGCCTGCGACCTCGTCGAACGCTTCAAACCGAAAGAAATCCTCATCAACTTCCTCATAGAACTGCGCATGGAAGGACTTACCGGCCGCGAGACACTCGGCGACGGACATGAAGTCACCACGCTCCTCACATTGACGGAATAAGAAAACCGCAGGACGAACAGCGGAAAGGCGGGAACATGAAAAAAGAAGACCGGGAAAAAATCCAGGAATACCTGAAGGGCATCGTTCTGAACCTGCCCGACACGCCGGGATGCTATCAGTATCTCGACGAGTCGGGCACAATCATATACGTAGGCAAGGCAAAGAACCTGAAACGCCGCGTCAGCTCTTACTTCAACAAGGAGCAGCAATCGGACAAGACGCGCCTGCTGGTGCGGAAGATACGTGACATCCGCTATGTGGTGGTCAAGACAGAGGAGGACGCGCTCCTGCTCGAGAACAACCTCATCAAGCGTTACAAACCGCGCTACAACGTGCTGCTGAAGGACGACAAGACCTACCCGTCCATAGCCGTGACGAACGAATACCTGCCCCGCATCTTCAAGACCCGCCAGCGCACGGCACGGGGCGCCACCTACTACGGACCGTACAGCCATGTACCGACGATGTACGCCCTGCTCGACCTGTGCAAGGAGCTTTACCGCCCGCGTTCCTGCCGCCAGCCGATGACGGAAGAGGGCGTGAAGAGCGGCAGGTACGAGGTCTGTCTGGACTACCACATACACCGGTGCGACGGACCGTGTGTCGGCCGCCAGAGCCGCGAGGAATACATGGAGAACATCGCCGCCTGCCGCGAAATCCTGAAGGGGAATACGGCCGAAGTGGCGCGCCGGATGAAGGATCAGATGGTGGAACTGGCCGGGCAACTGCGCTTCGAGGAGGCACAGGCCATCAAGGAACGCTATGACACCATCGAAAAATTCCGCGCCCGCAGTGAAGTCGTCCCCAACCTGCTGAACGACATCGACGTCTTCAACATAGAGAGCGACGGAAAGACGGCTTACATCAACTACCTGCACGTGACGCACGGCTGCATCAACCAGGCGTTCACCTTCGAGTACCGCAAGCGACTGGACGAGACCGACGCCGAACTGCTGGCCTTGGGCATCGTCGAGATGCGCAGCCGTTACGGCAGCATGGCCCGCGAGATAGTCGTGCCCTTCCCGACAGACCTGCCCGAGGGATACGCCACGCAGACCGTGCCGCAAAAGGGAGAGAAGAAAAAACTGCTGGAGTTGTCGAAACTGAATGTCAGGCAATACAAATTCGACCGTCTGAAACAGGCCGAGAAGCTGAATCCCGAGCAAAAATCGGTGCGCATGATGAAGGAAATACAGGCCGAACTGGGACTGGAAAAACTGCCTTACCGCATCGAACTCTTCGACAACTCGAACCTGCAAGGCGAGGACGCGGTGGCCGCGTGCGTGGTCTTCGAAAAGCTGAAACCGGCCAAGAAATCATACCGCAAATATATCATCAGGACAGTGGCCGGGCCGGACGACTATGCCTCGATGCGCGAGGTGGTGCACCGCCGTTATTCGCGTCTGCAAGCCGAGGAAGCTCCCCTACCCGACCTGATTATCGCCGATGGCGGCAAGGGACAGATGGAGGTCATAAGGCAGGTGGTCGAAGACGAGCTGCAACTGCAGATTCCCATAGCGGGACTGGCCAAGGACAGCCGTCACCGCACGCGCGAGCTGCTTTTCGGCTTCCCCGCCGTGAGCATCGGGATGAAAGCGGACAGCCCCTTGTTCCGCCTGCTCACGCAGATGCAGGACGAGGTGCACCGCTTCGCCATCAGTTTCCACCGGGACAAGCGCTCGAAGCGGCAGGTTGCCTCCGCGCTCGACAGCATCCCGGGAGTGGGAGAAAAGACCAAGACGCTGTTACTGAAGTCGTTCGGCAGCGTGAAACAGATACGCGAAGCCTCCGTCGGGCAGTTGCAGGACATCATCGGGCAGGCACGCGGCCTGAAGCTCCACCAGGCATTGCACGACGCGGCGGGAAAAGAGTAGAACTCCCTGACAATCAACAAACAAAGACTTATTTCTTTTTCTAAGACAGGAACCGGACGGTCCAAGTTGCTTTCCACCCTCTCCGGAAGGCATCCGGAGGAGACCCGACTTTAACATTTTTAACCTTCGTGCACAATTCGGACGGCGTAAATCCGCACTTCCGGTTGCGCAAGACAGGGATAGTAAAAACTACATGCCATGTAGGAAAAACCATGTGCCTTGTAGTTTCTCCCATGTGCGGGCCAAAAAGTCCGGGAAACGGGCTTAAAAGCACGAAAAAAGGCGGCTGCCGCCACCTTTCCCGCTTCTGCACTGCAAAGATAATACATTTACGCGCCAAAAGCAAATAGTGTTAAAATCGCAGACGGGGAAAAAGCGGCCCGAAACGGGCATCTCTTTGGACGGAAACGCCCTTTTTTAGAAGAATAATCCGTATATTTGCGACGAAATGAGAATTGTAATCCAACGTGTGCGGCACGCCTCCGTCAGCATCGGCGGGAAAGTGAAATCGGAGATAGGGAAAGGCTTCCTTATCCTTGTCGGCATCGAGCCTTCCGATACGGCCGGGGACGCCGACTGGCTGGCCCGGAAAGTCATAGGCCTGCGGGTATTCGACGACGAGAACGGCGTAATGAACCGCAGCATAACGGATGTCGGCGGCGAGCTGCTCGTGGTGAGCCAGTTCACGCTGATGGCGTCCTACAAGAAGGGCAACCGCCCCTCATACATAAGGGCCGCGGGACACGACATCGCCGTACCGCTCTACGAACACTTCTGCTGGGAACTGGAGACCGCCTCGGGACGTCCCGTGGGCACGGGAGAGTTCGGCGCGGACATGCAGGTGGAGCTGCTCAACGACGGTCCCGTGACCATCTGCATGGACACCAAGAACAAGGAATAACCCGTCAAAAACATACCGGATGGACAACGAGAAGCCCCTCACCCTGGCCGAAGCGCAGGCACGTGTGGACGAATGGATAAAAACCTACGGCGTGCGCTACTTCAGCGAACTGACCAACATGGCCTGCCTCACGGAAGAGGTCGGCGAACTGGCCCGTGTGATGGCGCGGCGCTATGGCGACCAATCGTTCAAGGCGGGCGAGACAACCGACCCTGCAGAAGAGATGGCCGACGTACTGTGGGTGCTGATTTGTCTGGCCAACCAGACGGGCACGGACCTGACGGAAGCCTTCGCCAAAAGCCTGGAAAAGAAAACCAAAAGAGACGCTACGCGCCACATCCGCAACCCGAAACTGCGGGAATGAGCGGTACGACGCCGCGGAACACACTCCGGACAATACATAAACCCCATAAGAAAATGAACGAACATTGTCATTGCGACCACCACGGCGAACACGCCGTCAGTCCCTACGAACAGGCATTTGCCAAGTTCGACCTGCACCTGCACGACGAGCAGGTAAGCGCGGCCGTTCACCGGCTGATAGATGAAAACAAGGCGAAATACGACACCGACGAGGTGAAACGCCAGCTGCTCGGTACGGTCGAACTGACCACACTCAAGGTGACCGACTCGCAGGAAAGCGTGTTGCAGTTCACGGAACGGGTGAACAAATTCGCAGACGCCCACCCCGACCTGCCGCACCTCTCGACAATCTGCGTCTACCCGAACTTCGCCAAAATCGTGTCCGAGACACTCGAGGCCGATAACGTGGAAGTGGCCTGCGTGAGCGGAGGTTTTCCCTCCTCACAGACATTCATCGAGGTGAAAACGGCCGAAACCGCCCTCGCCGTGCACGACGGGGCGACGGAAATCGACTGTGTGCTGAGCGTAGGCCAGTTCCTGAGCGGCGACTATGAGACCTGCGCCGACGAGATTGCCGAAATCAAGGCCGCCTGTGCCGGACGTCCGCTCAAGGTGATACTCGAAACGGGAGCCTTGCAGACGGCCGAGAACATCAAGCGCGCCTCTATCCTCTCCATCTACGCGGGTGCCGACTTCATCAAGACGTCTACGGGCAAAATAGAACCCGCTGCGACGCCCGAGGCGGCCTACGTGATGTGTCAGACCATACGCGAATATTACGCCCTCACAGGGACGAAAATCGGATTCAAGGCCGCCGGCGGCGTAAGCACCGTGGACGACGCCCTCTCCTACTACACCATCGTGCGCGAGATACTGGGCGAGGAATGGATCAGCGAGGGACTCTTCCGCATCGGCACGAGCAGACTGGCCAACCTGCTGGTGAGCGACATCCTCGGCGAGGAGTGCAAGCCTTTCTGACGGACAGGAGACACAGGGCCGTGACAAACAGGACGCAGCCCTGCGGTTCACGAAAAAATCCCTGTTCCGGTGAAGACCGGGACAGGGATTTATGTATGCGGATGGCTGATAATCAGATTTTCCGTCCTATCACGAAATCCAGATAGGCAGCCAGTGCCTCGCGGATGTCGGGACGGGTGAAAGCGTCAAGGTTTCGGAGGGCCTTTTCGCGGTATTCCTCCATCACGCCGCGGGCATAGTCGATGCCGCCCGCGGTCTTGGCGGCCGAAACCAGGAGGTCGATATCCGCCTGTGCCGCCCTGCCCTGCTTGATGCGGCCGGCCGCGGCGTGCAGCGCCGGGTCTCCGGAAGCGCGCAGGACATAGAGCGCCGGAAGCGTGAGCTTGCCTTCCGCCATGTCGTTTCCCGTCGGCTTACCTATGTTGCCGTCGTCGAAATAGTCGAAGATATCGTCGCGTATCTGGAAGCAGATGCCCACGTTCTCGCCGAAAGCCGCGGCTTCCCGCACAAAAGCGTCGTCCGCCCCCGACACCAGCGCACCCAGACGGCCGCAGGCGGCGAAAAGCGCGGCGGTCTTGCTGCGGATGATGCTGAAATAGGCATCTTCCGAACTGACTTCGCTACGTATGTTGGAGAGCTGGTACACTTCGCCCTCGGAGAGCGTACCGCCCAGCCGGGCCACGATGTCCACACAGCGCAGGTCGGCCGTCATGGCCGCCTGGCGCAAGGCCGTGGACAGCAGGTAGTCGCCCATGAGCACGGCCACCTTGTTGCCGAAAACGGCATTCACCGACGACTGGCCGCGGCGCTCGTCGCTCTCGTCCACCACATCGTCGTGCACAAGACTGGCCGTGTGGAGCAGTTCCAGCGTCACGGCGGAACGCAAAGCGGCCTCGTTCACGCTGCCCGCCTCCTTGGCGACCAGCAGCACGAGGAGCGGACGCATCATCTTGCCGCTGCGCGAACGGACATGCGCCAGCACCCGCCCCATGAAGTCGTCTTCGTGGGACAAGGCCTCGTCAAAATACCGCTTGTAACACGACAATTCGGTCTCGACCGGGCGGCGGATAATGCTCAGATGGTCCATCGGTTTTCTTTTATGGCTTACAAAAGTACGAATAATTCACCACAGAACGGATTCTTTTGTGTATTTTTGACGTGGAAACCCGTTACTTTGACGCGAAATCCCGCTACAAAATGGAAAAATTATACCTGCTCGACGCTTACGCGCTGATTTATCGCGCTTACTATGCACTCATACGCTCGCCCCGCATCAACTCGCGCGGCGAAAATACTTCTGCCGTTTTCGGCTTCGTGAATACGCTCGAAGAACTCCTGCGCAAGGAAAAACCGGACTACCTGGCCGTCGCATTCGACCCTGCGGGAAAGACGTTCCGCCACGAGGCCTATCCCGAGTACAAGGCGCAGCGCGAGGCCACGCCCGAGGACATACGCCGCTCCGTGCCCGTCATCAAGGACATCATCCGCGCCTACCGCATTCCCATCCTCGAGGTCGAGGGCTTCGAGGCCGACGACGTCATCGGCACCGTGGCGAAACGCGCCGCCGCGCAGGGCGTGGAAGTGCGTATGTTCACGCCCGACAAGGATTACGCACAGCTGGTCGGACCGGGCATACGCATGTGCCGGCCGGGACACGGGGCCGCGCCGATGGAGGTGCTGGGCCCGGAGGAAGTATGTGCCAAATACGCCATCACTACCCCGGCACAGGTCATCGACTTGCTCGGACTTATGGGCGACGCGGCCGACAACATTCCGGGCTGTCCCGGCGTGGGTGAGAAAACGGCCCAAAGGCTCATCGGCGAGTTCGGAGGGATAGACGGACTTTTGCAGCGCACCGGCGAGCTGAAGGGGGCACTCCGGAAAAAGGTGGAGGACAATGCGGAGAAAATACGCTTCTCCAAATATCTCGTCACCATACGCACCGACGTGCCCATCGACGTGACGCTCGACGCGCTCCGCACACAAGCGCCGGACGAAGAGCTGCTGAAGAAACTCTTCGAGGAGCAGGAGTTTCGCTCCCTGGTGCAGAAAAAATTCCCATCCGCCGGGAGTGTGCAAAAAAACGCCCCGGTACAGCGCTCTCTCTTTGACGAATTTCCGAGTGACGGACAGGAAGAACAAAAAGAAACCGACCTCGCAACGATTAAAACGACGGAACACGAGTACCATCTCGTTGATAACGTGAATGAAATGCGGGAATTGTGTGATTTTCTTTTGACGAAAGAAATTCTGAGTGTTGATACGGAAACGACGAGCACGGAGGCCATTTCGGCCAGAATGGTCGGAATGAGCTTCTCGACCGGGGCGGGAAAGGCCTGGTACGTGCCCGTTCCGCCCGAAAGGGACGAAACGTTAAAAATCCTGAACATTTTCCGGCCTGTCCTCGAGAGCGGAAAAATCATGAAGGTCGGACAGAACCTGAAGTACGACCTGACGGTGTTCGGGAACTACGGCGTGCGGCTCAGCCCGCCGATGTTCGACACGATGCTCGCGCACTACGTCGTCCAGCCCGAGCTGCGGCACAACATGGACTATCTGGCCGAGATTTACCTGCACTACCGCACCGTCCACATAGAGGAACTCATCGGGCCGAAGGGGAAAGGGCAGCGCAACATGGGGGAACTCGCGCCGGCCGAGGTCTTCGAATATGCCTGCGAGGACGCCGACGTGACGCTGCGCCTCGTGGAACCGCTCAAGGCCGAGATGCGCCGCTTCGGCGTGGAGAAAGTCTTCGACGAGATAGAGATGCCGCTCATGCCCGTACTGGCCCGCATGGAGCGCACGGGTGTACGGCTCGACACGACGGCCCTGGCCGAGACGGGCCGGCACTTCGCCGCGCGGATGGAGCAGCTGGAGCGCGAAATCCACGAACTGGCGGGACACGCATTCAACATCACGTCGCCGAGACAGGTGGGCGAAGTGCTTTTCGACGAGCTGCGGCTCAACGACAAGGCGAAAAAGACAAAAAGCGGGCAGTACTCCACGGGCGAGGAAGTGCTGGAAGCCCTCAAACCCAAGCATCCCATCGTCGGAAAGATTCTGGCGCACCGCGCGCTGAAGAAACTCATCGGCACCTACGTGGAAGCGTTGCCGCGGCTCATCAATCCGGCAACGGGGCGGATACACACGTCGTTCAACCAGGCCGTCACGGCCACGGGACGGCTGTCGTCGAGCAACCCGAACCTGCAGAACATACCCATACGCGGCGACGACGGCCGCGAGATACGCAAGGCCTTCGTCCCCGAACCGGGCTGCACGTTCTTCTCGGCGGACTACTCGCAGATAGAACTGCGCATCATGGCCCACCTCAGCGGGGACGAGCACATGATACGCGACTTCCGCGACGGACAGGACATCCACGCCGCCACGGCCGCCCGCATCTTCAGAAAAGATCTCGCCGAGGTGGACCGTGACGAGCGGCGCAAGGCCAAGACGGCCAACTTCGGCATCATATACGGCATATCGGCGTTCGGACTGGCCGAACGGATGGAAGTGTCGCGCACGGAGGCAAAAGAACTCATAGACAATTACTTCACTACCTACCCAAAGGTGAAAGAATACATGGAGAGAAGCGTCGAGACGGCCCGCGGGCGCGGATACATCGAGACGGTCTTCGGCCGGCGGCGCTACCTGCCCGACATCACCTCGCGCAACGCCGTGGTGCGCGGGTATGCGGAGCGCAACGCCGTGAACGCACCCATACAGGGCACGGCCGCCGACATCATCAAACTGGCCATGGTGCGCATAGACCGACGCTTCGAGGAGGAGCGGCTGCAATCGAGAATGATATTGCAGGTGCACGACGAACTCAACTTTTCCGTCGTCCCCGGAGAGATGGACCGCGTCAGGGAAATCGTCATCACGGAGATGGAGGCGGCCTACCGCATGAGCGTGCCCCTCGTGGCCGACTGCGGGACGGGAACGAACTGGCTCGAGGCGCACTGACGGCGGGACCACTCCCCCACCCCGCCGGGCGGTTTTAACACAATTCGCTTTCGGGCGAAAATATCGTATGTAGGGACGCGATTCATCGCGTCCCTACGTGCGGCAATCATATTGCGATTTTAACACAATTTGCTTTTGGACGAAAAATGTATTATCTTTGTATTGCGCAAGCACGGAGGACGGCCTGAAACCGTCCTTTTTTCGTGTTTGCAAGTCCGTTTCGGGGAGAAACCGGCCCTATGACGGGATTTCGTACATGCCATGTAGTTCGTCCTACATGCCATGTAGGAATTTCCGGCCCTGCATGTAGGAAAAGCTACAAGCCATGTACGCGCCGCCAAAAGTGAGCAAAGGTTAAAAATGTTAATGTTCTGCGTGCCGGACAGACCGGGAAAACTACCACATAAGCATCAAATTCCTTGTTTTTACATCTTTTAAGGAATTACCCCCCCCGAAAAGGATTGCATTAGTTACTTTTGCGAAAAATTTACGCAAAGCATCCAAATTCATTCATCCATTTATAAAAAAACACATCATGAAGAAATTCCAGACACTGGCCGTCTACGCATCGGCAGCCCTGATGGCTTTCTCACTGGCCGCCTGCGGCAGCGACGACGAAGCCCCGTTCAACCCCGTTCCCAGCCCCACGACTCCCCCGTCAGGCCCGACCGAGTTCGTCCCCGAGGCCAACGCCCAACAGGCCGCCAAGTACAACATCACAGGCGATTTCTCGAGCGCCGCGACCAACGGCAAAGCCATCGAATCCATCGAACTGCTGGGTGACGGCAGCTACATCGTGACGTACATCGGTGCAAACAATTACACGCAGAAGAAGGAAGCACCCGTAAAGGTGGGCGGCAAGAAAGACATCCTGCGTCTGCTCAAGTCGCGCAAGCACGCCTCGCGCAGCTATGGTTACGACGGCTTCCACGACTACGGCAAGTACACCATCGAGGCCGACGGCACCATTGTGCTGGACGGCATGGAACTGGCCATGAAAGTGGCGGAAGGCGCAACGACAATCACGTTCGAGGACAAGACCACGGGCCGCACCAGCACCGTCACCGCACGCAAGGAACAGACCGCTACGGGCGTGAACTCGCAGAATCTTTGCCGCACGTGGTTGCAGGAATCCATTGAATTCTGGGCCAGCGAGAACGGTGTCAATGTTGTCCACCTGCGCTACGATGTGCTCACGGACAGCCTCAAAGCCTTCGACATACATCCCAGCCTCGCGGCAGACAGCGTCACGGCCGACGACTTCATGTGGGATTTGGAAACGGAATTTGCCGACGAAATCACGTTCTCTCCTTCGGGCACCTATTCCGTGCTTTACAGAAACGGCGTGCGCGAATACTCCACCTGGCAATGGCAGGACGAAAGCCGCGGCATCCTGTTCTACGACTGGGCCGAGGATGACGACGCGGAAGACAGCGCCGGCTTCCTGAACGTGACGTTCTCGGGAACGCGCGCCTACATCGTCGAGGACTACACCTACGAGGAACGCGATGAGGACGACGGCCGTGTATATAAATACCGCATGGTAGGACATACCACGTTGCTCGCCAAATAAGCCTGCACGGGCGGCCCGGCCGCCTTACACATACAACAGTCCCCGCACCCGGTCGTTCCGGATGCGGGGACAATTGCAGGCAGTGGCTTCTGCGCACCCTTCAGTCACATGCAAAGCATGGCCACCAGCGGGATGCTGCCCACGGAAAGCAGCGTGGTGAGGAATATGCCCTGGGCCATAAGACGTTCGTCGCGGCCGTACTTCAGACAGAACATGATGCCGTTGGCGGCCACGGGCATGGCGCTCAGCACGACGGCGACGCTCGTCACGTAGCCGCCCATGCCCAGCAGCCGGAAGGCGACCAGAACGACCAGCGGCAGGACCAGCAGCTTGAGCACGGCGACAGTGTAGACAAAGCGGTTGCCCGCCATGGCCCGCACGGGGACGGCCGTCAGGCTCGACCCGATGATGAGCAGCGCGCAGGGGATGGTCATGTCGCCCAGCAGATGGAACCACTCGGCAACGGGGGCCGGTGTCTCCGCCTTGAGCAGGGCGAGGACGACAGCCCCCAGCGAGGCGATGACGCAAGGCGAGAAAACCAACCGGGGACGGAAGGCGCGCCACAGTTGCCCGCCGCCACGCACGAACTCCACGCCGATGGTGAATATCAGGACGTTGAAAGGTATGGTCAGCACCGCGCCGTAGAACACGGCCCGCTCGCCGAAAATGGCGGCCAGCACGGGAAAGCCGATGAACGTGACGTTGCCGAACGACAACATGAAGCGCAGCAGGCCGCGGCGGTAGGCATCGAGCCGCCAGATTGCCGTGACAGCGTACGCGCCGCCGATGAGAATGACATAATTCAGCACGGAAACGAGCATCAGCTGCACGATTTCGGCCCGCTCGAACACCAGTCCGTCGCCCATGACGGAGCCTAAGATGAGACAGGGTGCCGTGACGTTGAGCACGAAGACGGACATGCGGCGGTTCATGTCGGCGGCCCACAGTCCGCGCCGCGCGGAAAGATAGCCTACCAGGACGATGCCGAAGAGCATCAGCATCTGTGTGACGATGTGAAAGTAATCCATTTTCTACCGTTTGTAATGATTCGAAATGCAAAGTTTCTAAAAAATAGCCGACACGGCCAATTAATGGGAAACAAAACAACAAAAAAATCGTACTTTTGCGCTGAAAAACGTAACAACCGCCGCGGCGGCTGCAACGAAAAGCATCTGACATGAAAATAAAAGACGATCTCTATTACGTAGGTGTGAACGACCGCACGAAACACCGCTTCGAAGGACTGTGGACATTGCCCGCAGGCATTTCCTACAACTCTTATCTGATAGCCGACAAGCAGGTGGCGCTCATCGACACGGTGGACGCGGCCTTCTTCGACGAATATATCGGGAAAATACGCGAGGCCATCGGCGACCGCCCCGTGGACTATCTCGTCATCAACCACATGGAGCCCGACCACTCGGGGGCCATCTCGCTCATACGCAAGTACTATCCCGGCATACGCCTCGTGGGCAACCGCAAGACGTTCGAAATGGTGCGCGGCTTCTACGGCGAGGGGGACACCGACGACGTGACCGTGTGCGACGGAGACACGCTCTGTCTGGGCAACCGCACGCTTACGTTCTACTTGACGCCCATGCTGCACTGGCCGGAGACGATGATGACGTTCGATGCCGCCGACGGGACGCTCTTCTCGGGCGATGCGTTCGGCTGCTTCGGCGCACTGAACGGCGCGGTGCTCGACACGCAGACCGACACCGAACCTTACTTCCGCGAAATGGAACGCTACTTCGCCGCCATCCTCGGGAAGTTCTGCGCACCCGTACAGGCGGGACTGCGCAAACTGGGACAGCTCGACATACGTACCATCTGCTCCACGCACGGCCCCGTGTGGACGGCCGAGGCCGGACGGGCCGTCGAGACTTACCGCCGCCTGAGCGCGGGCGAGACGCAGGAAGGACTGGTCGTATGCTACGGTTCGATGTACGGCAACACGCGCCGCGCCGCCGAAGCCGTGGCCGAAGGCGCCGCCAAGGCGGGACTGCGCAAAATCATCGTGCACGACCTGAGCGTATCGCCGTTGTCGTTCGTGCTGGCCGACATCTTCCGCTACCGGGGCCTGGCCATCGGCAGCCCGACCTACAACGGCGGACTGTTTCCCGCAGTCGAAGACCTGCTGAAACGGCTTTCGGGCCGCTCCGTGTCGTGTCACAAGCTGGGCTGCTTCGGCGGATTCACGTGGTCGGGACAGGCATTGAGGCTCATGCACTCGTACAACGAGCAAATGAAAATGGAGGAAACGGGCACGGCCGTCGAGTGGCAGCACGCACCCGGGGCGCAGACGCTCGCCGAAGCCGGGAAACTGGGCGAAGCCCTGGCCCACGCGGTCCTCACGGCTGACGCGCAGTGAGCACATGCCGCCGAAGGTGGAGAAAGGTGCTTTCCGGAAGCATTTTATAAGACCTGGCAATCAGCGCATTAGGGATAGCATTTTTTACATGTACATGTAGGACGAACTACATGTACATCTAAGAGAAACTACATGTGCATGTAGGAACGCTTACATGTGCATGTAGTTTTTCGCATCCCCGCAGACCGTTTTCCGTACCCGCAAGAACGGGAGAACGCACCGGAGGAAACGCCGGCGCAGAAGCAGGGAAAGATTAGGAATTAAGCTTTTATAAGAAAAAGAGTATCGGCACAGGCATACCTTTATGCAAGAAATGCGTACCTTTGTGCCATATTTACATATCCAACACCTATATCATCATGCAAAGCAAATCATTCTTACCGCTCGCATTGGCATCTACGCTCGTGCTGGCCTCATGTAACAAAATGGGAGAACTGACTGCGGACAACTTCACGGTGACCCCCTCGCCGCTCGAAGCCGTGGCCGGACAGGTTCCCGTAACCATCAACGGCCGTTTCCCCGAAAAATACATGAAGAAAAAGGCTGTCGTCACCGTCACCCCCGTACTCCGTTACGCCGGAGGGCAGGCTACGGGACAGGCTGCCACCTTCCAGGGCGAGAAAGTACAGGGCAACGACCAGGAAATCTCCTACAAGGTGGGCGGTAACTATACGATGAAAAATACTTTCGCCTATGTGGACAACATGGAGCAGAGCGAACTGTTCCTTACCTTCGACGCCCGCCTGGGCAAGAAGCAGGTGAACATACCCGAAGTCAAGGTGGCCGACGGCGTACTGTCCACCTCGGCGTTGCTGGGCCGCACCGCCGGCACCGCCAATACGGCTACGGGCGAAGATGCCTACCAGTACGCCATCGCACAAGTGAAGCAAGCGCAAATCAAATACCTCATCAACCAGGCCAAGGTGCGCACCAGCGAACTCAAAAGCGTATCGGTGCAGGATTTTGTCAAGACCTTGCGCGAGATAAAAGCCGACCAGAAGGGCTTTGAAATAGACGGAATCGAAGTTTCGGCCTATGCTTCACCCGACGGAAAGCTGGATTTCAACCAGAAACTGGCGGCCGAACGTCAGAAGACCTCGACCGGTTACGTCAAAGGCGAACTCAAGAAAATGGACATCGAGACCGACGTGGACGCAAAATACACGGCCGAAGACTGGGAAGGCTTCCAGCAGCTCGTATCCGAGTCGAACCTGCAGGACAAAGACATCATCCTGCGCGTACTCTCCATGTACCAGGACCCGGAAGAGCGTGAAAAACAAATCCGCAACATCTCGGCCGCCTATACCGAACTGGCCGACGAAATTCTGCCCGAGCTGCGCCGCGCACGCCTGACACTCAATTACAACATCATCGGACGCAGCGACGACGAAATCGAAGACCAGTACAAGAACGATGCTTCCAAGCTCTCCGTAGAGGAACTTCTGTACCTCGCATCGCTGACCGAGAACGCCGGAGAGAAGGAAAATATCTACAAGACCGCCGCACGGCTCTACCCGCAGGATTACCGCGCCCACAACAACCTGGCCGAACTGGCTTATGCCAAGGGTGACCTCGCCGCTACCAAGAGCTACCTTGCACAGGCCGCCGCACAGAAGGCCAACGCTGCCGAGGTAAACGCCAACAGCGCGCTCATCGCACTGGCCGAAGGCAAGCAGGCAGAGGCTGAGAACCTGCTGGCGAAAGCTACCACGGCACGCAACTACAACGAAGTGCTCGGCAACCTGCAGATTGCCAAAGGTAACTACGCGCAGGCCGCACAAAGCCTGGCCGGAACCAAGACAAACAGCGCCGCACTGGCACTAATCCTGAACAAGGACTATTCCGCTGCCGCACAGACCCTGACCGGCATCGCCAAGCCCGACGCCACCACCGACTACCTGAAGGCCATCGTCGGCGCACGCACCAACCAGACGGCAACGGCACTGGCTTCGCTGAAAGAGGCCATCGCCAAAGACCCCTCGCTCAAGGCCCGCGCAGCCAAAGACCTGGAGTTCATCACCCTCTTCAACGACAACGCCTTCCGTAGCCTCGTAAAATAACCTGCGGACGGGAGAAAGCTCTCCCCAAGACGGACTGACGTCGAAAATACCGGACAACTGCGGACGCCGACCCATGCCGAAAAACGGGACAAGACACCGGAAAAAGGCATGAGCCTGCGTCCGCAGTGCGTCGGAATGGACTAAAAATACCCCCACCCCACGAAACCAACGCACACACGGCACATGACAGCACTCAGAAGCCTTGCGACATGCCTTGTGGCGGCACTGCTCGCAACAGCCTGCTCAACCCCCAAGGACAGGGTACGCATCGAAGGAAAAATAGAAGGCATCAAACAGGCCGAATTCTACGTCTACAACGACGACAAAGCCAATCCCGACATCGACACCATACGCATCGAGGACGGGAAATTCAGCTACGAGCGCGTACTCGGCACACCCACCGTCCTCACCCTACTCTACCCCAACTTCTCACAGACCTACGTCGTGGGAGAACCGGGAAAAGTCATCCGGATGAAGGGAAACGCGGCCAAACTCGGCGAGGCGGACATCTCGGGAAGCGAGGAAAACGAACTGCTCACCGACTTCCGACTGCAAAACGCCGATAAAAAGGCCGGCGAAGCGGAGATGGCGGCGGCCGACTTCATACGCAGTCATCCGAAGACGCTGGCTGCCGTGGCGGTATTCAAGAGATACTTCGAACACGTGGAGGCCCCCGACGCAAAAACGGCCTTGTCGCTGCTCGATGTCCTGACCCGCGAACAGCCGCGCAACGCCCCGCTGGCCGCAACGGCACGACGCTTGCGCCCATGGCTGAACAACGCGGCCGGACAAGCCTTGCCGGACTTCAAGGCCGAAACATTGACCGGACGGACACTGACACGCGCCGACTTGTCCGGACATCCCGCGCTCGTCGTGTTCTGGGCATCGTGGAGCAACGCGAGCAACGAAATGACCGGACGGCTGAAACGCATCCACCGCGCCCACGGAAGCCGGCTGAGGATACTCTCCGTCTCGCTGGACACGGACCTCAGGGCCTGCCGCCGCAGGGCCGAACGCGACAGCACCGACGCGCTGACCGTTTGCGACGGGAAAGCATTCGACAGCCCCATGGTGGAAACCTTCGGCATACGCTACGTGCCGGGCAACCTGCTGATAGCGGCCGACGGCAGAATCATAGCCCGCGACGTCCCTGCAGACAAACTGGAACAGAACGTGGAACGGCTGCTCAGATAGCGGGCCGTGAAGGCTCTGCATAAGGACAGGGCCTGCTTCCCCAAAACAGCGGGACAGGCAGCGGCTCTTGCCGGGCAGCACTCCCCCGTCCGCCGCAACGGAGCACCTTTTCCACCCCTCAGAAACGCCCTTTGTAACTCCTTGATACTCATATACCGAAAACTACATGGCTTCTAAGAAAAACTATCCCTATGATAGTTTCAACTACATGGCATGTAGTTTTTCCTACAAGCCATGTAGTTTCCGGCAGATAAAAGGCAAGGGCAAGCGCGTGGCATTCCCGCAGGCGCACAAGCGAAACTGCGTCCCCTTCATCTCCTCAAGAAAAAAGAAAAACGTCCTGAAATGCTCGTAAAAATCAATACCGCGGCCGTAAACGGCCTCACAGCCATGCCCGTCGAAGTGGAAATCAGCACGCGCCGCGGCATGCAGTTCTCCATGGTAGGCCTGCCCGACAATGCCGTGCGCGAAAGCCGGACGCGGGTCACAAGTGCCATCGAGAACTCGGGGTTCCGGCTGACCCAACAGAACACTACCGTAAACTTTGCCCCGGCCGACGTCCGCAAGGAAGGCTCGGGCTACGACCTGCCCCTGGCCGTCGGGCTGCTCATTGCCGACGGACTGACGGTCAGACGGCCGCTGGAGAACATCATGCTCGTGGGCGAGCTGGGTCTCGACGGCTCCGTGCGTCCGGTCAGGGGCGCGCTGCCCGTTGCCATCAAGGCACGCGAACTGGGGTACGACGTGCTCGTCGTTCCCGGGGCGAACGTCCGCGAGGCCGCCGTGGTAAACCGCGTGAAAGTGTATGGCGCGGACACGCTCAAGGAGGTAATGGATTTCCTCATGGGCGATGACAGGCTGCAGCCCACGGAAGTGGACACGCGGCAGGAGTTTGCCGCCGCCTCGGACGGTTATGCGGCCGACTTTGCCGACGTCAAGGGACAGGAACAGGTGAAACGGGCGTGCGAGGTTGCCGCGGCAGGCGGCCACAACCTGCTACTCGTGGGCAGTCCCGGCTGCGGAAAGAGCATGATGGCCAAGCGCGTTCCGTCCATCCTGCCGCGGCTGACGCTCGGCGAGAGCCTCGAGACGACGCAGATACACTCCGTAGCCGGCAAGCTGGACAAAGACACGTCGCTCGTCACGCAACGGCCCTTCCGCGCGCCTCATCACACCATCTCCGACGTGGCCCTGATCGGCGGAGGCTCGAGCTTCCAGCCCGGAGAAATATCTTTGGCCCACAACGGCGTATTGTTCCTCGACGAACTGCCCGAGTTCAACCGCACAGCCTTAGAGACGATGCGCCAACCCCTCGAGGACCGCGTCATCACCATATCACGTGCGAAATACTCGGCCACGCTTCCGTGCTCCTTCATGCTGGTCGCGTCGATGAATCCCTGTCCCTGCGGCTACTACAACCATCCCACGCACGAGTGCGACTGCACACCGGGACAAATCAAACGCTACATGAACAAAATATCCGGCCCGTTGCTCGACCGCATCGACATACAGGTGGAAGTAGCCCCCGTGCCGCTCGAAGAACTGGCGCAGGCGCCACGCGGCGAAAGCAGTGCGGCCATCCGCGAAAGGGTGACACGGGCACGCGACATACAGACCGCGCGCTTCAGCGGGGCACCCGGCGTGCACTGCAACGCGCAGATGACGGCGCGTATGCTCGAAACGTTCGCCCGCCCCGACGCTGCCGCCGCCGACCGGCTGGGCCGTGCGATGAAGTTGCTCGGCCTGTCGGCGCGGGCCTATGAACGCATCCTGAAGGTGGCGCGCACCATCGCCGACCTTGACGGGGCGGAACAGATAGGCGCGGCCCACGTGGCCGAGGCCGTAGGCTACCGCAACCTGGACCGCAGCGGGTGGGGAGAATAAGGCTGACCGGAAAAGAAACTCCGCCAACCGGAACGTACCGGTGGCGGAGTTGTGTTTTATATAAGGGGCGTATGCCCGGGCAGCGCGCTTATCTGCGGGCGTGGCGGCCATGCCGGTGCAGCTTCTTCCGACCGTCGAACGATTTGCGCAGGCTGTCGAACGACTTGGCGGCGACTGCGGCCGGATTGACGGCATCCGGCTCGTCGTCGGCCTCGACGTAGCTGTAATTGTAAGTCCGGTACTCGAAAGTTTCCTGCAGCAACCGGCCGTCAGAACCGAAAGAGTAGCCGGCTTGCATGGTGTTCTCGTACGATTCCCCGTCGTCATAAGACGTGACATAGGTGACGCTCGTGGGGAACTGGGCGGAAGGTTTGCCCAGAAGCCCGAGATAGAAGAACGGCTCTATTTCCGTTTCGTCCGCCTGCATCATGCCCTCAAGACTATGGCTGAACTGGGCGAGCCGGTTGGGGATATTGTTGTCGTAGTGGTAGGTAAATGTGTCGTAGTCGTCATACGCTTCACCGTCTTCCACGCCTGCGGTGTGCCAGACCGCTTTGGCCAGATTGTTTCCACTATATGTGAGCGTGCCGCTGCACGAACCGTGGCCCGAATACCGCTCTCCGTCTTCCGTACCGCTGTATGAAGTCTTTTCGGTCATAGCAGTCAGGCGGCCGTCGGCGTTATAAACGAAGTTGCATTCGTCATTTACTGTTTCGGAGCCCTCGCTGTCTGCGTACTTTATCACGCCTACCGCCTTGCTGATGTAGCCTTTGTCGTTAAGATACAGGGTATAGGTAGTCTCTTCGCTGTCATCAGACGAAGAAACGTAGCGGACGACCATCGGGTTATAAGAGATAGTGATGGTCTGCCAGCCGCCTTCGCCGACGATAGTCACAGGCAGTCCTTTGGCATTGTACGAGAAAGAGTAGTCGCCTATGCTTGTCAGTTTGAGTTTCGTGCCGTCGGGAGTGGTCAGCCCGATGTTCTCCGAAGGGGGCTCCGTGCTTTGACCGCCGCCTCCGCCACTTTCGTCGTCATCCGAGCAGCTTGAAATTACTCCTCCGAAAAACAACGCGCCGCACATGAGGGCACAGTTGGCTAAAGAATAAAAGTTCTTCATCTTGTTTGTGATTTAATTAAAGATAAATGTTTTTTGCTTGCCGTCATCAGGAGTTCCCTCAGGCGGTATACCTGCAAATTTAAGTTTTTTTGGGAACATTACTCCTTTAATTCCTATTTTTTTGATATTTCGTCAGAGAAACGAACAACAGAGCGGGGGATTGTCACGACCGGGCCGCCATCGTTTTTTCTTTTACAGGACATAAACGGCCGAAAAACAAGGTTATTCCAAATACAATGCTTATTTTTGCAACAAACGGATGCCGCAAGAGTCATCTTCCCCTGCGGGAAAACGGACCGGGACGGCGCGCCCACACATACTAACCCCTTTCTTATTATGAAAAAGACACTTTTATCCCTTCTGTTGCTCGCGACAACGGCAACAATCTCTGCACAGACACTGCTTTTCCACACGGGCGACAGCACCGGCTCGCCTTACCGCATTCCGGCCATCGTCACAACCTGCGACGGCGAACTTGTCGCGCTCTCCGACTGGCGGCCCTGCGGCGGCGACATCGGCTACGGACACGTGGACATAGTGGGCCGCACGAGCCGGGACAACGGAAGGACGTGGAGCAAGGCGTTCAAGGTGCTCGAAGGCAAGGGCAAGGGCAAGGAAGCCGGTTATGGCGACGCCTGTCTCGTGGCCGACGCGAAGCGAAAAGAGCTGCTGCTCGTCTGCGTGTCGGGCGACGTGCCCTACCAGCGCTCGAAAGTGGAAAACAGCCAGCGGTTCGTCTATACGCACGGGCGGTGGGACAAGAAGCAGAAGGCATGGACGTGGGACGCGCCTACCGACCTGACGCACCACATCTACCACGAACTGCTCGCAGGCAACGTGAACGGGCTCTTCATGGGCTCGGGACGCATCTGCCAGAGCCGCATGGTGAAGACGGGCCGGTATTACCGCCTCTACGGTGCCCTGTGCACGCACAAGGGAAACTTCGTTCTCTACTCCGATGACTTCGGCCGCTCGTGGGCGGTGCTGGGCTCGAACGTGAGACCGTGCGTCCCGCAGGGCGACGAACCCAAATGCGAGGAGCTGCCCGACGGTTCGGTGGTCATCAGCTCGCGCAAGAGCGGCGGACGCTACTTCAACATCTTCCACTTCCGCAACCCGAAGACGGCAGAAGGGGAGTGGGGCGAAGCCATCGACTCGCGCGAGGCGCCGGACGGCATCCGCAACGAGGGCGGGCCGTGCAACGGCGAAATACTCATCGTCCCCGCACGCCGTGCCGACGGCAAGCGCACCCGACTTGTGCTGCAAAGCGTACCGGCCGGCCCGGGACGCAGCAACGTGACGGTATATTGGAAAGAACTGACCTCGCCTGCCGACTACGACACGCCGCTCCATTTCGCCTCCAACTGGGAAGGCAGCTTCAAGGTGACGGACAAGGGCTCGGCCTACTCGACCATGACCGTGCAGAAGGACGGCCGCATCGGCTTCTTCTACGAAGAGGAGCCGGATTGGTACCAGATGATTTACCGGCCCCTGCGCATCGAGGAGATAACGGACGGGAAATTCCGCGCCACCCGGAGCAAATAATCCGACCCGCCGCGACGGCCGCCCGCAACTTTAACATATTTAACTTTTGTAGACACTTCGGGACGCGCAAGTCCGCGGTATTCCGGCGTAGCAGGGAGAAAATTTTTCCTACGTGGCATCTGCGAAAAACTACAAGCCATGTAGAAAAACCTGTCCCGCGGGGAAAAAATCCCGAAATCCCGCCTTATAGGTACAAAAAAAGCGGTCTCAGACCGCATCCCTCACTTCCGTGACACAAAGATACGACATTTTTCGTCCGAAAGCAAATTATGTTAAAATTCCGGGCCTGTCCGGACGACGGTCGCGGGAGCCGAAAAAATTAGCCGTGCGCAAGGCGATACGGGTGCGATTTATTTCGTACATTTGCGAACACTCAAAAAACACTGACATAAACATATACAAAAACAAAAGAAACGTTATGCGTAAGAAAACGATGACATTCCTGTTGGGCTGCCTGGTGGCTGTTCCGATGTGTGCGGACGAAACTCCGCTCGGCGGTTTCTACTACGGCTCCATGCCCGCCCCTACGGGCTGGGAGTGGCAAAGCCCCGACTCGGTGGCCTACAACAAGCAGCAACCGCACGCCTGGTTCTTCTCGTTCGCCTCGGTCGAGAACGCACGTAAGGTGCTGCCCGAACACAGCGAGTACTGGCGCTCGCTGGACGGCGAGTGGCGATTCCATTGGTCGCCCAATCCCGACGCAAGGCCCAAGGATTTCATGGCCGCAAACTATGACGACAGCGCCTGGGACAAGGTAAGCGTTCCGATGAACTGGAACGTGGCCGGCTTGCAGAAGGACGGCTCGCAGAAGTGGGGCAAACCCATCTACTCCAACCAGCGTGTCATCTTCCAGCACTCCGTCCGTCCGGGCGACTGGAAGGGTGGGGTGATGCGCGAGCCCGGCAAGGACTGGCTCAGCTACGACCACCGCAACGAAGTCGGCTCGTACCGCCGCACATTCACCGTCCCGGCCGAATGGAAAGGCCGCCAGGTCTGCATTAACTTCGACGGCGTGGACTCTTTCTTCTATCTCTACGTGAACGGAAAGTATGTGGGCTTCTCCAAGAACTCGCGCAACCTGGCGCAGTTCGACATCACGCCCTACCTCAAAGAGGGCGAGAACGTCGTGGCCGCCGAGGTCTACCGCCACTCCGACGGCTCGTTCCTCGAGTCGCAGGACATGTTCCGACTGCCGGGCATCTTCCGCAGCGTATCGCTCACGGCCAAGCCCCGGATACAGGTGCGCGACATCGTGGCCATACCCGACTACGACGAAAGCTTCACCGACGCATCACTCAAGATAAAGGCTTGCGTCAGCAACCTCACGGACAAAGCCGCCAAAGGCTATTCGCTGCGCTACTCCCTCTATGAAAACGACCTCTACAGCGACGACAACCGCCTCTTCGGCAAGGTATCGCAGCCCGTTCCCGTAGGCGACCTGCAAAAGGCCGGCACGCGCGAAGTGGAATTCGTGTTCCACGCCGGACAGGCCGCCAAGCCGTGGAGCGCGGAAGCCCCCCACCGCTACGTGCTCGTGGGCGAACTGCTCGACAAAAAGGGGAAAACGGTCGAGACCTTCTCGACAGGCGTAGGTTTCCGCAAGATAGAAATCAAGGAAACGCCGGCCGACAAGGACGAGTTCAAGCTGGCCGGACGTTACTACTACCTGAACGGACAGCCCATTAAGATGAAAGGCGTGAACCGCCACGAAAACAATCCGCAGACGGGCCACTACATCACGCGCAAGCAGATGGAGCACGAGGTGATGCTCATGAAGCGCGGCAACATCAATCATGTGCGCAACTGCCACTATCCCGACGCCCCCTACTGGTACTACCTGTGCGACAAGTACGGCATCTACCTGGAAGACGAGGCCAACATCGAAAGCCATGAATACTATTACGGCGAAGCAAGCCTGTCGCACGTGCCCGAGTTCCGCAACGCGCACATCGCACGCAACATGGAAATGGTGCACGCCACGGTGAACCATCCATCCGTCTGCATATGGAGTCTCGGCAACGAGGCCGGACCGGGCAAGAACTTCACGGACTGCTACAACGCCATCAAGGCATTCGACACCAGTCGTCCCGTGCAGTACGAACGTAACAACGACATCGTGGACATGGGCTCGAACCAATATCCCTCCATCCCCTGGGTGCAGGGCGCGGTCAAGGGCACATACAACATGAAATATCCCTACCACATCTCCGAATATGCCCACTCCATGGGCAACGCCATAGGCAACCTCATCGATTACTGGGACGCCATCGAAAGCACGAACTTCTTCATCGGCGGCGCCATCTGGGACTGGGTGGACCAGGCCATCGAAAATTACGACCCCAAGACGGGTAAGGCCTACTGGGGCTATGGCGGCGACTTCGGCGACAAGCCTAACGACGGCATGTTCTGCATGAACGGCGTAATGCGTCCCGACCTGACGCCCAAAGCACAGTACTACGAAGTGAAGAAAGTATACCAGAACGTCGGTGTCAAGCTCATAGACGCCGCACAGGGCCGGATAGAAATCTTCAACAAGAACTATTTCGAACCGCTCACGGACTACCGTATCGTGTGGTCGCTGTGGAAGGACGGCGTATGTGTGGAAAAAGACAAGTCGCTCATGGGCCCGCGCAACATTGTCGGCCCGCGCGAGCGCCAGCAGTACAGGCTTCCTTACGACTATGTCAATCTTGACCCGCAGAGCGAGTATTTCGTGAAAGTGCAGTTCCTGCTCGGACAGGACAAGCCCTGGGCCAAGAAGGACTACGTGCAGATGGAGGAGCAGTTGCTCGTGAAGACGGCTTCGGAGAAGGCACCCGCCATGTCCGAGACCGCCAAGAGCGACACCAAAATCAAGCATGAGGAGAAGGACGGCCGCATCGAGTTGAGCGGAAAAGGCTTCAAGGCCGCATTCGACCTGAAGGACGGTTCACTGTGTGCCTTGTCCTACGGCGACCGCACCATCATCCGCGACGGAGAAGGCCCGAAACTCGACGCTTTCCGCGCGCCGACCGACAATGACGACGGCATAGGCTATCCGCGCGAGTGGTTCCGCAACGGTCTCTACGACCTGCGTCACCGCGTCCTCGACCATTCGTGGACGAAGAAGGCGGACGGCACATACCAGCTCAGCTTCACCGTCGAGAGCCAGGGTGCTTACGGCTGCGACCACGGTTACGGCAATCGCGACCGCGACCCCGAATCGGTCTACGGCTTCGAAAAGAACAAGAAAGCCCTCGGTCCGGACGACTTCAAGTTCACCACGAACCAGATATATACGGTCTACCCCGACGGTTCTGTCGAGCTGCAGAGCGCCATCTCGGCAAACAGGTCATCGGTGGTGCTGCCCCGTCTGGGCTATGCCATGCAGCTGCCCGCCGACCTCAAGCAGTATTATTACTACGGCCGCGGTCCGGTGAACAACTACAATGACCGCAAGACGGGACAGTTCGTCGAGCTGCACGCCGCCGACGTCACGAACGCCGACATCATGTTGCCGAAGCCCCAGGCCATGGGCAACCGCGAGGACGTGCGCTGGTGCGCGCTGACAGATGCCTCGGGCAAGGGCGCGGTATTCGTGGCAGACAGCGTCATGTCGGCCTCGGTACTGCCTTGGAGCCAGCAGGAACTGACCACCGCCGCACATCCGTACCAGTTGCCGGCATCCACGCGCACCCACCTGCACCTCGACGCCAAAGTGACCGGACTGGGAGGAGCAAGTTGCGGCCAGGGCGGACCGCTCGGCCCGGACCGCACGATGAGTGCCAACTATGATTTCGGTTTCATCATACGCCCCATCAACATCGGCCGCGCGATGCCCGCCGTCATCAACGAGACAGCCAAGGTCAGCCACTCGGGCGAACAGCCCATCAGCATCCAGCACAGCCGCACCGGCAAGGTGACGCTCAGCACACCCGCCAAGGGCCGCACCATCATGTACAGCCTGAACGGAAGCAAGAAGGCAGCAGCCTACACCGCGCCGATAGACATGCGTGCCGGCGGCACCATACAGGCCTGGTACAAGGACAATCCGTCGCTCAAGGTGAAAATGAGCTACGCCAAGATTGAAAGCGTCCCCTTGGAGATGGTTTTCGCCTCCTCGCAGGAGCCCGGCGAAGGCGATGCCAAGAAACTCGTGGACGGAGACGCCGCCACCTACTGGCATACCATGTACAGCATCACGCTGGCCAAGTATCCGCACTGGGTGGACTTCGACGCCGCCGAGACGAAGACCATGAAAGGCATCGTTTACCAGCCGCGTCAGGACAGCCCCAACGGACGTGTGAAGGAGTATGAGATATATGTGAGCCAGGACGGCCAGAACTGGGGCGAGCCGGTGGCACGCGGCAGCTTCAAGGACAGCAGCGAGTCGCAGCGCGTGATGTTCTCCAAGCCCGTGAAAGCCCGCTACGTCCGCTTCCGCGCCCTCAACGAACAGCGCGGCAACGACTACGCCACGGGAGCCGAATTCTCGCTCATCGCAGAATAAGGACACGCAGTGTCATTTCCGCAGACACGCAGTGCCACTTCCGCGGGCACGCAGTGCCATTTCCGCGCCTACGGAACGGAAAAGCGCATTCACTGCGGTTGAAACCAAAAGAACGAAACAGAAGGGTAGGGGAGGCACCGGCTTTCCCTATCCTTCTTTTTTGTCCCGCCGCAGGCCGCAGACACCGCCCGCCCGGAACGCCCCGACGGATGCCGGCAACCGGCGGCGGGACGGCGGGAAGCGTCGGACGACTTTAACGTTTTTAACTTTCGTGCACAATTTACGCACCGGAAAATCCCTGTTTCCGTCTACCAAGACAGGGATAGAAAAAACTACAAGGCATGTACGAACGACTACATGCCTTGTAGTTTTTCGCAGATGGCGGGAAAAATCCGCGGGAAACGGGCTTACGAGCACGAAAAAAGGCGGCTGCCGCCACCTTTCCCGCTTCTGCACTGCAAAGATAATACATTTACGCGCCAAAAGCAAATAGTGTTAAAATCGCAGACGGCGCATCGCGCGGCGTTTCTCCTTCCTCGAGACGGCACCGCCCGCACCCGGCGTGTCCGCAGGCGGACAAAAACGTTTTTATCCCGAAAAAAAGAATCGCCGCGAAAGGAAAAAACGCGACAACATGCCACGTTGTCAGAATTATATAGTAATTTTGTTGCGAATATTCACCCTTATAATCTGCTACAACCATGACAGCAACACCTTTTTTCCCCATAGCGATAGCTATCGGAGCGATTGTCCTGCTTTCCATATTCTTCCACTTCGTTCCCTTCTTCCTTTGGCTGTCAGCCAAGGTGTCGGGCGTGCGCATCTCGCTGATGCAGCTGTTTCTGATGCGCATCCGCAACGTCCCGCCCGGCGTCATCGTGCCCAGCCTTATCGAAGCGCACAAGGCCGGGCTGGGAAACATCACCCGCGACAATCTTGAGGCCCACTACATGACGGGCGGACACGTACAGCGCGTGGTCCACGCCCTCGTATCGGCCTCGAAGGCCAACATCGACCTGTCGTTCGAGAAAGCAACCGCCATCGACCTGGCCGGACGCGACGTGTTCGAAGCCGTACAGACCAGTGTGAACCCCAAAGTCATAGACACGCCGCCCGTGGCCGCCGTGGCCAAGAACGGCATCCAGCTCATAGCCAAGGCGCGCGTCACGGTACGCGCCAACATCCACCAGCTGGTGGGCGGCGCCGGCGAGGACACCATCCTGGCCCGCGTGGGAGAGGGCATCGTGTCGAGCATCGGTTCGGCCGAGTCGCACGAACAGGTGCTCGAAAACCCCGACAGCATCTCCAAACTCGTGTTGCGCAAAGGACTGGACGCCGGCACGGCTTACGAAATCCTGTCCATCGACATCGCGGACATAGATGTGGGCAAGAATATCGGCGCGACACTGCAGATGGACCAGGCCAACGCCGACAAGAACATCGCGCAGGCCAAGGCCGAAGAACGCCGTGCCATGGCCGTGGCCCAGGAACAGGAAATGAAAGCACGCGCACAGGAAGCACGCGCCGAGGTCATACAGGCCGAAGCCGAAGTGCCCAAGGCGCTGGCACAGGCACTGCGCGACGGCAACATGGGATTCATGGACTACTACAAGCTCGAAAACCTGAAGGGCGACACGGCCATGCGCGACAACATCGCCAAACTGACGAAAGAAGACCTCGGCGGACTCATCAAATAAGACCGGCCGCGCGCACGGGGACGCATCCCGCAAGAAACCGGAAACATCCAATACAGATAAACACCCAAGCCTATGAAAAAATTTACTCTACTTCTTTCCTTGTTCCTCACCGCAACGGGACTCACAACCGCCATGGCGCAGGACGTGGAAGACACGAATGTCGGCACACATACCATATCGCTGGCACATGGAAGCTTCACGGCAAGCAATAACAACAAGACCTATCACGCCACATGGTCGAGCAGCGAAATGGAAGGCCTGACGTTCGGCTGTTCCCAAAACAATATGCAGAGCAGCGGGGACAACCTCGTCCTTTTCACCGGAGGAAGCACCACCACAACCAACAATTGCACCTATGCCATATCCGTTCCTTTGACCTACAACGTCACCGGCTACAGCTTTGACGTCAAGAACCTGGACGGAGGTACGTTCTCGAACACCATCACCGCAGGCTCGCAATCCGTCACCACGACGGCCACGGCGCAGCACTTCGAGGTCAGCGGACTGGAAGACCGCACCGCCTCGTTCGTACTCGGCGGCCTGAACGGCAAGGCCGTGGTCCTCGAGAACTTCACCGTACAGGTAGAACTTTCGGACCGCAAGATAGAACCTTATACCGAAATCTTCCACACCGAAGGCAGCGACATACCCTACCGCATCCCGGCAATCGCGCAAGCCGGAAACGGCAACATCATCGCCGTAGCCGACTACCGCTACAGCCGGGCCGACATCGGCATCAAGAATAACGGCCGCATCGACCTGCGGGGTCGCATCAGCAAGGACCAGGGACAGACCTGGGGCGACGTCTTCACCATTGTCGAGAGCAAAGGTGCCGACTGGGCGGAAAAAGGCTCGGACATGTGGGTCGGATTCGGCGACCCGTGTATCGTGGCCGACCGCGAAAGCGACCGTGTGCTGCTGATGAGCTGCGCCGGAAACGTATCTTTCCCGAGCGGAACCCGCGACCATCACCAGTACATCGCCCGCTTCTACAGCGAGGACGGCGGTGAAACGTGGAGCGAGCCTACGGACATTGCCGAGCACATCTACGCCCAGTTCGACGAAAGTCCCTTCGGGCCGGCACGTGCCATGTTCATCGGTTCCGGCAAGATATCGCAAAGCAAAACCATCAAGGTGGGAGATTATTACCGCCTGTACTGCGCGGTTCTTTTCAAGGACAAAAACGGCAACAACATCAACTTCGTGCTCTATTCCGACGACTTCGGAGGACAGTGGACCGTCCTCGGAGGCACGGAAGTGACACCTATTCCCTCGGGAGGCGACGAACCGAAAGCCGACGAGCTGCCTGACGGCTCCGTCCTCATCAGCTCGCGCTCGACGGGCCGCCTGTACAACATCTTTACCTACACCGACGTGGCCAAAGGCGAAGGCTCGTGGGGCGCCATGACGCGCTCGCTCGCTTCTTCCAACGGCGGAATCTGCGAACAGGGCGGCCTGCCCTCCAATGGCGAAATCATGGTGGTTCCCGCCAAGCGCGTCAGCGACGACAAGCCCGTCTACATCCTGCTACAGTCCGTGCCCTTCGGTCCTAACCGTGCAAACGTGGGCATCTACTACAAGGAACTGGCCGGACTTTCCGACTTCGACACCGCCGCAAACGTGGCCAAAGACTGGGATGGCCGCCATCAGTCGAGCTATACCGGCGGATGTTACTCCACCATGACGTGGCAAAAGAACAACACCTTGGGCTTCCTGTTCGAAGAAGATACGTACTCATGCGTCGGCAACGGCGGATATACCGTCATCTACAAGAATTATACGCTCGAGGACATCACCGGCGGGGCATACGTATATAATGAGGAAGGCATCGACGGGCAGGCATTCGTCAAGGACGAAGTGGCGGCCAAGATTGCCGCAGCCACGGCCGGCGGCGCCGGGACCTATGTCGGAATGTACACCGAGGAGGGAATCAAGGCCATAAACGCCACACTCGAGGCCTACAACGCCGCCCCCACGCAAGCAGGCTACGTGGCGCTGAACGCAGCCCTCGTGTCAGCCGACAACAGGGTGGCGGCCACCGACACCAAGTACTATCGTCTGCGCAACCATGGCCGTGCCGGCAACCTCTACCTCGTGGCCAAGGAGCAAGGAGGCCTTAAGAGCGCTGCATCCGACGAGGCAGACGAGGCACAGCTCTTCTGCTTCGAGTTCGACGGTGAAGGACAGCTGAGCATACGCAACAAGGGCACGAACGCCTACATCTGCCCGACCGGAGGAAGAGAGGTCGAGATACCGACCACCGCAGACAAGGAAAGCGCCGGACTCTACCTGCTGAAATCGACCACAGCCGGCCAAAGCGCCATCATGTGCCAGAACCCGGAATCCGGATACAGGGCCATTCACCTCGCACAGAACACTGCGCGCCTCGTACCTTGGAATGCCAATTCCGTAACCGATGACCCGGCGTCATATTGGTACATAGAGCCGACCGACATCCCCGTCGCCACAGGCATCGGGACCGTTGAAACGGAGGCCGAGGCCAAGGCCGCGGAATACTACGACCTGAGCGGACGACGGGTGAACCGTCCCGTGAGCGGCGGCATCTACGTGACGGGCAACCGCCGCAAGATTTTCGCGAAATAAGACACGGAATCCGGACGTGCGGAACAGGCCTGATGACCGCCGCACGGCATCCGGCTGCAACCGGACCACCGGAAACGAACTGACAAGTCCGCCCCGCTCTCCGATACATGGGAGAGCGGGGCGGACTGCCTTGCGGACGAAACGCCGGCACGGCGGAAACGCACACTCGACATTAACATTTTTAACTTTCGCTCACTTTCGGCGCGGCCTACATGGCTTGTAGTTTCCCCTACATGCAGGGCCGAATTTTCCTACATGGCATGTAGGAACGGCTAAAAGGCACTTACGAAAAACTTACATAGGGCCGGTTCCGCCCGGAAACGGGCCTAAGAGCACGAAAAAAGGACGGTTTCAGCCGTCCTCCGCACTTCCGCAATACAAAGATAATACATTTTCCGCCCAAAAGCAAATTGTGTTAAAATCGCAATATGATGGCTGCGCGTAGGGACGCGATTCATCGCGTCCGCTGGGAATATTGGGGATTTTATTCGCTGTTTCATTCCGGCGAACGCGATGAATCGCGTCCCTACATACGATATTTTCCGTCCGAAAGCAAATTATGTTAAAATCCGCGGCGGGCATCAGAGCCTTTTCCGTAGCCTCCTTTTCCCGACACGGCGGGCGATTGCCCGGAACATGCGACTACGCCATCGAACAAGCCATCCGGAAACGGCCGGAAGGGCATGCGCCACCCCTTTCTTCACCGTTAAAAAACACTAAGAACCGACCATTCCCCGCCGACAAAGGACAGCGTTCCGAGAAAAAAGGAGTAACTTGTCCCCGAAAACCTGTAATCTTTCCTTGACCTATGGAAACACCACTCTTTTGGCTCGTGCCGGCCTCGTCCGTGCTGGCCCTCTGCTTCGCCGGATACTTTTACCGGCAGATGAAACAAACCTCCGAAGGAACACCCCGCATGGTCCACATCGCCGAGGCCGTGCGCAAAGGCGCCATGTCCTATCTGCGGCAGCAGTACAAGGTCGTGGGCATCGTCTTTGCCTGTCTGGCCGTGCTCTTTGCCGTCATGGCCTACGGCTTCGGCGTGCAGAACGCATGGGTACCCGTGGCCTTCCTCACCGGAGGCTTCTTCTCGGGCCTCGCAGGCTTCCTCGGCATGAAAACGGCCACGGCAGCCTCGGCGCGCACAGCCCATGCCGCGCGCACTTCCCTCAACGGCGGCTTGCGCGTAGCCTTCCGCTCGGGCGCGGTCATGGGGCTTGTAGTCGTCGGACTCGGCCTCTTCGACATCTCGTTCTGGTACCTGCTGCTCGACGCCCTCGTACCCGCCACCGACCATGCCACGGCCAAACTCTGCATCATCACCACGACGATGCTCACCTTCGGCATGGGCGCGTCCACACAAGCCCTCTTCGCACGCGTGGGCGGCGGCATCTACACCAAAGCCGCCGACGTGGGCGCCGACCTCGTGGGCAAAGTGGAAAGCAACATCCCCGAAGACGACCCGCGCAACCCGGCCACCATCGCCGACAACGTGGGTGACAACGTGGGAGACGTGGCCGGAATGGGCGCAGACCTGTATGAATCCTATTGCGGCTCGATATTGGCCACGGCAGCCCTCGGCGCGGCGGCCTACATGACCGGCGGCGACACCGTGGCACAATTCAAGGCCGTCGTGGCCCCCATGCTCATCGCGGCCGTCGGCATCCTGCTCTCCATCATCGGCATCTTCGCCGTGCGTACCCGCGAGGACGCCACCATGAAGGACCTGCTGCGCGCACTCTCCACGGGCACCAACCTGAGCGGCGCGGCCATCGTCGTGGCTTCGGGCGGCATACTGTGGCTGCTCGGGCTTGAAAACTGGCTGACCATGACCCTGACCGTCGCTACGGGCCTCATCGTGGGCATTGTCATCGGGCAAAGCACGGAATACTTTACCTCGCAAAGTTACAAGCCCACGCGACGCATTTCCGAAAGCGGGCAGACGGGAGCCGCCACGGTCATCATCTCGGGCCTCGGGCTTGGAATGGTTTCCACCGCCGTGCCCGTGCTGGCTGTCGTGGCGGGCATCATCATTTCGTTCCTGCTGGCCGCCGGCGGCGACCTCTCGAACGTCTCCATGGGCCTGTACGGCATCGGCATGGCCTCGGTAGGCATGCTTTCCACCCTCGGCATCACGCTGGCCACGGACGCATACGGGCCCATCGCCGACAATGCCGGCGGCAACGCCGAGATGAGCGGACTGGGCGAGGAGGTACGCCGGCGCACCGACGCGCTCGACTCGCTGGGCAACACGACCGCCGCCACGGGCAAGGGCTTCGCCATCGGCTCGGCGGCACTCACGGGACTGGCCCTGCTGGCCAGCTACGTCGAAGAAGTGCGCATCGGGCTGGAACGCATCGGCCAGACGACACTGGAACTGCCCGGGCGAAGCGTACGCCTGGCAGAGGCGTCGTTTGCCGACTTCATGCAATATTATGACGTGACACTCATGAACCCCAAAGTGCTGGCCGGCATGTTCGTGGGCGCCATGATGGCCTTCCTGTTCTGCGGCCTGACGATGAATGCCGTGGGCCGCGCCGCCGCCAAGATGGTCTCGGAAGTGCGCCGCCAGTTCCGCGAAATAAAGGGCATACTGACCGGCGAGGCCGAACCGGACTACGGCCGCTGCGTCATGATTTCGACGAAAGCCGCCCAGCACGAAATGATTGTTCCCTCGCTGCTGGCCATCATCGTCCCCATAGCCGCGGGCCTCGTGTTCGGCGTCAGCGGCGTACTGGGCCTGCTCATCGGCGGCCTGTCCGCGGGCTTCGCGCTGGCCGTCTTCATGGCCAACGCGGGCGGAGCTTGGGACAACGCGAAGAAGTACGTGGAGGAAGGCAACTTCGGCGGCAAGGGCAGCGACACGCACAAGGCCACCGTCGTGGGCGACACCGTGGGCGACCCATTCAAGGACACGTCCGGCCCGAGTCTGAACATCCTCATCAAGCTCATGAGCATGGTGAGCATCGTCATGGCCGGCCTGACCGTGGCGTGGAGCCTGCTCTGACCTGCGGACACGCGGAAGGACACACATGAAACCGCGCCGGGACGCCGTGGAACGCATTCGCGCTCTGCCGCGTCCCGGCCGCGTCTTTCCACCCCCTTTCCGCCCGCGCGGGACAGGGGGAAAGGAAAGACCGACATTAACATTTTTAACTTTTGCTCACTTTTGGCGGCGCGGAAGCCCGCGGTGTTTTATCTTTTCACAAAGAAAAATTTTCCTACATGGCATCCGTTTTTTTCTACAAGCCATGTATTTTTTCCTCTCCCGCGGGGAAAAATGTCCGAAAACCCGCCTTGCAGATACAAAAAAAGCGGTCTCAGACCGCATCCCTCACTTCCGTAGTACAAAGATACAACATTTTCCGCCCGAAAGCAAATTGTGTTAAAATCCACGGCGGGCGGAACGAACCGGACGGGCGGAAAGGAAAAACGGTTTCCGCAAGTTTTGCCCACTCCGACAAAAGTCGTAATTTTGTAGCCTGCATGTATTCCGCCCCCGTCCGCGGGACGAGGGCGACAGCTACCGGAAACAAAAAAACACACGATATGAAAATCGAACAACAACTGGCCGCCGACATCCGCGCAGCCATCAACGCCCTCTACGGACAGGACGTGCCCGAACAGGAACTGCAACTGCAAAAGACGAAACGCGAGTTCGAGGGACACCTCACGCTCGTCGTCTTCCCGCTGCTGCGCGTCTCGCGCAAGAAACCCGAGGACACGGCGCGCGAAATCGGCGAACACCTCATGGCCAACTCGGACGTAGTGTCGGCCTTCAACGTCGTAAAAGGTTTCCTGAACCTGACCGTCGCCGCCGCCCGCTGGGTGGAACTGCTGGGCAGCATAGACGCCGACCCCGAATACGGACTGACGCGCCCCACGGAGGCTTCCCCGCTCGTCATGATTGAGTATTCCTCGCCCAACACCAACAAACCGCTCCACCTGGGCCACGTGCGCAACAACCTGCTCGGCTGGTCGCTCGCACAAATCATGGAGGCCAACGGCAATCGCGTCGTGAAAACAAACATTGTAAACGACCGCGGCATACACATCTGCAAGTCCATGCTCGCCTGGCTGAAGTACGGCAACGGCGAGACGCCCGAATCGAGCGGCAAAAAGGGCGACCACCTCATCGGCGACTACTACGTGGCCTTCGACAAGCATTTCCGCGAAGAGGTGAAGGCGCTCACCGAACAGTTCACGGCCGAAGGCATGACGCCCGACGAGGCCAAGGCACGCGCCGAAAAGGAATCGCCCCTCATGCAGGAGGCCCGCCACATGCTGGTCAAGTGGGAACAGAACGACCCCGAGGTGCGCGCGCTCTGGCGTCGCATGAACGAATGGGTATATGCCGGATTCGACGAGACGTACAAGGCGCTTGGCGTGGGCTTCGACAAGATATACTACGAAAGCGATACCTATCTCGAGGGACGCGAAAAGGTTGAGGAAGGACTGGCCCGCGGCATCTTCTTCCGGAAAGAGGACGGCTCCGTCTGGGCCGACTTGCGCGACAAAGGACTGGACGAGAAACTGCTGCTGCGCGCCGACGGCACGAGCGTATACATGACGCAGGACATCGGAACGGCCAAGTTGCGCTTCCAGGACTTCCCCATCGACAAAATGATATACGTTGTCGGCAACGAACAGAACTACCACTTCCAGGTACTCAGCATCCTGCTCGACGAACTGGGCTTCGAATGGGGCAAAGACCTCGTGCATTTCTCTTACGGCATGGTGGAACTTCCCAACGGCAAGATGAAAAGCCGCGAGGGCACCGTGGTCGATGCCGACGAACTGGTGGCCGAGATGGTGAGCCAGGCACGCCGCACGGCCGACGAGGCGGGCAAGTTCGACGACATGCCCGAAGACGAGCGCCGGGAAGTGGCCCGCATCGTCGGAATGGGCGCGCTCAAGTATTTCCTCCTCAAGGTAGACGCGCGCAAGAACATGCTTTTCAATCCCGAAGAGAGCATCGACTTCAACGGAAACACCGGTCCGTTCATACAATATACCTATGCCCGCATACGCAGCATACTGCGCAAGGCCGCCGACCAGGGACTGGCTTGCGAGGGAACCTTGGCCGCCGACTGCCCGCTGTCCACAAAGGAGGAAGAGATTGTGCAGCACGTGGCCGATTTCGCCGCCGTAGTGCGTCAGGCCGGGCAGGACTATTCACCCTCGGCCGTGGCTGCCTACTGCTATGACCTGGTCAAGGAATACAACCAGTTCTATCACGATTTCAGCATCCTGCGCGAGGAAGACGAACGTCGCCGCCACTTCCGCCTTGTCCTGTCTGCCAACGTCGCAAAAGTAGTGCGCCTCGGCATGGGCCTGCTGGGCATCGAAATGCCCGAACGCATGTAAGCGACAAGAACAGAGACAGGATTTTCCGACAGGACAGGCAATACAGCGAAAAAGGAACGGACAACGGACAGACTGCCGGTCAGGAAACGGTAACGCATGGCAACGACGAAGCAGAAATATTATGTGGTGTGGCACGGGCTGGAACCGGGCGTCTACACTACGTGGCCCGAATGCCAACGACAGGTGAAGGGCTTCGAAGGCGCCGTGTACAAATCGTTTGCCACGCGGCAGGAGGCCGAAGAAGCCTACCGCTCGCCGGCATCCGACTATGTGAGACCGCGCCGCACGGCACAACCGAGAACCGGAGTGCCGGGACAGGGGACGGCTACCGACTGCGTGCCGCCCACTTATGAGGCCTGGGCCGTCGATGCCGCCTGCTCGGGCAACCCGGGACCGATGGAGTACCGTGGAGTATGCTTGCGGACCGGCCGGGAAGTATTCCGCTTCGGACCGGCCTACGGCACGAACAACATAGGTGAGTTCCTCGCCATCGTACATGCCCTGGCACTGATCGGGAAAAGCGGTGAACGACTCACCATCTACTCGGACAGCCGCAACGCACTGGCCTGGGTCAGGCAGAAGAAGTGCAAGACGAAACTCCCCCTCAATGCAAAGACGCGCCAGGTGCACGAACTCATCGGACGGGCCGAGGCCTGGTTGCGCGGCAACAGCTACGAAACACCGCTTGTCAAGTGGGATACCAAAGCCTGGGGCGAGATTCCCGCAGACTTCGGCCGCAAATAAAAACCTATAAATCTATGGTATGAAAGAATTCTTCGGTATCATGCGGCACTACGTCGCACCCTATAAGAAGTACCTCTTCGGCTCGTTGTTCTTCAACCTGCTCTCGGCCGTACTCAACGTGTTCTCGTTCGCGTCGCTCATACCGATGCTCAACCTGCTCTTCAAGCTCGACACCACCACCTATGCATTCATCGCGTGGGATGCCGCAGGTCACAGCACTAAAGACATACTCGTGAACAACATGTACTATTATACGCAGCAGATCATGCTGGAGTACGGTGCATCGACCACGCTGCTGCTCATCGGTTCGTTCCTTGTGGCCGCCACGCTGCTCAAGACAGGAAGCTATTTTGTCTCGGCCGGCATCATGGTCCCGCTGCGTACGGGCATCGTACGCGACATCCGCTCACAGGTTTACCACAAGATCGTGTCACTGCAACTGAGTTTCTTCTCGTCGGAACGCAAGGGCGACATCATCGCCCGCATGAGCGGCGACGTGAACGAGATTGAAAACTCCATTACCGGCTCGCTCGAGATGCTCATCAAGAACCCCATACTGCTGACATGCTACTTCAGCGTCCTTATCTATACGAGTTGGCAGCTTACCCTCTTCACCATCATCGTCCTTCCGCTGATGGGCTGGGTCATGGGCCGCATCGGGCGCAAACTGAAACGCCAGTCGCTCGACGCACAAAACAAGTGGAGCGAGACCATGTCGCAGCTCGAAGAGACGCTCGGCGGCATGCGCATCATCAAGGCCTTTACGGCCGAACGCAAGATGTGCGAACGCTTCGACCGCAGTACCGACGAGTTTCGTCGGGCCTCCAACAAAGTGGCCGTCCGCCAGGTCTCGGCGCATCCGGTCAGCGAGTTTCTCGGCACATGCCTCATCGTACTCGTGCTCTGGTACGGCGGAACGCTCATTTTCTCCAACCATCCGCCCGTCGATGCCCCGACTTTCATCTTCTACATGGTCATCCTGTACAGCATCATACAGCCCTTGAAAGACCTGTCGCGGGCCACGTATGCCATACCCAAGGGAATGGCGTCAGTGGAACGTGTGAACAAAATACTGAATGCCGAAAACCCCATCCGCGAAGCCAAGAATCCCGTACACTTCAAGAACCTGGGCGAAAAAATCGAGTTCCGCGACGTTTCTTTCAGCTACAACGGCCGCACCGACGTGCTGAAAGACGTCAGTCTCACCGTGCGCCGCGGACAGACCATCGCCATCGTGGGACAGAGCGGCTCGGGAAAATCGACGCTCGTGGACCTGCTGCCGCGTTACCACGACGTGACCGGCGGCAAGATACTGCTCGACGGCACCGACGTGAAGGACATTTACCTCGCAGACCTGCGGGCGCTCATCGGCAACGTGAACCAAGAGGCCATTCTCTTCAATGACACGTTCTTCAACAACATCGCTTTCGGCGTGGAGAACGCCACGATGGAACAGGTGACGGCGGCCGCGAAAATCGCAAACGCCCACGACTTCATCATGGAAAGCGAGTTCGGCTACGATACCAACGTGGGCGACCGCGGCTGCCGGCTTTCGGGCGGACAGCGCCAGCGGATATCCATCGCGCGCGCCATCCTGAAAAATCCGGACATACTCATACTCGACGAGGCCACGTCGGCGCTCGACACCGAAAGCGAGCGGCTCGTGCAGGAAGCCCTCGAACGCCTGATGAAGACGCGCACCACCATCGCCATCGCCCACCGGCTGTCCACCATCCGCAATGCCGACGAAATCTGCGTGCTGCATGAAGGACGCATCGTGGAGCGCGGCACGCACGAGGCCCTGCTGGCCAAAAACGGATACTACAAACGACTGAACGACATGCAGCAACTCTGACGCCGCTGCCCGCAAACGAACAGCCATGCCCGCACGATTCCGTTTCTTCCTCCGTTACTTCCTTTCGCTCATCGGGGTATTTCTGATGGGAAAGGTGGTTTTCATGCTCTGCAACCCGCCCGCGGACCATGCCGCCTCGTGGACGGACGCGCCGGCCGTGATGTGGCACGGACTACCCCTCGACCTCGCTACGGCGGGCTACCTCTCGGCCATTCCCTGGCTCGTGATGCTGCTGTCCTTTTGGGTGAAAATCCCGCGCGCCCGCCTTTTGTTCAAAATTTACGCGGGCCTCGTCGCCACACTCCTTGCGCTCATCCTCACGGCCGACTGCTGCCTGTACGGTTTCTGGGGCTTCAAGCTCGACGGCACGGTCTTCAATTACATTGACTCGCCGAAAGGCATGACGGCCAGCGTCTCGACCTTATATATAATAGGCGTGGCGGCGGCCATCATCCTGTCCGCGCTCCTCATCTTCGCCTTGCTGTGCGGCAAAAGCCCCGCCGCGTTCCGTTTTCCGGGAAGAAAGAGACACGCCGCGGTGTCCGTCTGTAAATCCCGCCGGTCCGCATTGCCGGGAAGCCTCCCCGCACTGCGCGGATGGCGTCTGCGCGCCGCGATGACGGTGGCCGGCATCCTGGCCGGCGGCCTGCTGTTCCTCGGCATACGGGGTGGGGTGGGGAAGTCCACGGCCAATGTCGGCATGGTCTATTACAGCCAAAACCAGTACCTGAACCACTCGGCCGTGAACCCGGCCTTCAGCATCTTCTACTCGTTGTTCAAGACCCGTGACTTCGCCCGGCAGCACGAATACTACAGCGAGGCGGAACGGGCCCGCATCTTCGCCTCATTGGGCTACTCGACCGAAAGCACCGGTACCGACACGCTGCTCAACACGCGGCGGCCCAACGTGCTCGTCATACTGATGGAAGGTTGCGGCGGCACATTCGTGAACGCCGTAGACCCCGAGGCCGACACCAACATCACGCCCCGGCTCAACGCCCTGGCCGGGGAGGGCGTCGTCTTCACCGGCTGCTACGCCAATTCCTTCCGCACCGACCGCGGAACGGTATGCGCGCTGAGCGGCTATCCCTCCTTCCCCGACGTGAGCGTCATGAAGCTGCCGGGGAAATACACCCGCCTGCCCGGCATCGCCGCCTCGCTGCGCCAGGCCGGCTACTCGACGGAATTCCTCTACGGCGGCGACATCAATTTCACCAACACCAACGGCTATCTCATGGCGACAGGCTATGACAGGACCTATGGCGACACGTCGTTCCCCGCGTCGGTGCGCCGCACGCACGACTGGGGCGTGACCGACAGCATCGTCTTCGACCGCCTCTTCGACATGGTCACGGCTTACCCCGCGGACCGCCCGTGGCACACGGCGGTGCTGACGCTGGCCAGCCACGAACCGTGGGGCGTGCCCTACGACCGCATCAAGGGCGACCCCGTGGCCAACTCCATGGCCTATCTCGACGCCTGCATCGGCCGCTTCACCGACCGCCTCAGGGCAACGCCGCAGTGGCGCAATACGCTCATCGTCATCCTGCCCGACCACGGCATCGGCTACCCCGCCGGACTGTCTCCCCACAACCCGCGCCGCGCCCACATCCCCCTCATCTGGACGGGCGGGGCCGTGAGGGAAGCGCGCGTTATCGACCGCCTGTGCAACCAGACCGACCTGCCCGCCACGCTGCTCGGCCAGCTGGGACTGCCGCACACGGACTTCCGCTGGAGCCGCGACGTGCTGAGCCGGACCTATACGCATCCCTCGGCTGTCCACACGTGGAGCGAGGGCATCTGGTACAAGGACACGACGGGCGTGAGTGTCATCAACCTCGTCACCCGTCCGCAGTCCGTCATCGGTGAGACGCCGGCACCGTCGCCTGCCCGCCGCGCCGCCGCCAACGCCCTGCTGCAAACGGCCTACGACGACCTGGGCGCGCTCTGACGACATTAACATTTTTAACCTTTGTTCACTTTTCGGGACGCGCAAGCCCGCGATGTTTTTTTCGTACATGCCTTATAGTTTTTCCTACATGCCTTGTAATTTTTCCTACAAGGCATGTAGGAAATCCTTTTTCCCATGAAAAACGGGCCGGATGCAGGCCGGAAAACACGAAAACAGGGCAGACCGTGCGGGTCTGCCCTGTTTCCTGTTGCAAAGATACAACATTTTTCCGCCAAAAGCAAATTGTGTTAAAATCGCCTGGCGGGGTGGGGGAGCGGCTCGCGGCGGAAAGTTTTTCCCGAAAAGAGGAAAGCCGGAACCACCGCGTGAGGCCGGTCCGTCCGCCCCGGCGTTTATCTTAAAAAACAGACGTCCGGATGATTTCAGCGGGCTTTTGCTTTGTCTTTCCCCTGTCATCCATTATCTTTGCACTTGAAAACACAAAATAACATTTCTCTATGAACGACCGAAAAGTCAGGGTCCGCTTCGCACCCAGCCCCACCGGCCCGCTACACATAGGCGGCGTGCGCACGGCACTCTATAATTACCTCTTTGCCCGCCAGCACGGCGGCGAAATGATATTCCGCATCGAAGACACCGACTCCAACCGCTTCGTACCCGGAGCGGAAGAGTACATCATCGATGCTTTCCGCTGGCTCGGCATACACTTCGACGAGGGCGTCGGCATAGGCGGCGACTGCGGTCCCTACCGCCAGTCCGAACGGCGCGACATCTACAAGCAGTACGTCGCCCGCCTGCTCGACGAGGGCAAGGCTTACATCGCCTTCGACACGCCCGAGGAACTCAACGCCAAGCGCGAAAGCGTGCCCAACTTCCAGTATGACGCCCGCACCCGCATGGAAATGCGCAACTCGCTGACGCTCGGCGAGGAGGAGACGCAGCGGCTCGTGGACGAAGGCGTGCAGTACGTGGTGCGTTTCCGCGTCGAACCGGGCGAGGAGATACACGTGGACGACATCATCCGCGGCGACGTGCGCGTCATGTCCGACATCCTCGACGACAAGGTGCTCTACAAGAGCGCCGACCAGCTGCCTACCTACCACTTGGCCAATATCGTGGACGACCATCTCATGGCCGTCACGCACGTCATCCGCGGCGAGGAATGGCTGCCCTCGGCACCCCTGCACGTGTTGCTCTACCGTGCGTTCGGCTGGGAGGCGACCATGCCGCGCTTCGCCCATCTGCCGCTGCTGCTCAAGCCCGACGGGAAAGGCAAGCTCTCGAAGCGCGACGGCGACCGTCTCGGCTTCCCCGTCTTTCCCCTCGAATGGCACGACCCGAAGACGGGCGACGTGTCGAGCGGATACCGCGAAAGCGGCTACCTGCCCGAGGCCGTCATCAATTTCCTCGCTCTGCTCGGCTGGAACCCGGGCACGGAACAGGAAATCCTGTCGATGGACGAGCTCATCGCGCAGTTCGACCTGACCAAGTGCTCGAAGGCAGGCGCGCGCTTCGACTACGTGAAGGGCCAGTGGTTCAACCGCGAATATATCCTCAAGACCGATGACAGCCTGCTGGCACCCGCCTTCGACCGCATACTGAGGGAGAACGGCATCTGTGCCCCCGCAGAGCGCGTGGAAGCCGTCGTCGGCATGATGAAGATGAAGAAAATCAACTTCATCCACGAGTTGTGGCCGCTTTGCGACTTCTTCTTCACCGCTCCCGCGGCATACGATGCCGACGACAAGTTCGTCCGCAAGAACTGGAAGGAAGGAACGGCCGCCGAGATGACCGAACTGGCCGACTTGCTCGAAAGTCTCGCCGACTTCTCCGTGGAGGGCCAGCGGCAGGCCGTGGACAATTGGGCCGAAACCACGGGCCGCAAGCCGTGGAACCCCTGGCGCGTCTGCCTCGTCGGTACGGGAAAAGGCCCCGACATGTACGAACTGGCCGCCTTCCTCGGCAAGGAGGAAACCCTGCGACGGATGCGCGCCACCATAGCCGCCTTAGGCTGACCGGCACACCGCGCCCCGCGAAAAGAACATCTGCACCTCAACAAAAGAAAATCCCGTGTATTCGCTCGCGATATACTTATACATGCTCTGCGTGAACGTCGTCGCGCTCTTCAACCCCAAGGCGCGACTGATGATGCGCGGACACCGCAACACCTGGCGCATCCTGCGCCGCGAAGTCGGACATGACCGCTTCGTTTGGTTCCATGCCGCCTCGCTCGGCGAGTTCGAACAGGGACGTCCCCTGATGGAAAGGCTCCGCCGCGAGCATCCCGAAAAGAAGATTCTGCTGACCTTCTTCTCGCCGTCCGGATATGAAGTGCGCCGCGACTACGAGGGCGCGGACATTGTCTGCTACCTGCCTTTCGATACCCCGCTCAACGCACGCAAGTTCATACGTCTGGCGCGGCCCGAAGCGGCATTCTTCATCAAGTATGAGTTCTGGCGCAACTACATAGACGTGCTCCACCGCCGCGGCATCCCCGTGTACAGCGTGTCAAGCATCTTCCGCGAAAACCAGGTCTTCTTCCGCTTCTACGGACACGGCTATGCGCAGTGCCTGAAACGCATCACCCACTTCTTCGTTCAGAACGAACATTCGCGCGAGCTGCTGGCCCGCCTCGGCGTGACGCAGGTGACGGTCACGGGCGACACGCGCCTCGACCGCGTCATAGACATCATGCGCGCCGCCCGCCCGCTGCCGCTGGCCGAACGCTTCGCCGAAGGGCGCAAGGTGCTGGTGGCCGGCAGTTCGTGGCCGCCCGATGAAGACATCATCATCGATTACTTCAACCGACATCCCGAGTTGCATCTCATACTCGCGCCCCACGTGGTCGGCGAAGACCATCTGCGCGAAATCGAGTCGAAGCTGCGCCGGCCGGCCCTGCGCTACAGCAAGGCCACGCCCGAGACTGCGGCTGCGGCCGACTGCCTCGTCATCGACGGCTACGGCCTGCTGTCGAGCATCTACCGCTACGCCACCGTGGCCTACGTGGGCGGCGGTTTCGGCGTGGGCATACACAATGTCCCCGAGGCGGCTGTCTACGGCTGTCCCGTCATCATCGGGCCGAACAACGGCAAGTTCCGCGAGGCACAGGCCCTGCTCGCCAACGGAGGCTGCCGCGAAATCCGCTCACAGGCCGACTTCGACACTCTAATGGACACTTTCCTCACCGACAGCGCCGCCCTCGGCACGGCAGGCCGCGCCGCCGAAGGCTATATCCGCGACAACACCGGCGCCACCGACAAGGTTTTCGCCCATTGTTTCGTCCCGGTGAAGGCTTAATCTACATTTTCCGGCAACGCCCACGGCCTGCCGGTCATCCGTCCGCAGACATGAATCTTTTTCTCATCATCCTATCCATCGCCGCAGCCGCGGTGACGGGCTACGTCACGGGCGTCCTGCGCACCCGCAGCGCCTTGTCGGCCGAAGTGGAAAAGGCCCGCACCGCCGAGACCGCGGCCAACACCCGCCTGGAGGCGGAACGCGCGCACACGGCCGACAGCCTGCGCACACAGGTGGAGGCCCTGCGCAGGGAATTCCGCGCCACGGCCGCCGAGACGGCCATCGCCGAGGGGCGACAACTGCGCACCGAGCACCTGCACGCCCTCGACGCGCTGCTGACGCCGTTGGGGCGGAGCATAGAATCCTTCCGCGAGCAGTTCCTGAAGGGCAACGCCGACATGGGCCGCCACGTCGCGGACCTTGTGGAGCGTACGACGGTCATGGGCCGCGAGGCCGAGGAACTGGCACGGGCCTTGCGCGGCAACAGCAAGTTGCAGGGCAACTGGGGCGAGGCCGTGTTGGGAAATCTCCTCGATGCCGCCGGACTGGCCGAAGGACGCGACTACGAGACACAGGCCCGGACGCGCGACGAAGAGGGCCGCGGACTCATTCCCGACGTCATCGTCCACCTGCCCGGCGGCCGCAACGTCATCATCGACTCGAAGGTGTCGCTCACCGCCTATACCGCCTACACCGCAGCCGGCAACGACGAGGAGCGCGCCGCCTGCCTGCGCGAACACGTGGCCTCGGTGCGCCGGCATATCCGCGAACTGGGCGACAAGCATTACGACCGTTACGTGGAAAACGCCATCGGGCACGTCCTGATGTTCGTTCCGGGCGAGGCCGCCTATGTCACCGCCGTCGCGGCGGCACCCGAGCTGGGCACGGAGGCTTATGCGCGCCGCGTCATCCTGCTCAGCCCCGCCAACCTGCTCATGGCGCTGCAGCTGGCCCACAACCTGTGGCAGACGGACCGCCAGAGCCGCAGCGTAGGCGAGATATACGCGTCGGCCGAACAGCTGTACAGGAAATTCTGCGGCTTTGCCCGCAACTTCCAACAGGTGGGGCGCAACATCCGACAGCTGGCCGACAACTACGAACGTGCCGAGAAACAGCTCACGACAGGCCGCGGCAACATCGTGTCCCAGCTGGAGGGGTGGAAGAAAAAGGGGCTCTCGCCCGCGACCGACATCCCCGATGACTTGAAAGCGGGATGCGACGACGAAACGAACGTATACGACGAGAAATAATACGGAAAATCAATTACAATTGGCTTTACATACGTCTAAGGCTTGGCTTTTGATATTCCAGCAACCATTTCCAGACGGGGAGGACTGTTATCTTTCTGCCTCCCAGCTCCACAGTCTTTTCCTCATCTCGGGTGATGACCAATAATTCCTTACATGGCAAAACCTTGCAGAGGCTGACGAGGGCTTTGGTTTCCCGCTCAAAGGTTTCGGCGTCGGAGAGGGAATAGCATACCTGAATGGCGGTCTCCTCATCGGGCAAGTAGAAGTCCACTTCCACATTCTTGTTCCAGAAAAACACTGCATCTTCCCGGCCATACTTGCGTAATAAGGTGATGGCTACCAGGTTTTCGAGCAATGAGGTTTCGGCATCCAACAGGAAGAGGTTGAGAATTCCGTTGTCCGTAAAATAATATTTGGGCGTAGTTTCCTTGTCCACCAATTTTCCGGCGATGTTATGTATCGGAGAAACCAGCCAGGCATCCTTAGCGTATTCCAGGTAGTTGATAATAGTGGATTTTCCCACTTTTACTCCCGTAGATGATATGATGTGGGTCAGGCGTGAGAATGATATGGGCTGCTTCACACTTTCTGCCAGCTTCTTGAAAAGCACGCGCAGGGCAAAGGTATTGGCAACAGCATGGCGGGTGGCTATATCTCCTAAGTAAATCTTCTGATACACACTGGTCAGGTAGTCTCTCTTGGCTTTCAACTCTGCCCCTTCAGGAAAACCGCCAAAATGGAAATAGTCATCGAAATATCGCAATATCATGGCTCGGCGTTCCGTAGCATAAAGCGAAGTCGGAACAAGATTCACTTGGTTAGCCGTCAGATACTCCATGAAATTATAAGGGTACACATTCACATTGATGTATCGCCCTCCAAGGGTGGTTTGTATCTCCGAACTTAACATCTTGGCATTGCTGCCTGTGATGTAGACCTTGTATTTGGCGTCGGCTAGCCTGCGGGCAAACTTTTCCCATCCTTCGATATTCTGAATTTCATCCAGGAAGAGGATAGGCCGCTTGCCATACATTTCCATGTGAGTTTCCAGCAGCAGGTTCAAGTCCTCCTTGCCCATTCCCTCCAAACGCTCATCCTCAAAATTGATGTAGAGGATTTCATCCCAGCCTGTGCCACCAGCCAGAAGTTGTTGAATTTGCTGATACAGCAGATAAGACTTTCCTGCTCTGCGGATGCCCACAAAAACGTAATTCCCGAAATCCTCGAAGAAGAAGTCACGGGGCACAACCTGATGCCTTGGTATTTCAGCCTGATTGTCGGCTATGACGGATTTAAGAAGCTCTTTATTCATATTATTGTTCTATTGATAGGACAAAAATAATATTATCCCGTCTTATAGACAAGACATATCGAAGAAATTCTATAATTTAGATTTCAACCGCAGTAATAGAGTAAAAGCAGGAATACCAGAAGAAGAACAAACCGACTATTCAGAAAGTCTCCCTTTTCTTTCAAAATTTTTTGCCGGCAGCCGCTGCCATCGCCCCGTAAATACGCCGGCGAAACGCCGGGCCCGCTTTTTTTGTCACAAATACGGTTGAAAATATGCAAAAATCTCGTATATTTGTCGGTAATTAAGCGTATTGCGATTTTTTATCCCGAAAAACCGCACAAAAACGGTACGGGAGAAAACCTACCATTGTGAAAAACATTCATCCATAAATTCTAAAACATGAGAAAAATCTGTTTGTTTATCGCGGCCCTGATGCTGACGTGTCTGGCCGTACCACTGTCGGCTGCGGCGGAGACAAAGAATCCGCAGGCCGTGAGTGCGCTGCTCGACCGTATCGGCGGAACAGGCGCTTCCGAGCGCTTCGTGACCGTTGTGGACGAGACCCTCGCCAACGGCGGCAAGGAAGTATTTGTCATCACCGCCGAAGACGGGAAACCTTGCATTAAAGGTTCCTCGACCATCGCCGTGACGACCGGTATCAACTGGTACCTGAACCACCATGCCCGCATCAACCTGGCGTGGAACTGCCTGACGACCGACCTCAACGCGGCTACGCTGCCCGTGCCCGCCGCCGAGGAGCGTCACCAATGTACGGTAGACTACCGTTACTACCTGAATTATTGCACCTACTCATATTCCTGTGCCATGTGGACGGAACAGCGGTGGATGCAGGAAATAGACTGGATGGCCCTGCACGGCATCAACATGCCGCTCATGCTGGTGGGACTGGACGTGATATGGCACGACATCTACACCAGCGACGAGTTCGGCTACACCACCGCCGAACTTGGAAAATATGTCGCCGGCCCGGCGTTCCAGGCCTGGTGGGGCATGACCAACCTTGAGGGCCACGGCGGCCCGAACCCCGAATGGTGGTATGAGCGCCAGCGCGCCATGTGCAAGAATATGCTGGCCCGTATGCGCGAACTGGGCATGGACCCCGTGCTGCCGGGCTTCTACGGCACCGTACCCTCGAACCTGGCCACCAAGATGGCCGGCAAGGAGGGCTACACCCAGGTGAACTCCGGCGGAAAATGGCAGGGCTACAACGCCCCCGGCATGTTGTCGGCCACGGATGCGAAATTCCAGCACCTGGCCCAGCTCTTCTACGAAGCACAAGAGAAGGTGATGGGCAAGAGCAAGTTCTACTCGATGGACCTCTGCCATGAAGGCGGAACGGCGCCCCAGTGCGGCCGACCCACACAGGCACAGGGCATCATACAGGCCATGAACGCGAACTGCGGAGAGCAGAGCGTGTGGGTCATCCAGGCATGGCAGAACAACCCGGCCAACGATTTGCTCAACGCCGTGCCCAAGGGCCGGCTGCTGGTGCTCGACCTCTTTGCCGAGAACACGCCCCGCTGGGGTCGCTTCGGGCAACACGACTTCGTTTACTGCATGTTGCTCAACTTCGGTGGTCGCACGGGACTGCACGGACGCTTCGACAACCTGGTGAACAACTACAACAACGTACTGGCCGCCAAGCCCTCGCAGCTGAAAGGCATCGGCGCAACACCCGAAGGCATCGAAACCAGCCCGGTCATGTATGACGCGCTCTTCGAACTGCCGTGGACGACCATCGACAAGACGAAGTGGGTGAAGGAATACGCCACCATGCGCTACGGACAGGAGAACCAGGCGGCACAAAGCGCCATGCAGAAGCTGATGGGTTCGGTGTACAACTGCCCGGGCGGACAGCAGGGAACGTCCGAAGGCGTGATTCTGGCACAGCCGTCGCTGACGGTGAACAGCGTGTCCACGTGGAGCACGTCCAGCATACCCTACGACCACACCAAGGTCATCGCAGCCGCAGACGACCTGCTGAGCCAGGCCGCCACGCTCGAGGGTAACAACTTCGAATACGACCTGCTCGACGTAACCCGGCAGGCCATCACCGACTATGCTTACTTCCTGCTCAAGCAGATCAACGCCGACTACCAGAAGGGCGGCGGGACGAACGCCGACTTCCGCACCCGCAAGGACTGCTACCTGGAACTCATCGACGACCTCGACGAGTTGCTCGGCTCACACCAGAGCTACCGTTTCGGCAACTGGACGGAAATGGCGCGCAACATCGTGAAAGAACCGGCGGCACAGGCGGCCGGCGCGACAAACACGGACGCCGACTGGCTGGAATATGACAACCTGCGCCGTCAGGTGTCCACCTGGTCGGACTTCAACAGCCAATTGCGCGAGTATTCCAACCGCGAATGGAGCGGTATGCTGCGTGACTACTACAAACCGCGGTGGGTGGAATTCTTCAACGCACTGGCCGCAGGCAGCGGAACGGGCGGACTGAACAACGCCTACTGGTATAACAAGGGCTGCGAGTGGATAAAGAACACCGCAGGCATCACCTACACCGCCGCACCCGAGGGCGACACGAAAGTACTGGCCGCCGAGAAATTCGCCAAGTACTTCTTCCCGCTCGTTTCGTGGAACGGCGATAAAGTATATGTACAGCGACACATCGAACAAGAACTGGCTGCTGCCGACTACACGACTTTCGCCTACCGCGGACAGAACTATACGTTCGCCATTCCCGAAGGCACGACCGCACAGCTGGCCGTAGACGTGAACAACGACGGCAACATCAGCGCCGACGAGCAGTCGGCCGACAACACCCTGGCCATCCCCGCCGACGCGGCCACGAGCAACGTGAAAGCAACGGTACGCATCAGCGACGGAACGGTCGTCTCCTTCTACATTGCCCTGAAGGATGAAATCCTGAACGACCGCACCGTGAGCGTGGCCGTGGCCGAAGGCTGCGAAGGACAGGGCACGGTGAGCATAGTCGGCGCGCCCGAGGGTACAAACAGCGTGACGAACAAGGAAACCGTCGTGATAAAGGCCACTCCCGCCGAGGGATTCGACTTCAAAGGCTGGACACAGACCATCGGCGGCGAGACCAAAGCCGCAGGAACGGAGAACCCGCTGACTTACTACGGAGCTGACGAGGCGACCTTCACGGCATCGTTCGTCGAGAATCTTTGGGGCATTCCCGCAGAAGAGAATGCCAACGAACATGCAACCGTTGAAAACGTGAAATCCTACCTGTCGGCCATCAGCTACACGCAGGGCGAAAACACCACCGAACTGTACAGCGCCACCGAATGCCCGGCCCAGTACTTCAACCCGACGGCCGGCAACATCAACGTGGCACGAGGCAGCAAGTTCAGCGTGCAGATGACCGACGCGGGCGGCATGAAATACTGCTACCTGTCGGCCTACATCGACCTGAACCGCGACGGCGACTTCGACGACGAGGGTGAACTCATCGAGGTGCGCGGAACAAAGGGCGCGGAAACGGGCGGCATCTGCAACAACCCCGTCGAAGTGCTCCTTCCCTACGACATGCCGGCCGGACTGACCCACCTGCGACTGCGTTTCGACGGTGCATGGAAAAACTGCATCCCCGCAACGGGACAGCCCGCACCGGCAAAGGCCGACCTGACCCGCATGACTTACGAGATTCCCGTGAACATCAGCGAACATGCCCTGGGCAGCACGCACATCGTCATACGCAGCTGCGACGAGAACATGGGTACGGTACGCAACATCACGGGTGAGTCCGGCGAAGACATCAGCGTGTCGGCCGGAACCGAAATCCAGCCCGAGGCCTTCCCCAACGAAGGTTACGAGTTCGTGCACTGGGAAGACCAGTACGGCCGCGTACTCTCCACCGAACCTGCATTCAAGATTATCCCCGCCGAGAACACCACGTTCACAGCCGTATTCAAGAAGAAACTCACTCTCGTGACAGCAGGCGACATCGTGCTGCAAACCCAGGAAACCCTTAGCGGAGACCTTCTCGTCATGGGCGTGGAAAGCGGTAGCGGCGTGCTCGACCTGAACAACCTCAGCGGTATACCCGAGGGGAAGAAGCTTGTCGGTTTCGCCCCCGGGGCCGTCAGCGGCAACAAGGACGTGAAGCGCATCGTATTGCCCGAGGACGACATCGCGTTCGACTGCCTGCTGAACGCCAGCTTCGAGGGAGCGGGAACGCAGAACGACCTCATCAGACCCAACACCACGATACCCGGAAAAGGGCCTTGGACACTGACCATAAAAGTAGCGACCGACGGCTCTTCCTTCAACCAATGGGGCTCGGGACTGCTGGCAGTGGGCGATAACGCACTGGCCAACTCCTATCCCGGCGCCTTCCAGTTCTACCTGAAAGCGGCAGGAACCATCGTCATGAAGATGAACGGCGGCGGAGAAAACACATTCGCACAAAATGTGGGCAGCCGCTTCACCATTGAAATGGTAAACGACGGCGCGGGTAACTTCAACGTCACCCTGACCCCCGAGAACGGCACGCCCGAGACGAAGACATTCAGCAACATCGCACTGAACGACATTACCGTCTTCAGCACCGCACTGCCCGAAGGCGTCGCCATCGAACAGCTCAACCTGTCCGACCCGACGCTCAGCAGTCAGCCGTGGAAGGGATGCACAGGACTGGAATACTTCGTCGTGACGGAGGGAAACCCGAACTACACCGCGAAGGACGGCATCCTCTATTCGGCCGATGGCAGCCGGATGCTCGCCTTTCCCGAAGGCCGTCTGATTACACGTTACTTCAACCTGCGCAACCTTGCCAACGGCAAACTGGCATACGCCACACCGCTGGCCGACGCTGACGGACAGATGACGGCAAACAACGGCAGCAACCGTGCCGTCCTCGCGGGCGAAGCCGCAAGCACCGACGTGCCCACAGCCCTGTGGACCCTCGTACCCATCGACAACGGCTACAAGGTGGAACACACCAACAGCCAACGCTTCTTCGGCGGCAAGGCCGGGCAGCACAACCGCGTGGAAATGCCGACCTCGGCCACACAATGGTACGGAGAATACACCTACGACGGCAGCATTACGGCGGCCAACGAATATGCCCTTGCCTTGAAAGTGGGCACGTATTACGTGAAAAACAGCGATACCGGACTTATCCTCGAGGAAACCTCCGCACCCGACAATACCTTTCTCTGGGCCGTCGATGAGGTGAAGAGCATCCCCGTGACCGTGGACGACGACCTTTGGACAGCTCTCTGCCTGCCCGTGGCCGTAATCGTGCCCTCGGCCGACGACGCAACGGTCTACACCGTGAGCGGCGTAAACAACGGTGCCCTCTCCCTGTCTCCCGTAGCCGAAGGTAGCGTGATACCCGCCGGTACAGGCGTCCTGGTCAGCACCGAAGCCGCCGGAACGGTATCGTTCGCACTGTCCTACGAAGCCATCACCGCATCGCTTTCGGGCAATCTGCTCGCCGGTGCGACTCTTGAACGCACGGGACTCACTGCCGAAAGCTTCTACCTGCTCGGCAATACGGCCGCAGGCACGGGTTTCAGCCGTTCGACCGGCACAAGCGCACCGGCCAATCAGGCCTACATCCCGACCGCAAACATCGGAAACGAGGCCGCATCATTCCTGAGCCTTGACGGCACTCCCACCGGCATTGGTACGGCCACGGGAGACCGAGGTAAGAATAACGGTATATGGTATGACCTGCGCGGCCGCCGCGTACTCTATCCCGCCAAAGGTATCTACGTGAACACAGCTGGCGAAAAGGTGTTCATCGACTGATATAAAACCGGCCCCGGCAGGGATGAACACCACATTCCCGACCGCAAAGGCCGCATAACCGCAAGCATCCGCAGACACTCATGTCTGCGGATGCTTTTTTATGGGTGGAAGATGAAAAGGAGTTATCGCTGAAACTGAAATGTCACTGCGTTACAAACACTCTCCAACTACCTTCCTTTTTGCCTCGTTCAACATATTTTTTCCGAATGAGCTGGTCAAGCAGTTTTTGAATAGCTGCGATGCTTATGCCTGTAATCTCTTTCATGTCTGTGAGCGTCAATGTCGGCTGTGTCCGCATGGCATTCAATATTTTTGTATAATTGGGCGTTCTGAATGCGATCCGTTCCCCGTCATACCACCAAACATTCTCATTCCTCTCGCTCACAAACAACACATCATTATAGACTTCAGTAGCCACCAGATCATTGAAATATTTCATGAAAGGACGGATATCCTTGATATCTGCACGGGCGCCATCGCTCGGTACAGGCCCCACTTCAATATCAGCCTGATGCAAAGCTTCCAAATATTCACTCTTTTTGCGGCTGCGAACCACAATCATCGGATAATCGTGACGAGTCAGGATATAATTTACCATCAGTCGGGCAATACGGCCATTGCCATCCTCAAAAGGATGAATGCGTATGAAACGATAATGGAACAAGGCAGCCAACTCCACCGGCGATAGCTCACCGGCCAGTTCCGCCGCATTATACCAATCGACAAGGTCGCCCATCAGCCCCGGCGTTTCTTCCGGCGAAGCATAGTCGAACCTGTCGCCGTAGCGTGTGATGACACTGTTGGGACGCGTCTTGTACTGTCCCGCATGAATCGTGTAGCTCGTCTGTATTCCCCCGGGCAAGTTACGATAAACGGTGTAATCTTCCCGCAAAATCGTCTTGTGCAATGTCCGGACAAAATTCTGCGTCAGAGGCATTGCTTTCCCGGCAGCCTCTTCCGTCATCATCCGCAGGCCGACATTGCTTGCGGCCATCTCTTGTACGTCACGCACATCGGCTTCTCCAACCACCTTTCCGAAGAGAAGCAGGATTTCCGTCTGTCCGTAAGTCAGCGTATTGCCTTCAAGGTGATTGCTGTTATAGTTGAAATCCACCGTAAAACGACGGCTGAGCCTTTCCCGGTCCTTTTCCGACAGAGGTTGCAAACTTTGCCATGCAGCCAAAGCCTTATTCAGATTAAGATACTTCATACGATTGATTCTTGCATGAGAAACAATGCAAAGATACAAAAGATACGGAAAAGGTTGTAACGTTACAACCTTTTTGTTTGTTTCGACATAAAATTTATTGGCATAAGCCCGGAATCGTCCGTCGCCGGACAAGAAACACGGCAGCGGCATGGACGAATGACGCATCCCGCGGAGAACCTCCGCGGGACGCCCCGTCGCACGACACGACAAAAAGCATCCGCAGGCACGTCCCGCGGATGCTTTTCCATTTCTCCGGCAGCCGCCCTGCACTTCTGCGGCGTCAGCCATTCGTTATTATTGTTTCTCAATTATGATGGTCGCATGAGTCTCCGGATTATCCTTGTCACTCCATTCGCCATCGGCATCTTCCCAGTAACAGTTCCATGTTGCGGTATTCCCATTCATGGCGACATTACCCACGATGCAATAGTCGGCTTCGCCTTCACCAAGCGTAAATTTCAAGATATTTCCGTTTAACGACCATTTCGCATAGGTCCACCCCGTCGTAGGACTGAATCTGATGGAACCATCTCCATTGAATGTGACGGAATGTCCTTGGAATCCGGCCCAATCCCCGCTTTGTCCGATAACGGAAACAACCTTCCATGTAGTACCTGCCAAAAGAGGATTTGCGCCGGAATTGTCATCGTCATCGTCCGAACATGAAGCAAAGCTCAAACTCAACAAAATGACAACTAAAGCCATTCCAATAATTCTGAATGTTTTCATTTGTGTTTTTGATTATTTGTGAAAAAGGCGTGCAACCATTCCTTCAGCTTGCCTTTACTTCCGGTTACCGCCAAGTGACCTACACATTAACAAGCACAGAACAGTCCACGCCCTATCGACGTGAACTTTCAGTCTGCCTGTCCCCAATGTGCGAATGTTTGGCGGTATCCGAAGTAAAGAGAACAAGAGCCAAAAGCTCAATATCTATTATTATATGTTCATTTCAAGTTGTCAGAACGGAAACGCTCTTTCGGTTTGTTGATTGTGCCGCACATCTCGTAGCGGCGTTTTTAATGCACAACCTGCGGGACGGCACGCTTCCGCGTGTCTGTTCCCTCTTGCGTTCCTTTCGTTTCCTTTCTGTTTTCCGACCTCCTTTTTTAATTGTTACGACTTGTCCCCAAAAGGGACTATGCGCAAATTTAGATAAAATCTACAAGATTCCACGCCGACAGCATAAAAAAGTGGATATTCAGAGGAATGTTGATGATGTAAAATCACACTGCGCCATTTCACATGTTCTCGTCCGTCCCAATGCACTGTTTTGCGGCAGATGGATTCCCGTTCACCAGCTGCCGCCATTCCCTTCTCCGGCAGAAGCGGAAAACTTGCCCGGCACATAGGAAAAACTACATGGCATGTAGTTCGACGTAGATGGCATGTAGTTCGTCCTACATGCCATGTAGGAAAAAGGGCCTTCGGCGGCGGAATTTGCAAGCCCCGGGAACAGGCACGGAAACGGGGGCTGCGGCAGTCGGAAAGCCCGTTTTCCGTCCCAAGGCGGGACGCACCGCACGCTAAACGGACGGCGAACGGCGGACGGACGGATTTTTTTGCTTAACTTTGCAAGGATGGCGCGACCCGGAACGCAACAGGCCTTTGTGCAGCGGCCGGGACGACGCACGTCTTTCACCACTAAGTTCAACACAACCCGCACGCAACATGGCCAAAGAAGAACTCACACCGATGATGAAGCAGTTTCACGACCTGAAAGCACAGCATCCCGACGCGGTACTGCTGTTCAGGTGCGGCGACTTCTATGAGACCTACTGCGACGACGCCGTCACGGCGGCACGCGTGCTCGGCATCACGCTCACACGGCGCAACAACGGAAAATCGGCCAGCCCGACCGAAATGGCCGGCTTCCCGCACCACGCGCTCGACACCTATCTGCCGCGCTTCATCCGCGCAGGCTATCGCGTGGCCATCTGCGACCAGCTGGAGGACCCCAAACTGACGAAGAAACTCGTGAAGCGCGGCATCACCGAACTGGTCACACCGGGCGTGGCCATGGGGGACAACGTGCTCACGGCACGCGAAAACAACTTCCTGGCCGCCGTACACTTCGGACGGACAGCCATCGGCATGGCACTGCTCGACATCTCGACGGGCGAATTTCTCGTGGTGGAAGGCACTCCCGAGCAGACGGACAAACTGCTCGCGGGCTTCGCACCGAAAGAAATACTCGTCGTGCGCGGCATGAGGCAACGGTTCGAAAGCCTCTTCGGGACAAAACATTTCATCTTCGAGCTGGACGACTGGACCTTCACGGAAACGACCGCGCGCGAAAGGCTGCTGAAGCACTTCGACGTGAAAAACCTGAAGGGCTTCGGCGTGGAACACATGCAGGATGCCTGCGTCGCTGCAGGGGCCGTATTGTGCTACCTCGAACTGACGCAACACACGCAGACGGCACACATCACGACACTGCGGCGCATAGAGGAAGACCGCTACGTGCGCCTTGACCGCTTCACCACACGCAACCTCGAACTGGTCGCGCCCATGAACGAGGGCGGCACGTCGCTGCTCGACGTCATCGACCGCACACTCACCCCCATGGGAGCGCGTATGCTGCACCGCTGGGTGCTGTTCCCGCTGCGCTCGGTGGCGGCCATCAACGAACGCCTCGACGGGGTGGAACACTTCTTCCGCCGGCCCGACTTCCGCGACAGCTGCGAACGCGAACTGGGCCGCACGGGCGACCTGGAGCGCATCGTGTCGAAAGTATCCGTAGGCCGCGCCAACCCGCGCGACCTGCAACAGTTGCGCGTGGCACTCGAATGCACGGCCGCGCTGAAAGCCGCCTGCGCCGATGCGGAACAGGACAGCATACGCCGCATCGGGGAGCAACTCGACCCTTGCGCGGAACTGCACACGCTCATCAGCCGCCAACTGCGTCCCGACCCGCCCCTGCTCGTGGCCAAAGGGGGCGTCATCGCCGACGGCGTCAGTCCCGAACTGGACGAACTGCGGGCCATATCCACCTCGGGCAAGAGCTACCTGCTTGACATACAGCGGCGCGAAAGCGAGGCCACCGGCATACCCAGCCTCAAGATAGGCTTCAACAACGTCTTCGGCTATTACATCGAAGTGCGCAACACATATAAGGACCACGTGCCCGCCGAATGGGTGCGCAAGCAGACACTGGCGCAGGCCGAACGCTACATCACGCAGGAACTGAAGGAATATGAAGAGAAAATCCTCGGCGCCGAAGACAAGATACTGGCACTCGAGGCACAACTCTACGCCGCCCTGCTGCAGGAGGCCGCCCGCCACATCGTCCCCCTCCAGCACAATGCCGCCGCGCTCTCCACGCTCGACTGCCTGCTGTCCCTGGCCAACGTCGCCCGCGAGCGGAAATACGTGCGTCCCGTAGTGGACGACAGCCTCGAACTGGACATACGCCAGGGCCGGCATCCGGTCATCGAGACCCTCATGCCGCCGGGCGAGGAGTATGTGCCCAACGACGTGCACCTGGACAGCGAAAAACAGCAAATCATCATCATCACCGGTCCGAACATGGCCGGTAAGAGCGCCCTGCTGCGGCAGACCGCGCTCATCACGCTGCTGGCGCAAATCGGCGCCTTCGTGCCCGCCGAGAGCGCCCGCGTCGGACTCGTGGACAAGATATTCACCCGCGTCGGCGCCAGCGACAACATCTCGCTTGGCGAGAGCACTTTCATGGTCGAGATGAGCGAATCGGCCAACATCATGAACAACCTCACGCCGCGCAGCCTCGTACTCTTCGACGAACTGGGCCGCGGCACTTCCACCTACGACGGCATCTCCATCGCATGGGCCATCGTCGAACGCATACACGAGGACCCCCGCAGCCGGGCACGCACACTCTTTGCCACCCACTACCACGAACTCAACGAAATGGAGCGCCTGTTCGAGCGCATCTGCAACCGCAACGTATCGGTGCGCGAGGTGGACGGCCGCATCGTCTTCCTGCGCAAGCTGCAGCCCGGCGGATCGGAACACTCGTTCGGCATCCACGTGGCCCGCCTCGCCGGCATGCCGGCAGCCATCGTGGGCCGCGCCGAGCAGGTGCTGCACGAACTTGAGAGCGAAGCCGGAAAAGAGCACCGCATCTGCCGCCCCGGAGCCGACGGGACGGCAGCCCCGGCCGACTCACGCGACGGCAACGGCATGCAGCTCAGCTTCCTCCAGCTCGACGACCCTGTCCTCGAACAGATACGCGACGAAATACTTCACCTCGACGTGAACAACCTCACCCCGGTCGAGGCGCTCAACAAGCTGAACGACATCAAGCGCATCCTCGGCGGATAGCAGCAGGCAACAAGCCTCCCTAAACAAAACATTACATCAGAACGGAAGATCCCTGCCATAAGGTTCGGCGGGTTCGGAAGCATCTCCGTGCGTACAGACAAAGCCCAAGTCGGCAATACGCGAGCACATTTTCCGCCGCACCGCACAATCCTCCATTTCCAGCCGACGGTTCCTGCTCATTTCAGCGAATTCCTCCTCCTTTTCCATACCGAGAAAACGACGCCCGCAAAGGTTGGCGGCAATACCTGTCGTGGAAGAGCCGGCAAAAGGGTCAAGAATCCAATCGTGCTCACTCGTACTTGCAAGTATGATACGTGTCAGCAGGGCCAGAGGCTTCTGGGTGGGATGTTTCCCGCATGTTTTTTCCCAACGGGCTATTGCCGGAAGCCGCCACACGTCTGTCATTTGTTTTCCGCCGTTGATGGCTTTCATGACCTCATAATTATACTTATGCGGAACCTTCGGTGATTTCCGGGCCCAAATGATAAACTCCGTCGAATGGGTAAAGAAGCGACAGGAGATGTTGGGCGGCGGGTTCGTTTTTGCCCAGGTAATCACGTTCAGAATTCTGTAGCCTAATTCCGTAAGCACGGTTGCCACGGAAAAGATATTGTGATGCGTCCCTGAAATCCATATCGTACCGTTTTCCTTCAGTTTCTCACGGCAAAGGCCGAGCCATCCCCGGTTGAACTCCACGATGTCATCCTGGCGACGACCCTTGTCCCACTCCCCTTTGTCCACGCACACAATCTGTCCTGCCTGACAACTGATTCCACCATTGGAAAGGAAATAAGGAGGGTCGGCAAAAATCATGTCAAACTTAAAATCGAATTGCGCCATCAGGTCAAAGCAATCACCATGAAGCATGGTGAAAGCCCTGTCAGCCGATTTATAATAAGGTACTAACATGATGGTTGGATTTTTTTGGCATTCCGGAGGCACTGGCGCCATCCCGAAGAAAACACGTCAGCAGCAAGATTTAAGTTTCTCTATAAAGTCCGAAAGGCTGGACAGGTTATAGATATCGGGGATATGGGCAAAAGCCTCTTCCAGCTTATTGCGGGCATCGTTCCACCCTATGCCGTCGGTTATCCATACGAATTCGAAACCGGGAACAGCATTGATTTTAGGAGCAAGTTCGGAATAAGACCGGGCAACCTCATTGAGTTTCGATCCGCCTCCGGTATAGAAATTGGCCTCAATGAGATATGTTATCCGGGAGGTACGGACAACAAAATCAAAACGCTTCTTGTCCGCACCAAGCGCCTTTACTATCTCCGGAAATTCGGTATAATAGACTTCTTGTTCGAAGGCAATCCCGTTTTTCCTCAACGTGTCGGCGACAAGAGCTTCCATAATATGTCCGCCACGGTTCTTCCGGGCGTTGGAGTCGAGTCCCACCTCCACTCCAAACACGTAATCCACAAGATTCCTTATCTGCTTGGATTGGAACACCCCGGTCAGCCCCGTCTCATCAAGGAAAGCCGTTATCTGCTCGGGCGAAGTAAAGTAATCGCTGACCGAACGAACGGCACCATGGCTGTCAAGCACCTTTTTCCTGTCCTTTGTCCTGACGGCTATAAGGATGTCGAGAACGGAAAACACCTTCGGGTTTTCATTCCACAGGCTACGGACGGCACTGCCCATATCTTCCTGACCTATCAGATAGTTAAGCTGATTCAGTCTGATGGAAATGGCATCGACATTGGCAGCCACTTTCCTGAAATCCACATAATCACGCAGCGAAAAGTGCGTTTCCTTCAGTGGAAGCATGAAGTTTTCAAATCGTTCCGTCATAATCTTTTATATAGCATTGCGCAAGCCAGCAGCCTCGCCTTGGTAATTTTCATAATTTCTGATGAGCAGTTCCGTAAGCGCCCCCCGTTTCGCCGGATTGGCGTTGATGCTCCGTTTGGCAAGGACCCTCTCTATGTGGAAATCCCGATAAAGACGGTCGAAGAACACATCCTGTTCGTTTCGTGCCTTGCCGTCCGAGTTACTGAGCAGGACGCGACATCCGGCCGCCGAAAGCCGGGCGAAAAAATCCTTCAGGCGGATTTGCTCATCGTCGCCAAACGGTTGTTTCACATAAGAATTGAAACTCGATGTGGCATCCAACGGCCGATAAGGTGGGTCAAAATAAACGAAGGTGTATCCGCCGGCAAACTTCTCCACCCGGGCATAATCCCCGTGCAGGATCTCGACTCTTTTCAACAACTCACTGTTGGCAAGAATCAGCGGAGCGTCGCATATCAGCGGGTTCTTATACCGACCGAAAGGCACATTGAATCCGCCCTTGGCGTTCTCCCGATACAAACCATTGAAACAGGTCCTGTTCATAAAGATCAAGTAGGATGCTTCCTCCAGATCGGTCATCCTACCGGCATTGAAAACCGAACGGATCTTCAGGTAAAACTCCTTTTGCGCGTCATGGTCCTCCAACGCGCGGAATTCGGCCTGAATGGCCTCGAGCGATGCAATCAGTTCGAACGGTTCGTCCCGGACAATCGTATAGGCCTTAATCAGATGCGGATTGATGTCATTAATGAAAGCCCGCCTGATGTTCTTGTACTTCTGAAGCATGAAAAACAGCATGGCCCCTCCGCCCACAAACGGCTCGATGTAGGTGATATTCTTCTCTTCCGCGAAACCAGCCGGAAGATAACGGTCAAGGGTAGGCAGCAACTGTGTCTTGCCGCCGGCCCATTTCAGAAAAGGCTTTGCCTTCGTTTTCATGAATACAGAATTGTGCAAATTTTATCACACCTGTGCAAAGGTACGATTTTTTTTGAATTCATCGGCCCAGGCCCGCCCAGACCTACATGCCGCGACCGGACATTCCACCCATAGCCGGACACGTCATTCAGCAACTCCGCAACACATTGGCATACAGTTTTATAAAAATTCCCGACTCCCGCGGAAAACTAAGATAGGGATAGTTTTTCCTACAAGCCATGTAGTCGCGACTACATGGCTTGTAGTTTTCCGTACATGTGCATGTCGTTTTCAGCGGCCGGAGAAACGGCCACGGCATCAGCGGACATCTATCGTGAGGGTGCTGCTCCCGTAACCGCACCAGTAGCCCTTGCCGCCGCAGATGTTCGACTCGAGTTCTTCGGTGGAGGGGAAAAACATGTTGGAATAGAAATTGCGGACCTCGGAATAGCTTTTCCAAAAACGGTAAGAGGCCCGGTCCATGCTGCAGAGGCGGACACGCACGCGGTCGCCCGACTTGAAGTATTTGGAAGCGTCGGGTTCGAGTTCCGTGTCGAGCGAAGTGCCGCAATAGACGTCGGCGGCAACGCGACCCGACGCCACCTCGTCCGAAAAGATGCCGAGGAAGGAGAGCAGGAACATCTTGTCCTTGCCCTCGCGACGGCTGAAGAGGCCGTAATAATTGCGCTCGTCGGCCGGGTCCTCGAAAAAGGCTTTCACGTAAAAGAGCGTGTCGCTCGCACTACGCTCCAACCGTAGCGTTTCCAGGCGGACAGTCGGCGGTATGGTGGTGACGGCCGTCGCGGTCCGGCCGTCATACTCGGCGGTCAGCGTATAAGTCTTTCCCGCCTCGCCCACGAGTTCATAGGAGGTGTACTTGTAGGGCGGAAAAAAGTTGCGGTCGTAGCCGCCGGTCAGCACCACGCTCCGCGTTCCGTCGGAGACGGTCACCTTGCCCCAGCGGACCACATAATCGTCAAAGTCCATCCGGTCTCCGTCCACGGGCTTCGAAAGCCCCAGCATGACGACGGGGTAACCGCCGTCTTCAATCCAGCCTTCGACCACGAGTTGCGGCTCGGCCGCAGTGTCGTCCTCGTCGAGGCAGGACACGGACAGGACGCACAGGAAAAGACAGAGCAGATGGCGGATGCGGAAAGCGGACATGGCGGACAAAGGAATTTAGAATTTCAGACTATAGCCGACGGAAGGCAACAGGCGGCAGAGCGAACCGACATCCTTGAAACCGATGTCGTGCTCATGAACATTGAGGTAGCGGAAGAGGACATTGCGCCGCGCATACAGGTTGTAGACAGAGAAGTTCAGACGCTGTTCACAGCCGCGGCGGGGTGTGAAGCGGTAGGTCAGCGCCACGTCAAGACGATGCGTGGCCGGCAGGCGCGCGGCATTATGACGGCCGTACTCGCTCACGAGGTTGTGGTTGATAAGATAGAAGCCCTTGATGCCGGTATAGGGCAGCCCCGAAGCATAGACGAAGTTGCCGGCCGTGCTCCAGTGGCGGTTGATGCGGTAAGCGGCCACGACGGACACATCGTGCAGGCGGTCGTGCGCGGCACTGAACCAGGCTGTCGCGTCGAGGGCGGGAAAGCGGCGGCGTGCGGCGCCAAGGGCGTAGCCCACCCATCCCGTCAGGCGGCTGCGGTTCTTCCTGAGCATCAGATTAAGGCCGTAATTGCAGCCGCGGCCATGTATGACGTGCGACGCGGCGTCATAGTTTTCGGTAACGAAGTCGAGCACGGACCCGTGATACTCATGCTGGTGGCTCAACTGCTTGCAGTAGATTTCGGCACTGAGTTCCCACGCGCCGCGCGCCCATTCCGTGCGATAACCGAGGGCCAGCGAATGCGCCCGCTGCGGCCGCACGGAAGCATCGGCCGGAATCCAGTAGTCCACGGGCTGACCGCCGCCGGCCAGTGCCATCCGGTGCAGGAACTGACGGTAGATGCCGTAGTGAAACGAAAGGGTGTGTTGCGGTGCCGGGCGGTATTCGACGGTCAGGCGCGGGTCGGGGGCCACGAAAGTGCTGCCCCCGCAGGTGTAGGCCGACAGCCGGACACCACCGACGGCCGACCAGCGGCCGGCAAACGGCACGCGGGCCTGCACATGCAGGGCGGCCTCATGGGCATGGCGGCGGACACGCGGCACTTGCTGGCCTACGAACGAGCCTGTGACCCCGATGTGCATAGGCGTGAAGCGGTAACCGCTGTATTCCGCCCCGCCACTCCAGTCCGCGCCGCACGCCGTCCACTCCGCGTGCCCGCTGTAACCTGCCTGCAGGATGTCGGCCTCTTCGTCAAGCCGGACAGCGTGCAGTCCCAGCCGGGTCCGCGCGGCATAACGGCTGAAAGTAGCTCCCTGGTGCCACGTCAGGCGACGTGCGCGGTGCTCGTGACGGAGGGCCACGGCGATATTGTTCCACGACAGGTCGTTCCGTTCGTCGAAATCCTTGGGCAGCAGTTCCAGACGGTCGCTCCCGTAATAGCACGTCAGGCGCAGGCGGTCGGCCCCGCCGGCCTGCAGCGCGTAGGTAAGGTTATAGTCCTGCAGACCGTACTTCAGCCGCACGTCATCCACTTCCAGCAAATCGCCGTAGAGGGCATTCAGATAGCTGCCGCGGGCCGAGAGGTAGAGAGCGGCATTCCGTCCGGCGGGCAAGGCAACCGTGCCTTCGCTCTCCATGAAACTGAACGTCGAACTGAGATGCGGACGGCTCACCAAGGTATCCGTGGGGAAGAAAGCCAGTTCGCCGCCCAGCCGGTTGGCGAACCGTGCGTCGTGGCGGTTGCTTACCAGCGACATGGTGCTGAAATGGGAAGCATTGAATACGGAAAAAAGCCCCAACAAGTGGGAAGCGTTGAACACGGGCGCGCCGTCGATGTGCAACAGGCTTTGCGAGGCCTCGCAGCCCTGTATGCTGATGCCCGAAGCGTAATCGGCGTTAGTGGCCACGCCCGGCAGCAGCTGCAGTTCGCGCAGCGGGTCGGCCGCACCGAGCACATGGGGCATCTCGGCCAGCGACTCCATGCGCCAGTACAGGCGGCCGGCGCTGTCCGTCCGCAGCATCCGCCGGCTTCCGGCACTGACCACGGCTTCGCCCAGGCGGTTGTCCGGGCGATGTACGGCCGTGTCGCGCGCCGTCGTGCCGCCCGCAGGTTGCGCCACGGCCGGCACGACGGCGCAGAACAGCGAAAATATCAGCGTAAACAGTCTATTCATGCGCTCCACCGCAGTCCGGTAAACACACAAGGACAAGCAGTCCGTCGCATCGGCGTGGATGCCGGCAGCCTGCTTGTCCCCGTATGGTATTAATCACTTAGTTGTCTCCGGTGACCTTATCCACCAGGTCATTGAACATCGTAACGAGCGAGCTGAAACGGGTATTGTCAAAATAGCCCTCGAACGTGTAGGTCGTTCCGTCCTCGAAAGTCATCAGAGGCTCTACCGACCATTCGCCACCCTCGCTCTTGCTGTATTCAGTCCCATCAGAGGATTTCCATTCATAGACGTCGTGCCACGTCTCGGCGGCGCGGAACGTCACAGGCACGGTATAGGTGCTGTTGGCGAAATAAATCGCGGCCTGGGCCTTCTGATTGAGCATATCGGCCGCATTGACAGCTTCTCTTTTGGCGGTATTCTTATCACCAACGGAGTACTTGTAAGGTGCATCCATATGGTTATAGTAATATTCATAAGAATAGTAGTATCCGTCAAAGTCCAACGCCGCACCCAGCTTGCCGTCCTTGTTGTCGGCCACGAGGTTCAGGCTCATCGAACCCATGATGTTGCAGGCGACCGTGCCGGCCTTGAGGTCCTGTGCCGGGTCAAAATATTCCGACTCATAGGCATCGACGTCGGCCAAGTTGTTTCCATCGACGTTGCAGGCCGCATTGAGCAGCTCCTTGCCGCCGGCGGTGAGCCGTACGTTGGCCTTGGCCAGCTTGTTGCTGACGTCCACCTGTCCCACCGCCTTCAGGTTGGCCACCTGTACCTCGGTGGTCAGCGCCAGCTCCTTGCCGTCAAGGCTGCACTTCGAGGTGTGCACGTCCACCTGTACCATCGTCTTTCCGGCCTCGGTGAGCGATGCCGTCACTTCGGCAGGCACTTCCACCGTAACCAGTTCGCCGTCAATATCGTGACGGAGCGTAAACTTGTTTCCGCTGCCTTTGGCTTGTGCCACACAGGCCTTGCCGTTGTGCTTGAAGCGATAGATGGCGGCAGAAGCGTTGTCGGCCGTCTTCACCCATTCTTCGTTACGCTCGTCCCACGTCCACTCGCCGTAATAGTCGGACACCCTGTACATCTCCTCGGCGGCACGGCTCGACGCGGCCACGGAAAAGTCGCCGGTTGCCACGGCACGGAACAATTTGTTGAGGCTTGCGAAACCGGCCGACGCCTTGGCGCGCGCACCATATCCCCAACCGGGATAGTAGGGTTCGTCTTCTTCGTCAATCCCCAGCATTCCGGCGCAGTCTACCACCAGCTCGTAAACAGAATTGAGCTCTTCGGTGTCGATTTCGTTCATGAAATCCTTGCCCACACGGTCAATCTCCTGCTGGGCCTGCTGCACGGTGGCCACCGGCGCGGGCGGCAGTTCGGGCCCGCCGGGGTTCGTGTTCTCGTCATCACTGCAAGCCGCGGGCAGCCCCATGGCCAAAGCGAGGAACAAAGGATAAATCCATCTCTTTTTCATAATGCGATAATTAATTTGATAATGTGAATAGGTATTATATGCTTGCAAAATTATATAAATTCCCAAAATTACCCCCCCCGAAAGTGTTAATTTATATTACAAAACACATGTAAACGTATGCAAACACCGGCTAACAGCCCATCGCGCCCCGATGCCGGCCGCTAACGGGTGGCAGAACGGAACCGTCGGGCATCCGCCCGCGACCGACATTAACATTTTTAACTTTCGTACACTTTTGGCGATGCGAAAGCCCGCGGTGTTTTTGCTCTCCACGGAAGAATTTTTTCGTACAAGGCATCCGTTTTTCCCTACATGGCTTGTAATTTTTCCCGGATGCCATGTACGAAATCCTTTCCCACGGGCAAATTTTCCCGAAATCCCGCCTTGTAAGTACGAAAACAGGGCAGACTTTTACGGTCTGCCCTGTTTCCTATTGCAAATATACAACATTTTTCGCCGAAAAGCAAATTGTGTTAAAAATGCCGCTGAGGCAGCAATCACTTCAGGCCGTTGAGCTCCGGAACCACCAAAGCCGTGACCTCCGGAACCGGTGGCGCAGAAAATCCGCAGGCGGCGACACTCCCCGGCCTACTTCTCCGCATATCCTTTGCGGCTGTCACAAAAATATGTTACATTTGCACGTCGGCCGGCAAGCGGCCGGACAACAATATTCCTTCAAGAAAAGACTTAGACATGACCGACATGAAGAAGAACATCCTGGTTGCCTGCCTGGTGTGGCTGGCCGGCGTGGCAGGAGTCTGCGCCCAGTCGCAGGTGAAGTACGGCACGCTGCACTATGACTCCGTGATGAAGGCACAGCCCGAATATGCCGAGGCACAGGCACGCATGGCCGAACTGCGGAAACAGTACGAGGACGAGGCGGCCTACAACGAAACGACCTTCAGACGGATGTTTGCCGAATTTCTGCAGGGACAAAAGGATTTCCCGCAAAACATCATGCTGAAAAGGCAGCGCGACCTGCAGGACGAAATGGAGAAAAGCCTGGCCTTCCGCCGCGAATCCGACCGGTTGCTCAGGCAGGCCGAAGCCGACATGCTGGCACCGCTGCGCAAACGGCTGGACGAGGCCGTCACGGCCGTGGGACTGGAACACGGATATGAGTGCATCGTGGACAAAAGTGCCCGCACGCACCTCTTCCTGCACCCGAGCGTGACGGAGGACGCCACGCCTTTTGTCCTCGAAAAGCTGAAACAGACGGAAAAGCCCTGAGGCCTGCGGACGGAATGACTTCAGAAACGTGCCCAAAGACGCAAAATGACTGACAAGGATACTCTCAACACCATTGCCGAAGCCGCCGGAAAAGGCCCCATCGGCATCTTCGACTCCGGATATGGCGGACTGACCATCCTGCGGCAAATCCGGCAGGAACTTCCGCAGTACGACTACCTGTACCTGGGCGACAACGCCCGCGCACCCTACGGCAGCCACTCGTTCGAAGTGATTTACCGATACACGCTCGAGGCTGTCGAGGCCCTTTTCAGCCGCGGCTGCCCGCTGGTGATACTGGCGTGCAACACGGCATCGGCCAAGGCGCTGCGGACCATACAGGAAAACGACCTGGCAAGGCTCGACCCCACACGCCGCGTGCTGGGCGTCATCCTGCCGACGGTCGAGGCCGTGTGCGACCTTACGCAAACGCGCCACGTGGGCGTGATGGCCACGACGGGAACCATCAATTCGGGCTCCTACGAGCTGGAAATCCACAAGATTGCCCCTGACATCAGGGTGACGGGGCAGGAATGTCCCATGTGGGTGCCGCTCGTCGAGAACCACGAGTTCGACTCGCCCGGCGCGGACTATTTCGTAAAAAAGCGCATCGAGGGCATCCTGCGCCGCGACCCCGAGATTGATACGCTCATACTGGGCTGCACGCACTATCCGCTGCTGATGAACAAAATCCTGAAGTACACGCCGCCGGGCGTGCGGCTCATGCCGCAGGGCGAGTATGTGGCGACATCGCTGGACTGCTACCTGAAACGGCATCCCGAGATGGAGACGCGGCTCGGACAGGGCGGCAACTGCCGGTACCTGACCACCGAGAACATTGAGAAGTTCACCGAGAGCGCAGCCTTCTTCCTGCACGACCATCAACTCGACGTGGAGCAAATCAAACTGTGATGCGGCGGGCGGAAACGGACTTCTACGCCAGAGATACGATTGTGAAGTATTTATCCGCGGCCGACAAGGCTGTCTTTTAACGCCGGAACCGGGCCGAATGTGCCAAAGTGTAACCCGGAATCCCGCCAAAGTGTAACCCGGAATCCCGCCAAAGTGTAACCTGAAAGTCCGCCAAAGTGTAACCCACAAATAAAAGTCCGGCATGATAGCCGGACTTTTATTTATATCCTCGCGCCACGCGCTGCCAAGTGCCGCACGGAGGTCCGTCACAGCTCCACGTCGAAACCGACACGGCGGACGGCGGCAACGACATCCTCGTCGGACTGGTCTCCCTCGACCGTGGCCTTGCCCGTGGAGAGGTCCACGCTGACCTGTCGGACGCCTTTCACGCCGGCTATGCCCTCGGCGACCGTGGCACGGCAGTGGGGGCAGCTCATTCCCTTGATGATATATTCCTTAGTCGCCACAGCTTCCAGCCGGTGATGCTTGTGCCCGCTGACGAAAGTGACGGCCAGCAGCGTGACCAGGATGACGGAACAGAGTGTCGGGAACCATTCGAACCCGGGATGGTGGCACAGGGCGGCCTGCGTGCCTGCAAGGTCGAACCACGAGGCGGGCAGCAGATAGTCTATGGCCAGCCCGAAGGCCATGGCACCGATGACAATCGAAGCCAGATAGATGAAGGCGGACTTACGTCCCATCTCCCTTGCAATCAGCGTGAACGAAGCGAAATTAGCTGCCGGGCCGGCCATCAGCAGCACGAGCGCGGTGCCCGGCGAGAGGCCTTTGAGCATCAGCGACATGGCAATGGGAATGGACCCCGTCGCACAGACATACATCGGGATGGCGATGACCAGCACGGCCAACATCGAAAGAACCGGCCGGCTGCCCACGGCGGCGAAAAAGTCTGAAGGGACGTAGACCGTTATCAGCGCGGCGATGACAAGTCCCGCGACCAGCCAGCCGCCGATGCTGCCGACAAGGTCGATGTAACCGTACTTCAGAGCGCTCAGACACTTCGTCCGCCAGCCTTTCTCCTCCGGCATTTCCCTGTCGGCGGCCGTAACCGACGCAGGCGCGTCATGCTTTTCGGACCGACCCACGGCAAGACCGCCGCAGACGGCCGTGACGAGCGCGGCCACCGGACGGATTACGGCAAAGGCCGGGCCCAGCAGAGACCACGTGGCGGCAATGCTGTCCACACCCGTCTGCGGCGTCGCCACAAGAAACGAGGCAGAAGCCGCACGCGACGCTCCGTTGCGGCGCATCGCTATGGCCGTAGGCAGCACTCCGCACGAGCAGAGCGGCAACGGGATGCCCAGCAGCGCCGACTTGGTCACCGCCTTCAGACCGGTGCCCGACAAGTGGCGCGCGAATGTCCTTTGAGGAATGAAGGCATGCATGATGCCGGCTATCAGAAAGCCCAACAGAATGTACGGCGACATTTCATTGAGCATGAACAACAGAGAATTGAAAAGTTCCATATCCGTATATTTTTTCTTATCCGGCACAAAATTAAGCAATGTTTCGTGCAACCTGTTTGCAAAAGGGACGTTGATGCAAAAAAGTAGCGGCCGGACCTTTTCACAAAGACCCGGCCGCCGACAGAACTTAACAATTATAATTCGAGAATTATAACGAGAAATAAGTTCCCCTCCTTGTTATTCGTTTCCGCTCCAGTCGGAGCTGTTCCAGCCGCCACGCTTGTTCGTCCAGGCGCCTGTCGATACCTCTACCTCGTTGGTATCATCCTCACGGTTCACCGGCAGGGGAGAGGCATCCAGTATGGGAGTTTCGATGTTCAGCCCGACGGACTGAAGCGCGGGAGCGATATATGTCTTCTTCATGATTCTTGTTGTTTTTGAATGGGTAATGTTATTTCACGAACACCTTCTTGCCGCCACGGACGTAGATGCCGGTTGCGGGGTGTTCCACACGGCGGCCGCTCAGGTCGTAGTAGGCTGCCTTGTCGTCGTTTCCGGTCTCGACTGCCTCGATGCCCGTCACGTTGCCGTCACCGAAGAGCAGGCCCTGTACGGCGGAGTCGGCGGATTCAAGATAAGCCTTGCCGGCGGGAAGGGTAGAAGCCGTGTACTTGTAGAAGCCGATTTCTCCGAAGGCTCCGCTCAGGACGAATGTACCGGCGGGAGTTGCGGCGGTAGCGTCCACCGTACCCATCAGGCTGTTGGTCGTAGGTTCAGTACCGGGCTCGATGGCGGGGACGAAGGTGGCGGCAGTCTCGCTCGCGCTGCGCAGCACTACGGCCGTGTTCTTGGGCAACGTCGTGCCTTCGATGGCGGCCAGCGTCATAGACTGCTTGTCGTTGCTGAGGGTAGCGGAGAAGGCTTCCACGCCCTCGGGGATGGTCGTTGCGTAAGGCAGGTAGAGCGATGCGTAGTTATAGCCGTCGGTCGTAGCCGGGGTCTTCAAGGTTACGTTGTTCATTTCGTAGTCCTTGACTTCCTCGAAGACGAAAGAGTTGGTATAGGTGTTTTCCCAGCATACAGAGTTACCCCAACCGTCAAGACGTCCGTTTGCAGTAAACACGACAAAAGAACCATCGGTTTTATCATTATCATTTCTTTTCGAAACCAAACGGAACGAACCGGGACGGGACGAGGGCTGGGCGATAACATTAAAGTCACAGAACTGCGACACATAGCTTTCGCTGTAGCCCTTGTTGTCGTTGTAACCGCTGCCATTGCCTTTCCATACCATATAGTTGCCCTTGGCAGCGTTGGTGAACATGTATTTATCGCCCACTTTGTGACAGATGAAGATATTGCTCAGGTCTTTCTCGGCCGAATAGGGCTTGAGAACAATCTCGCCGTTTTCGTTATTGGCCATATAGTAGCTTTTGGGCAGGCGCTTCTGGACGTTTCTCAGGTAATAGGCCTTGCCATCTTCAGGCATCACAACATCGGACTCAAGGTTGGCCACCTCTGTTTTCCAAGTATTGTATGCCGTTTCAAGTGCCGTAAGGTTAGCCGTGTTGAGCCCGTCACGCTTTGCTGTCTCGAGTGCAGTTCTCAGTTTAGCATTCGGTTCTTCCATTCCACTTTCGGGGAAGCCCACCTTGTTGTTTTCCGAAAGGTCGAGCACATCTTCGGCCGAGGCCGTCAGGGTCTGGGTGATGCGTATCGTAGGATCTTCCGTATTGACGTCAAAGAACAGGAAGTGGTTGTCACGGCTCACATCCATACCACCTTGGTTAAGGGCAAAGTCTGAAGCCTGGGGAGGAGTGGGCCTGTCTTTTCTGACAAAGAACGCACCGCCGGGATATGCCAGACGTACACCGCTGTAGTCGGTAGCATTGTACTGCGCGCCCACATTGCCATGAACAGGTTCGAAATCCAAGGTCTCAACATCATATACGTAGTAAGTCTGCGCAAGATACTCGTCGCTTATCTTGGAAATCTCGAAAGACTTGCCCGGGAAGTTACCGCCGTTGGTCGAAGACACACCTACAAACACACTTTGGTCGCCCGAACTGTACCATCCCATATGTTGATAGACCGTTCCGGAACTATTGGTAGCCTTTATGAGGATTTTGGTCTCGGTACCATCGTCAGAAGGGGTATAAGTAACACCATTAATGGTAGCACTTGTACCGTTATCTACAACGAAAGAAAACTCATACACAGGAGTAGCACTGGTAGAGACACCGTTGGCGGTAGCATACTGTCCCTTACAGTTCTTGATGGCGAATTTGCCGGAGTTATTGGGATCCTCTTCAAAATAGAAGAACGTAGAGGATACATTGTTCATGGCATGCAACGAGAACGTCCATGTATTACGTCCAACAATGGCGGGAGTGTTCAGGACATACTTGCCGGAAGTCCATGCCTCGCCATTAAATCCATTGACAACCTGCATCTGATACCATCCGCTGGTTATCTCGCTCGCCTTCACCGGAACAAAATCCGGAGCTGCGGGGGGATCTTTTTCCACCATCGTCCAATAAGTTCCGGTATTGCCGGCTGCGCTGGCATACAATACGATATTACCTCCTGCACCTCCGGATTGGTTCCAACCCAACTGGCTGGCATCGGCTGCATCCTTAGTGGCATAGGTGACAAAGGTTACATAGTCGCCGTTTGTTTTCAGTTTCCATTTCTCGGTATCTGTCGGTGTACCCTGCATCCACTTGATAGCCTGGCCGCTCCCTAAATCTGCTGCAGAGATATAAGCGTCATAAGTGGCCGACTTGATGTAATAAATGCCTTCTTCGCCATCGACTGCCTCAAAACTGAAGAGCGTGGAGGCCTCAATGTTGCTGCTCTTGAAACCGCCGCCGTTGGTAGCGATACAATACTTTGGAGATTGTCTGCTGATAAGCTTGTAATAGTGCTTTTCGGTCGCGGTGGACACCTGAGGCACGGTTACCTGCGCTGTGGCCCACACGGAAACCAGCAGCGAGAGAAGGAAGGTAATTTTTCTCATGGTTTTGTTAATTGTTAATTGATACTTGGGTTTTATAATTTTCGGTTGTTCTTATACTGAGACTTAAGGTAATTTTTTCAGAGGAACGGCGCAAAAATACTTACGAAGGCTTAAATCCGCAAATTGGGGGGGGTAAAAAATGTTAATTTGATAAATTTTCTTCAAAAAGGCGGGAAAAGGTGCGGTTCCGGTGCGGAATCCGTCGGAAAAAGCCGGCTGTGAAACCGCCCGCCGCAGGCCCGGCGGAACTACAAGCCATGTAGCATTTCCTACAAGCCATGTAATTCAAACTACATGGCTTGTAGTCGCGCGTAGATGCCATGTAGGTATCCCTCTCATTATCAATGGCAACGGAAAGGCGGATTTCCGGCCCGCACGGACGCGGGACGCGGCAGGCAGAAACGCCGGGGCAGACCGGGAACCGGACCGGCCGACGGCCGGCGCAGAAGAGAAAATGTGCCTTCCGGAATGAAAAGACACTCCCGAAGACATGAAAGAAAGCGCAAGAGTTTTTCGGGAAAAAGCACGACTTACGGAGAAAAGCACTACCTTTGCGGCTAAGAAACATTCATCACCAAGACGGTATACACATGAAACGCATTTGGATAAGCCTGCTGCTGCTGGCATTCGCAGCCGCGGCGACGACAACGGCGGCAACGCCCGGAAACAACACTGACAACGAGAAACGCTATGCGCTCTACGGGGTGGCTTTCTACAATCTGGAGAACCTCTTCGACACGGTACACGACTACGGCAAGCGCGACTACGAGTTCCTGCCCGACGGCACGATGAACTGGGGCAAGATGAAGTATGAGGCCAAACTGCACAACATGGCCAAGGTGCTGTCGCTGCTCTGCACGGACAAGCTGCGGCAGGGACCGGCCGTCATCGGCGTCTCCGAGGTGGAGAACCGCCGCGTGCTCGAGGACCTCACGGCGCAGCCGGCACTGCGCGACCGCGGGCTGAAAATCGTTCACTACGACGGACCCGACCGCCGCGGCGTGGATTGCGCCTTCCTGTACAATCCCCGTATGTTCAAGCTGGAAAGCAGTATGCTCGTCCCCTATTATTACCTCTACAAGGACCGCCCCGACGAGGAGCTGCTGGGCTTCACGACTGACGCCGACGGTCGCGTGACGGCACGCACCGAGCTGCTGGGCGACACGACCTACATCACGCGCGGCTTCCTGGTCATGTCGGGCCGGCTGGCGGGCGAGAAGATGCACTTCATCGTGAACCACTGGCCGTCGCGTGCGGCAGGCAGCGAGGCGCGCGAGCGGGCCGGACACCAGGTGCGGCTGCTCAAGGACGCGCTCCTGCGGCAGGACCCCGGGGCCAAGGTGGTCATCATGGGCGACATGAACGACGACCCCGACAACAAGAGCATGACGACGGCCTTGGGCTGCAAAAGGCGCACGCAGGACGTGAAGACGGACGACGAACTGTATAACCCGTGGTACGACATGCTGTACAAGACAGGGCAGGGCACACTGCGCTACAACGGCAAGTGGAACCTGTTCGACCAGATAGTCTTCACGGGCAACCTGCTGGGCACCGACCGCTCGACACTGAAGTTCTACCGCAACGAGATATTCATGCGCGACTGGCTCTTCCAGCAGGAAGGACGCTACAAGGGCAACCCGCTGCGCACGCACGCCGGCGGAGCTTGGCTCAACGGATACAGCGACCACCTTCCGACAATGATTTACTTGGTCAAGGAAGTGGAATAATCCGCCGGCCGCACATCCCCGCACACCTATATCAATATATAAGAAAACATTCACGCACACAAAGAAAGATATGGCACAGAAACCCGGCATACCCAAAGGCACACGCGACTTCTCGCCCGTGGAGACGGCGAAGCGCAACTACATATTCAACACCATCCGCGACGTTTACGCCCTCTACGGCTTCCGGCAAATCGAGACGCCGGCCATGGAAAACCTCTCCACGCTCATGGGAAAATACGGCGAGGAGGGCGACAAGCTGCTGTTCAAGATACTGAACTCGGGCGACTTCAAGCACGGCGCCACCGCCGCCGAGTATGACGAGCGCACGGCCGCGCAGCTGGCCCCGCGCTTCTGCGAAAAAGGCCTGCGCTACGACCTGACCGTCCCCTTTGCCCGCTACGTCGTGCAGCACCGCGACGAGCTGCAGATGCCCTTCAAGCGTTACCAGATTCAGCCCGTGTGGCGCGCCGACCGGCCGCAAAAGGGCCGCTACCGCGAGTTCTACCAGTGCGACGCCGACGTCGTGGGCTCCGACTCGCTGCTCAACGAGGTGGAACTGATGCAGATAGTGGACGAGGTGTTCACCCGCTTCGGCATACGCGTCTGCATCAAGCTGAACAACCGCAAGATACTCTCGGGCATCGCCGAAGTCATAGGCCGCGCCGACAAGATAGTGGACATCACCGTGACCATCGACAAACTGGACAAGATAGGCCTGGACGGCGTGAACGCGGAACTGCGCGCCGCAGGACTGGCCGACGAAGAAATCGACAAACTCCAGCCCATCATCCGCCTGGAAGGCTCGAACGCCGAAAAGATAGCCACCATGCGCGACGTGCTGGCCGCCAGCGAGACGGGACTCAAGGGCTGCGACGAAGCGGCCTTCGTGCTCGACGCACTCGCCGGCGCGGAACTGCACAACCGGGTCGAGCTTGACCTGACGCTGGCCCGCGGGCTCAACTACTACACGGGCTGCATCTTCGAGGTGAAAGCCCTCGACGTGGAGATAGGCAGCATCACGGGCGGCGGACGATACGACAACCTGACCGGCATCTTCGGGTTGCCGGGACTGTCGGGCGTGGGCATCTCGTTCGGCGCGGACCGCATCTACGATGTCCTGGGCCAGCTCGGCCTCTATCCCGAAGCCGCAGCCGCAGGCACGCGCCTGCTGTTCATCAACTTCGGCCCGCGCGAGGCGGCAGCCTGCCTGCGCATGGCGGCAGTGTGCCGGCGCGCCGGAATAGCCACCGAAGTGTTCCCGGACAGCACGAAAATGAAAAAACAGATGGCCTATGCCAACGCACACGCCATCCCCTTCGTGGCCATCGTGGGCGAAAACGAGCTGGAAGCCGGCAACGTCATGCTCAAGGACATGACCACGGGCCGGCAGCAGGCGCTCGGCATCGAGGAAGTCATAGCCGCCGTCACCGCCGACGCGCCGCAACAGGACTGACGCGCCGCAAACCGACCATAACCCATCAAAAAGAACAGACATCATGAACAGGAACCATTACACGGAAGTGAACTTCAAGGCCATCGCGCTCGTGGCCGTCGGCGTCATCGTCCTGGTGTTCGCCTTTGCCATCGGACTGCCGCTCTACAACGTATGGTCGCAGGAGATGGAAGGCAAGGCCGAATTCGCCAAAGCCGAACAAAACCGGAAAATCAAGGTGGAAGAGGCACGCGCCAACCTGGAAGCCGAAAAACTGAACGCGCAGGCCGAAATAGAACGTGCCAAGGGCGCGGCCGAAGCCATACGCATCGAGAACGGAAGCATCACCCCGACGTACATCCAATACCTGTGGGTGCGCCAGCAGGCCGACCTGGGCAACAAGACCGTCATCTACGTGCCGACGGAGACCAACCTGCCCATCCTCGAGTCCACGCGTATGCTGACGCAGAAGGACAACTGAGAAAACGCACACGGACAGGAAGACGACACGAAGCCGGCGGCGGGGAAATCATCCCGCCGCCGGCTTCGCCGCATCAACGCGGCCGGACCGTCCGTCCGCCGCGTCCCGAAAACCGCCCCGCAACCGGGCGGAAACTAAGATAGGGATAGGAAAAACTATCATAGGGTTAGGAAAAACTATCCCTATCTTAGTTCTTCCTACATGCACGGATAGAATTTCCGTGAAGTAAAGCTCCGGTTTCCAGCTTCCGCGTACGGCGCGCCCCGTCCCGGCCGCACCATGCCCGGCGCGGATTATTTCTTTCCCGCCGCAGACGGGGCACCGGTCTGCACGGGGCGGCTGAATCCGTCGGCCGTAGCCCTCTTCTCCATGCGCCCGATGCGGGCGTCAAGGTCGGGGTGCGTGGAGAACAACTGGTTCAGACGGCTGCTCTTCTGCGCGCCGGCGGCATCCTGCAACTGCTTCAGACGGCTGAACGACAAGGCCATCGCCCACGGGTTCTTTCCCGCCTTCCGCAAGAACTCATACCCATAGTCGTCGGCCGCATTCTCCTGCTTCTGCGAATAGCGCGCATTGACCAGCGCCTCGCCCAGGCTGCCGAGCTGCGAATCCGTGAGTGCCGCGGCCACGCTGCCGCCCGACGCCACGCCGTCCTTCAGCGCCGAAGTGAGGAGAGCGGTGCGGAACGCCTTTTTCGAATCCTTGTGGGCCACATGTCCCACCTCGTGGCCGATGACCCCGAGCAACTCCTCGTCGGTCATGATGTCCATGAGCGAGGAAAAGACGCGCACACTGCCGTCGGCACAGGCGAAAGCGTTCACATCGATGACGTGATAGACCTTGAAGTTCAAGGGGATACCTTCCACGTCGGTCAGTCCCTGCGTGAGTTTCTTCAACCGCAGGGTATAGGCGTCGTCGTCAGCACACACGGGATTGTTCTTGTCCATCCACTCGATGTACTCCTTGACATAGGCGGCCATCTGCGCGTCGGTCAGCGTAGCCGCCTGTACGGCCTTCTGTGCGCCTCCGATGGCCTTTTTGAAATTGAACTGTGCCGCAGCGGGCACGGCCGCAACCGTGCAGAACAGGGCCACGGCAGATTTCACAATCAATCGTTTCATGATACTTTCAGTTATTTTTTATAATGCGGCGCAAAGGTAATACAAAAACGGGACATGGAGAACGCCGGCGGAACGCCGTGGCAGGAGAAAAAAGAATAAGACATCCACACCTGCCATCTATGCCGGAAGGTATAACTGCAAGCAAAAGATTCACCAAACCGACCGGTAAGAACAGACACGACAATTAATTTCACTGTCGGGAACGTTCTTTCAACATGATAAAATACCCGTAACGGATGCGATACGCTTTTCTGCTATCGCATCCGTTACTCGTTGTTACATAATACCATAACTCCGACAGGCGTAGCGCATGGACGCTAATAAAATTAACCTGTCCGGATTTAAGGAAGGTACATGTATGCCAAACATGATTAAACGACAGAAAAATAAGGGCCGGACCATTGGATAGGAAAATACCAACCTCTACATTCGCATATCGGACAATGATTCAAAATCAGAACATATAGGTATGCAGACACTATTGGAACGTTTTCTTTTGGCACTCGGCGTGGAACACACGCATACATTTGCTTCGGCGGCATGGCGCAGACACCCCTACGGAGGTACGATGTGGGGAATGATGAAATTACTCGGAACATATGGCGTAAAGGCATCTGCCGTACGCATCGCGGACAAGGGCAAGTTACAGGAGCTGCCTATGCCGTTGCTTGCCGAGGTATCCCGCAGTCTCCTGCTGGTGAAAAGTGCAGACGAGCGGCATGTCGTCTGCGAGCAAAAGGGCAAAGATGTCAAAATGACCGTCGGGGAATTTACGGACCGCTGGTCCGGTGTGGTGCTGACAGCCGTTACGGACAACCATTCGGGCGAACCCGACATCGAAAGCCACCGCCGCAAAGAGCGGTTCGTCCGGATGGAGCGCGTCGTCCTGGCCACGGCCGGAGTGATGGCCATGGCGGCCGCTCTGTCGGGCCACCACGGCCCCATGGCTCCGTTCGTCCTTTCGCTGGCTCTGAACCTGGCCGCACTATACGTCTGCTACCTGCTTATACAGGAAACACTACATGCCGAAAACCGGCTGGCCGACAGACTTTGCAGCCTGTTCACCCCGCACGGATGCAGCAGTCTGCTGGAGACAAAAGCCGCCAAGATAGCCGGCCGTTACGGATGGAGCGAATGCGGATTCGGTTTCTTCGCCGGCAACCTGTTGATGCTGACACTATGGCCCGAAGGGGGCATGATATGCCTGTCGGCGGTCATTGCATGTGCCTTGCCGTTTACCGTATGGAGCATCTGGTACCAAGGCCGCCGCGCCAAAACGTGGTGCCCGCTATGCCTGACCGTGCAGGGTCTTGTCTGGGTGCAGTTTCTGGTATTGCTCTTTTCGGGACATTACTCGGGAACGGCCGCCGCACCGGCACCGGCGGAAATAATCGTCGGACTGGCCGCACAGGCCATAGCCATAGCCGCACTCGTCGTAGTCACGCACAGAGTAACCGCCGCCGCGAAAAGCGCAAAAGAAGCGCAGACGGAAATCGCGGCCCTCAAACGCCTGAAATACGACTTGTCCGTCTTCGCCGGACTGCAGGAGAAACAACCGCAATACGAGACAGGGCCGGCGGCATCGGCACTGCTCTTCGGCAACCCGCAACCCGGAAAACCCGAAATCACGATATTCAGCAATCCTTACTGCGACCCGTGCGCACGGATGCACCGGCGGGCACAGACCCTGCTCGACGCCGGTTTCGGCATCCGCTATGTCTTCACCTATTTCACCGACGAACTGAAAGGAGCCAACCGGTACATCATCGCGACTTATCTGAAAGAAGGCGCGGAACGGACATGGCGGCTACTGTCCGGCTGGTACGCCGGCGGAAAAGAGGAAGGACGCCGTTTCTTCACCGGCGTAACCGACGGGGAAGCCTGTGCCGCAGCGGTAGACGCCGAGCTGGGAAAGCACGACCGATGGGCCGACCGGACGGGGCTGGACGCCACGCCCAAGATTATCGTGGACGGACGGCCGCTTCCCGACGGATACGAGATTGAAGATCTCATCGAACTGTTCTGAAAGATACTATAATTCAATTCACAGGCATTATGAAAGAGACTATTTCCGTATATGCTCCCAATCTCGCCAGGAGACCGGAGCGTAAAGCCTCCATCGAGGCGCAGTTTGCCGGCCGGGACGAGTTTTCCCTGACCGTGGTTCCCGCCATCGAGCGCGACAACGGACCGTGGGGGCTGTGGCAGACATTCTACGGCATCGTCGAACGCGAAGCCGCACAGGGCAGCCGATTCTTCATTTTCTGCGAAGACGACCACGTATTCACCGAAGACTACGATGCCAATGCCTTGCGCGACCGCATAGCCGAGGCCGACCGCCTCGGGGCCGACCTGCTGTCGGGAGGCATGAGCTGGATGCGCGCCCCTGTACAGGTGTCGGCCCACCTGTTCCACGTGGATGCCTTCAACGGTATGCAGTTTACCGTCATCTTCAACCGGTTCTACGACCGGATTCTGTCCTACCGGACGGACAAAGGGTATGTCACCGACAAGTTCCTGTCGGAAATCACGGACAAGGTGTTCGTCATCTGTCCGAACATCAGTATGCAGATTGATTTCGGCTACTCCGATGTCACAAGTCTCAACAACGAAGCCGGGCGTGTGCCGGCCCTGTTCCGGAACATGCGCCGGCGGCTGGCGGTGCTCGACAAAGCTCGCACGTTCTATCGCACGGCCCGCAACATTCCGGCCGCCAATGCCATCCACGAAGACGGAGAGAACACAACATGCAAGGCCGGCGAGGTGGTTCTGCCCGCATTCGTCATCCATCTTCCCGAACATACGGAACGGCTGGCCCATATCCGGCGGGAGTTTGAAGGGCGCGACGAGTTCGACGTGCACATTGTCGAAGCCTGCCGACACCGTCGCGGAGCCACGGGCCTGTGGCACAGCATCCGTAAGATAGTGGAACAGGCCGACAAGGACGGTGACGACGTCATCCTTGTCTGCGAAGACGACCACACATTCACGGCCGACTACGACCGTGGCCGGTTCTTCCGGCAGGTACGCGAGGCCGGCATCATGGGCACGCACATCCTGCTGGGCGGCATCGGTGGCTTCGGCGACATGGCGCCCATCTGCGACGGTCTGTGGTGGGCGGACTGGACGTGGTGCACCCAGTTCACCGTCATCTATCGCCGTGCCTTTCCGCTCATTCTCGCTGCCGGTTTCGGCAGGAAGGACGTGGCCGACGAGTTCCTGTCGCGCCTGCTGACCAACAAGCTGGTCGTCTATCCCTTTGTGTCGGAACAGACCGACTTCGGCTACTCCGACGTGACGGTTTCCAACAACCGGAAAGGACAAATCACGGAACATTTCGACAACAGCCGCCGGCGAATCGAACTGTTGCTGCGCAGTGTGCTGAAATACGACACCGCGCCGGGCATGCACCCCGACGGAGGTAACGAAAAAATGGCTTCCTACCTGCACGGCAGCGGCCCTCACGGTCTCCATCTGGGCTGCGGCCCGAACCCCATCGACGGCTGGCTCAACACAGATGTCCGGCCGACGGGACGTGCCGTCCGGCTCGATGCCGCACGTCCGTTCCCGCTTCCCGACGCCGTCTTCGACTACGTTTTTTCCGAACACATGTTCGAACATCTCGACTACGACGAGGGACGTTCCATGCTCCGCGAATGCTTCCGCGTACTGCGGCCGGGCGGCGTGCTGCGGCTGACCCTGCCTACGCTCGACTTCCTCATCCGTCTCTACAGCGAACCGGAGGCCGAAATCCACCGGCGATACATGGAGTGGCATCTGAAACGGTTCGCACCGCGCATCTATGCCGACTTTGCCGCCGACGGAAATCCCTTGCCGGCCTCGCTCGTCGTGAACGACTTCATGCGGATGTGGGACCACCGCACCATCTACGACCTGGCTACCTTGTGCGAAATGCTCACACAGGCCGGATTCGGTCGCGTGGCGGTTCAGGAAAGCGGCCGGAGCAGCCATCCATTCCTATGTGGGCTGGAGCGTCACGGCACCGTTATACCTGATTGGGCCAACCGGCTGGAGTCCGTCACGGTAGAAGCCACAAAATAACAGATACAACCCGGCGGGACAATCGCCCGCCTATTTATAAACTTTCTAAAAACAACAATTATGAAAAAGAAAATGACTATTCCCGAAACAAACGAACTGGGAAACGTGCTCACACCCGAAGAGATGAAAGAGATCGTAGCAGGACAATCTTGCCAACCAGGCAGTTGCATCTGTAAGATGACATTGAAAGGCGGTGCCATCTTCGAGACCAGTCCGGTAGAGGAAATAAAAGACGGAAGAGAATGTTTAATTGCCTGTAAAAAAATGTGTGACGGTAATCACTACTGTAGAAGTACTACTTACGAATTTGCAGTTACATGCAAACCTGGATCATGCTCGTGCGGTTCTGCTTCGGCTTCCTGCGAATGCGGTTCTGCATCAGGATCATGCGATTATATTCCTGACCCTGAGCCCGAGCCCGACCCTGACCCTGAAGAACCAGATTCATACAAATAATTACACAAAAAAGCGAGATTATTTATTTAATCTCGCTTTTTTGTGTAATATTGCAATCTATTCTTTCATATGTATCTAATCCATAATTTATACCTTTTCCCTTCATGAAAAACATCTATCCATTAATTTTACTATTTTTGGCGCTGTGGCCCGCCGCGACGTACGCGCAACGAGACTCCTTGCCCGAGCAGGTGCTGGGCGAGGCACAGGTGACGGTGGAACGTCAGCTGATGGTCGTCAGGAACGACACCGTCATCTACGACCCAATGGCCGCGGGTGTCGGAGAGAACGACATGCTCGAGCAACTGCTCAAAGCTTTGCCGGGTATATATATCACTGACGACGGAAGAATCTTTCTGAACGGGGAACGTGTGACGCAGTTACTGGTGAACGGGCGCGACCTATTCAAGGGAAACCGCAACCTTGCCTTCGAGAACCTGCCGGTATATGCCATGGAAAAACTGAAAGTATATCGGAAAGAGGCGGACTGGGCCCATCTGGAGAACAAGGACAACAAGGACACCCGCAGGAACAAGCTTGTGCTCGACGTGCGGCTCAAGCGTGAGTACTCGCAGGGCTGGCTGGCCAACTTCGAACTGGCCGGCGGCGCGGAAATACATCACGGCGGAGACGGCTTGTACCAGGGCCGTCTCTTCGCCATGCGCTACAACGACCGTATGGGCATGACGCTCTACGGCAACGTAAATAATGTAAGCGACAACCTGTCGCCGGGGGCAAGGGGAGAATGGAAAAGAAACTTCACCATACCGAACGAGCGGAAGGTGAGAATCGGTGGCATCAATCTGCTCTTCGACAAGGGAAAGACCGTAAACAAAGTCCGGACGAACCTCGAGGTCAGACATGAGGACGCGCTCATGCTGAGCCGGATGACAAACGTCATGTATCTTTCGGAAAACAACAGCGTGACGAACCGCATGAACATGCAGAACAATGCGACGAAGACGGACGTGAAATGGAGCGGAGAGCTGACGGCGAAGACGAAAAGGACGTATTTCAGCGTGTGGCCCTCGGTGCAGTACCACCGCGACAGAACCTTGCAGGCGTCCGACGCACAGGATTTCGCCGACAACGGGGACGGGCCGGAACAGGTATATGCCCGCCACGTGGAAGGCCGCGACAGGAACGACACATGGCAGATGGGAACAAACCTTGACCTGATGGTGAAGTCGCCGCTGTCTGAAAAAAACTATCATGTGCAGGCCGGGGTGAACTACTCGCACGAGGACCGGCGACTGGAAGAGGCTGACCGCATCGTACGGACGGCCTACGGCGAAACTTCCGGCGAGGAACTGCGAAACGACCTGCGGCCGGGCATGAACTACAACTACAACGCAAGCTTGAAACGTAACCTGGCGGACGTGGCCAGGCCGGGATTCACGTACAACCTGGATGTCAGTTACCGCTTCATGAGGGAATATCGCTCGCAACGCCGCGACCGCTCAATCTTGGCCGACGGAACGGACGCGCCGGAAACGGACGAAACGGACGGAGAAACAGATGCCGCGGACAACAGAACGGACACGGACATAGCCGACTGTATGCCGGACGATACGCCCATACAGGTCGGCGCCGCCACAGGCCTGTTGCCCTCAGCGCAAACCGACAGGCAATGGCTGACCGACATAGCCAACAGCTTCAGGACGGCGGAAGCGGAAAACCGACACGACGTGACGGCACAGCTGCGCCTCAGCAACAATGAGAAACAAACCTTCAACCTGCAACTGCAACTGTCATTCACGGCCCACCGCCGCACCATCCGCGACGTACATGCCGCACAGCCCGCGGCACTGCGGCGCAAGGACTTCATCATGACACCCATGCTCAACATCTACTTCCACGGATTCGGACTCTTCTACTACGCCTACCGCCAACTACCCGACATGTCGCGCCTCATAGACGTGCGCGACAACAGAGATCCGCTCTATGTCTCGCTCGGCAATCCCGGTCTGAAACCCTCGCAGGACCATTACCTGCGCCTTTCCTACCGACTGCCGATAAAGAACAAGCACCAGAGCTACGGCGAGGTGTCGGTGGGAGGCTCCACGACACGGCGGGCCATCGGATATGCCAGCCTCTACGACGCACAGACCGGCGTCACCACATCGCAACCCCTTAACATCAACGGCAACCGGCGGCTCGAAGCGCAAGGTTCATACGGACAAACGCTCGACAAGAAAGGACATCTCAGATTCTCCGCGTCCACAAGGTTCGATTTGAAACACAGCGTAGACTTCGCCAACGACGGCACAACGTCCGCACTGAGCCGTTCGGCGGTGGACAACTATACGGTAAACAGCAACATATCGCTGAGCTACAACACAAGGAAGGGCTTTAGAATTGAAGCGAAAGGCAGCCACAAGTTCCTGAAACAGACTTCCGACCGCAAAGGCTTCACCACAAACCGCAGTACGGACTATTCCTACGGTCTCGCAGCCGGATGGAAAGCGACAAAGCGGTTCGAACTGGACAGCGACATCATGGTGTACGCCCGCACCGGCTATTCCAACCGGGATATGAACACGACCGACTGGGTGTGGAACGCTTCGGCGAGCTACGCCTTCGGCAAGAAAAAAGAATGGGTGGTGCGGGCCATGGGCTTCGACCTGCTGCACCAGCTGTCTACCTTCCAGCGTCAGATAAACGAACAGGGATATATCGAAATGTGGAACAACACGATTTCATCCTATGCCATGCTCAGCCTCGTCTATCATCTCAACATCAAACCCCGAAAGCCGAAATAGTCCACCGCGGCGGCGGACGGCGGCGCGAGGCGGCGTTCCCGGCCGGACAACGGACCAGGGAAGCGGAACGACCATGCCATGTCGGGAAACGGAACAGGATGATGAAAACAAAAACGGGCGACGGGAAAACAACGGACCGCCCGACCACACGGCGTATGCCCGTTTTTATTTACCTTTGCCGCCGCCTTCGGCCGCCTTGCAGCGAAGCCGAAGGACGAAAACGGACACATGAAAACGAAAACAAGGTTATTCGCCGCCATCCGGCTTGCGGTGGCGGGCACGGTCTGCCTTGCGGCGGGCGGTGCAGGCATGGTCATCTACGGACACACGCTTGTCGCATGGTGGCAACCCGTGGCCGCAGCCGCGCTCACGGCATTGCTGACGCTGCCGGCAGGGACCGCGCGGTGGCACATCGTCACCGGGACGACGGGACGGGCGGCCAACGCGCTCTTTCACCTCTGTGCGGTAGGTGCCGTGGCCTACTTCGCCTTGCTGGCCGGCAACTACGCGACGGCCGACAAGGCTTCGGCTGTGGAGGAAAAGGCTGTAGTGACCCGGAAATACAGGAAACAGCACACACGCTACCGGCGCACCGGGCGGCACCGGACACGGCCGGACGGGACATACGACACGTTCCACCTGACCGTTGCGTTCGACGGCGGCGGCAGGAAGAAGGAACTGACCGTCACGCGGCAGGAGTACAACCGGGTACGGACAGGTGCGGCGCGGACATTCATCGTGCAGAAAGGAGGACTGGGATTCGCGGTCATCAAACAGTTGCCGCAGTCCGGCAGGTCCATGAAAAAAGAAACGCTTCCGACAAAGGGACAATAACAGCCTTGTGACAAGGCACAATTAGAGTTCTTTTGTATCATAAATCTGTAACATGACACAGATTTATGATACAAAAAGACATTTTTCTATTGAAATCAAGATGTAATCCAGAGGCCTTAATCCAAGAACAAGCCGGAAGCGCATACGGCACATGGTCCGCCCGCAGGGGCAAAGGCACTGTCACTCCTCGAGCGCGTCACGATAGTCGAGCATGAAGCGGCGAAGCACATTGAGGCCGCAGACAAGGCCCACCACACCGCCGGTCACCACACCGTACATCATGTATCTGTCATCACAGTTGGCCCACACGAAAAACAGCACCCACGTCAAGGCCATCGGCAGCAAGAGGGCGATGGACTGCAAATGGCGGCGGCGCAGCGTGAGCGTGCGGCGATAAACCTCGTCCACGCTCATCCGGGCGGGACGGATGGCGCATACGGCGCGGTAGAACGAGAAGTCGATGGCCGAAGCCGTCAGCATCAGACACAGATAGGCCAGGGCAATCCCGAGTCCCCCGATTCTGTACAGCGGCAACAGGGCACAACTGCCGGCAATCAACGCCATGGAGGCCAGACGGAGATAGCGGTCGGCCAAACGGGCCAGCGAGGTCTTGCGCCGGCGGTCGGGCAACGTGCCGGCGGAACGGAGGGCGTCTTTTCCCTCCTGCCATTGCGATTTCATTTCTTCGATTTCCATTTCAAAAAAGTATTTGATTGTTGCATTTTTCCTCCCTGCCGGCCTCGGCTGCCAGCCGGTCCCTGATGCGTTTGAGGCGGGCCGCCACGGCGTCGCGGCTCAGTCCGATGACTTCGGCTATCTCTTCATACTTCTTTTCGTCGAGCCACATGAGCAGGACAGACTTGTCGATAGGTTTGAGCCGCGCGATAAGGCGGTACATCTGCTCATAGCGGGCCAGACGGTCGGCGCGCGATTCGTCGAAGAGTCCGCGATAGAACTCCGCAAATGCCTCCTGCTGTCTTTCGCTGACACGGTTCTTCCGTTTGAAACTCACACACGTGTTGAGTGTCACGCGATAAACCCAGGTGGACGGCAGACTTTCGCCGCGAAAGCCGGCAAGGCCCTGCCAGATGTTGAGCAGGGCGTCCTGCCTCAGGTCCTCGAAATCTTCCTTGGTCCGTGAGAAAGAAAGGCAGATGCTCGCGACAAGACTGCCGCGCGTGCGGACCAGTTCGTCGAACATCCGTTCGGCCTCGCGCCGTCCGGCAAGGTCGCCACTGACGGCCGCCATGAACAGAGCGGCCAGCCGGCGCAGCCGCAACGCGGGCGGCAGGATAAGTGGAGCTTCAAGTGTTGTTGTCATCGTCATGTGCCGGAGTAACCGGTGTTTTTACTCCATTAGACGCACGATAAGGGAAATCGTGTCAGATTTTATGCTGAAAAATACAAATCCGGGGCTTTCCGTGCGGACAAAGGACAGAAACCGGAAATACCGGCGCAGATTATAGCTAATTTATACAAGAGTTGTTCCTCTAACAAAAGTTTTCGTAACAGGCCTGTCAGCCGGTCCGTTCCGGCCGGCTGTCACGCCCCTTTTCCTACATGGCATGTAGGAAAAACTACAAGCCATGTAATTTCGTCTACATGCCATGTAGTTTTCCGCAGAAGCCATGTAGTTTTCCGCCTCCTTTTGTCCCCGGAAAGACACGCGCCGCGCGGCCGGTCCGGCGGCGGGAAAAATCACCCCATCCAGAGCATGACGATGACCTGGGCGATGATGACGCGCAGGAACATGGCCAGCGGATAGACCGTGGCATAGGCCACGGAGGCCTTGTCGCCGGGCAGCGTGTCGTTCACGTAGCCTAAGGCGATGGGGTTGGCCATCGCGCCGCACAACATGCCCGCGGTGGTGGCGAAACTCTTGTTCTGCCAGCGCACGCTGACCACACTCATGATGACCACGGGCAGGATGGTGATGGCCGCGCCGAAGCCTATCCAGCCCAACGCGGCGGGCTGCATGACCACCGAAAGGAAGTCCTTGCCGGCATCCAGCCCGAGGCAGGCCAGGTAAATGGAAAGCCCCAGCGACCGCAGCATGAGGTTCGCGCTCGTCGTGGTATAGGCAATCATGTGGAAGCGCGGACCGTAGGCACCGATGAGGATACCCATGATGATGGGGCCGCCGGCCAGTCCGAGGCGGACGGGCGTGCTCAGCCCCACGCTGATGGGCACGCAGCCCAGGAGCAACCCGAGCACAATGCCGATGAAGATGGTGACCATGTTGGGCTCGTCCAGGTGGCGCACGGCGTTGCCCAGCTCGTCGGCCACGCGCTTGATGCTGTCCGTCTCTCCGATGACGGTCACGCGGTCGCCGACGCGCAGTATGAGGTCGGGCGTGGCCACCAGCTGTATGCCCGCACGCTGCACGCGGCTGACATTCACGCCGTAGCGGTTGCGCAGCTGGAGCGCGCCGAGGTGACGGCCGTTGATTTCGGGCTTGGTGATGAGTATGCGCTGCGACACCAGCTTGGAGTCGAGCTTGTTCCAGTCAATGTTCTTCTGCATCCAGTCCGTCTCGTCGCGCCGGCCGAAGAAGACGGTCAGCTGCCTGATGTGCCGCCGCATGGTGATGACCAGTATGCGGTCGTTCTCCATGAGCTGCGTGTCGGCCGTGGGCAGGATGACTTTGCCGTCGCGCCAGAGCCGTGACACGACAAACTTGTTGCCCGTCTCGAGCTCGGTAAGGTCGTGCAGCTTCTGCCCGAAGACGGCAGGATTGCACACACTGAACGAGGCGATGAAGGCTTCCTCCTCGGAAGGGTCGCCCTCCTTGGCGTGCTCGCGCCGGGTGAGCCATCCGCGCATCACGATGAGGGCAATGATGACGCCCACCATGCCCAGCGGGTAAGTCACGGCACAGCCCAACGCGGCTGTGGAACCGGCCTGTACGTCGCCCAGCTGCTTGAACGTCTGCTGGGCCGCACCGAGGGCCGGCGTATTGGTCGTGGCACCGCAGAGCACGCCCATCATGTCGGGCATGGGCAACCATCCGGCCCACACGACGACCAGGGCCGCCAGCGTGCCCAGGACAATGACGCCGAGGGCCGCCAGGTTCAGTTCCGTGCCGCCCTTGCGGAACGCGCTCATGAAGCCCGGGCCCACCTGCAGGCCGAGTATGTAGACAAACAGTATGAGGCCGAAACTCTCGGCATAGCTCAGCATCTGCCCGTCGAGGCGCAGGCCGAGCGCACCGGCGAGGATACCCATGAAAAAGACATACGTCACCCCGAGGCTGATGCCGCGGATGCGCATTTTGCCGAGGGCAAGGCCCACGGCGCATATCAGGCTGATAATGATGACGGCCTGCACGGCCGAGGTGTTGAACAGCGTTTGCTGAAACCAGTTCATGACGCTTCGGATTGGCTGATTTAAGTATCTGTTTTCCATCGGACAAGCCCGCCGCCCGACGGGCCAAGGCTTGCTTTTACGGGGCAAAGGTAACAAATTACTTCCGAAACACACCATCGGCCGCCGACTTATTCCACGCAAACCTGCCTCCGCGGGACACGGGACACACGCTTGTCTCCACTTCATTACCCGTCGGCAACGCGAATGTTCCGCGCCGAAACAGCATATTTTCCCGCCTTTTTGAAGAAAATTTATCAAATTAACATTTTTTACCCCCCCAATTTGCGGATTTAAGCCTTCGTAAGTATTTTTGCGCCGTTCTCCGGATAAAAATTACCCCTATTTCCGGAGCTTACAGCCCGAATACTGCAAAAACCAAATATCAATTAACAATTAAAAAAACAATGAGAAAAATTACCTTCCTTCTCTCGCTGCTGGTTTCCGTATGGGCCACAGCACAGGTAACCGTGCCTCTGGTATCCAATGATACCGAAAAGCACTATTACAAGTTTATCAGTGCGGACAATGATGACGTCCGTATCACGACCAACGGATTTGGTTTCCAAGGAACTCTGGAAGAAGCTTCCACGCTCTTCACATTTGAAGACGCAGGCGAAGATGATGTCTATTACATCAAGTCGGCCACTTATGATGCTTATGTATCCGCAGCAGATGTGGAAAGAGGACGAAACCTGAAGTGGACTGAAAACAAAGGAGACACCGAAAAGTGGAAAGCGAAAAGAAACGGAAACAACATTACCTTTATCTCTTATGCCACCAAGGATGAAAGCGGCGCCAGCCAGCTGGGATGGAATCCCCTCGGAGGCGAAACGGGTGTCATCGGACTGTGGGATAGCGATTACACTAATAATACCAAGACCTACTGGAGACTGGCGGAGAAGAATCCTCCCGTAGCCCCGGAATTTACCCCGGTGGCGCTGAATGATATAACCGACGGCTGGTATCAGATGAAAGTCGTAGCGGGATTTTCCAACCCTGAGACAGCCGAGGACAAGACTGCCGGCAAATTCGTAACGAACACGCCTGCTTCTTATAATGGTACCTGGATATTCTCTGTGCGTGCACAGAACGTCGTATCCTCCACATTTGTTTACGTGGAAAAGAACAAAGAAACCGGAAAGTTTGCCATCAAGACCTGTAAGGGTCTATATGCCAATGCCACCGGTTCAACCTCCTTTGACCCGATTTATCCGTTTGAGTTCACCGCTGAAGAAAGTGACAACACCCACATTTACGTAAAGGGCCAGAATGGTACCTCTAATGTTTACAACAAGCAATACATGGGCTGGTATGACCAAGGCACAAATACGGTGTTCATTGGTGTGGCCACCGGTAACAAAGTGGGTAAGACCTTCCAGTTCTCTAAAGTAGACGACTACATCGCCGAACATTATGATGTTTATAACATCAGATATGATGATTTCGAACCTATAAAGGGTCGTGTGGGCGTGACTTATCAGGCGGACGATTACAACGGTGTGCGTCTGGCATATCCCGGCGGCGCATACTTCGTCAGAAAAGACAGAGGAGCTGCTCAGGCTGTAAACTTTGACATTACTTCGAGCCGTGACGTCAATTTCCTGTACCTGGACGTAGACCAGGAGAACAAGGACGTGATAGTCGGCCAGAACCTGACTACCACAGTAGAAGAGATACTCCGCGTTTCGGAAAATCCCAACCAGGTAGGTTTCCCCGAAAACGTTGCGGAGTTTAACACCGATTTGAAGACGACGCTTGCACAAGCACAGGAAACCAAGAATATTGCCAACCTTACTGCACTCAATACGGCATTCACTACGTGGAAATCAACGCTGAACGCATCGGGACTTCCCGTGGTAATGCCCAAAGACGGCAAGGCCTATTATCTGGTAAGTGTCCAGCAGAACCTGAAAAACACCCGTCTCCTTGCCAATGACGGAAACGGCAACCTGATAGCCAAGACCTATCATGTGGAAGGAAGCAAGGACCTGAATGCAACCTTCGTCTGCCACAAAGTGGGCGATAAGTATATATTCACCAATGCCGCCAAGGGCAACTACATGGTATGGAAAGGTGTGAACGGCGGTTACAACGGCGACAAGGGCTATAGCGAAAACTATGTAGCGGCGAAGTGCCAGTTCAATGTCATCAGCCAGCCCAGCACCCGTCCCGGTACGTTCCGTTTGGTATCGCAAAGAAGCGGTACTAATTTAGGTTCTTTGATTTTGGCATCGGCCACTGGTGCTTTTGATGGCTGGGGTGACGGTGCTGCTTTCGAACCGGCTTATTCCAATGCTTTCCTTCTCGAGGAGGCCACGGAGTACGACATGAACAACGTAACTTTGAAGACCCCGCATGCGGACGACGGCTATAACTACGCATCGCTCTACCTGCCTTACGCAACGACCATCCCCGAAGGCGTGGAAGCTTTCTCCGCTACCCTCAGCGCCGACAAGCAGTCTATGACGCTGGCCGCCATCGAAGGTACGACGTTGCCCAAGAACACGGCCGTAGTGCTGCGCAGCCAGAATGAGACTGCCGCCACCTTCGTTCCCGCCATCGAGCCCGGTACTGCCGTAACGGACAATGACCTGAAGGGTACGGTAGACGCTACCGTCGCAACTCCCGCCGGTACATTCGTCCTTAGCGGAGCCTTCGGAGAAATCGGCTTCTACAAATATACGGCCGAAAACCTTCCCGCCGGCAAGGCTTATCTTGAATCCGCCGACTCCGCCGTACAGGGCCTGCTCTTCGGTGACAGCAACGTGACGGGCATCGAGGCAGTCGAGACCGGAAACGACGACAAGGCAGCCTACTACGACCTGAGCGGCCGCCGTGTGGAACACCCCGCAACCGGCATCTACGTCCGTGGCGGCAAGAAGGTGTTCGTGAAATAACATTACCCATTCAAAAACAACAAGAATCATGAAGAAGACATATATCGCTCCCGCGCTTCAGTCCGTCGGGCTGAACATCGAAACTCCCATACTGGATGCCTCTCCCCTGCCGGTAAATCGTGAGGATGATACCAATGAGATAGAGGAATCGACAGGCGCCTGGACGAACAAGCGTGGCGGCTGGAACAGCTCCGACTGGAGCGGAAACGAATAATAAGGAGGGGAACTTATTTCTCTTTATAATTTTCGGATTATAATTGTTAAGTTCTGTCGGCGACCGGGTCTTTGTGAAAAGGCCCGGTCGCAACCTTTTTTATTTATCCCCTGCCCGGCGCCCCTCCCCTGCCCCGCAAGACGGAAAATGCCGTTCGTAAAGGATACGTGCCGTTGGTCAAACGGATTTCCGTCACAGGCTTGCATGACCGTAAATTCGCGATACAGGTTCACAAGACCATCACGGGCGGTATCCGAAAAGCCCTTCAAAGAGTAGGAACACATAATCATCAAGTCATGTCAGCAGAAAGCAGAAACAGAATTGTCGTAAGCGTAGAAGGAGCGAACCAAATCATATCGTTTACGGTCTATCACGGAAGAGATATAAGACGGTACCATGTCACGACCATCAGCGAGACCTACCATATCACAAAAGAAGGAGATAGAGACCATTACGGATACCGGACGGAACCCAAGTCCGGCACGTCGGGATGGAACGTCACGGACCGGAAGATGAAGAAAGAGGAAATAGGGAGCAGAAAGGGAATATGCCATGTCCTCAGTGAATTGCCGCAGCCGGAGCAGAATTGGTTCAAAGAGCATTACGGCGAATTATTGGAAATAGAAGCGGAAAAAGAGAAAACCTATTACCTGTAAGTAGGTTTCATCCAACATTTCCGTTGCTCGTCAAACGGATTTCGCCGCGGCGGCATACGGATGGTACATTTGTACCGTGAACCTGCAAAAGTCCAGTATTAACCAATCAAACCAACAAAAGTTATGGCAATCGACACAACTCCGTCGCAAGTCGCGACCAACGCCCTGGCGGCATTGCCTTTCGGCAACATCATCGGCGGTCCGCTCAAGGCCTGCATCGAGGCCCAGGCGATGGCAGCCAAGACATCGTGGAACTTCATACAGGAAGTGGGACTCAACACCGACCCCGAGACCGGTGAGAAGAAGACGGTCAATGTCTCGTTCCAGTTCATCAAGGACGGCCGCATGGCCCAGCTCAACGTACCGCTGCTGACCATCGTCCCGATTCCCTACATCGCCATCCAGTCCATCGACATCGCTTTCAAGGCGAACATCAACGCCTCGTCTTCCAGCTCGACTGTGGAGAACGAGAGCACGTCGGTCGATGCCGGCGTTGCCGGTTCGACATCGCTCAACCTCGGTCTGTTCAAGGTGAACGCCGACTTCCATGCCAACTACTCCAGCAAGAAGGACTCCACGGCCACCCAGGAGTCGAAGTACAGTGTGGAGTACACGATGGACGTGGCCGTGAAGGCCGGACAGGACAGTATGCCCGCCGGTCTGGCCAAGGTGCTCGAACTGCTCGGCAACAGCCTCGACGTGAGCGACCCGTCGGGCACGCTGGAAGTGAACGCCCTCGAGTTCAAAGGCTCGCCGAGCGAAGAGTTCATGCTCATCGCGACCTACAAGAACCGGGACGGCATCTTCGAGCCCGGTAAAATACAGATACCCGGACAGACGGGTACGGTGGACGGCGACAACATGGTGTTCCGGCTCCCCGTCGTGGAGGGCAAGACCACGTCCTACATGGTCGGCGTATCGGGTATCGACAAGAAAGTCATCGTCAAGACCATCGACACCTATACCGACCAGAAGAACCGCGAACTTGCACGCATCGAACGCGAGGAAAACGACCAGCGGCGCATGGCCGATATGCAGAACGCCATCACGGAACGCCGCCGGGCCATGGACGAGCAGCGCGCCCGCGAACTGGCGGAATCGCAGGAACGTGTCCGCCGGATGGATGCCGCCATGGAAGAAGAGGAGAACCCTGAAGGCGGACAGCCGGCAGGCGACGACAACTGATTTGAACCGATAAGTTTATGGCCCAGTTAAGCAAAATATTAGGTTCCATACTGCGCGACATGGTCTCGGCGCAGCACGAGGCGAACATGTACGCCCTCAAGCTGGCGTCGGCCTATCGCAACCAGAGCCAGGCGGCATCCCTGAACCCTCCGGTGGTATGCCTCGGGGAGATGGAACTGATGCTGCGTTGCGGCTTCACCGGCGAGGCCGTAGCGGGCGAGGTGCTCGAGATAGACCAGACCCTGGTGTTCCGTACCATACAGGAGCTTTCCTCCGAAATGTCGGAAGTGATTGTCACCTGTATCCTCTCGACCATCGACCGGCACAAGGGCGACGGGACGGAAGACGAAGGCCCGATTGCAAGGCTGAACAGGGAAAAGACGCTGCGAAGGAACTTCATTGCTTTTCTGGGCCGTAAACTTTACGGCTACCTGAAAGGGCACAGGGCGGAATACATCGCCCTGGACGGGAGCATCGACTACGAGATGCTGCAGGAGGGCATCCTCTTCGTCACCAACGACAAATTCCTCAGCCACCCCGACCTGGAGGACGTCTTCATCGACGACACATCGGGAGAACTGCAGCGGACCATCCGCGAGGACCTGCAGGCGAACATCAGTGTCATGCTGCCCCGCATACTGAAGGATGTCCGGATAGGCCGGCCGGGCAGATACACCTCGATGGACGTCACCGTCTCGTCGGAGGAACTGGCGAAACTGCCCGACGAGTGCATCCAGACACTCAGGATGAAGATATCGCCGCGCGACCTTCCTGCCGAAACCGATGCCGAATAGTCTCCCGACGGCTTCACAGATAAAAAAAGATTATGAGTAAAGACAAGAACGAAAGGGTAAGCAGCCAGGTCATGGAGCTGAAAGACCTGATAGCCGGTCCGCTGGTGGCCACCATCGACGCGGACTCGCTCTCGGCGCAGCGTTACCTGGACTACCTGTTCAAGATAGCCTTCGAGTCATACGACGCCCGGACAAGAAAGACGGGGCGTCTGCGGATGCTCACGTTCAACTACCGCAGCCGCGACCTTTCGGGAGCGCGCACCCAGTCTGTCAGCATCCCCCTGCTGACCCTGGTACCCCTGCCGCTGTTGCAGATACAGGAGGCCGACTTCGATTTCGACATACAGGTGCTCGACGCCTCCAGCAGACAGCAGCAGTCGTCGTTCTCGTTCGAAACGGGACGGGGCGAGAAAGCGCAGGACGACCCGGCGGGCAACGACACCCGCCTCAGGGTGGCGCTGGCGGCCTCGTCGGGCGGAAAGGCGGAGCAGGCGGACAACCGGCAAAGCAGCATGAGCGCGAACATGAAGGTGCACGTGAAGATGCGGCAGGCCGACATTCCGGGCGGACTGTCCATGCTGCTGAACAAGGCGGTCAATAACATGGTGGAGGACGTATCATACGGACCGGAGGAACTGCCCGGAAACCATGAAGGACGGAAAGAAGAAGAACAACAACAATAACCCATACGAACTGACATGATGCAGAAAGCAATCACAACAACCGGACTGCAGGCGGAACGGCGCGCAGGCGGCATGGACTGCCCCGTCTGCCGGATGTTCATCCCGGTCAGCGTCTCCATGTTGCTCCACGACGGGGGAATCATGTGCCCCCACTGCGGACTGATGATGACCATCGACAAATCGCAGTCCGCAAAGGCCCTGGACGCACTGAGGAAGGTGGAGGACGCCACCCGGAAAGTAAGAGAGGCGGAATCGTTCAAACATTAAAAACCAATTTATCATGAAACAGATTTTATTTATCCTTATCGGCATAGCCTCCCTGCAGGTACAGGCAAGCCACAGCCACACGCCGGTCACATACGCGCAAGAGTATACGACACCAGCTGACACGGACATGGTGCGACAGGCGACAGAAAACACCGAAGACGAAAAACAGACGGAAAAGAAATTCCATGACTTCATCGCCAAGGACGTAGCCGCAGACAAGAAAATAGAAAACGGGGCAACGCTCCATTACACGAAATTCCGGGACGCCAACAAGGCTTTCACCGCCATGATTAATTTCATCTCTCCTGCTGAAGAAAGAAAGTATTTCGGCAAGACCTACAAATACGAGTCGGAACTGATAAAGGTGGAATGGGAAGAAAACACGTCCGGACAGACGGTTGTCAAGGACGGGTTCGCCCGGCTCAAAGTGACATTCAAGGGAAGGAAGACGAACTACACGGTCATATTCCGCAAGCCGTGACATGATGTTCCTGCACCGGATTGTCCGGAATGCCGTATCCCGGCTTTTTCCCGGATATGCCGCCCAAAGGGCACGTAAAGAAAAGGCGGAGGCACGCTCGCTCGGGCGGCAGCTGTTCCCGAAGGAGACAGTCAGGGCCGTCTTCCCGCACCTCAAGGCCCGGAGGCATACGGAGTCAGGGAAGTGGACCGTCCGGGCAAGCAGACGGACAGACGCCTACCTGCTGCTCAACGCGCTGCCCGGAACGGACCGGGCCGTCACGAAATACCTGCCGGACCGCATACGGACGACGGTACGGATAAACCGCAGGGCCTCGCTGACACTGACGGAATATCTGTTTCCGACCCGGACAAGGCCGTGCCCCGGGGGAAAGGAGGAAGCGCTGTTCGCCCGGGCCGTCATCCGCAGCGGAGACTGCACAACCGGCTTGCTGGATTTCTACATCGCCACCGTCCGCTAAACATACCCTTGCACTCCCTGCCTGCCGATGCGGCGGGCAGGGAGTTTTTCACATGCCGGACCGGCCCCGTCATCCTCCTGAAAAAGAAGGCTGTTTTTACATGCCTTTTAGTTTTTCCTACATGGCTTGTAGGAAAAACTAAAAGGCACTTACGAAATCCTGTCATAGGGATAGTTTCCGCCCGGAAACCGTCCCGCACATGCGCGGCAGACAGAGGGCCGCCGCCCCACCCTACACCGCACGGCGGCACGGACGCCAACATCCGGCAGCCCCGTCTCTTCCGCATTTTCCCGTGATTACTTACAATAAGAAAACTGTCGTTCGTCCAGAATTACAGCTGCCCGCAAAACGGTTTTGCTGGCCGGTGACGGACTTTTTTGATTTGTAGGTAAACACACGTTGGGAATGAAAAAGAATCAACAGTTGGTAATCGTCCTGCCCGAACACATGGCAGATGTTCCGGTACGTGTCGTCAGGAACGCAAACGGCGAGGAAATCATCCTCGGCATCACCGCCACCGGTCCGGACGTCGCCTATACGATACCGGAAAAGAAGTACGTGCTGATATGGCGGCAAAACGACTATCTCAAAGTTGCGCTGGACGAGATAGAATGCGTGGAGGCGGACGGAAGTTACAGCATCATCCGCCTGGAAGACGGCCGCAGCCTGACCGTTTCGTTCAACCTCTCCGTCATACGGAGCGAACTACCCGAACAGGACTTCATACAAATCCACCGTTCCTGCATCATCCACCTCAGACACATGGAGTCGCTGATGGGCAACTGCGTGAAAATCGGAAACCGGCTGCTGCCCATAGGCCGCCGGTACAGAAAGGATTTCCTGGCCCGCTTCACCTTTCTGGGCGTGCGGAAACCCAGGAAAGAACCGTGACGCGCCGCCCGTCGGACATTACGGCCGTCTGTCAAACGCTTTTCGCCGTTCCGCCCCGTGTGCCCTACCTTTGCCCCGACAGGTTCACACGACAGAACGGCGGATTCCGAAAAGCCGGATGCGAAGAGAGTAGGAACAAACAGAAAAAAACAAACCACGACAATGAAGACAGTATCAGACAACAGCGCCGGAAAAGAGACAGTAACCACCCTCCAGCAAATGTTAATACGGCACGGCTTCGCACTGGCCGCCGACGGCGTTTTCGGGAACGGGACCAGGCAGGCCGTCATGGAGTTCCAGCACCGGCACGGCCTGACAGCCGACGGGATTGCCGGCTACCGGACATGGGAGGCATTGTTCTTTGCCGACCGCGGCGACGGCATGGAACTGACCGAAAAGGACCTTGAACTGACCGCCCGGCTACTGGACGTGGAACCGGCCGCACTGAAAGCGGTCAAGACCGTGGAAAGCGGGAAATACGGCGGTTTCTTCGCCCCCGGAAAACCGGTCATCCTCTTCGAGGGGCACATCTTCTGGCAACAGCTGAAGAAACGGGGCATCAGTCCCGAACGCCACACTGCGGGAAACGAAAACATCCTCTATCCCCATTGGAGCAGTAAACACTATGCCGGAGGCATGAAAGAATATGACCGGCTCGAAAAGGCCCGTGCGATACACCGCGAAGCGGCGGATGCCTCGGCCAGCTGGGGCATGTTCCAGATTATGGGATTCAATTATGCCGCCTGCGGCGAAAAGAGCGTGGCCGGCTTTGTCGGCATGATGCACAAGAGCGAGCTGCACCAGCTGCTGCTGTCGGCACGCTTCATGAAATCGGCCGGTATGCTGCCCTACCTGCAGCGGAAGGACTGGGCGGGATTTGCCAGCCGGTACAACGGACCGGGATATGCCCAAAACAGCTATCACACCAGACTGAAAAAGGCATACGACTCATTTTCCGGATAAAGACAAGATGGGCCTGATGAGACAAACGGCAGTCTGGCTGGCCATTGTGGCGGCCACGGGGGCATGTACGGAAGTCCCGGACTACCGGCCGGAGAGGGGGGAGCTGTTTCCCGGCGGCAAGCCGGTGGGACAGCCCCGCACCTCGCGGCAGACGGACATCCGCATGGTCCGGGTATTCTCGGCAGCCGAAGCCGACAGCTTCTTTGCCGCCCTCTGCCGGAAAATCCCGCCCGGCGGAAGGATGACATACACCCGCGAAGTCCCGCCCGGGACCTACGAGGTAGGCATCATCCGCATACAGGACGCCGCCATCAACGCCAAAGGCATACGTGAAGTGCACTTCGTCGAGACCGTCAAACCGGAAAGGAAGCAACCGGTCAGGCACAAGGAACGTCATCCATGATATTCCGGACCTTCACGGCCGACCAGGGCTACGGCAACAACCGGTGTTCCGGCTACGCGCTCGCACCCGTCTGTGCGGAAATATTCCGCCTGCGGCGGGATGAGGCGGAACATGGCGGAACGCAGCCCTTGGGAGAGCGCATATACGACAGGCTACGTGCCTGTCAGGCGGAACTCCTGTCCGGCCACACGGAGAGGGAAGCAAGCGTCCGGTTCGTGCGGTCACCGGCCAACGTCTTCAACGGCACCTGCATGATACTGCCGTCAGGCATCGTGGCCTATTGCCTGTCGCTGGGATGGGACGTAAAGGTATTCTGCTCGGACCGTGAGGCCGGAATATTCGGGCCGGAGGTATTCGGTGAAGACAGCCTCCGCATGAAAGGCCACCTGCGCCAGGTCAAAGGATACGCCGCGCTGCTGCACGAAGTCTCCCGCTTCCGCTATCTGCTGGCACTGACCAGATGCAGGCACTGGGTGTCATTGAAAAGAAGCGACGAGGGGTATTACCTGTATGACCCCGCGCCGGCCGAATTCCAAGGCGGCATGTACGGCCCTGGAAGCCTGGAGGAGCTGTTGCCGCAAACCAAAGGGCATCCGGAGGGCCGGTTCTTCAACGGACTGGCCATCGGCATAGCGGATTCCCGGTAACTCCGCCGCGCCGGACGCGACTTGTGGCGAACGGAAAGGGCGGAGGATACACATCGCTTTTGAGTTTGCCATGTGGATAAGCCCCGAGTTTAATGTGTATCTGATACATGAATTCCAGCACCTGAAAGCCGAAGAGCAGGCTCAGCTTGGCTGGCCGGCCAAACGCGAACTGTCGAAGATAAACTACCGCATACATACCGACGCCATCAGGCTGAACCGCATTGCCATCCAGCAGATGAGTGTGCTGGAAGACGACAAAAGCGGCGACAGGAAGTTGCTGAAATGAGAAATGGTTAGAACAAAATGCACGGACCAACTTACACTACCATAGTTTATAAATTATTTTTGCAGACTAAATATCCTCTTCATTCATTTTTTTATTTATAACGGTGTTTTTTCTGTCAAAATACATAAGAAGAAGATGGTATTTATAATCTTTATAATCTGACTTTCTATAATCAACAACAATATCCCCCAACTCCATTTCATAACGAATGTTGTCGGTACTTTCTATCTTTTTATTGACTATTCTGTCTTTGTATTTATCCTCTATGACAGAAACATAGTATTCCCACTGCGCTTTCACATCATCCAATGCTTCAAAATATTGAACAACAGTTGTGGCATAAACTAAATTTGTCCTTGTCCTACGAACATTCAACACGACATCATCTCCAGCAAATCTGCCATCATACCACTTTTCGTTTTTTGTATTTACGAAGTCTTTACTATTTATAAATCCTTTTGCTTTCAACTTCGCATCAAAAGCTTCGATACTGCCATCAATGGAAATGCCCATAAACTCTAAATGCTGCGCATGACTGCTGCACAAAACAGTCATCACGCAACAAACTATAAGAAATACTCTTTTCATTACTTCATACCCTTAATACGTGTCGAGCACAACTTCTATTGTTTTTTAACCCACTGCTAAAATTATACTCAAGCCAGCTTCAATGCCTGTCCCCGCCGACAATCTTTTTGTCTACCAACAATTCGAAAGAATACCATGTAGAACGGTTCAGGTTGTCACTGAGATAGATGGAAAAACTGTTGTATCCTTTCTTCACATCCATACTTTTTGAATTACTGTAGGATTCGTTCCCGCTGAAAGCCTTTACCTGTAAATCTATTGTCTCTTCCCTCAAACCATAGTAATCAAAAGAAAGCCAGCCTGTATCGAATGCAAAAGAGGTCTTCTTTACGATGAACGGCTGTATGCCGTTCAGCAAGCTCTTGAATGAAACAAAATCATTTTCGGCCTTTTCCCGCATTTCTTTTTCACTGCTCAAACTGCTTTTCAGGCTGCTGACCTTATTATTGAGGCTGACTATGATATTATCCTTGTTACTGATAGTCTGGTTTGCCTGTTCCAAATTTGCTTTTGTATTCTTTAAGTTGTCATTTAGAAAGAACAGGCCTGCACCGCATCCCAGTATCATTAGCATCAATACAAGGACGTAACGGTACTGTTTCTTTTGCCTGTGAAGTTGGATATTTCTTTCTTTTAGCCCTTCTATCTCTGCGCTTCTTTTTCTACATTCATCCCGAAGTGAGGCTATTATTTGCGGTATATACCCATGCTCAATACCGTTGTCTTCATTCACAACAACCTTATTATGACTATCTGTCAAAGATACAATCTGGCCGTCTGAAGCATTATTGTCTGTCTCGTATGTTGATTTCACTCCATTGTAAATAGTTGTCAATGGTCCTATACCATATTTATACAGATTGTTTTCAAGCTCAGAATTTATGTATCCATTGAGTCTGTCATATTCGTCAATACACTTGTTTAGACTCTTGACATTAAATTTTAAGTCACCATCTTCCGTGTATTTAATGATATTACCAGACTCAACCAAACGTTTCTCTATAATAAACCGAAACAGTTTTATTAATTCTCTCGGTTTAGTTATCCGTGCTTTGTTGAATATCAGGCAGAAACCAATAAAATTGTTTTTGTTGAGCCGTTCTGTATATACATAATGCATCAAGTCCATATCTCTGTATATGACCAGTCTGGCACCAATCATGTTTTCTTGAAGACCTGCAAGTGTCGGAGCGGTATAGTCTTCGGGATATTGACTATACCGCCCTTCCGGGGTACCTATTATATAGAAGTTGAAATTCATGCCTCTATTTATCAAATTCTATAACCTCGGCTTCATCATTGAACTTGTGCTTTGGTAAGTTGCTGATAACATTCTGCCCGATAAGAAGAGGAGCACCGATATTTTCAGAAACAGAAACGGCAACATCATTCAAAATAAGGTACTCGTTATCTTTTCCTTGAATGAATATTTCTTTTATTTGATAAACATCCTCTACGCCAGAAGAGCCGTCAGCGTATGATGCTTTCACAGAACCGATTTTGTCTTCTTCATTAACCTTGCCTTCTTTCATCAGTTTGACAAATTCGAGAGAGGATATACTTGTAAGGGATGCTCCTGTATCCCACCACATATTGAAAGGAGTTCCGTTAAGAGAAATCTGTACTTCTGCCAATCCATTCTCAGACCTTTTGAATGGAACCAATACGGTTTTTCCACTCAATGTCACTTTCTTCACTGCAGATGCAGTATCAACTTCCTCACCCCAAACAGCTTTTCTTGGCGAAGGTTTCTGACCTCCACCGCATGAGCTGCATACTAATATGGCAATGCTTGCCATAACAAATACTATTCTTTTCATAATTAAAAATATTTTTCAAAACTATTATATCGGTCTGTTAATCCGGGACGAAAATACCTCTGTTGTTCCTCTGAGAGAGATGATAAGTTCATTTCCTTGATTCGATGAATCATCTTCTGTATCTTATCCAGTTCCGGCTCTATCTGCTCTCGTATTGCAGCATAGGCAACCGGAGAATTACCAAGTTGTTGCTCCAAGCCTTTCGCATTGTTTTCTACTCGTTCAATCATCATCTTCAATTCCGCAATGCAACGTACCAATTCCGCACGTTCCTGCAAACAACTCGGAATGTTATCCATACCTTTTGTCTCTTGGGAAAAGACTATGGTGTCATTTGATGTCAGAACCATGAAACGATGTAGCTGGTCACGAAGAATCTTATTCTCTGTGGAATAATTATTGATCTCTTCTGACTGCAATTCCGACAGCAGATTATAATCTTTCACTTGACTGACTAAAGAATCAATAAAAGCACTCTTTTTGCATTCTTTCATTATGGAGTCACGATGGGCGATACGTTCTTTTATTCCCTGTAAACTCAATACGTTGTCTTGTGCAGATATTCTGCCAATGCCTGATAGCATCATCGCAATCATTATGTATGTTTTCATTTTCTTATTCATTAAACCTTCCTTTCTCCTTTTTGGCTGTCACTGTAATAATTATGCCATTCCTGCACTTGACTGTATAAGCCTTTTCTTCATTCAATAACAAAGTAAGAGCGTTTCTGCCATTCTCTTGGATTTTTCCATCATTATCATTACACTTTATGGTGACAGTTGTTCCCAACTTTGCTTCAACACCTTTAGTTTTATTTATATTTACTGTCGTTGGCTTCCCGTCACTTGCTTTCGTATATGTCAATACAAAGGTGGCATCTTTTTTATTGTCGCTTGTATTAGGTGCAGGTGCAGGAGCAGGGGCGGCCTTGGGCTTACCTTCCAATGTTGTGCGCCACTCTCGATCGAACACATCCGTATGTCTGTCTAAGATACCTCTTCCTTTTTGCAAATCGGCCTCTGTTACACTTTCTTGGGCGAGAATGCCGCAAAGTACTTTATAGTCATTTGCTATTTCTTCCCATTTGCTTTTGTCCTTATCATCAAAACCAATGAAATCTAAAAGGTCCTTATTCTTAATGAAAAAAGTTTTGATATCATCTTGTACACCATCCGGAGATGAAGAAAGGGTATCTATGATCTTCCACAAATACTGAAAGACAGAGCCTTTAATATAAACCTTATAATCTTGTGCGTCTTCTTTGTCTGCTATATAGTCATATAAACCATTGAAATCCATATTGTTGATAAATCCGTCAAGTTCGTTGCGGACTACAATTCCTTTATCTCCATTACCAATAGAATCTACGGCCTCGCCAGTTTGCCTATTCGCAATATGATTCTCCTCGGAGCATCTTTGGGGAATGACCACAGAATAGCAGATAATTAAGGCAAATAAAGATAATAAACCTATAACATTCCTCGATGTTACATACTTTCCGATTCCGGTAAATGAGTTTTGTTGCTGGGATGTGCTACAATCTTTGCATACATCAGTTCCGGACTTAAATTCATCCATGGATTTCTCTTTCCCACATTTTCTGCATTTTTTGTTTTGGCTTACCAGCTTTGTCTTTTTTTCACATTCAACACACTTTGTCGCATTCGCAGAATGGAAGCTAGACAAAGGTTTATACTGTTTACACGAAAAACAGTATTGTGTATCCGGATGGGGAGAGACACTTCCAGACGGGAACTTTTCCAATAACTTCGCTATATTGCTTTTCAAGGAATCAAATTTATTGTTTAACTCCCTGAATCCCTTTGATTCATCTTTATCTGTGATGGACGGAAAATAATTTGTAATACTGATGCTTATGTCCTCAACCTCTTTGCTCATACGTGATAAATCATCCGCATTCCCTTTACTTACGTCCACGGCAATCGGCAATAGTTGCTGATTCAGCTCGTTGAGCTTTTCGTTCAATTCGCCAAAGTCCAATTCAATGGTTTCCGTACAGTCGGCGATTCCCAAATCTCTCTTGTCTTCTTCCACATTATCTGTAATATCGGAAGATATGGAAATCCAGCGATATTTCTTGAATGTAGACAATAATCTGTCTTCACTCACTGAGTGGTTGAAACTGACAACTTGACCTGTCCTTCCGTCAAGAAAGGTCTCGTCATATCTCGACAGTTGGGTTTGGCCTGACTGCGTGAGAATATTGGGGAGATTAGTTTTCAGCCATTCTACATCTGTTGCGTTTTCATCAAATCTGCGTATCACATAATGAAAAATGCCATTCGCATCTTTATTTATTATATGACGTTCATTAACCAACCTCTCAAAGATATAATCAAACCATTCCAACAGAACCTTGAAGTTAGGGCAAAACTGATTGTCCTCAAGCACTATCGACATTCCAAAGAACGAGTGTAATGGTTGGCGTTCAATCTCTTTCATCCCATAATGGAGGTAGCTATAAACCGTATCTCCATTGTCCCGGCGGTTTACCAAAAGCCTCCGCCCCCTGCGGGAAGCGATGTAGAACCCTTTGAAATACTCATAGAATTCTGCATCCTTCTCGTAGAAGTCGAAACCATTTGGGATACCGTAAATATATGTTTTTATCATGAAGTTATGCAATTAATTATCTGATGGCATCCCAAAGTTCCTGGCAATATCTGTCGCTTTCCAGAGTCCATACTTCACGGCCGTCATTCGTGCGGTTGAACACTCCTGATGAAAAGCATACGGTTTTAAAGTTGTATTCTCCATACAAGTATTTGGCTATTCCTGTGTTTTGATATTTTGTAAATATACCGGGGTATTGTTGCCGTATGTTCGTGAAAAATACTTGTTTGTTTGGCTCTCCGTTTTTCTTGTATTGATCACGACGGTGCATGTCGGACTTGTTAAACAGGAAAACAACTTTGTCACGTGAAGAAATCAGACCTTGCATACTGCAAATCTTCTGTGCATAAAGATTGCGGACATTCTGGTCGCCGCCCCAATCCTGCTCCACAAAGAAAACCCATACTTTTCTGTTCGGAGAAGTGCGTATGGCATTGATATACGTTGGAAAACTGAGTTCCGCCCGTCCGTCAAAATAATGCTCTCCCGGTGCTTCAAGTATCTGGCAAAGCGTTCTGTTGCTCTGTTGGTCTATCACCTTGACGAGCATGAAACTTATTATATCATTACCACCTGGAGCGTATTGGCTATAAGCCATATCTTTCAGCCCTGAACACATTTTTGTATAGTGCTTATCCGTTTGTGGACGGAACACGGCTTCGGGAACAACCTGATGGTTGTTCTGCTCCAAATACCGAATCATGCGCAATAAAGCTAATGTCTTGCCTGAAGCAGGAGAACCGAAGAATACAACGATTGGGGTCTGTGTGTCAGGAATGGTCACTGTGATGTTGTTTACATCGCGCAACTCTTCGTCTGTATAAGTCTCATGCATCACATCATTTGAAGAATGTCTCTGGTCGCTTCCGTTTTGATTATTAACATCGTTATTAATCAGGTTGTCAAAATTAGGCATGTTGTTTAATATTAAAAGGTGTTGTTACTTTTTTTGAATGCAAGATTAAAGAACACAAAACCGGCAAGGTCTACCAAAAGGGCTATGAATACCCACCAGATAAACCCATGACCACTGTATTTGTCCGTCGTTATAAAGTCTTTCCATACATCAGGAACACTCAGCATCTCTTTCGCCTCGGGCATTGCTCCATCACGGGTATAGCGGGTTTTGTCTTTATCCTTGAACACGATATATTGCGAGTTCGCTTTTATGTAAGAATAACCATTAGCCAAGTCATCCGTCGCTGCCTTTATGATTTCATTGTCAATCCCGTCCATTTTGTTTATGTCTGCCAAAGCAATCTTGCAGTTGTCTATCAAACCTTTAAGCTCATCCGAGCCCATTGTGCGTTTAATCTCTTCTATTTCCTTGTCGCATTTTGCACGGTAAAGTTTCAACTGTTCGTATGCCTGTGATTGGTAATAGTTTATGGCTGTCAGCCATTGTGTACGTGTGATACCGACTTGGGCAACCCGTTGAATCTTCTTGTCACCTTTGTCTCCCTCAAACAAAGTACGGTCAAGCTCAACCAAAATTGTTTCAAATCTGTGTCCTATGCCCACTGCGCTCGGATTGTCAATCTCCGCAATAAGCCTGAGTATTATGGCATCTACGGCATCTTTCTTGCTCCTATACTTGTTTTCAATTTTCTTAATCTCCACGTTGTTGTCTTTCAGTCCCTGCAAATATCCCTGTGTACGGGTCAGGTCTGATTTTATGATTTCTTTGATTGATGCACGGTACAGCAACGTATGGGTATTGGTCGGCAGACTTACCATCAGCCAAAATATAAGCAGTCCCGTCAATCCGAAAAACAGATGCCCACCGCGGCTCGCAAACAACCCTTGTCCAAAATCTCCATATTTCTCAAATCCCTTTATGAATCGCGAAAAGCATAGCGATGCTACTACATAGAATACGACGGCTATCAGCCATGCACCGACAAGAGTGATGGACGGCTGCCAAATGTAAAGTGATTCGGCAGTCCAAAAACAACTGAATCCTGCAAGGCCGATGAAAGCCAATATGCAGAAAAGTTTTGAAAAATTTAAATTACGCATCTTTTTATTTGCTTTTAATTATTAATAAGTGTTCCCTCTCCTCGGCCACCCGCCGCCGTTCCCGCACGGACACGAAAAACGGCGCAGGCCTGCCATTTTCCCATACAAGGCTTGCGACGGCCTTCAAAAACCAAATGGAGAAGCCTGCGCCGTGTGAAGGCGCAGTTCCTTGGTTTTTGATTATGCTCGTTATTCCTTATCGAGGTCGCAATTCGTATGGGAAAGTTGAGCAAATAAAAAGATGTGCATCCTTGCGGTATGCACGGTCACAAAGATAGGAAATTTATTTTGCTTAACAAACGAAAAGATTGTTTTTTATTTTCCGTATGCATTGGAAAGCAGGATTTTGGGCGGGCGCGGCCTGCTAATACGTACCTATTTCTTTAATGGCAGATTGTACGGAAAGGCTCTTTTCGGGCCGATTTCAACCATAAAACCCATTATTCGTCCGAAAAAGTGTACATTTGTGATGGTTATTCATCCGAAAAAGTGTACATTTGTGATAATTATTCGTCCGAAGAAGTGTAGTCATGAAAAGAAAGGCATACGGAAAACTCCTTGAATGGAAGGCTTCTGCTTATCGCAAGCCTTTGATACTTAGAGGTGCAAGGCAAGTCGGAAAAACTTGGCTGATGAAGGAATTTGGCAAAAACGAATATAAAAATGTTCTTTATGCCAACTTCGACCTTGATGAGAGATTAAGGGGACTGTTCGACAAGGATTATGACATCGATAGAATCCTGCTGGCTCTTCAGGCACTGACTGGTGTGAACGTAAAGGCCGGCGAGACGCTAATCGTCCTTGACGAAATACAGGAAGTGAACAGAGGACTGGGAGTCTTGAAGTATTTTTGCGAAAACGCTCCCGAACATCATGTGATGGTTGCCGGCTCTCTGCTCGGAATAGCGTTGCATCCCGGTACATCATTCCCCGTAGGCAAGGTCGATATGATAGACATCCATCCATTGGACTATGAGGAATTTCTTTGGGCAACAGGCAACGAACAGCTTTGCCGCCTGCTGCAAAATCCCGATTGGCAACTGCTGTCGGCACTGAAAAGCAAATACATTGAATATATCCGGCAATATTATTATGTAGGCGGCATGCCCGAAGCTGTCAGTTGCTTTGTCAAGGAGAGAGACCTTGCAATGGTGCGAAAGATACAGGAGCGGATTCTCACCGCATACACCAATGACATATCTAAACACGCTCCGCAGAACAATGTGCAGCGGATAATGATGGTGATGAGGTCCATACCGTCCCAATTGTCTAAAGAGAACAAGAAATTCGTCTATGGCGTGATGAAGAAGGGGGCAAGGGCTGCCGATTACGAGCTGGCTATCCAGTGGCTGATGGACTGCGGCATATTATATAAGGTGTCAAGAGTGAAGAAAGCGGGACTGCCTCTGAAATTCTATGAAGACATGTCGGCTTTCAAATTGTTCTTCCTCGACCTCGGATTGCTGGCGGCACTGAGCGAGGCGCCGGCCAGCATGATGTTGGTAGGCGACAATATCTTTGAAGAGTTCAAGGGAATGTTCACAGAGCAATATGTATTGCAGCAGATGGTAGCCCTCGACAGCCTTCACATATATTACTGGAGCAACGAAAGAAGTGACGGTGAACTTGATTTTATAGTGCAGAAGGAGTCGAGGATTATTCCCATTGAGGTGAAGGCGGAAGAGAATGTCAAGGCAAAGTCGCTGCGTGCTTTCATCAATGACAACCCCAACCTTAAGGGTATGCGTCTGTCCATGTCCGACTATCGCGACCAGGAGTGGATGGAGAACTTTCCGCTTTATTCCATTTTGGGAATATTTGGGTCGTAATGCCGCAAGGCGAACGCCTCGTCAGGATCAATCGCATTGCCATCCAGCAGATGAGCGTGCTGGAGGACGGCAACGGCGACGACTATAAATGAGGCCATGCGTTGTCCTTTGTACCGTGTGTATATTGTGAGAGAACGGATACGCTTTGCGTAAAGTAGTTAAAACGGGTCAGTAGAAAATTAATGGGGATAAAATTTTCATAGTCAAAAGTTATATCGAACTTTGTGGCATGGAAAACGAACATTTACAGATGCTGGCACAGATGGTTCTGCCCGCGCAGATACTTGATTACTTTACAATCGTCGGCATAGAACAGACAGAATCGGAGATACATGTAAGTCTCGATGAGAAGATGAATCCTGAGCTAAGCGGAGATGTCCATTTTGATTCCAAAGGCTTCATGGAGGCAGTCAGTGTCACGGATTTTCCTATAAGAGACCACAAGGTGATTCTCCGGATTCGACGCAGGCGCTGGATAGATACCCGTACGGGCAAAAGTTTCAGCATACCGATAGATCTGGATGTCGTAGCCAAAGGCACACGTTACTCCAAAGAATTCGGGGCTTTTTTTAAAGAAACGTATGGAGACATCCCCGGTGACCTGCCGTACGCTTGAGGAATTCTATCATATAGACAGTCATACGTTCGAGAAACAATATAAGGAATCATTGAGTAACTACCGCGACTGGGAGCAGCTTGAGCACGCTGACGAGTGGCTGCTGTTTGACGACAATATTGGACCACGGCTGGCAATAGATGAATCCTCACTGTCCAATGGCGAGTTGTACACCTTTGTCACCAATCGCGATGCCCGTACAAGAGAGCGGTCACTGGTGGCCGTCGTGGCGGGTACAAAATCAGAAGATGTCATCGCCGTGCTGCTGCGTATTGACGATGACAAACGTGATGCGGTCAAGGAAGTCACTCTCGATTTGTCTGATTCAATGCGTAAGATTGTCCGTACAGTTTTCCCTAAAGCCAGTCGTGTCATCGATCGGTTCCACATCCAGAAGCTTGCCTGTGACGCGGTTCAGGAACTTAGGATCAGGCACCGCTGGGATGCCATACAACAGGCCAACGACGAGATGGAGGAGGCTAAACTGAACGGAGAGGACTATGTCCCGTTCCGATACCCCAATGGCGACACCCGCAAGGAACTGCTCATCCGGTCGCGTTATCTGCTGTTCAAGTCTGCCGACAAATGGACTGACAGGCAGAAACGACGGGCGGAAATACTGTTTGAGGAATATCCGGACATACAGAAGGCATACGGACTCTGCCATTCCCTGCGGATGATATTCTCAAAGAACACAATCAAAGACGCAGCCCGGCTGTCGATGGCCAAATGGTACAATAAGGTGGAGGAAGCCGGATTCCATTCATTCAACGTCATTGCCGCGACTTTCCACGAGCATTACGATGAAATACTAAACTTCTACAACCATCGCTCTTCCAATGCAATGGCAGAGTCATTCAATGCCAAAATCAAACTCTTCAGGGCCAACCTCAGAGGTGTTGCCGACAAGAAGTTCTTCCTTTTCCGTATCGCAAAACTTTATGCTTATCCCCACTGATTTTCTACTGAGCCGTTAAAACAGCTTGCAATGTACACAAATAAAAACGGGGCGTTAGTAGCACCCCGTTGTAAGTCCCGGAAAGTCCGGGCGTAACGTCCGAATATAGTACGGACAACCTTTAATACTTGCAGAAATTGCAGAAATGAAACAAGCTAGATTTGTTTTGAAGTTTCGCGGTTATAAGATTGAGTTTGTTATAACTCGTCTTAGACGTTGAGGCTTTCGGGACGGTTAAACCGCCGCCCCGCTTTTCTGCTTTTTCATCTGTAAAAATAGTTAGATATTTCCACCCGTGCAAGTGGTACGGATATATTTAACATTTATCCCCGCGCGGTTTAGCCGTGTCCCTTCGATGGGAGGCGGAAAACCGGTACGAACATAAAAACAACTAAGGTTCCCTTGACCACGAACGCAAAGCTCCATGCGCTTGCAATGAACGACCCGACCGAAATATTATTCTCCGAAAGGAAGAATGTATCATGAATTTCAGCTACTTTTGCGCCTGAAACCCAACAAACCGGAATATGCAGGACAAGGATACAGTGGAAAAGTCTCGTTCCAATATTACAAAAGCGGCAAAAAACGATTTAGAACGGCTGGACGAAGTCTGTATAACCCGGGTGCTGACGGACAGGAAACAATACCTCGGTCTCCTGCTCCTCGGCGATGAACAGGAGTCTATGATAGACCGCTATCTGGAGCGCGGCGAGATGTTCGTGCTCAGAGACAACGGTGTAAAGGCCGTTTGTGTGGTCACCGACGAAGGCGGAAACACCTGCGAACTGAAGAACCTGGCCGTAGTCCCCGATGCGCAACGGCAGGGATACGGGAAGACATTCATCCGTTTCCTGACAGCATACTATAGCGGAAGATACGAACGGATGATTGTCGGAACGGGCGACGTCCCCTCCACCCGCCTGTTCTACCGGCATTGCGGATTCACCTATTCCCACCGCGTGGAGAATTTCTTCATCGACCACTACGACCATCCCATCGTTGAAGACGGCATCCGGCTGAAAGACATGATATACCTGAGAAATGTTATTCTACAAATGATTAATCATTTACATACCAACGCAATAGCGTTTTATTCTACTGGCAAAGGAAACAAAATAGGAACAAAATCAATAATTTAAGCGATTCTCCGTTTTTCACATTTCACTTAGTTTCATCCTTTGCACTTGGTCGTACTAAAAGTGTTTTTCAAGCCATTTTTCCTAACAACTAATCGCTCTTCTGAGAATATATTGTTGAAGCGCATCAATGAATTGTTGCAGCCAAAAGAGAAAATGACAAACCTCAGTCTTATGAGTATATCCCTATTGGGGTTTTGTTCTTCGCAAAGGTAGCTATTTCTATCAAGTCATAGGCATATGGAAAGGCATATATGCCTACCTAAATTTAGTTTACTTTGATTTAGCATATATAGGCTAATGGGATAAACTAAACTGAATTTCGCCTCTTCTTGCACTTTCCTCCCATCAACAGCGCAGTTAAAAAGAATACGAAACAACATCATATTTTTCTCTTTTGGTTGCAATATCAATTTAGACATAAGATTGTGTCATTCAATAAAAAAGCGTGAGATCGTTAAAAACAGAGGCTTTTATTATGCACGAATCAAATAAAAACTGTACATTTGTCAAATAATGACAAATAACGAAACATAAAATGCTATTTGCTCAAAGAATAAAAGAGGCTCGAATTAAAAATGGATTGCTACAAAAAGAATTAGCAATAGCTCTAAACATAGATATATCTATGTATAGCCGAATCGAACGTGGAGATCGATTCGCTAAAAGAGAACAAGTAGTCCATCTTTCCTCTATATTGAATATTGAGCGAGATGAATTACTAAGCCTTTGGATTGCAGATAGAGTAAACGCAGTTATAGGAAAAGATAAAAACATTGCTGATAAGGCTTTGAGAATAATAGTGGATGATAGAATATGGAAATAAAAACAACGCATACGCTTATTAATGGTGATAGTCGGAATCTATCTATGATCCCGGATAAATCCGTTCATTTGATAATTACATCGCCACCGTATTGGCAATTAAAAGATTATGGAACCGATAGTCAAATCGGATTCCATGATAGTTACGAAAGTTATATCAATAATTTGAATACCGTATGGTCGGAATGCAATCGTATATTGCACGACGGTTGCCGTTTGTGTGTAAATATCGGGGATCAATTCGCTCGCTCCGTTTATTACGGACGCTATAAAGTAATACCTATAAGAACAGAAATCATTCGTTTTTGCGAGTCGCTCGGAATGGATTATATGGGAGCGATTATATGGCAAAAGCAGACCACAATGAACACGACCGGTGGAGGAGCGGTTATGGGAAGTTTCCCATATCCTCGGAACGGTATTCTGAAAATCGATTATGAGTTCATTCTGATATTCAAAAAGCAAGGCAAAGCACCAGTTCCCACTGCCGAACAAAAAAAATGCTCGGCAATGACGAAAGAGGAGTGGAATACCTTTTTTGCCTCCCATTGGAATTTTGGCGGAGCAAAACAAGATGGGCATATTGCTGTCTTTCCTGAAGAATTGCCGCACCGTTTAATCAAAATGTTCTCTTTTGCTGGAGAAACGGTATTCGATCCATTCATGGGTAGCGGAACTACGGCTTTGGCAGCGCGTAATCTGCAACGTAATTCTATCGGGTATGAAATAAATCCCGATTATAAAAAATACTATGAGGAAAAGGTCGCTTCATCCTTTTCGTTCGGCAATATAGAATATAGATACAGCAACGATAGATCTGTTTTCGACATCGACGAAAAGATGAAAACTTTGCCTTATAGATTCAGTGACCCGCACAAAATGGAATGCAAAATCGAGATTAAGAAATTGCAATTCGGTTCACGGATAGATAAAGACAAGAAAGAACGGGAAGAGTATTTTTCTGTAAAAACGATCTTGTCACCAAATACTATTGTATTGAACAATGGACTTACCATACGACTGCTCGGAATCAAAGAAAAGCCATCTGTCAATGCTAATGCGACAGAATTTCTTGTGGAAAAGACAAAAGGCAGGAAGGTCTTTTTGCGTTACGATGCCGTAAAGTATGATGATAAAGATTTGTTGTTGTGTTACTTATACTTGGATAACAAGACTTTTATAAATGCACATATGCTGAAAAATGGTTTGGCAGACGTGGACTATTCTTTTGATTTCAAATATAAAAACAAATTCGAGAAACTGATAAACCTATAATGTTATGGATAGATATTCAATGAATTTCGGGAAAAAGGAACGAGTTCTGAACTATGCTTGCCAAACTTATCAATTATCCCGTCCTAATAAAGTCGGTGCTGTTATGGCTCTTATACGTGATTGCCAACCATCCTCTTTCGAAGAGTGGCAATCATGGTATTTCGATAACGCCCATACAGCAGGTAAGAACCCGACAAAAATAACGATAGAAAGTTTGAAAGAATTAGGAGAACGGCTATATGCTAAAATTACAGAAGTCGTTATACCCGAATGGGAATCCGCTTTTCGAGAGTTGACTGAACAAGATTGTATTGATTATATTTATAATCTTACCATAAATCGTACTTACGACGGTTATTTACGAGAAAAGTCCGTTATCAACGATGGTTTAGCCAAAATATTTTCCGACATAACTTTTGAAGAAAGCGATCCCGAATTGGATCATGCCGGAGATATTGACTATATTGCAAAAGTCGGAGATAAAGCGATAGGCATACAAATCAAGCCGATAACTGCAAGTGCCAATTTCGGAAGTTATTCTCTAACGGAACGGATGAAAGCGAGTTTCGAATCATTCAAAGAGCAATATGGCGGAAATGTATTTATAGTATTTAGTTTGGATGGCGAAATAGCCAATAAAGAAGTCGTGGAGCAGATTCGATCTGAAATAGACCGATTATCGAATTAAGTATATTCTGTTTTGAAATCGGATTATGAAAAAGAATGATATTAAAAAGGAATCGCTTCCACCGATAGAAGTCATTGACCTCTTTTGCGGTATCGGCGGATTGAGCTTCGGAATGAAAAGCAGGGGATTCAATATCCTTGCAGGGTATGATCTTGATGCGACCTGCCAATATGCCTATGAAACGAATAACGAAGCGAAATTTATATATAAAGATATTAAGGCGGTTTCTCCGGATGAAATACGGACAATTTACGGAAAAGGTTCTATTCGAGTTTTGGCAGGATGCGCTCCTTGCCAACCGTTTTCGTCGTATGCATTCAAAAACAAAAAGAAAGATCCGAATAAATACGATTTATTATACGAATTCGGACGAATAGTCAAGGGGATACACCCCGACATCGTTACGATGGAAAATGTAGCTCAAATCTTATCATTCAAAGAAAAACCTGTTTTAACCGATTTCGAGAATCTTTTGAAAAATGAAGGGTATTATGTATGGGTAAGACCTGTATATTGTCCGGATTATGGAATACCGCAAACTAGAAAACGATTGGTGTTATTGGCTTCGCGATTAGGAGATATCAAATTGATCAAACCTACACATAAGCCTAATGAATATAAAACAGTGAAAGAAACGATCGGTGATTTACCCGAGATCAAGGCCGGAGAAACCGATAAAAACGACCCGTTGCATAGAGCCAAAGCATTGTCGTCATTGAATCTTGAACGCCTTCATCACACTCCATATGGAGGTAGTTGGAAAGATTGGCCGGAGTATTTGCGATTACGATGTCATAAAACCGATAGAGGGCGATCATTCGGGAGTGTTTACGGGAGAATGGTATGGGAAAAACCTGCCCCTACTATGACAACTCAATGTACCGGTTTAGGTAACGGCAGGTTCGGGCACCCGACCCAAGACCGGGCTATTTCTATTAGAGAAGCTGCCCTGATACAAACTTTTCCGAAAACATATAAATTTTTTGCTGACGAAGAGTATGTCGCTATTACCAAAGCATCTAGATATATAGGCAATGCTGTACCTCCGAGATTAGGAGAAGTCATAGCAGAAAGCATACTAACACATATAACCGCAAATAAATTAGAATTATGACCGCTTATACTTTCAATATCTCTTTAAGCATATTGAACCATCTCGGTAGAAACTTATATAGAAGTTTCATTACTGTATTGGGTGAAGCTATTTCGAATGCGTGGGATGCCGATGCTCAAAATGTCCGTATTACAATTGACCGTGATAAAAATATTTTCGTAATTGAGGATGACGGACGGGGAATGAGCGAAAGTGATTTTCAAAATAAGTTTTTGAAAATCGGTTACTCGAAACGAAAAGATAATGTTTCGAAGACGACGAACGGGAGACCGTTCATCGGGCGTAAAGGCATCGGGAAATTAGCGTTATTATCTTGTGCAAAAAAGATTACTGTTCTAACTAAAACGATGAATACGGATTTAGTTGGTGGCATTATAGATAATTCCGGACTAGACCAAGCAATCAAAGATGATGTTTCTGCAAATGAATACAAACTGTCTATTCCTGATACTTCCATTATAGAAAATTATGGAAAAGGAATGACTTCCGGAACTATAATTCTATTTGAAGAAATAAATGATGGAATCCGAAATAGGATCGAATATATTCGGAAATTAGTCGCATTGTATTTTCGCTTTTCGTTGTTGGACTCTTCGTTTAATATATTTTTGAACGGCAAGCAAATAACATTAGACGAACTAAATGATTTGATTGGCGATACACAACTATTGTGGAAAATTAATAATCCTATCGATCCATACATCTCTGAAAGATTACATAATAGCGAAGGATTAAAACGTGAGAAACCGTTGAAAGCCAACATTGAAACAGTTTCTGGATTCATTGCATCTGTCGAAAAACCATCTATGTTAAAAATCAGAGGGTCTGAAGAAAAAGTAAGTATTGATTTGTATGTTAACGGACGATTACGCGAGAAAGATATTTTGAAACACATACCAACAGCTCGAATCGTTGAAAGTTATTTATATGGTCAAATACACTATAATGCATTGGATGATGAAAGCGATAGATTTACAAGTAGCCGTGAAGGTGTAGTGTCGGACGATCCGAAATTTATCATTTTTTTAAAAGAAATCGAAAGATTATTGAAGGTTGTTATTGAAGATTGGGATGTATGGCGAACGGAATTGAAACAAGATGGAGATTCTGAAAACAAACGACTGACTCAAAAAGAGCGTAAATCGAAGGAGCTTTTTAATGCTGTTGCAGATGATTTCGTACCACCCAAAACAAATGTATCAAGTCGAAAAAAAGTCGAAGAATGGATCAATGATTTGGGACAAGACGCAGAATTCAACTTTTCTTCGTATGGAGAATGTTTTGTGGCAGAAAATCTTCTCCGAAAGTATATTGTTGATAAGAAAATAGAGATTCCAGAAAAATTGCAAAAGCAGATCGCGGATTGGAAACAAAAAGCCGAAGCGCATAAAAATAATGCTAATATTAGTTTCGATATTAGGGAAAATGATGCTGAGCTATTTTATTGTGCAATGGATGACTTAGCATACCTTGCCGATAATGAAACCGACAAAATCAAAAAGGCTTCATTGCGAAGAGATGCTATAGAATATAAACCTATACGTGATGCCATGTCGCATACATCACGTTTGACGAAAGCAGCAAAAGGTCGTCTTACGGCAACATATGAAAATATAAAGGCTAGGATTATTCAGTTGCTTAATAATGCGTAAATGGCAGATACGGTTAGTAAACAGAAACGTTTGAAGATAATGTCCCACGTAACTGGAATACATCATGAACAAACATTAATCCTGACAATAACCGAATATGGAAAAACGAACGGACGAAGAAAAGGTAAACGCGCTGACACATGCCGCCGGCACGTTGCTGGCCGTAGCGGGCGCGGCGGTCATCATCGCCTCGAGTGCGCCGCACGGACGGAGAGTGGTGTTCGGCATATCGGTATTCGCCGCCGGAATGCTGTTCATGTACCTTTGCAGCACCTTCTATCACTGGTGGAAACCGGGAAAAGGAAAAAGGCTGTGGCGCGTGTTCGACCACTCGAGCATATTCGTCATGATAGCGGCCTCGTACACGCCGATATGCGTCGGCGTGGTGGGCGGCCTGCGCGGTTGGCTGGTCTTCGGCGCACTGTGGGGCATCACACTGGCCGGTTCCGTTTATAAGGCAATGTACACCGGCCGGCATCCGCGCCTGTCGCTGGCCATCTATCTGACGATGGGATGGAGCGTGGTCTTCATCGCCGTCCCCGTCTTCACGCGGCTGTCGGCGGCCACGCTTTCGCTCATCGTGGCCGAGGGCATTTTCTACACGGCGGGCACTTACTTCTTCGCCCACGACGACCGCCGTTTCTTCCATGGCATCTGGCACCTGTTCGTGCTGGCCGGAACGGTCTGCCACTGGCTCGCCCTCTTCCTGATGCTGCAAGAAGGATGAGACCGGAAGGGAAAACAAAAGTGCCATCCTGCGGCATTTCCTCTCGCATACCTCTTATGATTTGACACTTCATAATTAAACTTCAGCGGGACTGTCTAACAACCAAAGTTAGGCAGTCTCTATTTTATACACAAAATCAGAAGATTTAGGCTGCATTTGCCACTCCTGATCTAAGCTTTGGGTAAAATCTTAGATGAGGGTTTGTATAAAGCCGTTCCGGTGTTTGTGAAGACAAAGATTTATCACAGAAAGAGTATTTTGCCCATGCAAGGGCAAGTTTCCTCAGATTATGGGCAAGCGCTTTCAGACCGAAGTCGATTTTCGCTCCGGCCAGCCCCTTGAGTCTGAGTCGTCTGAACCTGCCGCACTCCTTTATCTGGCCGAACACTGCTTCCGGTTCAACAGGACGCTTGCTCCTATGCTTGAGTCCTTGTTCGCTTGTAAGAAGTGCTCTTGCCCTGACTTTATAGTCGTCAAGTGTGTGGTTCACTTCTATCTGCCGGTCGCGTCTGGATTTATGACATTGCCCTCTTAACGGACACCCTTCGCACCTCTTGGCTCTGTAAACGCTGACCGTCTGTTGGTAACCACTTGCATTATAGCGTTTTTCCTGACGGATAAATTTCATTTTCTGTCCCATCGGGCAGACGAAGAAGTCGCCGTCGGGATTGTAAAAAAGGTTGGATACGCGGAACGGGTCGTTACGGTAGCTGCGCCGCTGCTCGACATGGAACATGTTGTATTTGACATACGGCTTCATACCGTTGCGGAACATATACTCATAGTTCTCCTCCGAGCCGTAACCGCTGTCGGCAACGACTTCCTCACTTTGCACACCGTATCTGGTTTTGAACGATTCCAGATAGCCGATCATCGTGAGGGTATCGGTAGGACGTTGATAGATACCGAAGTTGGTTACAAACTGATTCTCTGTGGATATCTGCACATTATAGCCGGGTTTGAGCTGACCGTTTAGCATAGCGTCCTCTTTCATGCGCATGAACGTGGCGTCCGGGTCGGTCTTGGAGTATGAGTTGCGGGAACCCATGGTTTCGAGCTGCTCCTTATATCGGTTCATCCTCGGCACGGCATCCGTCTCTATCTGTTTCAGGGCCTTGCGATCTTCCTTACTCAGGTTATCTGCATCAACCTTTTCCTTGATGCGTCCGACCCTTTCGGCAACTTCCTCGGCTGTAAGTTCCTCGGCTGCGGGATTTTCACGGCTCTCTATGGAGTGGTTCTGTTCTATCTGTCTGAGCAAAGCCTCGGTTTTCGCCTTGAGTCGGGCATCATATTTCTCAACCGAACCACGCCACACAAACGTGTACTTGTTGGCAACCGATTCTATCTTGGTCCCGTCGATATACTGTACTTTCAACGACACGAAGCCTTCTTCATGGAGTAGCTTGACCACTTGGGTAAACACCGCGTCAAAGCCCTCCTTCAACCGTTTGCCGCGATAATGATTGATGGTGCGGAAGTCCGGACGCTTCATGCCTGAAAGCCACATGAAATAGATGTCCCTCTTGAGTAGTTCCTCGATGCGCCGCGAGGAGTATACATTGCTCAGATATGCGAAGACCAGCACCTTGAGCATCATCTTAGGATTAAAGGCACTGTTGCCTCCGCCCCGGTAGGTCGAGAGGATATCGCTGATGTCAAGACGGTCTATGACCGCATCAACAACCCTTACCATGTGGTTTTCGGGCACGAGTTCATCCAGCGATGGTGGAAGAAGTAGATTTTGTTTTCTATTGTCAGATTTTATCGCTAACTTTGCCATGTTATACTATGATTGTCAGTTGTTTATTCGTAACACAAATATACTGAAAATCTATGGCATGACAAAGGCTTTCGCGCTGAATTTCAGCATGAAAGCCTTGTTTTTTTAGCCAGTTTAGACTATAAAAAGAGACTGTCCCAACTTGTTAGACAGTCTCGCTGAAGTTCAACGTTCACCCCCTAAAAGGGCGGGTCAAGTGTTCAGAAGGCGATTTTCTTAGTGTTGTTCTGGATGTAGATGCCGCGTGAGGGCTTGGCGATACGGCGGCCGCTGAGGTCATAGACGGGAGCGTCCGTCTCGTCCACTCCCGCAGCCGGAATGCGGCCGATGGCAGTCGTTTCGTCTTTGGTTACCACGCCCGTGAGCGAGAAGCGGCAACCGGGGTCGTCGGTGCGGAACTCACCCGCAGCGGATGAACCGTATCCCCAGTTGATGATGCGCCAGGGACTCTTGGCCTGGTGGAGCTGGGTGCTTTGTCCGCTGGTGATGATGTATTTTCCGGCAGCGCCGGCGATTTCCGTGAACGACCAGCCGGCAGCGGGCGCTTGCGCCGATGACATGAACTGATTTCCAACCGACGCATTGATGTTCTCCGGGTCGATATAATTGCCGGTCTCGACGTTGCAGATGTCGAAAGTTCCGTCATTCCTTTCATACAGATACCACTGGGCAAGGTCTCCCTTTGCGTCGGTACCCAGTATCCAGTTGCCCGAAGCGGCTTCCGACACGTTCTTGGCTTCGCGCTCGGCAGTGATGGTATAGACGATGACCTTGCTGTCCGTACTTCCCTGAGGGTCTGTCACAATAGTTATTACCGGAGGGTCCTGTGCGGGATAGTCGTCGGGCAGTTCGTTGATAAAGAAGGCACAGCCCTGGTCAGCGTGGTTGTTTCCGCCGCCCCAGTCGGTCAGGCCGCCGTTGTTGAGCTGATGGAACTGTGCGGAACCGCTTGTCAGGATGTACGCACCGTTAGTATCGTGATTGTCGATGGTCCATCCGGTGGCGGGTTCGGAATTGCTTACTCCGGCCGAGGGAGTTATGTACATCGAAGGATAGAGGCGGTTCACGATGTTCCAGCTTTCGTCGGCGCGCTTGCGGAACATCCACATCGTGGCAGTCGAATGGAGGTCGGCGGCGGACTGCGGAGTGCTGACCATCGTGGTGGGGTCGGTCATATTGACGATTCTGTCTCCACGCAGGGAAACAATCTGGTAATAACGGCCTTCGGTGGGCTGATTGAGCTTCTTTGCGGCTTCGTAGAGGGGCAGGTACGTGTTGTATGCCTCAAGCATTTCCTCGGCCGTGGCGTCCTGCTTGTTCAGCAGCGAATATATGGCCGGTCGTGTGGCAATGATTGCCTCGACGGCCTCGGTGTTTACGAAACCGGTGGCGGTGCTGGCTTTCGTGGTGTAGGTAAGCGAAAGCAGGTTGCCCAGTTTCTGACGGGCATTGATGATGTCGTAGCGCACGAGGAAATCTTCGTCGGACTCGACAGTGCAGTCACCGATGAATGGAGCCAGGGTACGCGCCAGCTGCAGATAGCCGCGGGCCGACATGTAGGGCGCGTTCAGCTCCGTCGTGACATAGCGTGGGTCGGCGGCGCCGTCGGCGGTGGCCGTAGCGGTGAACAAATCGACGAACGGCAGACCAAACTCTTCGGCCAGGGAGGCTACAAAAGCGTTGAAATCCTTGGTGCGCCGGTTTTTGGCTTCGTCCTTGTGGGGAGTGAGCGCGGTGAGGTGCAACGAGGCCTGAGGCGCCTTGGCCCTGAGCAGTTCCACGCAGGCACGATAGTTGGCCTTGAGCACGTCGTCGGCCACTCCGGTGTTTATGTCCTGCGAGCCTATGTTGAGATAAATCTGGGCGGGACATTCCTTGACGGACTTGTTCAGGTCGAACATGTAGCCGATAAAGGTTTTCCAGTCGGCCGTCAGGTAATCGCCATAACCGTATGTAGCGGCGCGGTTTTTCACGTGGGGGTTGTGGAGCATTTCGTGCCACTCGCCGTTGTTGAACATTTCGCCGCCTATCATCAGGATGTCGTCGGCCTTGATGGGCAGCGAGGCCAGCATGTTCACGCGCAATCCGTTGCCATTGTTCCATTTGTAGGTGTTGTTGGCCTCGGTCGTGGCCGGCAGCGTGCAGGTGAAGTCATCGCCGAGATAGGGCAACAGCGCGTTGCTCCATATGTAATAGCCTCTCTCCGTCACGTGCAGGTGGTCGGCCGAAATACTGTTGTCGAGAATACCCTGCATGTCGTCCCAAAGGTCGATGAATTCGGTCTGTGTGCGGGTGCACACCTCTTTGAGCAGCCTGTTGATTTCGGCATGGTTCTCGGGTGACCTCAGTCCGTTGGACGAAGGGAACGTGCTGACGATGTGTAATTTGGTGTCAGGACTTTCGTTCCTGACGCGCTCAATCATGGCTTCGGCATTGAGCGCGATGCTTTTCGGGGTACCGGTGGCGGAACCGATGTCATTGGTACCAATCATCACAAAGATTTTGGCCGGCTTACCGATAAGGATACTTTCAAGGTTTTCGAGGGCCTCATAGGAGCACGCACCCGAATTTCCGCGATTGACAACCAAGGGATTGTCCGCGAAATGCTCGTGCCAGTTGCCCATGTTGGTAATCGAATTGCCGATGAACACGATGCTCCGGTCCGTGACACGGCAAGCCTTGAAACTGTCATAGCGATGAGCTATGAAATCTCCGTCGGCTAGTGCGGAGAACGCACCGGCAAGAAAGAGAATACTGACAAGAATCTTCTTGTACATAAAACTTCTGATGGTTTTCATGTGATTGTTATTAATGATTTTAATCTATCTGCATTTGTCTGACTGTTGTTCTTCCGCACCACCGCTCACTCGTAGACCCTCAGTTCGCGCTTGCCGCGCAACACGGACAGGGCGTTGAAGGCCAAGGCCTGCATCTCGTCCTCACCGGGATAGACGTAGACGGGCGCCAGGAAGTCGATGCGCCGCCGCAGCCGCGCGGTGATGTATTCCGAGTGCGCCAGTCCGCCGGTGACGAGTATGGCATCCACCTTGCCGAAAAGCACCGCGCTGTCGGCGGCAATGGCCTTCGCCGTCTGGTAAATCATCGCGTCGAGAACCAATTCGGCGTGCTTGTCGCCCTCCTCAATGTCGCTGATGATTTTCTTCACATCGGTGGTGCCCAGATGGGCGGCCAGTCCGGCCTGCCCGGCAATGCGCTTCAGGAGTTCCTCTTTCGTGTACTTTCCGCTGTAACACAGATGGATGAGGTCGGCGGCCGGCAATGTCCCGGCCCGTTCGGGCGAGAAAGGCCCTTCGCCGTCCAGTCCGTTTCCGGCGTCGATGGCCCGCCCCTTGCGATGCGCCGCCACCGAAATGCCGCCTCCCATATGGCAGACTATGAGATTGAGGTCTTCGTATCTTTTTCCGTTCTCGCGTGCGAAACGCCGGGCTATGGCGCGCTGGTTGAGCGCATGCCAGATGGGCACCCGCGGCATGTCGGGCGACCCCGTGATGCGCGCCACTTCTTCCAGCTCGTCCACCATGCCCGGGTCGGCCGTGAAGGCCCGGCAACCGGGAATCATGGCGGCCAGTTCATAGGCTATGATGCAACCCAAGTTACACACGTGACGCCGCTGGGCGAAATACATGTCCCGGCACATCTGTTCGTTCACCTCGTAAACGCCACCCTGCACGGGCTTGGCCAGACCGCCACGCCCGATAATGGCATCGAAGCGGAACGGGATGTCCATTTTCCTGAGTTCGGCCAGCACGACGTCGCGCCGGAAATCGCGCTGGTCCACAATCCGCTCGAAACGGGACAGGTCACCGACCGTATGCCTGATGTTGCTGAGCATCGTAGGCTTCTCGTCCTCGTAAACGGCTATCTTCGTAGACGTCGAACCGGGATTGATTGCAAGTATATACATTGACTTATTTTATTCACATTAAAGAAAAAAACGGCCGCGGCCGCGTGTTCACCGCACCTGCGCCGCAATGACGGCCAGCGCAAGGCTGTAGTACTTTGACGCCGACGTATCGCCACGCGACGACAGCACCACGGGGCAGGAAGCCCCCTGCAGCATACCGGCCACGGAAGCCTGCGCAAAACAGGTAATCGTCTTGTAGAACGTGTTTCCCGCCTCTATGTCGGGAAAGACAAGCACGTCGGCCCGGCCCTCGAGCGGCGAGACAATACCCTTCAGCCGCAACGCACCGGCATCGCAGGCCGTACGCACATCGAGCGGACCGTCCATCAGCACCTCGCCCCAACGGCCTGCAGCTGCCTCACGTCTCATGTCAAGATAGTCCAGCGTATGCGGAAACTTGTCGCCCGGTTTCTCGGAACAATGCACCAGGGCGATGCGCGGCACGCCGATGCCCAGGGCACGACAGATGCGCACGGCATAATCCACCTGCGCCCGCCGCTGCACGGGAGTGGGATAAGGAATGACAGCCACGTCGGTCATGAAGAGCAACCGGTCGCGACCCGGAATTTCGGCCGCGGCAAGATGGGTCAGCACATTGCCGGGAGGCAACAGACCGCATTCCTTGTCGAGCACGGCATGCAGCAACACGTCGGTATTGAGCAGCCCCTTCATCAGCACGTCGGCCTCGCCGGCACGCACCATGGCCACCGCCTTGCGGGCAGCCTCTTCGGCACCGGCGGCAGGGACATGGCGCACATAGGGCGCCACCTCATCGTCATCATCGACCGGGGGCACATCGGTGCCACCCACGAATACGGCCCTGACAAAACCGTCCCTCACGGCCCACAACACGGCCTCGCGTGTAGACACGTCCGTACCGCAGACCACAGCCACCGTAAGCCGCCGTCCCTGCCCCGAAAGACACGCGGTCAGCCTACTGAAATCGGTTATTTCTTCCATATCATTATTAGCCTGACTGAAAAAACATGTTTTTCCTTCCCGCAAAGCTAATAAAAAAAGTAAAGATTACCAACAGGAAAGCACAAGGAAATGACAGACGAACCGACAAACAGTGCGCAAGTGGATAATTTTATTTACGTTTGTCCACAACTGTCAAGGAATTGTATTTTCCCGCTATAAAAACAGTTTTTTGGCCGCTTGGAGAACCAATTATAGGTACTCTGCACTTAACAGTCCGGCAAATCGACCGTACAAGTACCGAACAACCTACCGTACAAGTAACCGAACAAGTTCACGCTTTGTTATTAGCTTTGTCAAACGAACAATTATCGTTAAAAGTATTGATGGAGAAAGTCGGTCTGAAACATCGTCCGACATTTTTGGAGAAT